>CAZQGN010000015.1:0-81563 GCA_964592865.1 uncultured Chloracidobacterium sp. | reverse complement strand
CAACTGCAAGTAGATTTCAATCAGGTCAGAAAGTCAAGAATTTGCCGGGAAGGTCAGCGTGCGGCAAAAGAGTCATTACCGGTCACGGCCGCCAAATGGCGAGTGTCGTTGATCGCCAGAACGCGAATGTTGCTCCGATTGCGGATCTCAAAGCGGTTGATGCCGCAGTTAGATGTGATCAGCCACGGCGTCTGTTTTGTCCCGCGATGGATCGCTCCGAGAAGGTGCAGCGTGAGAAAACAGATCGCTCCGGTGTGTGAAAAGATCGCGACCCGCTCGCCCTGATGGACCCGCAGGACCTCGTTCACCTTCTGGGTTATCCGGCGAAGCAGATGCCGATAGCTTTCGCCCTTGGTGATGACGTGATGTATGTTCCGATTGACAAGGGCGTAATAGTCTTTCGGATAAGCCTCCTTTGACTCGTCAAAGGTCAGCCCTTCGAGCACGCCGACATGGCGCTCGCGAAAAGCCGGTGACTGATGTATCGGCAGATCGAGCAGCCGTGCCAGCGGCTCGGCGGTTTCGACGGCACGCGTCAGGTCGCTCGAATAGATCGCCGAAATGCCTTCTCTGGCCAGCGCCTTTGCCGTCATTTCGGCCTGACGGCGGCCCAGATCTGACAACGGCGTCGGGCCGTGTCCGCCGAAACGCCCCTCGGCGTTTCCGGCCGACTGGCCATGCCTTATCAGATATAATCGCGTTGGCTGCATCGTGGTTCGATCGTAAAGGGTCGGCCGGGGCTTATGCTCCGACCGCCTCGGCCTTCAGTTTCTCGGTTTGATAATGCGTGCGGAGCGTCTCGATGAATTCATCGAGCTGGCCCTCCATTACAAGGTCAAGCTGGTGAACCGTGAGCCCGATACGGTGATCGGTAACGCGGTTCTCCTTAAAGTTGTAAGTTCGGATCTTTTCCGAGCGGTCGCCGCTGCCGACCATTGATTTGCGTTCCGCCGACAGAGCGTCGTGCTGTTTCTGCTCCTCGATCTCCTGCAGCCGGGCACGAAGGACCCGCATGGCCTTTTCGCGGTTCTTGATCTGCGATTTTTCGTCCTGCATCGAAACGACGACGCCCGTCGGCATATGGGTGATGCGGACGGCCGAATACGTCGTATTTACCGATTGTCCGCCCGGCCCCGACGAGCAAAATGTATCGATCCTGAGGTCGTTTTGATTGATCTGGACGTCGACCTCCTCGGCCTCGGGCAAAACCGCGACCGTGATCGCCGAGGTATGGATACGGCCCTGGGTCTCGGTTTGCGGCACTCGCTGCACACGATGCACGCCCGATTCGAATCGGAGTTTTGAATAGACATTATCGCCCTCGATGACCGCGACCGCGTCCTTGATACCGCCGACGCCCGTATCAGACGCCTCAAGAATGTCCATCTTCCAGCCCTGACGCTCGGCGTAGCGGGCATACATCCGCAGCACCTCGGCAGCGAACAGCGTCGCCTCGTCGCCGCCGGTGCCGGCCCGGATCTCGAGAATGACGTTCTTTTCGTCGTTCGGATCCTTGGGCAGCAGGAGCATCTTAAGCTCCTCTTCGGCCGCAGGTAATTTCTCTTCGATCGCCGCGATCTCAAGAGCCGCCATTTCGCGCATCTCATCGTCGTCGGCCATTTCGGCGAGGTCTCTGGCTCCTTGCAGATCTTCGGTCATTTTTCGCACTTCGCGGTATTTCCCGACGAGCTCGCCCAAGCTTCGGTGCTGCTTCATCAGCTTTGCGTACACTGACATATCGGACATGAACTCCGGTTGGGAGATCTGTTCCGTCAGCTCATCGTAGCTTTTTTCGATCTGTGCAAGTTTTTCAAACATATATCGTTAATATTTGCGGTCAGAACCGCGGATCAGGCCGTCACGGGCTCCAGTTTCAATGATTCATCGAGAGCCCTGATCGCGACCTCGAGTTGTTCGGCGTCCGGGTCCTGGGTCGTAATATTCTGAAGCCAGAGCCCCGGAAGCGTCATGAATTTGAAGATCGGCCCCGATTCTTTCTTCGCGGCGTACCTGATCACCTCATACGACAGCCCGGCGACGAGCGGCATCAACGCGATCCTAACGACGAGATTGAGCCACGTCGCCTCAAAATTGACCACCGAGAACAGCACGATCGCGACGAGCATGACGACCATCAGGAACGATGTGCCGCATCGCGGGTGCTGGCGACGCTGTTGGGCAGCGTTTTCGACCGTCAGGTCGAGGCCCTTTTCCCACGTAAATACGGTCTTGTGTTCGGCACCGTGATATTCGAACACGCGGCGAATGTCTTTCAGGAAAGACATCGAAAAGATCATAAAGATGAAGAAAGCCATCCTGATCAGCCCGTCGATGAGGTTAAACGATACCCACGAGCCGAACGAATCGAGCTTGATCTTCCAGACATACGCCTTTATAAATGCCCACCACGACGCATCGGCAGCGATGACGGGCGACTCGGCCCAGCCGAGAGCGATGAACAGAACATTGGTCAGTACCAGCGGAGCCACGATAAAGAGCAGAACGTTAAACAGCAGTGCAAAAATGATCGAGCCGACGGCACTTGCCGACTGGCCGGTCTTCTTGACCGCCTTGTCGGGCATGATCACCTTGACCGGAGCCTTTAAGAACTGTTCGTCGACCGCCCCGTCAACAAGCGCGACTGCCGGATCGCCCGCCTTTGCTTTTTCGGCCTCTTCTTTTGCGGCAAGGTCTTCTTCGTAGATCCGCGCCGAAAAATTGAGGGCCTTGACACCGAGAGCCATCGACTGGATGAGCGTCGCACCACCCCGCAGCACGGGCGTATTCAGCCACTTGTACTTATCGCTCCATTTGGGCAGCGTCTCAGCCGTCGTGACGATCGAACCGTCCTGACGCCGGCACGCGATCGCGTAGGCCGACGGCGTCCGCATCATCACGCCCTCCATAACGGCCTGCCCGCCGACGATCAGGTCACGCTCGATAGCGAAAATTGTGTGCAGAAATTTGAGTTTGCTTGCCGATGGTTTCTTTTTCATACTTCGATTTTGATTGCTCAATTCGTAAAACGGATGCTTGCTGAAATCCGGCGGGGCATCAGCGTGATCAAGTGCCCCAATTTCGCCGCAGGCTTTCCAATACAGCTAAGAAACGACTAACGCCGACCTCTTTTCACCGATCGGTGGTGTGATTTGCACACCCGTATCGAACGGCGCTAGTGGTCGGCGTCAAATTTTATCGAGCTAATAATTGAAAATTACGATTGTTGATCGCATTTCCGATCTATTTCGCTGCTTCGGCTGCACCGCGGGCATAACGCTTGTTAAAGCGGTCCACACGGCCGGCAGTGTCAACGAGCTTTTGCTTACCGGTGAAAAACGGGTGACAAGCCGAACAAATTTCGATGTGGAGATCCTCGCCCATTGTTGAGCGCGTCTTAAAGGTGCTTCCGCAAGCACAGACTACCGAGATCTCGTTGTAGTTAGGATGAATTTCCTTTTTCATAATCTCACTTCCTTCGCCGTAAATAAGCGATGTGCGACTAAACGCAAACCTCAATCATAAGGCCGTTCGGTGTCCAGGTCAAGTAAAATGGAACGTTATGAAGTCACGGAGCGGCCTGTTTGAAAAACACGTCGTTGTTCTGCGGCTGACTTCGGTGCCGCCGGCCCAAATGACCGCCACCGGACGCCAGATGCCTAGCCGGCATTTTCGGTCTCAATGAGGGTTTCAAGCCGCTGTTGCCGAATACCGTAAAACTCCTTGATCTCATCGATCTGCCGCTGATATTGTTCCGGTGGTCGCGGCTCGGTTAGACGCGTCGCGGCGAGCATATTGTTTTTCGGAGTGTGCTCGGTGCTTACAAACTCAAACAGCTTGGTCGAATAGCCGCTTCGCTCCAAAAGCAGAGACCTGAGGCCGTCGGTGATGAACTCGGCACAGCGCTCAAGCATTACGCCGTGTTTCAGTACATCTTTCATCATCGCCGGCGGCACGATCTGCGGACGGATCTCCTGATGACAGCACGGCGCGGCCAGTATCAGGCCCGCCTTTGCCTTGATGCCTTTGAAAAGAGCTTCATCCGTCGCCGTGTTGCAGGCGTGAAGGGCGATCGGCATATCCGCGTCACCAACCTCAAAATCGTCGATCTTGCCGACCGCGAACTTGAGGCCGACGAAATCGCACGCTCCCGCGATGCCGTTGCACAGGTCGACGAGATCGCTTTTGACGTCGACTCCGGTGACGGTGACCTCAAGGCCGAGCTTATCCCTGAAATAGTCGTACGCCGCGAATGTCAGATAACCCTTACCGCAACCCATATCGACGATGTTCACGGACCGCCGCTCACGCAGCTCCGATTTGTTGTAAAGGCTGGCCATCACCTCGACAAATTTATTGATCTGCCGCCATTTGTCCTGCTGTTTATCCTTGATCCGGCCGGTGTCGTCGGTGATGCCGAGTGCCTTCAGGTAAAAGCTGTTGACGTCGACGAGAGCGGCCTTTTCGCGGTCGTGCCCGAGCGGCGGTGTCTGCTTGAAAGCGGGCTTGGCACGATTTAATCGGGTCTTGCCTTTGTTGCTGATATCCAACTGCAGGTCGCCCGCGGTCGTGAACAAATGGCCGTTGCGAAAACCATCGTCAAACGCGGCGGCGATCAAACCTAACCCGAGGTCGAAATCATAGTTTTTGGCGACGTCGCGCGTCTCACTCCGATATAGAAAGTACAGGCGTACGCCCTTTTTCGTCTCGACCAGCCGGATCAGTATCTTTTGCAGATGCGGTTCTGAGCCTTTATAATTTGCAAGCGAGAGCTTAACGAACGTCCCGTTCTTGATACTGTTGCCGATCTCGCTGACAAAATTCTCGATATGTTCGACCATTACAGGAAAGACTAGCACAACGAACGGACACGGCTGAATCGCGGCGACATGCGGTCCGGGCAAAAAGAAAATTATGAGAAATCCATTCCACCTGGCGTTTCCGGTAACCGATTTGGCCGCGGCACGCGAATTTTACTTGAACGTCCTGGGTTGTACCGAAGGCCGCAGCTCGGACCAGTGGGTGGACTTTGACCTGTTCGGCCATCAGATCGTCGCCCATCTGGCGCCGGGCGGGGCTGGTGTTCGGGCGACGAATGACGTTGACCGCGACCATGTGCCGGTGCCGCACTTTGGCGTGATACTCCCGATGGAACAGTGGGTCGCACTGGCCGACGATCTGTCGTCGAAGGGCGTCGAGTTTGTGATCGAGCCCAAGATACGGTTCGCGGGCGAGGTCGGCGAACAGGCGACGATGTTCTTTCTCGACCCGAGCGGCAACGCCCTCGAATTTAAGGCCTTTGCCGACCTGTCCCAGGTTTTTGCCAAATAAATAAATGCCCAGACTTCTGATTTTCGCTTTGATCCTGGTGTCGCTGACGCCGGTTTTTGTGCGGCCGCAAAATGTGCGGACCGTCGCGGTGACGATCGACGATCTGCCCGTCGTATCAACGCGTTCGTCGTTAAAGAACCGCCGCGAGATCACCAAAAAGCTGCTCGCTCATGTAACGGCCGCAAAGGTGCCGGCGATCGGGTTTGTCAACGAGAACAAGCTGTATGCCGGGAGCAAAGAGGATAAAAAGCAAATCGACCTGCTGCGGATGTGGCTGGCCGCGGGCCTCGAACTCGGCAATCACACATATTCGCACCGCAGCCTCAATCAGATCGAACTCTCTGAATACGAGGCTGACCTGCTGAAGGGCGAGTCGATAACAAAGCGGCTGCTCGCCGAAAAAGGCCAAAAGATAAGGTTTTTCAGACATCCATATCTTCAGACCGGCCGGACGATGGAGATCAAGGCCGAATTCGACCGGTTCCTTGCCGAACACGGCTACACGATCGCACCGATATCGTTTGACAACGCTGATTACATCTTTTCCCGGGCGTACGATATCGCCTTTGACCGCGGCGACAAGGCGTTGATGAAAAAGGTCGGCGAAGCCTATGTGCCGTACATGGAACGGAAGCTCGAGTATTGGGAACACCAGTCGATGAAGCTCTTTGGCCGCGAGATCGCCCAGACGCTGCTGATCCACGCAAACTTTATCAACTCGGACTACTTCGACGACCTCGCCGCGATGTTCACGCGGCGCGGATATAAGTTCGTCGATCTCGAAACAGCCCTGAAAGACGACGCCTATCGCCTGCCGGACACCTACATCGGGCCGGCGGGCATCTCGTGGCTGCACCGTTGGGCACGGGAAAAAGGAAAGGACTCGATCCTTGCGGACGAGCCCTCGGTTCCTGATTTTGTACTGAAACTCTCGGGGTTTGAGTCGGAGTAGTCCTAGCCCCTCGACATTTTTCCGTCGATCATGCGGTCGATGGCGAGCGGATTTGCTTCCTTCAGTTCCTCCGGCAGCGACGCATCGGGGAAATTCTGATAACAGACCAATCGGGCAAATCGCGTGATCGCCCGTCCGCCGACCGCCGTCGAGCGGCCGTCTGACGTCGCCGGATACGGGCCGCCGTGGACCATCGACGGACAAACCTCGACGCCGGTCGAGAACCCGTTGAAGATCAGCCGGCCGACCTTTGTTTCGAGTATCGCGATCAGATCGGCGTATTCGATGAGGTCCGCCTCGGTGCCGTGAACCGACGCCGTAAGCTGTCCCTCGAGCGAGCGTGCGATAGCCAGAAGCTCGTCGTGTTCGTTCGAGCGGATAAGCAGCGTCGTCGGGCCAAAGATCTCTTCGTTAAGCTCGGGTGTGCTGAGATACTCGGCCGCTGGCACCACAAAGGCCGAGGGATTGACCGCAAACCCCTGCAGATCTGACTGAGCGTTGAACGCAAACCCCTTGACCTCGTTCTTTCGTTTTGAGCTGGCCGCACCGTAAGCGGCGCTGATGCCGCCGGTGAGCAGCGGAGCCGGAGTGGTGTCCTCGATCATCCGGTCAAATTTATCGACAAATCCGTCGCCCGGTTCGCCGGAGGGCAGAAACACTAGACCGGGCTTTGTGCAAAACTGGCCGACGCCGCCGGTCACCGATGCGTGCAGGCCCGCGACGATCGCGTCGCCGCGTTCCACGATAGCGCTTGGCAAGATAAACGTCGGGTTTACCGAACTCATCTCGGTATAGACCGGGATCGGTTCGGGCCGTGCGGCGGCGATGTCCATTAACGCACGACCGCCTCGGCGTGAGCCGGTAAAGCCCACGGCCTTGATCGACGGATGCTTGACGAGAGCCTGACCGATCTCGTAACCGTTTGAGAACAAAAGGCTAAACACGCCCTCAGGGATCGAGCATTCCTTCGCAGCGGTCATCACTGCCATGCCGACGAGTTCGGCGGTCCCGGGATGGGCAATGTGCGCGTTGACGATCACCGGACAGCCAGCCGCGAGTGCTGACGCCGTGTCGCCGCCCGCGACCGAGTAGGCAAGAGGAAAGTTGCTGGCGCAAAATACCGCGACCGGCCCGACAGGCCGCAGCATTGACCGAACGTCCGGCTTTGGCAGCGGTTCACGGTCGGGAATGGCGTGATCTATACGAGCGTCGACCCACGAGCCTTCGTCAAGCAGGTCGGCGAACATCCGAAGCTGCATACACGTACGACCGCGTTCGCCAATGAACCGGGCATTAGGCAGCGACGTCTCAAGCGACGCCCGCTCGATCAGCGTGTCGCCTAGAGCCTCGATATTGTCGGCGATCTTTCGCAGGAATACGGCACGCTCACGGCCGGGAACGCTGCCGAACGGTATCCTCGCTTGTTCAGCAAGTCCGGCGGCGCGTTCGAGTTCGTCGAGCGTGGCGGAATAAAATGCCGGCTCGACGGCATTGCCCGTGGTCGGGTCGAAAGCACGAAACGTCTCGCCCGCTTCACTGCCGCGGGCATAGCCGATGATCGATAGGCCTTTGATCTCCATAGTCTGATCGAGTGTTTTGCCCACGCTCAAACGCGGGCCTTTGTTATATCAAGCCGCGGCGGCATCGGGCCGGGGCCGTGTCGCCAGGGCATGATCGATGATCGCCAGTGTTTCGTCGAGTTCACGGCCGACGAGTTCGAGCCGCGGCGGGCGAACCCGTGTGCTGCCCCAGCCGACCTTTTCCTGAACGAGTTTGATCAGTTGGACAAACTTCGGCACGGTGTCGAGCCGCAGCAGCGGCAGGAACCACTCGTAAATCTCACGGGCCTTTTCGTCTTCGCCGTTCATCGCGTAATTAAAGAGATCGACCGATTCTCTCGGAAACGCGCTGACGAGCCCGGCGATCCAGCCGGTCGCACCGGCGTTTATTCCCTCGACGATGCAATCGTCTACGCCGACAAAAAGTTCCAGGCGATCACCGCAAAGCGCACGGATCGCGGTCACGCGGCGAACGTCGGTCGAGGACTCTTTAACGGCGTGCATGTTGGGCAACTCGGCGGCGAGTTCGGCGACCTGTTCGGGCAGAAAATCGGTGCCGTAAGCAACCGGATTGTTGTAGAGCATGCACGAAAGCGGGGTCGCGTTGGCGATCTGCGAGACGTGATATTTCATCTCACGCCAATCGCCGCGATAAACGTACGGCGGCAGCACCATCAGCCCCGAGCAGCCGGCGGACGCGGCCTCGACGGCCTGTGCGCACGCGTCGGCCGTCGTCATCGAGGCGATCGCCGCGACGACAGGGACTCGATCGCCGACGGCACCGACGACTGTTTTCCAAAGGGCGATCTTCTCGTCCATGGAAAAAGTGCCGCCTTCGCCCAAACTGCCGTTCGTGACGATGCCGGTACAGCCGTTATCGACAAGCCAATTAACGTGCTTTGCTGTGAAATCGTGGTCGATATTCAGGTTTTCGTCAAAGCAGGTCGTGATTGCGGGCATTACGCCCTTCCATTCCATTGTCATAGATTCTCCATTTTAACGGGAAATATCGGCGGACGCACGGTGCCGGGCTTCCAGCCGAAAAGAAATTCGGTCGCCGATCCGCAAATGCGGCCCTGGCACGGGCCCATGCCGCAGCGGGTCTGCAGTTTTGCCTCACGCGAATTGACAAATTCGGTAAGGCGGCCAAATTCGACATCCTCACAGCGGCAGACGATAGTCTCGGCAGATGCGAGCGTTTTCAGTTCATCGCGAAGGGCAAATGCGGAGTTTAAGGCCTCGCCGAATCGTCGTGTCTTGTCGCGTTCGGCCAAATGTTCGCGGGCTGCCTCGGTTTGGCCGGTCGCGGCAAGCCCGGCGATCCTGCCCTCGACGAGCGACGCCTCGATGCCGCCAATGCCGGTCGGTTCGCCGGCACAAAATATATTTTCGATCGATGTTTGCTGAAAATCGTTGACCGTGACCGCGCCGTTATCGATGCGGCAACCGAGGACAGAAGCAAGTTCCGTATTCGGCACGAGGTGGAAACCGCAGGCGAGGTAATCGCAGTCCATCGTTCGCTCGCGGCCGTTTTGCGAGACGGTCACCGAGATCGTGTGCGTTTTTTTGCTATTGACGCAGCCGGTGACCCAGGAATCGGTCCAAAAGGGAACATCACGCAGACGCATTCGCAGAGAAACGCCCTGAGCGATCTTCGCCGGGTAACGCCACAGGCCGAGGGCAAAACTGCGGATCTTCGACGAAGGAGTTTGTTCGGCGATGCAGAGCACCTTTGCATTCTTTGCCTTCAAATACTCGGCGACCGCCAACAGCAACGGCCCGGTCCCCGCAACGATAACACGCTTATTAGCAATATTTAGCCCGCCCTTGACCATCGCCTGCAGGCCGCCCGCACCGAGAACGTTCGGCAGCGTCCAACCGGGAAAAGGCAGGAAACGCTCGCGTGCACCGGCCGCAAGTATCAGTTTTTCGAAGGTGAGCTCGATAGTGCCGTCGGGTGTTTCCGCAAGCAGGCATCCGTGGCTATCCTGCCCAAAGACCTGGGCACTGTTTATCACGTTGATGTTTCCCGCCTTGAGCGATGCGATCAGAGCCCGGGCCTCAGGCGATTTGACCTTGCCGAGTTCGGCACGCCAGATCTGGCCGCCGAGCAGCGGATTGTCGTCGACGATCGTGACTTTCGCCCGTGCCGACGCTGAGAGAGCGGCCGACATTCCGGCGGCACCACCGCCAATGACGAGGATCTCGGCCCGGACATTACTCATCGGTCGAGACCTCCATTCCGTCTCTCGCAGGCACGTTGCAGCTGCGTTGAAGTGCAACGCCGTCGATCGTCACCCGGCATTCGAAACAGACGCCCATCCCGCACAGCGGCCCGCGCGCCTCACCCGCGACAGAGCGGCGAAATTTCGTTTCGCCGGCATAGACGATCGCCGCGGCGACGGTCATGCCGTCCTCAACAGAGATCGTGGTGTTGTTTACGGTCAGTGTGATCAATGCTCTTCGATCTCCCTCGCGGGCGAATATGGTTCGGCCGGGATCGCCGATTGGCGGCCGAGGATCGCGTCGGCGATCAACTCGCCGGTGCCGAGTGATGTCGTTATTCCGAGTCCCTCGTGCCCCGCGGCGACATAAACGTCGGCTTGGCCGGGCATCGCACCGATATACGGCAGATTGTCCGGCGTCGCGGGACGAAAACCGGTCCAGACACGAACGGTCGACAGTGTTTTAAGGGTCGGCATGTATTCAAACGCCCTTGCGGTCATCCGCCGAAGGATCGCGTGATCGATCTCGCCGTCCTCGGCACCGAATTGCCTCGACGAACCGAGCAGGACCTGTCCCGTGCTTCGCGGCTGGACGTTGAAAGCGACCGAATCGGTCGCCGAGCCGTGAGCCGATTTGAGGTATCCGAGCTCGACAAGCTGATGTCGAGCAAGATCGGGATACCGTTCGGTAATGATGAGATGGCCTTTTCGCTTTGCGATCTTTAGCCCGGGCGAAAGCTCGGCGGCGGCGAAGCCTGCGGCATTCACTACCTTACCGCATTCGACCTTTGTTCCGTCCGAAAGGAGTACGGCATCGGCGTCGATCCCAACGACATTTTTGCCGACCATCAACACAGCGCCATTCTGTTTTGCCGTGTCGATCAGGAAACGCGTCGCGAACAACTGATAAACAACGCTGTCGCCGGCGACGAGCAGTCCGCCCGCGAGCCCCTGGCGAAGGTTAGGCTCAGCGGCACGCAGCGAGGTTTCGTCAAGGATCTCAGACTTGATGCCACGCTCAGCGTAAAAGCCGTGCTTTCGCCGGACCTCCGTCATCTCTTCGTCGTTGGCAGCGACCCAGATCGTACCGCAATTTTCAAATTCGGCGAGCTTTGGCAGCTCGGGGACGAGTTCATTCCAAAGCCGCTGCGAATATTGCGTCAATGCGAACTGCGCCTCGCTGTCGTCCATCACGACGATGTGGCCCATTCCGGCGGCGGTCGTGCCTGACGCAACTCCGGCCGATTCGATCACCGCGACCTTTAGGCCATCGCGCGAAAGTGCATAGGCGCACGCGGCACCGACGATCCCTCCTCCGACGATAGCGACGTCAAAATTCATCCGGCAAATTAATTACTAATTTCCAAATTAATAATTATTAATTAAATTGGCCGATACCGAAGCGATACGGATCGGCATTATCAAAAACGAGATCAAGTTCGGCTGTGACGTGTGCGGTTCCGCTGATCATCGGGATGATACGTTCACCGTCAGTCTTCACGCGGCCCTCGAAAACGCTGCCGATGAGGCTTTCCTGACGCCAAACGTCGCCTTCAGCAATCTTGCCGTCGGCCACGAGGCAGGCGAGCTTCGCACTTGTGCCGGTGCCGCACGGCGAGCGGTCGTACTCCAGTCCCGGACAGAGTACGAAATTACGGCTGTCCGCGGTCGGCGTCGGTGAAAATAGCTCGATATGGTCGATCTCGGCACCGTCAGCGCCCGTGATCCCGTTTGCGGTCAGAGCGTTACGAACCGCTACCGAATATTGGGTCAATGCTTCGAGGTCCGCGAGTTCGATCTTTAGCGGATGCTCGCCGATAAGAAAGAACCAGTTGCCGCCGTAGGCGATATCGCCTTTGACCACGCCAATTCCCGGAACGTCGACCCAGACGTCCTTAGCGTAGCGGTAACTCGGAACGTTTGTGATCGTGACCGAGCCGTCGGCGTTCAGCGTTGCCTCGACATCGCCGACCGGCGTTTCGATACGATGCGTCCCGGCGGTGATGCGGCCCATGTACTCGAGCGTTTTGACGAGCCCGATCGTGCCGTGCCCGCACATGCCGAGATAGCCGACATTGTTAAAATAAATGACGCCCGCAGCCGCCGTCGGATCGACCGGTTCGCAGAGCAGAGCACCGACAACGGCGTCATGCCCGCGTGGTTCGCATACTGCGGCGGAGCGCAAGTTGTCGTGATCGCGGCGAAAAACATCGAGCCTGTCGGCCATCGAACCCGGCCCGAGGTCGGGGAATCCGCTGATGATCACACGCGTCGGTTCGCCGCCGGTATGAGAGTCGATCGCCCTTAGCCGGGTGACTTGGTTTAATGACATAAGTTCAAGGGAAATATACCATTGTAGGCCGGGCATTTGAAGGCACGGCCGGACATATCCGCTCAGGTTGTACCCCGGAATGATGGTCTGAAGGTAATTGTGTTAATCTGACTTTCCGTTTAGTTATGAAAACCGCACTGATCCATCACCCGATATACCAAAAGCACGATACCGGCATCGGACATCCTGAAACCCCGCAGCGATATGCGGCGGTGATGGAGGCGCTTCGCGGTGACAGCGCGTTATGGGAAAGCCTGATCGAGATCACGCCCGAGAAAGCATCGAGGGGATTGATCCAGGCGGTTCACTCGGCACAGCATTTCAAACGGGTGGAACGAGCGTTTGAGAACGGCCTCGACCGGCTCGACGCCGATACGACGGTCTCGATCCAGTCGTTTGACGCATCCTTGTTTGCCGCCGGCGGAGCATGCGCGGCCGTTGACGCCGTGATGCAGGGCGAGGCGGATAACGCCTTTGTCGCGGTCCGGCCGCCGGGACACCACGCGACCGGCGAGCACGCGATGGGGTTTTGCATTTTCAATAACGTCGCGGTCGCCGCACGATATGCCCAAAATAATTACAAAGAGGTCGAGCGGGTCGCGATCATCGACTGGGATGTTCATCACGGGAACGGTACGCAGGGTATCTTTTACGTCGACCCGACCGTTCACTTCTTTTCGATGCACCAGTACCCGTGGTATCCAGGCACCGGTGCCCGAGGCGAGACCGGCCACGGCCGCGGCTTGGGAACGACTCTCAATGTGCCGGTCAAGGCAAAAACCAAAGCGGCCGAACAGCGCCGAATGTTTGACGCGGCACTTGAGGATATTTCGAGACGTTTCAAGCCGGATCTGATCTTTATCTCGGCCGGTTTTGACGCGCATCTGACAGATCCGCTCGGACAACTGCAATTAGAGGATCCGGATTATTCGGCAATGACGGCGTCCGTGCGGCAGTGGGCGGACGACGCGTGCAGCGGCCGGATCGTGTCATGTCTGGAAGGCGGGTACAATCTGACGACGCTCGGCGAATCGGTACGGAATCACGTGGCGGAACTGAGCCGTTCGTAACGAATATGTTAAACTCGGCTTATATCAAGATCGTGAACCGCTGAGAAAGGAGACAATGCCGTGCCGGACATCGAGATCCCTTGTATTCAATGCCGAGAAATCTTTATCTTTTCTGAAAAGGATCAGGAGATATTTTACCAACGTAATATGATGCCGCCGCAGCGGTGCACCGCCTGCCGGTCGAAGAAGGCGGCACTCAGGCCCGATGCTCCGAGCAAGTTCGACATCGTTTGCGATCACTGCGGCAAGCACGATCAGGTGCCGTTTCAGCCAAAGGTCGGCCGGTCCGTTTTGTGTAAGGAGTGTCACGAATCGAGCCGATCGAGGCACCGCTAACCGCCGAACTTAACTGTTCACGCCGAAACGGCGTTCCGATGAAAAAAAACTAACAAGTATGCGATCTGAAACAGTAGATTATAGTTTCGATGGCCGCGTCGCGATCATCACGATGAACCGGCCCGAGGCCCTGAACGCCCTTTCTCTGCAGTTGACGACCGACCTGCTTGCCGCTTGCCGCGAGGCGGTCGAGGGCGGAGCGAGGGCCGTTGTGCTTACCGGAAACGGCCGTGCGTTTTGTTCCGGCGGCGACCTGCGTGAGATGCGGTCGATGTGGGAAAGGGAAGGCCGCATCGAGGCGTTTCTCGAAGATCCGCTGGCGGCTCTGCACGGCGTGATCAAACTGATACGCGAGGCGCCGATCCCATTTGTCGCAGCCGTCAACGGCGTATGTGCCGGTGCGGGTACCAATTTTGCACTGGCGTGCGACCTTGTCGTCGCCGACGAGAACGCGACCTTTAACGAGGCGTTCGTTCGCATCGGGCTGTCGCCGGACTGCGGCGGAACGTACTTTTTGCCGCGGGCGGTGGGCGAAAAGCTCGCGGCCGAGTTGTTTATGCTCGGCGGAACGATCGACGCCGGAAGGGCACTGCAGATCGGGATGATAAACCGGGTCGTGCCTGCCGAAAGCCTCCTCGACGAGGCTCGATCGATCGCTGAAAAACTCGCCGCCGGACCGACCGGATCGATCGGCCGCATCAAGCGAATGCTCAATTCCACGTTTTCAAACAGCCTCGACGGCCAGCTTGCCCTTGAGCATGAATGCCAGATCGAATCGGGCCGTTCGGACGATTTTCGTGAGGGCGTAATGGCCTTTTTTGAAAAGCGGCCGGCAAACTTCACCGGCAAATAACGATCTGGCCCGGCCGGGTTAATGAAAATCACTTTCAACTAATTTGACATCCTCCGCCCGGTCCCGTATTCTCTCATCTATTATTGAAAGTTACTTTCAATAACTATTTTTCAATTCAGCATTCGGCGAGGTGCGGCTTGCTTTCGTTGAGGCGAAGGCAAGCGGGGCATTTGCCCCGTCCGGGCGACCGTGCCCACTTATGTAAGGAACATTTGGAGGCGGAAATAACGAAATGGAGATCACAAGGACGGCCCGGAGGCCGAGTTCACGAAACGGGGTCAAACTGTGGCATTGTGACCGATGCGGAAAGGTACACCTGTCGGCCGGAGAGTCGATAGCCAGTCTTGACCGCGAAGAGTTTGCCGGTCTTGTTCAGACGGCAGTTGAGATCCACTACAGCGGGTGGGAAACGATCGCGGCGGACCTCGGGACGGCCGAATTTGCCGGCGTGACCTCAGAGAGTGACCATTAATGATGAGAGTATTTCGAAAGGCCGTCTTTTGGCTGCATCTTATCGCCGGAGTTCTGGGCGGGATCGTGATCTTTATAATGTGCGTCACCGGTGCCGCACTGTCATTCGAAAAAAACATTATCGAATACGTTGAACGCGGCGAACGCGTCGTTGAGGTCGGCGAACGACGGCTCTCCGCGTATGAGCTGCTCAACGGCGTCGTGACGGCGAGGCCCGGTTCCAGGCCGTCATCACTGCTATTGACCGATGATCCGGCCGCGGCGGCGGTGGTCGGCCTGGGCCGCGAGGGACGTGTCTATGTCGATCCGTACACTGGGGTGATCAAGGGCGACGGCAATGCAAACGCCCGCAAGTTCTTTGGCCTGATGACAGACCTTCATCGCTGGATCGGGTTGTCCGGCGACGGCCGCACTGTCGGCAAAGCGATCACCGGTGCGAGCAACCTGATGTTCCTGTTTCTCGCGATCAGCGGCATTTATATCTGGTTTCCGCGAAAGTTGACGTTGCGGCATTTGAGGCCGCGGCTGTGGTTCAAGTCCGGCATGGGCGGCAGGGCAAACGACTTTAACCGGCATCACGTGGTCGGATTTTGGTGCTCGCTGGTGCTGGTGGTATTGACCGTCACGGCCGCGGTCATCTCGTATCAGTGGGCCGCAAATCTTCTTTATACGTTGACGGGCAATGAAGCCCCGCCGGCACAGCGATCCGCACCGGGTCCCGGCCCGGCCGAGGCCGCACCTTTTACCGTGCCGGCCAACATTGACCAGTTGTGGTCAACCGCAGAGCGTCAGGCCGACGGGGCAAAGTCAATTTCACTGAGGCTGCCGGTGACGAATGACGCGGTATTTACGATCGACGAAGGCAAGTCGTGGAATATCTTCGCGCGGTCAACATTGACGCTGGACGCCGGAACGGGCTCGACGATCAAATGGGACGCCTACGAGGACCGCAATTCGGCACAGAAACTCCGCTCGTGGTTCCGTTTCACTCATACCGGCGAGTCGTTTGGCATCGTCGGCCAGTTCATCGGATTTGTCGCGTGTTTAGGTGGAGCTTATCTGGTCTATACGGGCCTGTCGCTGGCTGTTCGGCGTTTTAGCCGGTGGCTTCGCGGGCGTACCAAGAAAAGCTCAGCGGCTGCCGCCTGAGCCGGCAAGCAGCCGTCGATGGCCGGACCCGACTGCTTGCGTAACACAGGCTAAAGCCACATCCTATAAGAATGCAGTCGCTGACCTACGGACAACTGATCAAGGGAAACCGCAATTTCCGCAATCTGCTGGCCGGACAATTCATCTCGGAACTCGGCAACTGGTTCAATTTCATCGCCGGATTGGGCCTGGTGCGTCATGTTTCTGACGCATCGCCGACGGCGGCCGGTTTGTTCTTTGTCGCGAGACTGATCCCGTTTGCGATAATGTCGCCGATCGCGGGCACATTTGTCGACCGTTTTTCGCGGCGGCAGGTGATGATCGCCACTGATCTTGCGCGCGGGCTGATCGCCCTCGCATTCCTGTTTGTAACAAACGCCGAAGACCTTTGGATAGCGTATCTTGCCACGGTCCTGCTGCATACGTTCGGAGCATTTTTTGACGGTGCGAAAAATGCCGCGGCTCCAAACCTGACCGGCAAAGAAGGGCTTTTGGCCGGTACGGCCCTGCTTTTTTCGACACGGTTTCTGCTCATGGCGATCGGTTCGGCCCTAGGCGGCTGGGCGGCGGCGTATCTGGGCTACAAGGCGGCGTTCATCATCAACGCACTCTCATTCGTGGCCTCGGCATACACGGTTTGGCTGATCCCGGAAGAGGCGACCCGTGATGAGGAGACCGCCGAACGAATGGCGTCGAAAGCAAAACGGTCACCTTTTATGACCGAACTCCGTGAGGGCGTCAAATATGCGCTGACCGAGCGGTTCGCGGCGACGATCCTTATCATGAACGTGATCTGGGCAACCGGCGGCGGGTCGATAAATATCATTTTCGAGCGGATCGGCGGCGTTCACTTTGCTTCCGTTGAAGGATGGAATCCGGACGCGGCGGTCGGTGCTCTGTGGTTTGCGACAGGACTGGGGCTGGCGTTCGGGATGCTGATCGCCCATCGGACGTCGGTTTATCTTGATCGGCGAGGCCGTAATCGGGCATTCATCGGCTGGACGCTGATCGTGCACGGTGTCGTATTTTCGTTCGGGGCTTTGATGCCGACGCTCTGGATGTTCGCGATAGTCGCTTTTATTTCGAGGGCGATCGTCGGGGTGGAATACGCCGTTCAGGAAACGATGTTCCAACGCAGTCTCCCCGATCAGATAAGGGGCAGGATATCGACGCTTGACCGCGGAGCCGAGATGACCGTCTTTGGCCTGTCCAGCTTTGCTGCGGGCGAACTGATGTACTTTATTACCCCGCAGACGCTGACGATCATTTCGGGCGTGCTGTCGGCACTGGCGGGCGTGGTCTGGTTTATCCGGCAGCCGCGAGAAAGCACCGGGCCGGCGGCCGTCGGCTAAGCGGTGATGACCACGGCTTTCGTACCCGAAAGCTCCGAAAAATCCTTGGTGTAGATGGTGTCCACGCGGCGGATCTTCGAGATCGTCTCGACGATGTCCTGGGTCGTGATAAAGCCCGTCTCGACGTGGGCGATGGCCCAATGTTCGATGTGCGAGGCTTTTCTGAGCAGCTCATCCACCAGCCGGAGGTACTGCGACTTGGTCTCGGTCGGGGCACCGAGCCGGCCCGTCATTGATGCTTCGAGTTCGTTCCAAAACTCATTGCCGCCGCGGATCCACTCTTCGGTCCAGGCCCGCCGGCCCATAAACGCACGCGTCGTCTGACCGTGAGCGGGCGGCAAACGCAAAAAAAGCAGATCGGCAAAGCTCTCAGCGACAAAATCGTCGGGCGATCTGTTTGACGACGAATTTCGGGCGTGGTTGTCGAAAGGCCTGGGCTGGATCGACCAAAAACGGCGAAATGCCTGTGACAACGGCTGGCGATATTCGCGGTTATCGTCGGTAAAGGACAGCACGTACTGGCCGGCCGCCATCGCGATGGTGCTCGCGATCGCCCGGGCGGTCGGCGACGGAAGCGTGTCGATCCGCCGGCGCACATTATCAAACCACCACGCGTCAGTTTCAGAGAACCAATTTGAAAGCGCCGGATTACTTAACTTGTAGCCCGGTACGTAGGCGTCCTCGAGAACCGCATTGACCTCATCCTCAGAAAGCTGCACCTCGCAATTGGTGATCGCGGCCTCAGAGCGTGTCCAGCCGGAAAGCGTCGGGTCATTGGCCGAAACGCGGACGTTCCACCGCTTGAGGTATGCGCCGAGTGCCGGATCCGGCGTAAATGGCAGTGCCGCCGAGGTGAACTTTGCCCGACGCAGCACGTTCAATTCGAACGCGAGCCATGACCTGGGCGATACTTTGTGTTGTACCTGCATATGAGCTCTGAGCTAAAACTTACGCTTTCGGTGAAAGAAACGCTTTGACGACCGCCGGGTCAAACTCGATGCCGGCCCATTCGACCATGTACTTTCGCGCTTCTTCCTGCGACATCGCGGGCCGGTGCGGCCGGGGCGTCACCAACGCCGCGTACGTGTCGGCAACTCGCAGGATCCGTGCCGCCAATGGTATCTCTTCGCCGGTGAGGGCATCCGGGTAGCCGGCCCCGCACCACCATTCGTGATGCCAGCGGACGATCAACTGCACGGCCCTCGACAATTCCATTTTCGCGGCCGCCTGTTCACCGATGACCGGATGTCGTTGGAGGTCGATCCGCTCGTCGTCGGTCAGCGGCCTCGCCGCGGAGATGTATTCGCGGCCCATCTGCACCTCGCCGATGTCGTGGATCAATACCGCCTGTTGCAGAAGTGACCGGTCGTGAGGCTCGACGTTCAGGCTCACCGCGATCGTCTCGGCGAGTGACGCCATCCGCTGTGCGTGCGTCTCGGCATAGCCCTCAAAGGCATCCATTTCGGATGAAGCTTTCAGCAATTTCTCGTCGATCTTGGGGCTTTCCGCCGGAGCAATCTGCATTGAAATAGTTTCGTGCTTTCGATTCGAATATTCAAGTGCGAATCGAGCGTCGGCAAATTAATACTATGCCTGAAGACTCGCCAACAGCTCGCGGGCCTCACGATTGCTCGGGAAGATGGCCAAAAGGCGATTAAGTTCGCCTTCGGCCCGCTTCATCAGTTTCATTGCGATAAAGAACTCTGCCAGCATCAGCCTGAATTTAGGATTGTTCGGATCGATCTTGACCGCGGCCTGCATCTCGCCTTCGGCCTTGTGCCGGTGTTTCGGATCGTGAGACAGAGCCTGGCCATAATAGGCGTGGTACCTGGCGTTATTCGGGTCGAAATGTACCGCACGGGCAAAAAATTGCAGGCTCGCTTCAGGCTCGTCATCCAAAAGCAGGCTGTAACCGCGCTCAAAGCTGGCCGCGGCCTGTTGGAACTGCATACTCCGTTCGTCGTACGTTCCTGATTCCTTCGCCTTTTGACGTTCCGCCAGTTCCTTGCGGATCTTGAAATCGTATGTCTCGCGGCTTTCCGGCGTTTTCAGAGCTTCGTGAGCCTGGGTCAACTGCGTAAACGCGTCCTGGACCCGTTTGAGCAGCTCGCCGCCGTCCTTATGAAAATGATCGGGGTGAAAGTTCTTGGCCAGCGAGAAATATGACCGTTTCAAAACGGCGGTTTCGGCCTTGGGGTCGGCACCCAGAATATCGTAGTGGGTTTCGGCCTTTTCCACCCGTTCCAAATACTCTTCGAGCGACAGGGTTTCAGTCTCGGCGGCATCGGCCGCGGGTTCGGCCGCGGGTTCGGCCTCGGGTTCGGCGGTGTCGGGTTTTTGAGACAGCGTCGGCGAGAGATAGGTCTTGGCTTCCTGTTTGAGTTCCAGAACGGCGCCGAGCATCGCCGAGATCTTCATATCCGAAAATGCCGGGTTCCAATTCGATCTTTGTGCACGGCCCGAGAGCCAGAGGGCGTAGAGCGCCTTGATCGCCGCCATTTCGGTCAGGCCTGAGCCGGCGATCAACGACGCAGCGGTCGCGGGTTCATCGGTCAGACAGGCGGCGACCTTCGCTTCGTCGGGCGTGAGTTCAGACTTCTCGATCCTTGGCCGATCAGCGGCAAACGTCTCGTCCAAACTCCGAAATCTGCTCAGTACAGTGTCGACCGGCAAACAGTGGGCATAGTCTGTCATGATCCGGGCGGTGTCGACGTCGAAGCTGAGTCCGTCGCGAAGGCGAGCGAGATGCGTAAATGACCAGTCGCCCATCTGCTGGGACAAAAGATCGATGAGAATGCTCTCGATCTGCTCGATGTATAGCTGACGCCTGGAGTCCGCGTTGAGAAAACCGGTAGATTCGAGAAATCCGACAAGCTCATGATCGATCGCAAAATTGGGGATCTTTTTGAGATCGTCGACGGTCAGACGCTTTTGGCGGAGCAGTATGTCAAAAAGCCGTGCGGACCGGGCGTTTGAAACCGCGAACCTGACGACGCCTTTAACAAAATAGACGATGTACTTTTTCCCCGTGCAGGAAATGCGCAAGCTGCCGGTAAGCTGTGCCTGGCCGATCTCGGCCGCAAGCTCGGCGAACGGATTGGTCAGAAAACTTCCGTGGATCTCTTCTGGGGTTGGGGCGGTCATCGGGTCGATCGAGAATAAGGCGGAGTGGTAGTTCCCAAAGGAACAAAACAGATTATATCAAAAGCGGGACGCAAAAGTTAAGCATTAAGTTTTGGCACGAACGACCTCGTGTTTGACACCCGAACGACAAATTGCGACAGTTTGAGTGAGACCACAGTTGACCGCGATCAGACAATATAATGACCGTTGAGCTTGATATTCGTGAATGCACAACGCTTGAGCAATTGGGCGAATGTGTAGACCTGCAGCGTGAGGTTTTTGCACTGCCCGAAGTGGAACTTTCGCCCGTTCGGCACTTTGTCGTCACGAGAAATGCGGGCGGATTTACGCTTGGGGCGTATGACGGCGACCGCCTGGCGGGATACGTGCTCAGCGTGCCGGCCTTTTTGCGGGGCGAGCGGGCGTTTTATTCGCACATGACCGGCGTTCGCTCCGAGTATCAGAGTCTGGGCGTCGGAGCCAGGCTCAAATGGGCCCAGCGGGAGCGTGCACTGGCCGAAGGCGTAAAGTACATAAAATGGACGTTTGAGCCGGTCAAGGCCCGCAACGGCTACTTTAACCTCGAAAAACTGGGTGCGATCGTCTGTGAATATCAGCGCAACTTTTACGGCACAGATTACGCCGTTTCACCCGAAAGCGGAAAACAGATCGGCCTGCAGAGTGATAGGTTGTTTGCCGAATGGCACCTTGAGAGTGACAAGGTAGTGGCCCTCGCGGCAGGTGAAAAGTACATTGTGGCCGGCGAACCCGAGGCCGAGGTCGAGATCGTCAACGACTGGTCGACGCTGGTCGAGTCCGACCCGGCCGCCGCTCTCGAACTGCAGCTGCGGGTCAGGCGTGATTTTGAGGCGGCGTTTGCCGCCGGGTTGGTCGGGCGTTCGTTTCGGCGCGACGCCGACCGGCCGGCATATCTTCTCTACCGAGGCTAGCGATGTCAATATTTGAGATCGATCCCGACATTCGAAAGGCAAGAACGCTGCCGTCGGCGTTTTACACCGACCCGGAATTTTTCGAGCAGTCCAAAGAGAGAATTTTCGCCCGCACATGGCAATTTCTGGGCAAGGGCGACGAGGTCGAGGTGCTCAAGCCCGTTACGATCCTGCCCGGTCTTTTGGACGAACCGGTGCTGATCGTGAAGACCTCGGAGTGGCTTTCGTGCCTCTCGAACGTGTGTACCCACCGCGGAAAGATCCTGGTTGAAGAGCCCTGCAGTGCAAACCTGATCAGGTGTTCGTACCACGGCCGCCGGTTCCTTTTGGATGGCAAATGCATCTCAATGCCGGAGTTTGAGGATGTCGAGGATTTTCCGTCCGAGGCGGACGATCTGCGAAAGCTGCCATTCGCGGCCAGGGCCGGGTTTATGTTCGCATCGCTCGCTCCCGTTTCATCGTTTGCGTCATTTGTAAACGACGCGGCGGAAAAGCTCTCGGACATTGAGCCTTTCGGATTGGTGCTGACGGAGACGCGTGAATACGAGTTTGAGGCGCATTGGGCACTGTACTGCGAAAACTATCTCGAGGGTTTTCACATTCCGTACGTTCATCGAAGCCTGAACGAAGTTGTCGATTACGGCACATACACGACCGAAACATTCAGATACTCGAGCATCCAGACGGCCTTCGACGACGCCGGGAACGTAGCTGCACGGTACCTGTTCGTATTTCCGAACCTGATGTTCAATTTTTACCCGTGGGGAATATCGGTCAACGTGGTCCGGCCGGTCTCGCCTTCGCGAACCAAGGTCGAGTTTCTCAGTTACGTCAGGGACGAGTCGCTGCTCGAAACGGGTGCCGGTGCTGACCTCCACACGGTCGAAATGGAAGATGAGGCCGTCGTCGAATGCGTCCAGCGTGGGATCCGGTCGCGGTTCTACGACAGCGGACGTTACTCGCCAACGCGTGAACAGGGAACCCATCATTTTCATCGCCTGATCGCCGAGTTTATGAAATAATATTCGCCTCATGAATCTCTCAGACAACGTACGAGCCGAGATCGAACAGTTGCGGGCCGAGATCGAACGGCACAATGACCTCTATTATCAGAAGGCCGAGCCCGAGATCTCCGATTTTGAGTTCGATCGCCTCCTCGAGCGTTTGAAAGCCCTCGAGTCGCAGCATCCCGACCTGATCGCACCCGACAGTCCGACCCAACGTGTCGGCGGCAAGGCTGATAGTTTAAGGCCCTTTACCCACACGGTGCCGCTGATGTCGCTCGATAATTCGTACGATCTCGACGAACTGAGGGCCTTTACCGAACGCTGCGAAAAGCTGGCCGAAGGCCGCCGTCTGGACTATGTCGCCGAACTCAAGATCGACGGGTTGAGTGTTTCGCTTCATTACGAAAACGGCATCTTAGTGACCGGAGCGACTCGCGGCGACGGACAAACGGGCGACGAGGTGACGCAAAACGTCAAAACGATCAGGACCATTCCGCTCAGGCTGCGGGCAGACGCTCCGCCGCACGCAGAGGTTCGCGGCGAGGTCTTCCTGTCGCGTTCACAATTTGCCAAGATCAATGCCGAACTCGAGATGTTGGACGAGAAGACCTTTGCCAACCCCCGAAATTGTGCGTCGGGAACCTTGCGAATGCTCGATTCGGCGGTGGTCGCATCACGGCGTCTCGATATGTTTCCGTACGACGCTTTCACCGGTAATCAGAAGATGTTCGCGACCCACTGGGAGAATTTTGAGTGGTGCGAGCGAAACGGTTTTAACGTCAACCCGAACCGTGCCCTTTGCCGCGACTTTGCCGAGCTTGCCGACTTTGTCGCTCGTATGGAGTCGCTGCGTGACGAACTCGATTACGAGATCGATGGCGTGGTGGTAAAGGTCAATTCGACGGCCCTGCAGGACGAGTTTGGTTCGACGACCAAAGCTCCGCGATGGGCGATCGCATACAAGTATCCCGCCCGCCAGGCGACGACACGGCTGCTCGGCATCGGCATTCAGGTCGGCCGGACCGGGGCACTGACGCCGGTCGCGCACCTCGAACCGACGTTGCTTGCCGGGACGACCGTATCGCGGGCCTCGCTGCATAACGAGGACGAGATCAAGCGGCTTGACCTCAAGATCGGCGACCACGTAATGATCGAAAAAAGCGGCGAGATCATCCCGCAGGTCCTGTCCGTCGTTACCGCAAAACGCGACGGCACCGAGACGGACTTTGAGTTTCCGCGGACGTGTCCGGTCTGTGAGTGGGAGGCCGTTCGCCCCGATGGCGAGGCCGTACGACGCTGTACCAATCCCGACTGTCCGGCCAAGATCAAGGCCAGAATACTGTATTTCGCCGCCCGAAAGGCGATGGACATTGAGGGTCTCGGCGAGGTGCTGGTCGAAACGCTGGTCGATAAGGAAATGATCCGCGACGTGGCCGATCTGTACACGCTGACACTCGATCAGATCGCCGGGCTCGAGCGCATGGCTGAAAAGTCGGGCTCGAACCTGATCGACCAGATCGCGGCAAGCAGATCGCGCGGCCTGCAGCGGCTGCTTTTCGGCATCGATATCCGTCACGTCGGCGAACGATATGCCAAGATCCTGGCCAACCACTTTCGCAGCATTGACCGCATCGCCGAGGCGTCGGTTCAGGAACTCGACGACATACACGAGATCGGGCTTTCGGTCGCCGAGAGTGTGTACGAGTGGTTTCGCGATGAGCGAAACGTCGATCTGGTCGCCCGGTTAAAGGCACACGGAGTCAAGACCGAGACCGATGCCGCAAGCGCGGCTTTGCTCGACGAGCGATTCGTCGGCAAGACCTTTGTCCTGACAGGCAAACTTGAAAATTATACCCGCGACGAGGCCGCCAAACTCATCGAAGACCGCGGCGGTCGCGTCTCGTCATCCGTCAGTAAAAAGACGGACTATGTGGTCGCCGGATCTGACGCTGGATCTAAATTGACGAAGGCCGAAAGCTTGGGCGTAGTGGTATTGGGTGAAGAAGATTTTGCTGGTATGTTGTAACCGCGCATGACATTTATTGAGCAAAATGAAATGCTCGTGACGCTTGTTGACGTTTCCGAGCGATTACAAAAACTCGGGATCGATCACATGGTGACCGGTTCTTTCGCGATGTCTGCTTATGTTCCAGCCCGTACAACGATGGACATCGATATTGTTGTTGAGATCAAGGCATCGGATGCTCTCCGGTTCGAGTCCATGTTTGTGGGTGAGTATTATGTTTCAGCTTCATCGATCAGTAATGCATGCGAGCGGCAGTCGATGTTCAATATCATAAGTAACTCGACACTTGTAAAAGTCGATTGCATTATCCGCAAACAGGATCGTTTCGAGGTCGAACGGTTTGAAAGACGAAGAAAAACAAAAGTCGGCGAGGTCGAGTTTTGGGTTATTGGAAAAGAAGACCTTATACTATCTAAATTGAAGTGGGCAGCCGGATCTCTCTCGGAACGGCAATTTGAGGACGTGCTAAGACTCATTGAATCGGGAACCGATGTGGAACTCTTAAAAGAATCAGCCCGGAAATTGGGATTGACCGAAGTTTGGGATTCGTTTGAGGTATGGAAGACACAAGCCGCGAAATAAAAGATCTGCAGCAGAAAATGTGGATGCAGCTATCTGAAGAAGAAAGATTTCGGCGTTGTGGAAGTCTATTTTCACTAGCTAAAGCTTTTGTTAAAGAACGTGTTCCACCAGGATTGTCTTTGGAGGAAGAGCATAGATTTGTTTTTCGCGAGCTGTATGGTTTTGAATTACCACGCTGATACTGCTCATAATCGTAATGGGATTCTGGACATTCATTTTTGTCTTAGTTGGTTTTGTCGGTTTCCGATATTTATCGTGGTATCGGAGCAAAGATTTGCCGTCACCTAAAAAAGAATTAACGCGATTAAGATTTTCAATATTACTCAGTGGCATTATGTTTTTGCCGATGTTCTACAGTAACTGGCCAACATCATCTTTTTTCATTCCCACTCTCGATGGAGAAATAATTACAATTCAGGATGCTAAAAAATTCCTTGTAGAGCAGAACGAGATCTTGAAGAAGTTGGCTGAACAGAGCCAGAATTACAATTTTTACACTTTTCTACTTATGGCCGTGCTTATAGGAGATGTTCTTCCGGCTTTGTACAGTTTTTCAGTATCTTTGGTTCCTGGCGAGCGTGTGGAGGATGACTTTGACGACGATAAGATAATTTCAATTTTTGAAGAAGATAAGAATTATGGCAAATGACTTTTTCACAGCAAACATATCCGAGGTTGACCCGGCGGTCAGCGAGGCATTAGATAACGAGGTTAGGCGGCAGGCCGACGGACTTGAGTTGATCGCGTCCGAAAATTTTGTATCCGAGGCCGTGCTCGAAACAATGGGAAGCGTGCTTACGAACAAGTACGCCGAAGGCTATCCGGCCAAGCGTTATTACGGCGGCTGCGAGTTTGCCGATGTCGTTGAAAACCTGGCGATCGACCGTGCCAAAGAGATTTTCGGAGCCGAGCATGCCAACGTCCAGCCGCACAGCGGCGCTCAGGCGAATATGGCAGTATTGATGACCGCGCTTGAGCACGGCGACACGATCCTCGGGATGAATCTTGCCCATGGCGGGCACCTTACGCACGGACATCCGCTCAATTTTTCGGGCATTAACTACAAGGTCGCCGATTACGGCGTAAATCGTGAGACGGAACAGATCGATTACGACGAACTGCAGCAAAAGGCCGAGGAATCGCGTCCGAAACTCCTGATCTGCGGAGCATCGGCATATCCGCGGACGATAGATTTTGAACGCATCGGCGAAATTGCCCGGAGCGTCGGTGCCAAGGTAATGGCGGACATCGCGCACATCGCCGGCTTGGTCGCGGTCGGATTGCATCCGTCGCCGGTGCCGCATTGCGAATTTGTCACGACCACTACGCACAAGACACTTCGCGGCCCACGCGGCGGTCTGATCTTGTGCCGCGAGGAGTTTGCCGCCGATATTAATCGCAGCGTGTTTCCGGGTGTCCAGGGCGGCCCGCTGATGCACATAATCGCCGCCAAGGCGGTGGCATTCGGCGAGGCTCTGAGGACCGACTTTAAGGCATATCAGCAGCAGGTGATCGACAACGCCCGCGTTTTGGCCGAGACATTAGCTGACTCGGGACTTAGGATCGTCTCGGGCGGTACCGACAACCACCTGATGCTAGTTGACGTGTTTTTGGACGGCAAGGGCGTCACCGGTAAGGTCGCCGAGCAGGCACTTGGCGAAGCCCACATCACGGTCAATAAGAACACGATCCCGTTTGACACTAACAAGCCGTTTGTCGCGTCCGGAATACGTCTCGGCACGCCCGCGTTGACGACACGCGGGATGAAAGAGGGCGAAATGCGTGAGATCGGGGCAATGATCGCCGCGGTGGTCCACGAACCGGCATCAGAGTCGGTCAAGGAAAGGGTGCGCCGCGAAGTGCTGGAATTAACGGCGAAATTCCCGATGTATCCGATGCGAATGACGCACGGTGCCGGCGGCGCGGCATAGGGCCTTAGCGGAGCGAAAACAGTAAAAAGCACGGACTCGGCGATCTGCCCTGTCCGTGCTTTTTTAATGTTAAAGTAGTCGCCGGTTTGTGGTCGGCTAATCGTTCTTCGAGCTATTTTCGGCGTCAAACTGGTCGAGGAGGTCGCGTGCTTCGTCCGAATCAAATTCGAACGCCTTCAACTCCAGAGCACTTGCCCCGATCCCGGCATACAGCGGATCGTCGAGCAGCGGCAGTATCGACTGGACCTGCATCATCGCCAACGTTTCGTAAGCGATCGCCCGAATCTGCGGCACATTCGTCTGGCGAATGATCTCCGCGATCTCACTGACGGCAAATCTCTCGACCAGGCGGTCGGCAAGCTTATCCAGGTGGTCGTAGTCGTTTTCCTTAAGTGCACGCTCGGCGAGCTGGATAAAAACCTCGGCGGAAGCTGTTTGATCCTCGAGCACCCGGGCGCAGGTGTCGGCAAGATACTCGATCTTATTCAATTTGTCGGCGTCCTTACGGATCTCGCCGGCGGTCGACTCTTCGTCAAGGGCCGAGAGCAGACGACTGAGTTCCCAGTCCGCGTGAGCATCGTAAATTTGGCGTGAATTTGAGGGAGTTGTCGCACCCGTGCCGGCTTGCAATGCTCCGACGAGCATTTTTTGGGTGACGGGACGAAGGCCTTCCCATACACTTGCAACCCTGCCGCTGAGGTCTTTGATCATCATTTCAATTTCCTAAGTGTGCAGTCGCGGTCACGCTATGTCAAGCTGATCTTCGCGAAGCGACGGCGGCAACCATCCGCTGCTCGGCCGTTTCGAGGGCCGCCTCAAACTCCGGATCTTTCTCATCGAGATGCTCGACCAACGCGTACGGCGTGCTGCCGAGGTTGCGGACCTCCCATGCGATCGGCCCGGCGGCCGGCGGCCTCGAAAACCAAGCCGCGTCGAAGTCACGGTCGTGGATCGGAACGTCGGGAAAATCCGACGCGATCTGCCCGGCAAGCTTGTTTTGCAGTGACGCGGAAAGCAAAACACGGCGGAGTACCCAGCCGTGTTTCACATAGAGATCGACTATCGAGCGGAATTCCGCGGCAGTCGTCATTTTGCTGCATTTGCCGGTTTGGGCACCGGATTAGCACCGTTCGCAACCGCATTCGACGCCGGCTTCGGGACGATCGGCACAACGTTGGTGTTTGACGTCATGTTCGGCATCGGCGCCTGTGTCATGTTCGGATTGGCGGCGTTTGCGGCCTCTTTTTCGAGTGCATCGCGTCCCTTGCCCGGCGATTTGTATGTACCGGCAAAAAGGTCGCCGACCGCGAGTTTCCATTTACCGTCCTCGAGGACGAACGGCAGGTCTTCCCAGCGGCTGTCCTTTGAATTGTAAACCTCGATGGCGCCCATGTTGTCGGCAATTCGCTGGTCGCGGATCTCCGGCAGCGTCGCGTTCATGGTCGTCGCGGTAAAGCCGTTTTCAAATACCTTCTCGACCGGCGTGTTATTGCGGCCGGCGGCCATCTTGGCAAACTCGATCGATTTTACGGACATTTCGGCCTTGATCGCCTCGGTGTCCTTCGCTTTTACGGCCTTAAATAGCCTCTTATAAGCTTCGGTCGGTGATTCGCCGCCGCCCGTGATCCCGCCTCCGCTGCCGCCGCAGCTGAAGCCGACCGCCAAAAGTCCAAGTGCACCGATCAACAAAATAATTCTCTTCATAGGTTAAGTTACTACTGCCTGCTAAAAATTGAACAATGTATCTAGCCAAGTATATGTTTCAGATCGGGAAATGTAAATTTTCGCCGCGTCGGCCGATGCTGTTTACTATTCGGGATATGTCAATTATGATGGACTCAAACAGACAGCGGCGGCACAAAAGCAATGAAAAGTTGCCCAAAATGCGGAAATAGATATTCTGACGACACGCTGGCTTACTGTCTGCAGGACGGCACCGTTCTCACATCCGACGCCGAGGCCGAAACGCCGACCGTTGTGCTCGGTGAGACCGAAACCGTGGTCTCACACTCGAGCGGCGACAGATTTCAGATCCCGATAACCGATCCCGGCCGTCAACAATACCAACAGAGTCAGGGAACGAGTTTTGCTCCGGCCCAAACCAACGGCGGCGGGTCGAAGGTATTTTGGGCGGTCGCGGCGACGATCATTGTGATGCTTGTCGTTTTTTCGGTGGCGGGTGTCGGGATATTTATGTTGGTTCGAAACGGACGATCGGAACCGGCCCGGAACGCCAACACGTCGGGCGATCAGTCGAACAACAGCATTTCAACTAATTACAATTCACCCGCGACCACGTCCGCGACCCCGATAGTCGCACCATCAACCGCGAAAACGGCGACCCCGATCCCTTCGTCGACGATCGAAATGCCGCCGCTGCCGCCGCCGTCAGACAATGTCGAACAATCGCGCGGTGAGGTGACACAGCGGATCTATGGTTGGAAGTCGATGCTCGAATCGCGCGACCTGAACGGATATATGGCCAACTACGCGAGCACCGTTGATTATTACCGGCGGAGAGGCGCTAGTATCGGCGAGGTTCGGGCAGACAAGGCGAGGGCTTTTGCGCTTTACGATTCGATGAGGACCGATATTTCCAATATGACGGTCAGCGTCAGTGCGTCGGGCGACACGGCGGTAGCTGCGTTTGATAAAGAATGGAATTTTCGGGGCCGCGATATGTCGTCCGGCAAGGTCAGAAGCCAGATCACACTAAAAAAGATCAACGGACGCTGGCTCATTACTTCGGAACGCGACCTCAAGGTTTACTACACTAGATAAAAGTCGAAAATGAAAGCACTTAGATTTACCGGAGGCCGACTGAGCCTCGACGATATTCCGCCGCCCGCCGCGACGGGCGAGGCGCTCATTCGCGTGACCATATCGGGTATCTGCAACACCGATATCGAGATCGTCCGCGGGTACGCCGGTTTTAACGGGACGATCGGGCATGAGTTTGTCGGTGTCGTCGAAGATTCGGCCGCCAGGCCCGACCTTGTCGGAAAACGGGTCGTGGGCGAGATCAACGCCGGTTGCGGAGCCTGTGAAAAATGTGCGGCCGGCGATCCGCGGCATTGCCCGAACCGTACGGTCCTCGGCATCGTCGGCCGAGACGGAGCACACGCCGAGTATTTGACTTTGCCGAAAGAAAATCTCGTGGTGGTCCCGGACACGGTCTCCGACGAGCAAGCCGTATTCGCCGAACCGCTCGCCGCCGCTTGGGGGATCAGTGAAATGGCCGATCTGCAAGCGGACACGCGTTTGGCCGTGATCGGTGACGGAAAGCTCGGGCTGCTCTGTGCGATGAGCCTCAGGCTCAAGTGCGATCACGTCCTAAATATCGGCAAGCACCGTTCGAAGCTCGATATCGCCGCCTCGGCCGGTGTTGAGACGATGTTGGTCAACGATCTGAATGACGCTCACACCAAGGGTTTCGATGTCGTGGTCGAGGCAAGCGGTTCCGAAAGTGGTTTTGAGACGGCGCTTGAGTTGGTCCGCCCCCGCGGTACGATCGTCCTGAAATCGACATTTCAGGGAACACCCACATGGAACGCGTCGAGAGTGGTCGTCGAGGAGATCACTGTCGTGGGCTCCAGGTGCGGCCGGTTTGCTCCCGCGGTAGAACTTTTGGCCTCGGGCCGCATCGATGTGACACGCCTGATCGACAGCGAAATGCCGCTTGGCGAAGGCGTAAACGCCCTGAACGAAGCGTCGCGAAAAGGTGCGTTGAAGATCCTGTTGAGGCCGTGATCGGACTGTTCGGGAAAATGGCGGGACCATTTGGTATAATCACGCGAAGAGTAAATTGCGTCGATCTTGTTTTATTTGGAGAAATTGCAATGTACAAAATTAAGATATCCATTCCTGCCCATTCTATCATCGCCGCCGCGGCGTTAGCGGTCTGCTTTGGTGCGGTCGATGCCGCAGCTCAGTCCGGCACGGGCCGTGATCCGCTTTCCAGATCGTTTGCCTCGATCGCCAAAAAGGTCGAGCCGTCGGTCGTCAGTATCGAAACGAAAGGAAAGCTTCCGACCACCGTGGCTTCGGGTAACACGAACCCCGGCGACTCGGAGGACATATTGGATTTCTTTCGCCGTCAGCAGACACGCCGGCCGTCATTTATGGTCGGCAGCGGCTTTATCGTTGATAAATCGGGTTATATCATCACGAACGCCCACGTTATCGAAAACGCCTCGCGGATCACCGTCAAATTGGAATCGGGCGAGGAATTTGTCGCGAAGATCGTCGGAGCCGACGAGGAGACGGACATTGCAGTTTTGAAGATCGACGCGGGGCGCGATCTTCCGGCTCTCGTGTTTGGTGACCCGGATCGGGCGGAGGTCGGTGATTGGGTGCTCGCGGTCGGTTCGCCGTTCGGGCTTGCCAAAAGCGTGACGGCCGGCATCATCTCGCAAAAGAAACGCGAGACGCCCGGAACGACGGCATTTCAGAAATTTATTCAGACCGACGCGGCCATCAATCGCGGTAATTCGGGCGGGCCGCTCGTCAATCTGGACGGCGAGGTCATTGGGGTCAATTCTCAGATAGCGACGACCAACGGCGATTCGAATGGGGTCGGGTTTGCCTTGCCCGCCGACGAGACCGCACGCGTTTACGACCAGATATTAAAGTACGGCAAGGTCAAACGCGGTTATCTCGGGGTTTTGCTGGATTCGGTAAAGGTCGAATTTGCAAAGGTGTACGGCCTGGGTGACGCTCGCGGGGCGATCATTACCGACCTTCGCGACAAACAGAGTGCGGCGGCGCTTGCCGGCCTGCAGGTTGGCGACGTGATCGTCGAGTTTAATAAGCAGCGGGTCGAGAGTGCCCAGGACCTTATCGCCAAGGTCGCCTCGACCGCACCTGACGCATCGGTGGAACTTGTTTATATACGCGAAGCGGGCAGCGGGATCGAACGAAAGACGATCACGCTAAAACTCGCCGAAAGGCCGACCGTCGCCAGATCCATCGCGGACGATGACGGGAGCGGCCGCAAATTGCCAATCGACGGTGTCAAGCCGGCCGAAAAACCGTTCGGGCTGACATTGGCGGACCTGACACCGACGCTCGCGGCTACATATAAGCTCGAGGGGCAAAAGGGCCTGCTGGTAAAAGAAGTGAATCCCGCAAGTTACATCGCCGATATTCGAACGACGATCGGCGAACCTGTACTTGGCGAGGGCGATCTGATCCAACGCATCAATCGGGTGAGCGTGACCGACACAAAGAGTTTCGGCGAGATCGTGGCGAAATTAAAGCCCGGCGACCCGGTGGTATTACACGTCATCTCGTATGACCCGCGGTCGCGTGCACCGCAATTCAAATTAGTTCAATTTACGGTTAGGTAGGGTGTTTATTCCCAATTTTATGGCAAATACAAAACAAGAAACGACAAAAAAGACAGTCAAGAAATACTATAACTACATTGGCGGCGAGTGGGTCAAATCATCGTCCGGTGAGTGGTTTGACAATGTAAACCCGGCCGACACGAGCGATATTGTCGGTCGATTTCCGGCCTCGAACGAGGACGACGTCAATGCAGCCGTTGCCGCGGCAAAGTCGGCCGCGACGAGATGGCGTCGGACACCGGCACCGAAAAGGGCCGAGATACTGTTTACGCTCGGTGAGATCCTGCGAAAGAACAAGGACGCCTTTACCCAGCAGATGACCCGCGAAATGGGTAAGGTGCTGAAAGAGGCGGGCGGCGATGTACAGGAAGCGATCGACTGTACCTATTACACCGCGGGCGAGGGACGCCGTTTGCACGGATTTACGACTCCGGCCGAAATGCCCAACAAATTCGCGATGTGCGTTCGCCAACCGGTCGGCCTGTGCGGATTGATCACCCCGTTCAATTTCCCGATGGCGATCCCGTCATGGAAACTGATCCCGGCCTTGGTCTGCGGTAATACCGTCGTCATCAAATCCGGCGAGGATGTGCCGCTTTCGACGATCAACCTCATCAAATCGTGCGAAGAGGCAGGTATTCCCAAAGGCGTCGTCAACGTCGTGAACGGCTTTGGCGATGCCGGTGCGGCGCTTGTCGATCACAAGGACGTTCGGCTTATCTCGTTTACCGGTTCGACCGCGACCGGACGAAGAATAGCCGAGGCTTGCGCCCGCGACAACAAGATCGTCAGTCTCGAAATGGGCGGCAAGAACGCCATCATCGTCATGGATGACGCTGACATCGACAATGCTGTTGACGGTTCGCTGTGGGGTGCGTTCGGCACCAGCGGCCAACGCTGCACGGCGTCGTCGCGGCTGGTCGTGCACAAAAAGATCTATAAGAAATTCTGCGAAAAGCTGGTCGAGCGGGTCAAAAAACTGCGGGTCGGCAACGGCCTCGACCCGAGAACGGATGTCGGGCCCGTGATCAATGAACGCGCGATGGAAAAGATCCACGGCTACATTGAGATCGGCAAGATACATGACAAGGCCACGCTGGCCTGCGGTGGCAATCGCCTTACGAAGGGCGATTACAAGAACGGCTTTTTCATCGAGCCGACCGTGTTCACGGACGTCAAACCGGGAATGCGCATCGGGCAGGAGGAGATCTTCGGGCCGGTGACAAGCGTTATTCCGTTTTCGACGCTTGATGAGGCGATCGATATCGTCAACGGTGTCGCCTACGGCCTCTCGTCGGCGATCTACACCCAGGACGTCAATCGGGCGTTTTACGCGATGCAGGAACTGTATACCGGTATCTGTTACGTCAACTCGGCCACGATCGGTGCTGAGGTCCACCTGCCGTTCGGCGGTACCAAGGGAACCGGCAACGGCCACCGTGAAGCCGGCACACAGGTCCTCGACATCTTCAGCGAATGGAAGGCGTTGTACATCGACTACTCGGGCAAACTGCAAAAAGCGCAGATCGACGAGGTCGAGATCTAATGGACCGCGAGTTCGACGAAGAGTCAGTCTTGACGGCATGCGCCCTCAGGTTTGACGGTTACGCGTACCACGACCTGCGAAACCGCGGCGACGGACGCTGGGATTTTATGCTCGTGACCGACCGATTGGTGGCGACGCGCGAATTTCCGTCCGACGACCTCGAGTGTTTTGCCGCGTACTTTGCTCTTCAGCGGTATCTGGGTAAGTGGGGTGGCGAGTACTGCACCCCACACTCTGACGAACATATAGCGTATCGATTGTTGTTCCTGCATTTGTATCGAACGGAGATACCCGTCGCTTTTCGCTTTCGCGAGTACTATGAAAGTTGGGAAGAGCAATACAAGCCGATCAGGGAAGAACTGGCGGCGCGGATCCGCAGCACTTTTCGGAGAAAGGGCCGCGGCCCAAAGCTATACAAAGCTTGAAGCACACTAAATGTGCGGTGATATTACCTGATCGATCCAGGGGCACCGGAGAGCAAATACAAGGGCTGAAATTTTAGCGGGTGCGACTTCACGATCGGTGTTGTTATGAAAGCACCGGTTCATCAAGGATGTTCCTTAATTTGGAGCGGCCTTTTTCAAAATTCGCGAAAACAACGTAAAATCTGAATGTATTGGTTTTTGTTATCGCAATATTAGTTATTGGAGAAATCACTTATGAAGATCGGATTACCGAAAGAGATCAAAGACAACGAATACCGGGTCGGGTTGACGCCGGCAGGCGTTCAGGCGCTCACGCACGCGGGGCACACCGTTTTCGTGCAGAAAACAGCGGGCGAAGGCTCGGGCTTTAAGGACGAGCAGTATGTTAAGGCCGGCGGACAGCTTTTGGACACCGCGGACGAGGTCTGGCAGGCCGGCGATATGATCGTCAAGGTCAAAGAGCCGGTCGCACCGGAATATCCGCGGATGCGTGAAAATCAGCTGCTTTTCACCTATCTGCATTTGGCACCGGAATTTGAGTTGACCAAGCAGATGCTTGACCGAAAGGTCACCGGCGTCGCGTACGAGACCATCACGAGCGGCCGCCGGCTGCCGCTGCTGATCCCGATGTCTGAGGTTGCTGGCCGTATGTCGGTGCAGGTCGGTGCGACCTATCTCGAAAAAATGAACGGCGGCAAAGGCATCCTGCTGGGCGGCGTTCCCGGAGTGCCGGCGGCAAACGTCGTCATCATCGGCGGCGGTATCGTCGGTACCGAGGCCGCGAAAATGGCCGTCGGTCTGGGGGCAAAGGTAACGATCATCGACCGCGATCTCGACCGGTTGCGTCAGCTTGACGACATCTTTCTCTCAAAGGTCCAGACGCTCGCGTCGTCGCGTTACCAGATCGAAGAAGCCATTTCACACGCCGATCTCGTGATCGGTGCGGTGCTGGTCGTCGGTGCCGCGGCTCCGAAACTTGTTACCCGCGACATGCTGCATTTGCTGCCGCAGGGATCGGTCCTCGTCGATGTGGCCGTCGATCAGGGCGGATGCTTTGAGACGACCCATGCGACCACGCACTCGAACCCGACCTATTACGAAGAGGGCGTTTTGCACTATTGCGTCGCCAATATGCCCGGTGCGGTGCCGAGAACATCGACGTTCGCACTGACGAACGCTACCTTGCCGTACGCACTCGCACTAGCCAACAAGGGATTTGAACAGGCGATCCGAGACGATGCCGGCCTTGCCGAAGGCGTGAATACCTACGCCGGAAAACTGACCTACGAGGCGGTTGCGACCTCGCAGGATCGTGAATACACGCCGCTCGATTCGCTTATCGACCTCAAAGGTTAATAGGCGGGCCGGAACGGCCAAGTTAGTCCGTTAAATTCAACAAGGGCACGAAATGAGTTATTCTTTTCGTGTCCTTGTCGTATTTCGCAAGCGGTTTAATTATGTACGAGTTTGCCGTCACACCAGCCGTTACCCAGCTTCGCCGTCCGGGCGTGATCATTACCGAGGTCGCTCCGGATAGCCTGGCCGAGGAACTCGAACTGCAGCCTAACGATCGGATCGTTAAGGTCAACGGCCGTCCCGTGCGTGATTATCTCGATTTCAGGTTTCAAACGGCCGGCGAGACCGAGCTTGTCTTCCAGGTCAAAAAGACAAACGGCGAGACGCACGAGATCGAGTTTGACCGCGACGAATCAGAAGATTTCGGCTTGATGTTCGAGCAGATCGTGCCGCGGCAGTGTGCCAACGAATGCCTGTTTTGCTTCTGCAAAGGCAATCCGGACGACGCCCGGCCATCGTTGTTCGTTCGTGACGAGGACATTAGGCTCTCGTTTCTCTACGGCAACTACACGACGCTTTCGTCCATCACCGAGGACGAGATGAAGCGCATCATCGAACAGCGGCTTTCGCCGCAGTACGTTTCGGTCCACGCGACCGACCTCAAGACACGTGCTTACCTGCTGGGCGTTGACGAATCGCGGGCGGACATTTCGCAAAAGCTGGAACGGCTTTTGGCCGCCGACATCGAAATTCATGCCCAGATCGTCCTGTGCCCTGAGATAAACGACGGGGCGATACTCGAAAAGACCCTCCGCGACCTTGCCGCTCATTACCCGAAGATCGTCTCGGCGGCGATCGTTCCGGTCGCTCTGACGCGTTACAACACTGACGAACGTCTAACACGCGTGACGCCGGAATTCTGCCAAAGGACGATCGCACAGGTCGAGTCTCTGCAGAGTGAATTCCGGGCGGAGTTCGGAGTCACGTTCGCCTTTCTGGGCGATGAGATCTACCTCAAAGCCGGGGCCGAGATCCCGACGCGGGCTCATTACGGTAATTATCCGCAGATCGAAGACGGCGTCGGTATGATCCGATCGTTTCTGGAGCAGTTCGAAGCGGTATTCGAAAACGCTTCAAAAAAGGAACGGCGGGATGAGGCAGTTGACCTGGCAAGGCAGTTTTTCAAGAATACCCGAACGCATCCCGAGGCGAGAGTGCCGGCCGGGCAGGAAGGGAAGTCGACCCCGCTTGATTTCCCGAGCGGCCGGCTTTTTGGAACGATCCTGACCGGCGAGATGTTTGCCCCGATCCTCGGGGAGCAGATCGAGAGATTTAACAAACTGTCGGGCTCGCGTCTGAAGGTCGTCGCTGTCGCCAATACCTATTTCGGCGGCGATGTCTCGGTCGCGGGCCTGCTCAGCGGACAAGACCTTGTGGCGGCAGCCGATCGGGTCGGCGGTGATTTTGTCATCATCCCGCGGGTGACCATCAAGTCGGACGAACCGATCTTTATCGACGGAATGGCGTACGACGATCTAAAAAGCCGTTTTGCGGTACCCGTCTTTGACCTCGATACCGACGGCCTGATCAAACTTCTCCAACAATAAAAAAGGCGGGCCGCGTTGGCCCGCCTTACTTACAGGAATGGGAGAATTTCGCCCTACATTCGGGTGAAGTTGTAGGTGATCACGCCCGTCACCTTGATCGGAACATTTGAGAGCAGCGTCGGTGTGAATCTGGCATTTCGTGCCGCTTGTTCGGCCGATGTGCGAAGCATCGGGTGCCCGCTGACCGCACTTGCCGAGATCACCTTTCCGGTCTCATCGATCACAACCTGAACATCGACCCGGCCCTGAGCGTGCATCGCGATCGCCGCGGCCGAATACTGCGGTTTCGGCAGTGAGGTCGCACGACTGTTAACGACACCTATCGACCTTGGCGGGCCTGGCTTGGTGACCGGCGGATCGCGGCGAACCGGCGGCGGTTCGGGCTCGGGTTCGGGGTCGGCCTTTGCAGTTTGCATATTAGGCCCGCCGATCCCGGTCGCTGTTCCGGTCGTGTTGCGGCCCGGGCCGATCGGATCGGCGTCCTTGCTGCCGATCTGAAAATCTCCCGGCGGCCGGGCCATCACGGTATTTCGCGTGACCGATGTCGTCGTCGGCACGATCGTCGGTTCGGACGTCGATGACATATTCTCTTTGCGTATCGGCAGTTGGCTTGTTTCACGCGTCGGCTCGGTTCGCGGCCGCTCGGGCTCAGGTTTGCTAATTTCGGCGGCCATTTCGACCGGTGCGATCAGTTCTGTCATTTCGAGCGACCCGTTGCCGAGGTCAAAGTCCTGTGCGTAGATGCTTACAACGACAGCGGCAAGGAACAGTATCCCGACCACGACGGTCGATGCCATAAAGTAACTTCGCCGATTCTTGAAATCAGCCGTTTCTGGTTCGGATTCGATCAATCTATCAAACATATTTTCCTCCTGCCGGTGCCATTGGTGTTTCTGCGGGTAAGTGATCAATTTACTTACCTGGCGAACTTAGACACCGGCGGACGGGAATTGTTCCCGCCAAGGAGAAAAAATATTTGCGGTCAGGAACTCAGCAGCGGGTTGTACATCATAATCGCGTGATTTTCGGTGACGAGTTCTTCGCTGGTCATGCCGTCGATCAGGCTTGTACGACGCTTCCAAATGCGGTTGTGGCGTGTGTAGCCTCCCCACGGCTGCATTTTGATGAGGTGGTCGGTTTCAAATACCTGGTAACTGTATTCGAGCGGCTTCGTCGAAAGCAGTTCACCGTTAAGGTACTCGTCGTCGAGCCAGAGGTCGATGCGAAAGGTATCGCTCGTATTATTGGTCAGCTGCAGATCGATATAGTTGTATGCGAGGGTCGCACCGCAGGCGAACGGTATCGAGCGATTAATATCGGGAAAAACGTCGAAACCATGCCGATAGCGTTCGGTCACCGTCAGCGGCGAATGGAGTGCCATCCAATAGAGCAGGTTGCCAAGCTGGCAAAGTCCGCCGCCGACACCTTTTTCGATGCGGCCGTTGTGCAGAACGAGACCCTCAAGAAACCCGCGTCTGGTCGTCGGGCGGCCGACATTTCGCCAGATCGAGAACGTCTCGCCGGGCTTGATGACGATGCCGTTGAGTGGCTCGATGGCGAGCCGCAGGTTTGTGATCTTGTTGTACTGCAGATACATCTCAACATCGCGAAGCGGCCGCAGGATGAACGATCGATGTTTGATGATCGAATTGTCGGGCCGGACGTTCGGGTCCTTGGCAGCAAACGTCCGCGACCTCGCGAGCCACTGCATCTGCCGGCGAAGCGTGTAGTATTCACGACCGAGCACCGCACGCAAATAGCTGCGTTTCTGAGGTTTAGGGACGTTGTGACTTTTCATGCGATAGAAAGATATGACGAACGAAAAGTTTACCACAACCGTGTCGTTGGAGCCGCAGATCGCTGAATCGAAAGTTTTGGCGGCCGCCGCTTCTCGATAATTGAAGTTTGAGCTAGAGTTACTTCAACCCGGATGGCTGTCGACCGGGAATCCAAAGACAAGAAAGGAAATCAAATTGAGAAAAGTACATATTTTAATAGCAGTCAGTATGTTTTTGGCCGCATGCGGTGGTGCAGCTAGTAACGCCGTTAACAATGCGAATTCGGTCAATCCGAATACCAATGCCGCTAATGGCAACACGACCGCGACTAATGCAGCGTCAAATACAAGTGCGAACACCTCTAAACCGGCTGATTCGGGGCCGAAACGGATCGAATTCAAAAAGGGTGAGGTCAGCGGAACTGAGAATCTGACGCTTTCGCCCGGGTCTTTGATGCAATTTGTTGTCAATGCAGGCAATGATCAAAAACTCTACATCGAGTCGTCTGACAAAGCCGGCAAGATCAAGATCGTAAAGGGCAAAGTCAACGAGATCTCGAACGAAAGCGGCTATTACGAGGGCCTGACTACGGCCAAAGGCGACATCGTTTTCACACTGACAAATCCGGGAAAGGCAGAAATGAAAACGAAACTCAGCGTGACGCTTGTAGAAAACGGCGACTGATGTCGTTTGAGAGCGACCATGATTCAAGGCGTAAAGGAATTACCTCCTTTACGCCTTGTTCTTCACACTAATGATCTCCGCCGCGATCGATACGGCGATCTCGTCGGGCGTTCGGCTATTGATCGGCAGGCCGACAGGTGTACGAATGCGGCGTAACCTGGCCGCATCGAGGCCGTCGTTTCGCAGTTCCTTCATGAGTGTCGCCATTTTTGCCTTGCTGCCGAGCACGCCGAAATATTTGATATCGTGATCGATCAACTGCCGAATCACTATCGCGTCAGATGCGTAACCGAGCGTCATCACGACAACATAGATATCGTCGCCATGCGGCACGTGTTCGGCGATATTCTCATAGCTGTCGATGATCGTGATCTCGTCGGCAAACTCATTCTTTGCGATGGTGTTGAGGTCCGGGCGGTCGTCGAAGATCGTGATCCTGAAGTTTAGCCGCGACGCCAACTCGCTCAACGCCAGGGCGCAGTGCCCGCCGCCGATTATAAACAGCTGCTGCCGGCTGGTCAGTTCTTCTGAGTAGTTAAAATCATCTCCGTGCCGCTCAAAGCTGATCGGCCCCGAGTAGCCCGGACCCATCCGGCTCGTACCGCAAAAGTCGGGCCCGGCACTGAAATGTGTCGGTCCGAAAATGAGTAGGTAGGGAAGGTCGCCGGAAAAAGATCTGGTGATCGCCTCAACTGTTGGAAGGTCTTCGGGCGTTAGTGTCTTGAGAATGACCGTCTGCCGTCCGGAGCAGATCATTCCGCTGGCGTGCCGGACATTACGGCGGTGAACTTGCTCGATAATTGACGCCGCTGCGTTCGACCCGGATCCGGAAAGGATCGCTCTGGCCTGCTCGACAAGCTCGACCTCCATCACGCCGCCCCCGATCGAGCCAAACAACTCGCCATCCGCCGCGACCGCCATCTTATAGCCGACACGGCCCGGACTCGAACCGGAACTTTCGCAGACGACAAGGAGCATCACCACTTGATCTTTTGCCAAATGGTCCCCGATAAATCGCCAAAACTCGTGATCCTTATTCACTGTTGAGATCTTACCGCGAATGAACGTGAAGCCTGACGTAATATGCCAGTTTAGTCAATCTGCGTTTTCCTGCTCATATCTGTGATCAGTTTTTTTCGGCATTTGGCTCGGAATAGAGGTTCATCAACACTCTCTCCGGCGTGAACGGACAATCAAATTCCGGTTCGCAGTCGCGGAACGCCTTGATCGCGTTTCGGATCGCAAAATAGGCGCCGATGCCGTACATCAGCGGCGGTTCGCCGACGGCTTTTGAGTTGAAGATGGCGAGGTTGTTGCGGTTTGTATGAAGCGGCAACACGTCGATCTCTTTCGGCACGGAATAGATGTCCGGCACCTTGTAGGTCGATAGAGCGTTTGAGCGGAGTTTGCCGTTTTCATCGTAAACGACCTCTTCCATCGTCATCCAGCCGAGGCCCTGCACGATGCCGCCCTCGATCTGGCCGAGATCGACCGCCGTGTTCATCGATGTGCCGAAATCGTGGCAGCATTTTACATAATCGATCTCGTAACGGCCGCGAAGGCAATCGACCGTGACGCCGACGATCGCGGTGCCGTAAACGTGGTAGGCGAACGGGTGCCCCTTGGCCGTCGACCAGTCAAATCCGATGCCCGGCGTTGCGTAATGGCTGTGTTCGCTTAGGTTTACGCGGCGAAGATGAGCCTCCATGACGAGATCTTTCCAGTCGACATCGCTGAGAGCGACGCCTTCAGAAGTTTCCTTTCCAAGCATTGAAGCCGCAACGTCCAACAGCCTCTCGCGGATCGTCTCACAAGCGATCTGCGTCGCCTTACCGTTGAGGTCGGCCGCCGCCGACGCCGCGGTCGGCGATGTATTGGCGATTCTCAGCGTGTTGGTCGTATGAACCTTGACCATCGTGACATCCAGCCCAAAAACGGCGGCCGCGACCTGTGCCATTTTGGTATTTACGCCCTGACCCATTTCGACCGCACCGGTCGACACGGCGACGCTGCCGTCGGTATAAACGTGGACGAGCGAGCGTGCCTGATTCATCGGCGTTTTGGTGAACGAGATGCCAAAACAGATCGGCATCAGAGCGATGCCCTTTTTGAGATATTTCGACGTCGCGTTAAATTCGTCCGCTTCCAGCCGCAAGGCCGAAAAATCGAAACTGGCGTCAGCCTGCGACCACGACGCGGCCGCCTCGCTCTCGGCCAACTGTCCGTAAGGGAACTCGTCGCCGTCCTCGAGCAAATTCGCCCGCTGGATCTCGGCAGCGGTCACACCGAGCTTTTCAGCGGCGTGTGCGATCGCCGATTCGATAACGAACATACCCTGCGGACCGCCAAAACCGCGAAAAGCGGTATTCGGCGGCAGATTGGTCCGGCAGCAATAAGCGGTCGCCGTGACGTTCGGGATGTAGTACGAGTTTGTGCAGTGAAACAGCGTCCGTTCGAGCACGGGCGGTGAAAGGTCACACGACGCGCCGGCGTTTTGATAAAACGACGCCTCGTAGGCGACGATCTTCAGATCCGCGTCGAGGCCGATCTTGTAATCGCTCGAATACGGGTGCCGTTTGCCGGTCATCCGCATATCCTCCATACGGTGAAGCGCATATTTTACCGGCTTTCCGGTTATCTGCGTGGCAACGGCGCAAATGCCTGCCCAAGCGTTCGCTTGATCTTCTTTACCGCCAAAACCGCCGCCGAGCCGCTGAACATCGACCTCGACCTTGTGCATCGGCAAGCCCGTCACCCGGCAAACCGCACGCTGAACCGCCGTCGGCCCCTGTGTCGATGAATAGACGCGGATGCCGCCGCTTTCCATCGGCACGGCGTACGCACCCTGCGTCTCGATATAGAGATGTTCCTGCCCGTTCTGCTCAGCACGGCCCTCGAAAACATGGGCACAATCTGCGAACGCAGCGGCCGTGTCGCCGAGCACAAATTTCTTGGGCGGAACGATCAGATCGCCATTCGCCGCAGCGACTCGCGGGTCGGTCACGACCGGAAGCGGTTCGATGTCTGCAGTGATCTTTTTTGCGGCCTTTCTCGCTTGTTCTTCAGTCTCCGCAAGAACGATCGCGATCGGCTGGCCGACAAAATGCACCCCGCCGTCAGCCAACAATGGCTCGTCCGGCACGATTCCGCCGATCTGATTTTCGCCGATCAGGTCGCCGGCAAGGATCACACGAATGACGCCTTCGCATTTTTCGACCTCGCTCGTATCGACGCTCTTCAGCTTGCCATGGGCGATCGGTGAATCAAAAACGCATGCGTACAGCGTCCCGCGAATGACCGGAATGTCGTCCAGATAAACGCTCTCGCCGCGAACGTGTGAATGTGAGTCGATGTTTTTCATCAATTAGAGTTATAACTGGGCGTATTAAGTATCTCGTAATATTCAGGCGTGAAGACTATCGAGTACTGGCCGACGACATCAAATCTCTGTCTAGTGCCCCTCTTGGGATCAATAAACACTATTCTTGCCATTACAGTGTGGAGGCCCGGGGTCGGGGTGAACGTCCATTTCTTCGCGGCAATCTCACTTACTTTCTTGAGCAACGGGTGGCCGGAAACGGCTTCGGCCACGATGACCTCGCCACGCTCATTTACTTCGAGTCTGACCTTTACCAGCCCAAGTGCCCGAACAGCTTTTGCGACTGGGGGGTAGCTAATCGGCGATTCGTAATGGACAACAGTTGGGAAAGCCGATTGTGCAGCGCATATTCGAAACGCAACAAGCAGGACAATAAATACTGAGACCCTGGAAACCTTCATACGTCAAGCAACCCAAGAAATCGGCCGGAAATGCCAAAACACTGTTCCGCTCACTTTTTGTAGCGATTCAAACGGGCATTTCTGACCGACTCAATATCGATAAGGTCTTGGGGGCGAGCCGAGACAGATTTGTTCGTTATTAGGTCGTCTGGACTGAGAAAGGTGGCGGGAATTCCATCAAAATCACCTTCCTGCCTGTTCGGCCAAGCGTCACCGAATTCCACCCCGTCAATTGTCATCATTATATCGATCCGCACCGGCGGGCGGCCCATTTGAAAAAAGCCGTCGCTTGCAAAGTCTGATTCGGTCAAATCAGCCATCGGAGCGCCAAATGCCTGTAACGCAGCGTAAACCTTCCTTGCGTTATCCATTGTGGCTTCGACCCATATGTCCAGATCCTTTGTATAGCGCGGTTCTGCATACTTTATTACCGCGTAAGCTCCAACGATGAGATATCTAACCCCGTGTTCGTTGAAAGTTGACAATATTTCTTTGAAGTCTGGACTCATCGATTTTCTTCTGTCGAAGGTAAAATTCAACCAGTTCCCAGGCGGCGTTAAACCTCGCAGTTTCGCTCTGACGCTGCCAAAACTCAAGGTCAAACGAACGGTCCATTTCCTTGATATTCTTGCCGTGGCGAATCATTATGAAATCACCGTTTTCGCCTTCTGTAACAATGGTTTTCATGCCCCAATTATACCGTATCCAGGTCAAATAATTCGTAAAAATGAGCCCGGAAAAGCTGTCTCAAAAGCAGCCGCTTGTATTCGGCGGTGCCGCGAACGTCTGAGATCGGCGAGATCTCGGATTGCATTATCTCACTGGTTGCGGCGATGGTTTCTTCGTTGACGTCTTTGCCGCGAAGGTATTCCGACGTTCGCGGCAGATACAGCGGTATCGGTGACACGCCGCCGGCAGAAACCTGGGCGTCGATGATCCGATATTCGACCAACGGAGCGGTTTGCTCTGTGCCGTCGGAAAGCGCAGGCGGCAGCCAGCCTTCGCCGACGCGAGCCTCGACGGTCAGCGAGATCGCCGTATTGACGCTGGCGATGTCGAGATATGTTCGTTTGCAGACCTTTTCGAAATTGAAGCGGAAATCGCCCGCTGGCTTTTTGAAACGGATCGCCGTAATTATCTCTTTGGGCTGTTTGGCGAGTTGCTTGTAGCCGAGATAGAGATCACGCAGTCTCGTTGTTCGTTGCTGGCCGCCCGCTAACGCAGGCGGTTCCGACAGGGCGACCTCGGCGTCGAGGGCGAGGAACCAGACGGTCATATCACCGATCGGCGAGGCGTTGACGAAGTTGCCCGCGAGTGTCGCCATATTGCGGATCGGCGTTGATGAGACGAGTTTCAGGTGTTTGTAAAGATCCGGAAAGATCTCGTTCATCACCGGCGATTCGAGCAGGTCGGTGACGGTCGCCGAGGAGCCAATTTCGATGAACTCGCCAGCGTCGCGAATGCCGCGAAGCTCATTTTTGTACAACAACGGCATCGCCGCCGACTCGGCCATTTCGTCATGGCGTTGGACGTAAAGGTCGGTGCCGCCTCCGGTCGGAATCGCCTGAGTCGGCGGCCGGCCGGTCACTTGAGCATTGATAAACGCCTGCTCGCCGAGGTCTCGCAGCCTAGGTGCGATATCGGCGAAGTATGGCGGAACGCAGGACGAAGCTGCCTTATCGAACTGGCCGCCGGCTAACGGAGCCACCCCGCTCGCAGCCGCTGCGACGGGGACCCCGCTTGGCGGTTCTGACAGGAGTTTTGCCGCGCGTTCGATCGACTTGTAGCCGGTGCAGCGGCAGATGTTGCCGTCGATCGCCGAGATCTTGTCCGAGCCGTCAAGACACGCTCCGGTCAGCGACATCACAAAGCCCACAGTGCAAAATCCGCATTGCGTACCGCTTTCGTCAACCATCGCCTTTTGGACCGGCGTCAGCGACCCGTCGCTCGGGTTGATGCCCTCGATAGTGACGATGTGCTTGCCGGCGGCGTTGGCCAGCGGCATCAGGCACGAGGTCATCGAGCGATAACGGACGCGGCCATCGATCAGTTCGCCGACGAGGATGGTACATGCACCGCAGTCGCCCTCGCGGCAGCCGATCTTGGTTCCCTTTAGGTCCTGCCGATAACGGACAAAATCGAGCACGGTCGTGCCTGCCGGCAGATCGGTCGAAACGTCTCGATCATTGAGAATGAACTTTATCATCAATTAAAACTGCATCCGGCTGCGATCGTACGACCGCACTAAAACCTTCGGATCAATACAACCCCCGCCGTGATCAGGAGTATTCCGGCGACGCGGGCCAAACTGACCTTGGTCTCGGGAACACCGAGCAGGCCGAAATGGTCGATAACGAGAGTCACGAGCATTTGGCCGGCGATTATCAAGCTGAAAGTCATAGCGACGCCCAGCCTCGGGACTAGCGTCACGGCAGCGGCCACAAAAAAGGCACCGAGCAGGCCGCCGATCCAAGAGATCGGTGCTGCGTCTTTGACCGACGCCAAATTGCCAAGCGGCGACCCCGAAATGATCAGATAAACAAACAACGCCGCAGTTCCGACGACAAACGATACAAATGCGGCCAGTATCGGGCTCTCGACGGCCACCGCGAGTTTGTTGTTGATGGCCGCCTGCGTCGGCATCATCGCCCCGGCCGCAAGTGCCAGTAAGATAAAGAAAACTGTATTGGACATTGTTAGATCAATACGCGGTCTTGTCGGGTTTTTCGGTCCAGGCTCGAAATACCTTCTGCGCCTCTTCGCGAAGCAGGTTCTGCATCGGCAATTGCCGTTCGGCGTTCGGCTTTTCGATCTCCTTGTAAAACTCCTCGTCGTCAAATCCAGCGGCGGCAGCGTCGATTTGCGTACCGGCGTAAAAGATAGCGGCCGGACGCGACCAGTAGATCGCCCCGAGGCACATCGGACACGGTTCGCACGACGTGTAGACGATACAGCCCTCCAACTGGAACGTGCCCAGGTTGGCACAGGCGTTGCGGATCGCTACCACCTCGGCGTGAGCCGTCGGATCATTGGTCGAGGTGACCCGATTGTTGCCTTCGCCGACGACGCGGCCGTCCTTAACGACGACACAGCCGAACGGGCCGCCGTCGTTCGACTCCATTCCGAGCCGAGCGAGTTCGACCGCGCGAAGCATAAATTCCCGGTGCTGCTCGTTCATTACTGTTTGGGGCCGGTCAGCTTTATCTCATAAAGCTTCTTCCAGTTCTTGCCGGTCACGAATATACGGTCCTTTTCCGCGTCGTAGGCGATGCCGTTAAGCGTGTTTTCAGATTTTGGGTGATAATTGTCGGTCGAATCGGGCGGCGGCTGATCGTCCGGCGATATCCCTCGGAGGTCGATCCAGCCGAGCAATTTACCAGTTGCCGGATCGATCCTGGCGATGTGGTTCGGTTTGCCAAGTACGTCAGGCTGCTCCGAATGCCAGATGTTTGCCCAGATCTCACCCTTGATAAACTCGAGCTCGTTCATCTGCAGCAGCGGCTTGCCGTTCTCCTGCATGACGGCGATCATCCGTTTTGATGTGAACGTTTCCGGGTTCATGACCCTGATGACATGCGTCCCGTCGGTCATAAAAAGGTCCGTGCCGTCGGTCGTGAGACCCCAGCCCTCGCCCTGATATTTGAATTCGCGGATCAACTTAAAATCGTTAACGTCGAAGACCCGTCCTAAGCCCTGACGCCAGGTGATCATAAAAATCTGACCGTTGAGCAGGGCACTGCCCTCGCCAAAATCCTCACGCGGCAGGTCAAATTTTTGCAGCACCTTACCGGTCTCGATCTCGACCTTTCTTAACGACGATCGGCCTTCCTCGCCGGTGCTCTCGTATAGGAAACCGTTGTGGTAGAACAACCCTTGTGTAAACGCTTTAGGGTCATGCGGATATGCCTTTACCACCTCATAACCGTAAACCGGCACCGGCGAAGACGGGGCCTTTGCGGTATTGGTGCTGCTGTTCGAAACGTTGGGCTTCGGTACGTTTGCCGCTCCGGAACATCCCGCGAGAACGGTCACGACGAAAACAAATAGAACAAAACGCATATTTTTAATATCGCCCGGGCCGCAAATTACTTCCCGAGAGCCTTGTTGATCGCATTACGAAAACCTGATGGCGACAGCCGCCTTACGCGGACACCGTTCACATAGATCGTCGGGGTCGACCCGATACCATATTTTTCGCCCTCGGCCTTGTCCTTTTGCACCTCGGCGGCAGCCTTTTCGGAGCTAAAGTCTATCTCAAATTGTTTCACATTCAAACCAAGTTCGGCCGCATATCGTTTGAGCGACGCGGCGTCGAGAGCGTCCTGCCGCTGATACAAGAGATCGATGTATTCGAAGAATTTGCCCTGTGCGGCGGCGGCATTGGCAGCCAATGCCGCGGAGAAAGCGTTTTCGTGAATGCCGGTCAACGGAAAATCGCGAACCACGAACCTGATCTTGCCGGGAAATTCGGCGATCACCCGCTTCAATACCGGATGGGCGGCCGAGCATGCAGGGCACTGAAAGTCACTGAACATCACGATCGTGACCGGCGCGTTTGCCGGTCCCTGTGCGGGATCGTCATCGACAGAGATCACTTCGGCCTTTGGTTCGGGCGCCTTGTAGAGAATATTGACCTTGTATTTGGCGTAGAGGCGAGACTGAAGGTCATCGACGAGCCGTTCGCGTTCCTCGTCCGAAAAGTCCTTCAATTTGTTGGTCACCTCAGCGGCAAAATAGTCTGCCGTGTCGATACCCTTCTGTTTTGCCTCGTCGGCCGCCAGCGTGCTCAGGATCAGATCGTCCAACTCAAAATGCACCCGATCGCTGGCTTCGGCCTGAATATCAAACAGGTCCGCCCGCGTCGCCGTATCATACTGCAGGACGGTGATAGCGGTCCCGGCGACCGTGACAAGAACGTCAGACGGCTTGAGGTCGCGGGCGTTCACGTCCTTGCCGGGCACTACTTTGTACTTTGCCTTTAAGCCGCTGATCAGGGCCTGGACCTGCTTCTGCTCGGTTTCGCCCTTAAGATAATTGACTATCGTCTTACGAACATCCGCGAGCGGCTTATTGCCGAGGGCGTCGCGGTTTGCATCATAGACCGCCTTGATATCGGCTTCGGCGGGTTCGGCGATCTTCGCCCGCAGTTCGGCGATCATTTTTTCAGCGGTCGTTTGGCTTGCTTTGGCCTCAGCGTCGATCAAGGCCTCGGCAGTCACCTGGTCGAGAAGCTGCGTCCGGGCCTTGGCGATATTTGCCGGAAGGTCTGAGATCGCTGCCTGTGTTTCGGCCGAAAGATCTGCCAATTTGAATGAGTGGCCGGTCGCGGTAGCGAGTACGTCGGCCGGCTGCTGAGCGTTGACGGCCGCGGCGGCAAATAGCAAAAGTGTGAATATGAATGACTTCATTTGGTGCTTGGTAAAAACAATAAGATGAATCTTAACAAAACACCGTTGGATTGGCATTCTACGATAGTTCACCTGCCCGCCATCTGCGGTGTGACGGAAACTCGCGCCCGGCCGATAACCTGAATAGTCTCGGCCGCGTCAACGCAGTTCCGCCGACATTCGCATGCCGTACTTCGGCCGAAGCGTAATCTGCGGGTTAAGGCCTATCTTCTGGCCGGGTTCAAGCCGGAATTTCCATTTGCGGGCGAATATGGCGATCAGCAAGATGCCCTCGGTCCAGGCAAAACTCTCTCCGATACACCGTCGCACACCGCCGCCGAACGGGAAGTAGATATAGCGTTGACCGGCCTCTTTGACGCTCATTGATGACCATCTTTCGGGAATGAAATCGAGCGGCGCCTCCCAATATCTCTCGTCCCGGTGCAGGACGTACGGGCTTGTCAAAACCAGCGTTCCGGGCCGTGCGGTAAAGCCGCCAAAGTCGTGATCCTCGACGGTATTTCTGCCGATCGCCCATGCCGGCGGGTAAAGCCGCATTGATTCGGCAAGGACCGCCTCGGTGTATTTGAGCAACGGCAGATCGTCGATCGTCGGACATCGCCCTTGCAGTGCGGTGTCGAGTTCGGCGTGCAGGGCAGCCTCGGCCTCCGGATTTTGCGAAAGAAGATACCAGGTCCAGGTCAGGGCGTTCGCAGTCGTTTCGTGACCCGCGAGGAATAGCGTCAACGCCTCATCACGCACCTGCTCATCGGTCATTGTTCCGCCGTCGTCCTCGTCTTGAGCGAGCAGCAGCATTGATAGAAGATCGCCCTTGTCTTCACCCGACCGCCGACGTTCGTCGATGATCGAAAAGATCACATCGTCGAGTATTTTTCTTGCCTCCCTGAATCGGCGAGATTGCGGAAGCGGTAGTTTTTCGAGTAACTCCGAAAACGGAAGCAGCAGAAAATTGAATAGCTCGACCATTGTCGTCATCGCCCTGCCGACGCGGTCCGCTTCATCATCGACCTCGGCGCTGAAGAGCGTTTTAGCGACGATCTGAAGCGTCAGCCGCATCATTTCACGATCGATGTCGAGGGTCGTGCCGTTTTCCCATTCATTGGCCATCCGGTCGCCGAAAACCGTCATCGAACGTGCGTAGTCGGCGATCCGGGCCCGATGAAAAGCGGGCTGGATCATTCGCCGCTGTCGAAGGTGAGAGTCGCCCTCGTTGGTCAGCAGCCCATTACCCAAAAGCACCTTGGCACGCTTCAATGCACGGCCTTTGGTAAATTTGTGGGCATGCACGACGAATAGGTCGCGGATCAGATCGGGATGGTTGATGAAGAAGACCGGCTGCGGCCCCATTCGGTGAAACGTGACGTCGCCAAGTCTTGACTGCCGCTCAAGAAAACCGGTGCGGTCGCGCCAAAACTGCCTCAAATGGCCGCCGAAAATACCGGCCGGCGGAGATGGTGGCAATTTGATATCAGGCCGCTCTTTCACATCACGTATGGCCGACAACTGACCCGGTCAACTTAGAGATTTCAGGCAAAAACTGCTAATTTATAGATTATGACAGAACCGAAGCTTATGAAAGTGAAACCGGACATCCGGGCGATCACCCGCCTTGTGCCGCCGAGCGGCAATCTGGTGCAGGGGCAATCCGAACTGCCGATCCACCCGCAACTCGCGGCTGAAGCGGCGGCGATAATCGCCGCCAGCCAAAACCATTACGGCGGCAGCGAGGGCGACGCCGATCTTCGCAAGGCCGTCGCCGCTAAGATCGCCAAGTATAACGGCATCGAGGTAGATGTCGACGCTCGCCCGTTTGAGGTAATGATCACCAATGGCGGAACCGGTGCCTTGATCGGCGTCGCTCAGAGCTATCTGCGCGGCTACTCGGCGTTGGTCTTTGAGCCGTATTATCCGTATCATCGGCGAATTTTGGAAGACTTTGGCGCTAAAACGGAAACATTCGAACTCGACGAAGCATTGTCGTTCGAAAAGGACGCACTCCTTGCCCGCTGTAAACAGTTAAAGGACAGGGCGTCATTCCCGCTGCGGATGATCATCGTCTGCACCCCGGCAAACCCAAGCGGAAAGGTGATGTCGCCGGCCGAACTTGAGGCGATCGCGGACGTCGCAAAGGAACTGGACCTGCTCGTGGTGTCTGACGAGGTTTACGAACATTACGTCACCGGAGAGAATCCGCATACTCCGATCGCAACGCTGCCCGATATGTGGGATCGGACGATCACGGTCAATTCGTTCTCGAAATCGTGGAACATCTCCGGCTGGCGGCTCGGCTACGCGTACGGAAAGGGCGAACTGATCGCTCCGATCAACGCCGCCGCTAATGTGATCTATGTCTGCCCGGTGACGCCGCTGCAGGCGGCACTGTCGCGGGTATTGATGGCCGACGAAGGATATTATCCGGCGTTGCGGGACAAGTTTGACGGCAAACGCCGCTTTACGTCCGAGATACTCGCCAACCTCGGCTTTGATATTTTTGATTCGGGCTCATGTTTTTATCTTTGGGCACGGATACCTCGGCAGTTTGACGACGCGATCGCGTTCAACGAGATGCTGATGCGTGACGCCGGCGTCGGAATGACGCCCGGAAGTGCCTTTGCCGATAACGATATGTGGGATGCCCACGTTCGCATCTGCATCGCCCGCGAAGACGCGGTCCTGGAGGGCGCGATGGAGAAACTCAAGGCCGTTTTGGCGTAAATATCGTGAAAAGGACGCGTACGATCATCAGCATAGCCGCCGTGATCTTGTCGGCATCGATCGCGATGCAGGCACAGTCATCGGTTCGGGCGATCGATAGCTATGTGAAGCGGGTCGAGCGTATCACCAAGTCGCCGTCGAAACTGATCATCGCTGACACCGCCGATTACCAGGCCGATCAGCCGAAATGGCGAAAATTTACCTCGGAAGCGGCACTCGAGAAGTTTCGTGAATCGGCCGATACGTTCACGATGGCGTTCTGTTGGAAGATCAGCGGTAAGATCACGGCGGTCAAGATCGCTAATTTTACGCCGTCGGGCGACTGGGCCCGATATACGGACCATTATTTTCGGACCGACGGTTCGCTGGCACGGGTCGATACCTCAATGCGGACCTTTGACGGCGACTACATGATCGAGCAATCGCTTTACTTCAACGCGGCCGGCCGCCGGATCCGCAGGACCGTAAGCTATTATGACCTGAGGACAAAAAAGCCGAAGAAAATGACTGACGAGATGAAGGCCGAGACCAAGGGATATCTCGAATTTGACCATTACAAGAACACGAGAAAATTGCCGTTCGCAAGAATCGCCGGCATCAGGTAAAAACTATGAAACGTACCATTTCCGCCCTGTTACTGATCTGTTTTGTACTTAACTTCACCGTCCTTGCGGACGAGGGAATGTGGACATTCGACAATCCGCCGCTCAAGCAATGGAAGGAGCGATACAACTTTGAGCCGTCCAGGGAGTGGCTCGATAACGTGCGGCTTGCCTCGCCGAAGGTGAACGGCGCCTCAGCCGGATTCGTCAGCCCAAACGGGTTGATCGCGACCAATCACCACGTCGCGGCCGGATACATCGAACGCGTATCGAGCAAGGAACGTGACCTGCTCAAAACCGGATTCTACGCTGCCTCGCAGACGGATGAGATCAAAATACCGGACGCAAGTGCCTCGGTGCTGGTGTCGTTTGATAACGTGACCGACCGCGTTCACAACGCGACAAAGGCCGGAAAGACCGACGCCGAGATGGCGGCAAAGCGGTCGGCCGAAATATCGGCGATCGAAAAGGACTGTGCGGCAAACTCGGGCGGGCTGCGCTGCGAGGTCATCTCGTTTTACAGCGGCGGCGAATACTGGCTCTACAAGAACAAGGTTTATCGGGACATTCGCCTCGTGATGGCACCCGAGGAACAGGCGGCTTTCTTCGGCGGTGATTACGACAATTTTGTCTATCCGCGGCACGACCTCGATTTCACATTCTTGCGTGCCTATGAGAACGATAAACCTGCCGCGACGCCTAACTATTTCAAATGGTCGGAAAAAGGAGCCGCGGACGGTGAGTTCATTCTGGTGTCGGGTTATCCCGGATCGACCGCACGATTGCTGACCGTTGCGCAGCTTACGTACCAACGCGACATCGGCAATCCGCTGCAAAAGAAGGTTTGGGAACTCCGCCGCAAGGCCCTCGAAAATTATTCGAAATTGGGCGAGGAACAGCATCGTCAGGCGTGGCCCGGAATGCGCAGCTTTGCCAACTCGCTCAAACGCCTTGAGGGACAGCAGGACGGCCTGTTGAACCCGCGTAATTTTGCCCGCAAGGTCGCCGAGGAAAAAGACCTCCGCGACAAACTCGCCGGCAAGCCGGAGCTTGATAAGCAATTCGCACCGGCCTGGAAGAACATTGGCGATGCGTACGCAAAACTTCCGCCGATGGCGAACCGACTGGCATTTTCAAGCCTCTCGTCGTCGCGGTTAGCGTCGATCGCGCAGCAGATCGTTACCTATTCGATCGAGGTCGCTAAACCAAACGATTCCAGATATCCCGAGTTTCGCGACACGCGGATCGAGGGCATCAAATCGTCGCTCGCCTCGCCGGCCCCGATCTACCTTGATATGGAGGAAGCATCTCTGCTCTATTGGATGCAGGAGGCCGTCAAGACACTCGGTGCGTCCGATCCCTTTATCAAGGCCGCACTCGGCGATGCCGAGCCGGCCGAGGTCGTAAAGCGTGCGGTTCGCGAAACAAAACTGACCGATCCTGCTTTCAGGCGTGCGTTATTTGACGGAGGAGCGGCAGCGGTGGCGGCCTCGACCGACCCGATGGTCACGCTGGCCAGACGTGTCGAACCGGTCATCCGCGAACTCCGTGACTGGAACGAAAAGTCGATCTTGAATGTCGAGACCGCAAACGGGACCAAGATCGCTCAGGCCAGATTCGCCGTTTACGGCAAGACGATGCCGCCGGACGCCAATTCACAGCTCCGGATCGAATACGGCAAAGTGCTCGGCTACGACGAAGACACGACTCTAGTGCCGTACAAGACGACGTTCTACGGCCTTTATGACCGTGCCTTCAGCTTTGGCGAAAAGGCACCGTTCGATCTTGCCCCGAGCCTCAAGGCACGCAGGGATCGAATCGATCTGTCGACGCCGCTTAACTTTGTCTATTCGGCAGATACCATCGGCGGCAACAGCGGTTCGCCGGTCATAAATCGGGCCGGCGAGATCGTCGGATTGAATTTTGACAGCAATAACCAGAAGCTCTCGAACCGTTACTGGTATATCGAGGAAGATGAAGGTTCGAGGGCAGTCGGCGTTCACACGGCCGGCATCCTCGAGGCCCTGCGAAAGGTCTATGATGCGGCTCCGCTCGTCAAAGAGTTGACCGGAAAGTAGCCGATCGGTTGGGGCTGCAGAACAATGGAATGGCCGCCGACGGAAAAGGTCTTCCCGCACGGCGGCCATTAAACTGTTTAGAGCGTCGCCAAATATTAGGCGAACGGCACTATTTTCGGAACTTAAGAGTTACACGGCTTCCTTTTCGGGTGCGCGTGACCGATTGACCTACATAGCTTCCGCGTTTGTCGTAACCGATGATGTATTCGACCTGACCCTCGAACTGTTCGACGCTTTTTACGGCCTTGATGTTGGCGGTCCTGGCGGAAAGTGCCTCAGCGATCTTGCACTCCCAGTTGATCCCGCGAAACACGATACTCTGAAAGTACTTTCCGCGGATCCGAAGGCGCTTTTCCGAGCCATATTCGCTGAACGGCGGACGGGCCCGTGTAACCTTGAAGTCGGGCTTTTTGATCAATACATCAAAAGTCACGGTCTCAAAATTACCTGCCGAGGCCTTGGAGACGCTTCTGATCGTACCGTCTTCGGTGCACTTAATTTGAGCCGACGTGAGGCCCGCAAGGGTCAGGACCACCGCAAATGCGGCGGCGAATATCATAGTTTTTATTTTCATTTTGATTTCAATTGTCGACCAATTTTGACTTTAATTACTGCCGTAACGAGAATGAATATGCCACCGTTGAATGGCAAACGTCAATTATGCACTATCATTTGATCGGAATATGTGGAACGGCAATGGCCAGCCTGGCGGGAATGCTGCAGTCCGCGGGACATCGTGTCACCGGTTCGGACCAGAACGTCTATCCGCCGATGTCGACCCAGCTTGAGACACTCGGCATTGAGATAATGAACGGCTACAAGGCCGAGAACACGGACTTGCCGCGGGACGTCACTGTCGTCGGCAATACCATTATGCGCGGCAACCCGGAACTCGAAGAGGTGATGAACCGGAAGCTGCTCTATCGTTCGCAGGCGGAGGTCGTGCGCGAAGAATTTATCCGCGGCCGCCGTTCGCTGGTCATCGCCGGCACTCACGGAAAGACCACAACGACCAGCCTCGCCGCCTGGGTATGCGAGGTCGGCGGGCTCGATCCGACGTTTCTTGTAGGCGGTGTCGTTCAGAATTTCGGACAGAGCTTTCGGGTGACGTCGAGCGACTATTTTGTGATCGAGGGCGACGAATACGACACGGCGTTCTTTGATAAAAAACCGAAATTTATGTCGTACCTGCCTGAGATCGCGATCGTCGGCAACATCGAATTTGATCATGCTGATATTTATAAAGACCTCGACGCGATCAAATGGCAATTTTCGCGTTTGATGAATCTGGTGCCGGGAAACGGGCGTTTGATCTGCGGCATAGATTCACCGGTGGTCGGCGAGGTGCTCGAGTCGATGTCAGGAAAGCTCCATACGACGGTCGAAACGTACGGCTTGTCGGATACCGCCAAATGGCAGGCCCGCGACCTCACATTTGATGCCGCCGGAACGCGGTTCAGCGTGTATCGGGAAAATGTCAGGTGGGGAGAATTCTCGACGGGAATGATCGGCGAATTTAACGTCCGGAATTGCCTGGCCGTGATAATTGCGGCCGATGCCTGGGGAATATCTCAGGAAAAGATCCAGGAGGCATTTGATACGTTTCGGTCGGTCAAGCGGCGAATGGAGATCCGCGGCGTCGAGGCGGGCGTGACGGTCATCGATGATTTTGCCCATCACCCGACGGCTGTCGACGAAACACTCAAGGCACTGCGGCAGAGATACGCGGACAACCGGCTGATCGCGGTGTTTGAGCCGCGTTCACGTTCATCGCGGTTGTCGGTATTCGAGGATCGTTACCGCGAGGCGTTTCGCCATGCGGACAAGGTGATAATCGCCGGTGTCTTTAATCCTGAGGACGCCAAGACCTACGGTGACGTGCTCGATGTCCATCGCCTGATCGACGGCATCAACGCCGCCGGCAGGCCGGCGATGACCCTGGCCGACGCCGACGCGATAGTTGAGCATCTGGCGCCGGAGTTGAAGCACGGCGATGTGGTCGCGATCATGTCCAACGGCGGTTTTGGCGGCATTCACGATAAGGTGCTCGCTGCCCTGCGAAATTAAGATTTTTCTTGCCTAATGGCTGAAAAACGCGCATAATTCCAATTGATTTTGCTCTCGCTGCTATCACGATTTGATACGTCCGTCCGGCTAGATTGTGCGGTGCTCATCGGTTCGGTCATGGGAGTAGGTTATTTGGAACTGAAGCATTTGCCCTTTGCGCAGGACGTGCCGCTATATTGATGGAAACTATCAATTCGTGTCCCTCAAAACGCCTGCCCGCTGCTTCGCATATTTCTTGGGAAAAATAGGAAATGGGAACTAAACTTTACGTCGGAAATCTATCGTTTCGTGTATCCAGCGAAGACCTGCAAGAGTACTTTGGAGCCGCCGGCCCGGTCGAGTCCGCAAATGTGGTCTATGATCGTGAGACCGGGCGTTCGCGCGGATTCGGGTTTGTCGAAATGGCATCGGATGATGCCGCAACCGCGGCGATCGCACAATTTAACGGGCAGGACTATGATGGCCGAAACATCGTGGTAAATGAGGCCCGTCCTCGTGAGGATCGCGGCGGCGGTGGCGGCGGACATCGGGGCGGCCGCGGCGGCGGCGGTTACGGAGGAGGGAATCGCGGCGGAAACCGCGGCGATTACGGCGGGGACGACCGTTGGTAGTTCTTAGAGGTTCTAAATCAAATGCGAAAAGCCGGGCGAAATTCGAACCCGGCTTTTCATTTTCTATTTTTCGGCCGAGTCGCTAATTCTGGTCGGCCTTTCCGTCAAAGTTCGCCAGATCAACGACAATACCGTCGATCAGCGACAGACGATTCCGCAGTTCAGGCACGCCATTGACCAATATCGACAGTACGAGTTGTTCGCCTCCGGCGGTCGTGATGTAGCCGGAGAGGGCTGACACCTGATCGATGGTGCCGGTCTTGCCGCGAATATTGCCGCTCGCGGCCGTTCCCTTGAATCTGTTCCTCAATGTCCCATCGACCCCGCCGATCGTCAAACTATCGCGCCACACCTGAGAAAAACGGCTCTGCTTGGCCATATAGGTGTAGAGTGCGATCACCGATGACGGCGTGATGAGGTCGTGTCTGGAAAGCCCGCTGCCGTCGTACTGCACGACCGAATCCGGTGTGATGCCGATGTCCTTCAGGAACCCACGCACGACCGCGAGGCCCAATGCGGCACTGTCGCCGTTCTGCGACGATCTGCGGCCGATCTGCTCACCGAGCGTCCAGAGCAGCGTCTCGGTGTACATATTCTGACTGGGCTTCATTGTTTTGGCGGCGATCACGCTCAATGGCGGCGACTCGATCCGCGATACGACGACCGACGCCGGCGGAGGACACGTCGGGCAGATGGTTTGAAGAGTATTGTCCGCCAGCCTGGCGTTGCCCGTAACGGCGATGCCCTTTGATTCGAGCCGCTGTTTTAGCAATGTGATCAGCAACTCGGCGGGGCGTGTGATAGCGACCGACTCTTTATATTCAGCATCGCCGGCGGCGATCGTGCCCGAAACGTCGATCACGTTTTCGTCGAGGTGCTTGAAAATGACGACCGACCGCTTTGAGCCTTTCGCGGCCGTTGTGCATTTATTGACCACTCTTATCAACGTATTGACGGGTGAAATGCGGATGATGCACTGATTGCCGGCCGAACCCGGGATCACACTAAGATCGACGGCGTTGTCATTAAACGGAAGAGCCGAAATACCGGCACCGTAATACGATTGCAGATCATCCCACTCCCATGTGGCGGGCAGCGAGTAACCGCGAAAATAGCTTTCGTCCGCGACAAGGTCGCCCTCGATCCGCTTGACGCCGGCAGCGGCGATGGCCGAGGCGATCTTGTCGACACCCCAGTAATGATTTACGACCTGCGGAAACTGCGGGTCAAACGCGTTCGAGATCGAGATGTCGCCGCCGCCCACCACGGTCAGATTGCCCTTTACGGTTCCCGCCGAATCGGGAGTTGAGGGTGCTTTGACAGTCGTTACAAAGCGGTAATCCGGCGTCAGTTTTTCGATCGCCGCCGCTACGGTAAAGTTCTTCATGTTCGACGCGGGCATAAAGTACTTTTCCGAATCGCTTTCAAAGACCACCTTACCGGTGTTGAGCGAAACGATCTTAATGCCGACGCGTCCGCGTCTGACCTCAGGCGCAAATAACCGCTGCCTGATCTTTGTCTGCAGCGTTTCGATCGTCTGGGCTGACGCAGCGGTCGGTGTCGGCGTCGGTGTCGGGGTAACAGGCGTCGGGCCGGTGACTGCACGCGGGCGTCCGCCGGTTTGGCCGATCCCGCTCAGCGGAGCCAGGGAGAACAACGAAACGGCACTGAACAGACTGATCGCAAGTATTAGATTTGAGCGGTATTTCATTAGCAGGAGTTTATCGCGAAAAAGCGTGCATACAAAGCGAATATCCTCATGGCGTCAGGTGCTTGGTTGATGGTTTGGGTGATGATAAAATAAAAAAATCACTCGGCGCTAAAATTCGTTCATTATTTCGGGCTCCGGATCGCCGAAGGATCTATTTGTAAGTGGTTTATGAAAAGTAAGTTCAAGATCTCGATCATTGCGGGTTTTTCCTTTTTCACGCTTTTATTTTTTCTCGATCAGCCATTTTCTCGCTCGGTGACCGGTGCAAGCACGACGGTCGCTCTTGCCGCTCCGACCGGTGTTACCGCTTCGGACAACGATTATGTGACCAAGGTAGGTATAAACTGGCACACGATGCGGGGAGCGACATTGTATCGGATCTACCGAAACACCACTAACGACCCGGGAACGGCGACGGACGTGGGCACGACGCCGGCCAATTACTTTTTTGACGCGACCGCCGCGGCCGGGCAGAACTACTATTATTGGGTACGGTCCGAAAACGGTGCGTCAACCAGCCTCTTGAGTTCGCCTGACCAGGGCGTGAGGGCGGTTGGTGTCGTATTTCCGGGGATCTTTGACCCGCTCGAACCGCCGCCCGCATCGGCCGAGAATCCGGTCACGGCAGCCAAGGCGTATCTTGGCAAGGCACTCTTTTGGGACGAACAGATGTCCTCGACCCGTACTGTTTCATGCGGCACCTGTCATCAGCCGGCGGCCGGCGGATCGGATCCGCGAACGGCGGTAGCGGGCAACAGGAGAATAAATCCCGGGCCGGACGCGACGCTCGCCACGCTCGACGACGTATTCGGATCGCCGGGTGTGCCGCAGAACAACGCCGACGGCACTTACACATGGAACGCACTCTTCGGCTTTAGGGAACAGGTCACGGGGCGTAAATCGCCAAGCTATCTGAATGCCGGATATGCACCCAACGGTTTGTTCTGGGACGGCCGTGCAGCCGACGCTTTTCGCGACCCTATCTCTAACTCGATCCTGATCGCATCGACCGCCGCTCTCGAAAGCCAGTCACTCGGCCCGCCGCTTTCGCCGGCCGAAATGTCGCATGGCAACCGCAATTGGACGCAGGTCGCCGCCCGAATGCAGGTCTCGAAGCCGCTTGCCCTAGCGTCAAACATACCGCCTGCACTTAACGCATGGATCGGCGGACGTTCATATCCCGAATTGTTCGAAGAAGCGTTCGGGACGCCGGACGTGACCCCGGCGAGGATCGCGATGGCGATCGGAACCCATGAGCGAACGCTCTTTTCGGACCGAACGCCGCTTGACCGTGACCTTCAGGGCATCACGCCGCTGACGGAGTCTGAGAACAACGGTCGAAACGTTTTCATCGATCGGAGCTGCAACTCATGTCACAACGGGGCATTGTTAAGCGATCATGCGTTTCATAATATCGGCGTGCGGCCTCAGATCGATGACCTCGGCCGCGGCGGCATTACAAATCAGCCGATCGATAACGGGAGCTTCAAGACCCCGAATCTCAGAAATCTCTCGATCCGCGGCCCGTTTATGCACAACGGCCGCTTCGCCACGGTCGAGGAAGTCGTGGACTTTTACAACCGCGGCGGCGATTTTGACGCCCCGAACATCGACCATGACCTTATAAGGCCATTGAATATGACCCCGCAGGAAAAGCTGGACCTTGCGGCGTTTCTAAAGCGGCCTCTTACCGACCTTCGTGTGCAGAATGAACTGCCGCCGTTCGATCGTCCGCAACTCTATACCGAATCGAACCGCGTCCCGGTCGTTTCAGGTACCGGGCGGCCGGGAACGGGAAGTGCCGTTCCGGCCGTGACGGCCATCGAACCGCCGCTGGTCGGGAACCCGAGTTTTGCGGTCGCCGTATCTAATGCCCTCGGCGGATCGTCTGCGGTCCTGGTGATAAACTCAAGCGATCCGGGCGTCGGGACGTCGATCCCCGCGTCGGGCTCGTTCGCGAGGGTCCAAACTACTCTTGGCGGATCCGGCGGCGGGAACGGAACGGGGTCGGTCAGCCTTTCGATACCAAATAATCCGGTACTGATCGGCCAGACCTTCTACGGACGTTGGTATGTGACAGACGCGGCGGCCGTAAACGGATTTTCGGTTTCGCAGGTCTTTCAGTTCACGATCTTCGGTTCGTCGACCGGTCAGCGAACGCCATTCGACTTTGACGGCGACACCAAGACCGATCTGTCAATATTCAGGCCTGCTCAAGGCGAATGGTGGTATCTGAAGAGCACGACCGGCGGTAACGGAGCGACGCAGTTCGGTTCGTCTACGGATACGATCGTACCGGCCGATTACACCGGCGACGGCAAGACCGATATCGCGTTTTTCCGACCGTCGACCGGCTTCTGGTACGTACTGCGAAGCGACGATTACTCGTTCTACGCCTTCCCGTTCGGAGCAAATGGCGATGTACCGGTCTCGGCCGACTATGACGCGGATGGCAAAGCCGACGCCGGCGTTTTTCGGCCCTCCAACTCGACGTGGTACATCTCAAACTCGGGCGGCGGCACGACGATCGCTCAATTCGGCTCGGCCGGCGATGTTCCGGTCGCCGCTGATTATGACGGCGACGGAAAAGCTGATATCGGCATTTTCCGGCCCTCGCTCGGTCAATGGTGGATCCAACGTAGTACCGCTGGCCTTTTAGCGGTTCAGTTCGGCCAGAACGGCGACAAAACTGTGCCGGGCGACTTTACGGGTGACGGCAAGGCAGACATCGCCTATTTCAGGCCATCGACCGGTTTCTGGACGATCCTGAGGAGCGAGAATCTGTCATTCTACGCATTTCCGTTCGGGACCACCGGTGATACGCCGGTCGCCGGCGATTATGACGGTGACGGCAAGATCGATGCCGCGGTGTTCCGTGCGTCAAACTCGACGTGGTACGCTGCACGATCGACCGCGGGCACGCTCATCCAGCAGTTCGGCCAGGCGGGTGATCTGGCGGTTCCTAGTGCCTTTGTGCGGTAGCCCCAAACAAGGTTCGCCGATAAAAGATAAATGCCCGACAGTCCTGAGACTGCCGGGCATTTACATTTGGGTCGATATCTAGCGGCTTACTTACATTTTGAGTATCCACAGTCGCGGCATGAATCGCAGCCTGAAACATGTTCAAGCTGGCCGCCGCATTCCGGGCACTCGCTGATCATTGACGACATTGATAAACCGCTCGTTTCGGTAGCCTGTGATTTGGCGATCGCACGCTCCGACTCGGGCAGATTCTTTAGCCGGCGGTCGATCAGCAAAAGACACTCGGCCACTGCCTGTTCAGGCGAGGTAAGCAGCCTTTCATTGAACCAAACCGCGTGGGTCGCGGTCACCTTGTTGAGGCTGCGGGCCACATCCTTTGCGTCAAAGCCGCCGCGGAGCATTTTTGATGCCAGCAGGCCGACACCGGCACTGATCGGTCCGGCAACAAACACTTCGAGTATCCGCTGTCCGTCGTGGTTGACCGTAACGTACAGATTCTGTCCCTCGAACGGGATCCGCCATGTCGAGCCCTGCAGTTCGCGGGGACGTTCGACCCGGAGAGCAGCGTCGATATGCGGTTCTGCGTTCACGGACGCGGGGACGGCATCGGCCGAAGTTTTTTCTTCGGTCTTAGCGGTCGACTTCATGCTGTTAAGAACCTGACCCTCGCGGCTGCCGTCGCGGTAGTAGCTGACAGCCTTGCACCCGAGCTTGCGTGCCAGGTGATAAAGCTCGTCAACCGACTCGATGGTGTCATCGTTAGACCCGTTGCAGGTCTTTGAGATCGCATTGTCGACGTGTTTCTGAGCGGCGGCCAGCACCCTGACGTGATCGAGCGAACTGATGCTCATTGCCGATATGAACTGCTCCGGCAGTTCGGCCTCGTGCTCGACGACGTATTCTGCCGCCGACTTGATCGAGGCCTCGTTGGTCTGATCGACATCGATCCCGAGGGCTTTTGCGGCGGCCGTATGGACGTAGGTCCTGGTGCCGAGCGTGTCCTGACGAACATATGCCCACGAGAAATTGGGCTCGATGCCCGACGAAGTTTCGGCGACAAGCGAAATGGTGCCGGTCGGGGCGATCGTCGTCACCTCGTAATTTCGCGGCGTCAGCGGAATGTCACGCGGAATGCCGATCTCGTCGTAGACGAACTTTGAATACGATTCGCGATTTGCTTCAAACTCGGGGAACACGCCTTTTTCGCGTCCGAGGCTGAGCGATGCTAGCCACGATTCACGCCGGACGAAGCCCATGAGCCTTTCCATCAGGACGAGCGATTGGTCGCTGCCGTACGTGATGCCAAGTTTGAGGCAAAGATCGGCAAAGCCCATGATCCCGAGTCCGACCGGGCGGGTCCGCTTAACAACGTCATCTATTTCCGGTAGCGGAAAATAGCCCGCGTCTACGACATTGTCCAGGAATCGCGTGCTCAGATGCGTCGTGTGCGAGAGGCGCTCCCAATCGATCGTGCCTTCGCCGTTGATCGTCGTATAGAACTTTGCAACGTCGATCGAACCCAGGTTGCAGGAGTTGTTAAAGTGCAATTGCTGCTCACCGCACGGGTTGCACGCGTAGATCGGGCCCATCGAGGCCATCAGGTGATTATGGCGGTTTACTTCGTCGATGAATATGATCCCGGGCTCGGCATACTTGTGTGCTGACGCAATAATGCGGTTCCAGACGTCCGGGGCGAAAACCATGCCGGGCATCGGCGGTTCCTCGATAATGCAGTCTGAAAGGTCGGCAGTTTCAAACGCGAGTTTGTCGGCAAACGTCACGGGCGAGCCGTCCGGCCGGCGATAGACGGCGTAATCACGGCCTGTCACGGCGTCGTAGACGGGTTGGGTCCACGGTTCGCCCTTAAATTCGGTTTGGAACCAAACCCCGCTATCCACGGCATCCATGAAAAGGTCGGTGACCGTTACCGAGATATTGAAATTGGTAAGGCTCGACTGGTCATTCTTGGCATGGATGAATCTCAGAATGTCAGGGTGCGAGACGCTCAGGATACCCATGTTAGCACCGCGGCGGACGCCTCCCTGCTTCACGACCTCGGTCGTTTGATTGACGATGTTCATGAAACTCACCGGGCCCGAAGCCACACCGCGGGTTGAGTTGACCATCGAACCGGCCGGCCGCAGAAATTCGTAGGTCATTCCCGTGCCGCCGCCGGTCTGGTGAATTATCGCGACGTTTTGGGCATGCTCCATGATGCCCTCGATCGAATCGGGCACGTTCAGCACGAAACAGGCGGCAAGCTGCCCCTTGGGCTTTCCGGCGTTGACCAGGCAAGGTGTGTTCGGGATGAACTCGCGGGCCAGCATGACGTTGGTCATGTCCGTATAGAATCTGTGCTGTTTTGTCGGGTCCGTTTCGGCCTTTGAGACATGGCCGACGACGCGCCGAACGATATCCGACCAGGATTCAATCGGATCACCATGCTCATTTTTGAGCGAGTACCTGAGAGAGACGACCTTTTGAGCGTTAAGGCCAAGCGGCGCGATCTCGCGGCCGGCGGCCGCCGCGGTTCCATTGCCATTGCCATTTCCATTACCATTTTGCTGGATCGAAAAGCCGGCGGACTCGGTAACTGTGCTCATTTGCTGAAGGTCTCCTCTAAATGAATTGTCTAAATTTCTGTATCAAAAGTTTAACATTCGAGTCGAAAATTCGGAACGTTGCAACCGAACATTTGGGGCGGCGAGAGGTACTTATTTTGTCAGGGACTCGAAATCGAACGAACACAATATCTCACACCCCGAAAGTCGTTGTCAACAAAAATCGGCCACAATATATTGTGGTAATCGCAGTTATTACAACAACTACAAGCATAAGTTGATGTATATCATTAACTTATGACAATTTCGCGGCAGATTTGACAATCGCGGCCCCATTTATCGACACTCGATTGTATGGATAAGTTGATTCACGGCACCGCCGCAGACGGTACTGTCCGGGTTCTGGCGGCCATCACAACTGATACGACAGCCGAGGCGATCCGCCGCCACGGAACGTCGCCGACCGCGTCCGCGGCACTGGGGCGGCTGATGACCGGAGCTCTGCTGCTCGGTTCGACATTGAAGAATTCTGACCGTCTTACAGCTCGAATAGAGTGCACCGGGCCGATACGCGGCGTCACGGCCGAAGCGAACGCTGTCGGTGAGGTCCGCGGATTCGTCAAAGAGCCGTTGGCAGAATTGCCGCTCAAACCGAACGGGAAGTTCGACGTCAGCGGGGTCGTCGGCGAGGGAATGCTGCACGTAATTCGGGAAACGGGCCTGGACGTCGGGTTGAAATTGGAGCCGTATGTCGGTTCGGTGCCGATCACCTCGGGCGAGATCGCCGAGGATCTGGCATATTATCTTGCGAAGTCCGAGCAGATACCGTCCGCCGTACTGCTCGGTGTCCTTCTCAACAACCGTGAACCTTTCGTCGCGGCGTCGGGCGGCGTCCTGGTGCAGATGATGCCCGGGGCGAATGACCACATTATCACGATGATCGAAGACACGATCATGCACGCGCCGCACGTCACCGAGGCGATAAGGGAAGGTGCGGGGCCGGAGGATCTGGTCAAAATGGCACTCGGCATCATCGATTATGAGATCCTCGAGGAAAAGCCGGTGAGCTTCAGGTGCAATTGTTCATACGAGCGGGCGGTAAAGACGATCGCGTCGCTTGGCCGTGACGAGATCGAGTCGATGATCGAACACGACGAAGGAGCGACCATGCATTGCGGCTTTTGCAATGAATCTTTCGTTGTATCGGTCGATGACCTTCGCGGGATGTTGGATCAGTCTTGATCGATCGGCGGCACAGCACCTAAATGCCGGTATGATCCGTTGAAATAGGTCAGGGGTTCACCGCTGCTGATGACCGCGTTTTCGATCTCACCGAAAAACACAGTATGGTCGCCGCTGACGACGGAGTCGGCGATGCGGCATTCTAGCGACGCCAGTGTACCGTCAAGTATCGGGATCCCGGAACTCGACAACTCATATCCGACGCCGTCAAACTTGTCGAGAAACGGGGTCGCGAATTGCTGCGAAACTGCTGCCTGATCGCTTTTTAGTATATTCACGACGAACAACCCCGATTCACCAAAGGCGTAATGGCTTGCGGTCGCATTGTCTATACAGACCAGTATTATCGGCGGTTCGAGCGAGACCGACGCAAACGCCGAGACAGTGATGCCGTGAAGTCGGCCGTCAGCATCGCGAGTCGTGACAACGGTAATGCCGCTCGCAAACTTAGAAAGGGCGGCTCGAAACTCGTCGTTGGTGATCGGCATAAAAAGTTATCGGGTCAAACAATAAACGCTATCGAAAAAACGGCAAACCGTCAACAAAACGGGTGCCGGCAGCTTTGCGGCCGTGCGGCCTAAAAGGATATTCTCTTAACTAGTGGTTGATCTGGCAAAGTTCATTGGCGAATCTCGAGAACTCGTTGATTCCGAATTAGACCGTTTGGTGCCGTCGGCCGACGTTGAGCCGGTGCGTCTGCACGAGGCTATCCGTTGGAGTTTGTTCGCCGGGGGCAAACGGTTTCGTCCGGCATTGCTGTTCGCGGTCGGGTTTGCCTACGGGGCTGCCGCAGAAAAACTGGTGCGTACCGCGGCGGCGATTGAGTTGATCCATACATTTTCGCTGATCCACGACGACCTGCCCGCAATGGACGACGATGACCTTCGGCGGGGGCGTTTGACCTGTCACAAAAAATACGGCGAAGCCACCGCGATATTGGCCGGCGACGCTCTCCAGACACTCGCCTTTAAGGCGATCGCCGACGACGGCGGGCTCAGTTTTGAGATACGCACGCGGCTTATATCACTGATCGCAGACGCCTCGGGCTCGCCCGTCGGGATGGTCGCCGGGCAGCAGATGGACCTTGACGCCGAGGGACGTGATGTCGATTTCGATCATCTGCAGCGTATCCACTCGTGGAAGACGGGGGCCTTGATCGCCGCGTCAGCGGCGTCCGGAGCGATGATCGGCGGCGCAAGCAGCGAGGATGTGAGCACACTTTCGCGTTTTGCGGCTAAACTCGGGCTCCTGTTCCAGATCACCGACGACATTATCGATATCACTCAAACATCCGAAACGCTCGGCAAGACCGCCGGAAAGGACGTGAGTGCCCAGAAGGCAACCTATCCCGGCTATTTTGGGATCGAGCGGACTCGCGAACTGGCGGCCGAAACAGCGGTAGAAGCTCGCCGGGAACTAGATCTGCTCGACGTCGATACCGCGCTGTTAAGAGAGATCGTCGATCACACATTGAACCGCACCTTCTGATCGCTGAAAGCACTAAGTTCGGAATATTCCGGTAATTCGGCCTTTCCTAACTGAGCAGCTATGCCGGATCTTCAGTCAAATCTTGGTCGAAAATGGGTCACGCCGGCGGCAATCGTCGCCGCGGTCGGTTTTCTGTACCTATCGGTGATATCCAAGCTCGGGTATGACTGGGGGACTGACGAAAACTACTCGCACGGCCTTTTGGTGCCGTTTGTCATCGGCGTCATCGTGTGGCTCGAACGCGAACGGCTCGCGGCGGTCTCAGATGGAGGATCGCGGATACTTGGGTCGGCGGCGGTCGCGGCGGCATTGGCTTTGCTTCTTGCCGGAACTCTCGGGTCTGAGCTTTTTACGCAGCGGATCTCATTGCTCGTGATGGCCGCGGCGATCGTGGTTTACTTTTTCGGCCGGCGAATGCTGGTATATTTGGCGGTCCCGTTCGGACTTTTTCTGCTGGCGATCCCGATACCGCAGATCATATTCAACCGGATCGCATTTCCGCTTCAGCTTTGGGCCTCGCAGGTTTCAGTATGGGGGATCAGGCTCTTTGAGATCCCGGTAGTTCGCAAAGGGAATGTCATCGACATACTGCCTCGGGGAGCGACTCAGACGCTTTCGCTGGAAGTTGTCGAGGCATGCAGCGGCATCAGGTCGTTGATGACGCTCGTTACACTCGCCCTTGTGCTGGCGTATTTCACACGCCGCAATGAAGACGGGCCGATCGGCGGATTTACCGTGCCTGACCTTTCGCGGACGCTGCTGTTGATGATGGCCGCCGTTCCGATCGCGGTTTTTACAAACGCCGGAAGAGTGATGGGGACCGGGATACTGACATTCTATTACGGCAGATCGGCGACCGACGGAGTTTGGCACGATGTTTCGGGATGGTTGGTCTATGTCGCGGCACTTGCGTTATTGATCGCAGCGAACTTCATTCTCAAACGCGTCCTCGGCGACCGGCCCGCGTCGTCCGAGATTAAGTCCGGAAATACGACACATAAACCCGGGCCCGGAGCTCTGCCGCTGATCGCTGCATTAATCTTGGGCGGCCTGGCTGTCAACTGGTTTGTCGGCCGGGGCGAGGTCCAAGTTAGCCGCTCGATGCTCACAGAACTGCCAAAAGCGTTGGGCACGTGGCAGCAGCGAGGCGATGAGATAAAGTTTGGCAAGGATGTCGAAGCAGTGCTCAAGACCACCGACTACACGATGCGGGAATATTCGTCGCAGAGCGGCCGTATTGCCAACATCTACGTCGGTTACTATTCCACCCAGCGAACCGGAGCAACATATCATAGTCCGCAAAACTGCCTTCCGGGAGCCGGTTGGGTGATGAGCGATCCCCAGATCGTAACGATCACTACGTCAGATGGACGAACCTTTAACGCGAACCGCTACCTGCTGAAGAATGGTGTATACAACGAGGTGATGATCTATTGGTATCAGGGCCGCGGCCGGATCGAAGCCAGCGAATACGACGACAAGCTGAATACCATATGGGACAGCGTCACACGCCGAAGGACCGACGGAGCGATGGTCAGAGTGATGACCAGTGTCGGATCGGACGAAAGCGAGGCGTTGAATGCGGCATCCGATCTGGCGGCTCGGCTGGCTGAACAGCTTCCGGCCTTTATTCCCGAGTAGGCGTCGGCAGTGACCGCTCGCGTTAAAATTGCGGCACGTCAACGACCGTTCACCACACCGGATCAAAAAAATCTGAAATGTCGTGTCGATTGACTGTATTTTTCAACAGCCGGTTAAATAATCGGAATTTGTGTAGGTTATGATAATTAGTTGATCTGCAGCTCGGAAATATCGGCGATTTGCCCCGTTGGTATTTCAGAAATGCAAAACGCGGTGACCATTCGATATCACGTCCGCCAATGCCCCGGTGAACGAGGTCGAACAGTCAGCCCCGCGTAGGTCCGGATAATTTATGCGTTACATCGAGTGCCCCAATTTTAAGATCCGCGTAGGACAGCTGTCTCTGCTGTTTTTCGTGGGTCTTTTTATGTTCGGCTGCGGCCAGTCCAGCGAAAAGTTCATTGCCAAGGGCGAAGAGTACCTCAAGAAGCGCAAGTTCTACGATGCGATGATGCAGTTCCGCTCGGCCGCCGAATACGATAAGGACTCGGCAAAGGCTCATTGGGGGCTCGCACGCTCGTATGAAAATCTCGGGCGCTTCAACGACACGCTGGACGAGCTTCGCCGGACCGTTGAGCTCGACCCGAAACACCTTGATGCCAAGGCGAGGCTCGGAAATTACTTTTTGCTGGTTGAGCCGCCGTTGATCGACGAGTCGGAAAAGACCCAGCAGGAGATCATCGCCATCGATCCGAATTTTATCGAGGGCCACGTGCTGAAAGCCTCGATTTTGGCCGCCCAAAATCGCCCCGAGGCCGAGGTGGTCGCCAAAATGAACGAGGCGATCGCGATCGACCCAAAAAGGACGGAGACATATTTGAGCCTCTCGCGTTACTACGTGAGCCGCGAAATGGCCCGCGAAGCCGAGGATGCGATCAAAAAGGGCATCGAGGTGAATCCGGGTTCGGCCGTCGGGTTGATCGAATACGGACGATTCCTGACATATGCCGCCCGAGATCCTGAGGCCGAGGTGCAGTTTCGAAATGCTATCGCTGCCGAGCCGGCAAATATCGAGGCTCACGAGGCGATCGCGGATTTTTACGTAAGCACGCGTCAGTACGACAAGGCCGAGATCGCCTATAAGGAATTGGTCAGCATTCAGGAAAACAGTCCTGAGAGCCGCCTGGATCTTGCCGAGTTTTATGTCGTCACTGATCGGACCGATGCCGCCGAGGCGACATTGCTGCAGATAATCAAAGAATCGCCCGACTACACCCGGGCGCGGTATCGCCTTGGGCAGATATATCTCGATTCCAAAGATCCGGCAAAGGTCAGTGAGCAGGTCGACGCTCTTCTGAAGATCAATAATAACGATGTCGAGGCGCTGATGCTCAGGGCTCGAGTCCGTATGCTGGACAACCAGCCCAATGACGCGATCAAGGACCTCGAAGATATTCTCAAGAAACACCCGAGCGAACGCGACGCTTTGTTCTACATCTCGCAGGCCAAGATCTCGGTCGGTCAGCTTGATCAGGCCAAGGCCTTTATCGCGGATCTCGAGCGTTTTCATCCGTCATTCTTAAAAGCGGGATTGCTGAAGATACAGGCCGCAATGGCCGGTGGCGACGCGGCCGCGGCGCTCAAACATGCTTCGGACCTGTACTCGAAGGCAGGCTCGGCGTCCCCGAACGCGGAACTTACGGTCGGAAGGCTTCAGGACCTGCAGATGCGGGCCCTTTCGGCAAGAGGTTTGGCGTATCTGGACCTCGGACGTTTGGCCGCGGCAAAGGCAGACCTCGAAGAAATACTCCGCAAAACGCCGAATTCTGTTTCGGGCATGCTCAATCTCGCAAAGGTTGATATCGCCGAAAAGAAGCCGGCCGATGCTCTCGGACTGTATGAAAGGGCGATGGCCGCGGACGGTCGTAATTTTGACGCATTGAGTGGCTATGTCAGTGTCTCGATCGCGATGGGGCAGACCCGGCAGGCTCATGCCAAGCTCGACGCGGTCATGGCCGCCAATACTGGTAACAACGGGCTGCTTGCGGCGCTTCATTATCTGAGATCGGGCGTATTCACCGCCGAAAAAGATTCGGCTTCGGCTGAGGCCGAGCTTCGAACCGCGATCGAGTTGGATAACGGCTATCTTCCGGCATACTCGGCGTACGCGGCACTGCTGGTCGCAAGGAACGAGACCGCCGCGGCCATCCAACAATATCGGACCGTCGTCGAAAAGAATCCGACCGCACCGGTATTTACGCTATTGGGCATCCTGGAGGACGCTCGCAGCGATCCGGCCGAGGCCGAAAGGTGCTATCGGAGGGCTCTGGAACTGTCGCCTGACTCGCCGATCGCCGCCAATAATCTCGCGTGGCTGATCGCCGAGAATCAGGGCAATCTGGACGAAGCTCTGCAACTCGCATCGGCTTCGGTGAATCGAAATCCGGACGTTGCGGGCTTTTATGACACGTTGGGATACGTTTATCTGAAAAAAGGTTTGTATCTGCCGGCGGTCGAACAGCTGCGAAAGGCGGTTGCGATGGATGAAAAGGCAGGCAGCAAGGCCGTCTCGGGTTATCGCGTCCGTCTGGCTATGGCGCTTGCGTCGGCCGGTGATAAATCGGGTGCCCGGCGCGAAGCCGAAGCATCGCTCAGAGATCAGACGGCGCTTAGCCAAAGCGAGGCGAACGACGCCAAACGCGTGCTCGAATCGCTTTAAGGCACCGGTAATTGAAAGATGTATCTTGTATTAACAGCAGCACTATTTGAGGTCGCGACGATCGAGGGACTGATCACACGGATCCCCGAGGCGGCCGGTCTGATGGCGTTTGGAGTGGTTTTGATCGTTGGTGCCGGTCTTTTGCGTTGGGCCCTGCGTGCCAAAGAAGAACGGAAGACTGACAAAGAGATGAGAGATTCGATCTCGTAATTATCTGATCGAAGGTGGACGAAAATGAGTATTGAATTCAGACAGCGAAGTGCCGGGGAACTCATCGGCATCATCAAACGGCAAAAATGGCTGATCATCCTGCCGATGATCACGATGACGGCCGCGATCGGATATGTCGTCTACAGATTGCCGAGCGTTTACGAGTCAACATCGTTGCTGACCGTCAAACCGCCGACCATCTCGTCGAATCTCGTCCAATCATTGACGAACGAGGACCTTTCGCAGCGGCTGCAGACCATCAATCAGGAAGTGCTCAGCCGATCGTCGCTCGAACCGCTCGTCCAGAAATATGACCTCTATAAGGCTGAACGTGCCAACGGTATGCCGATGGAGCTAATCGTCGACAAGATGTACAAGAACATCAAGGTCGATCTGGAAGAGACCGGTAACGAGAAGGTCGCCGCATTTCGCATCAGGTATCGCGACCGCGATCCGCAGGCGACGCGCAATGTGACGGCGGAGCTCGCGAGCAAATACGTCAACGCACAGGTCCAGACGCAGACCGAGATCGCCGAATCGACCAAGGACCTTTTCGAGCGTCAGCTGAACGAAAAGAAACAGGCCCTCGACGAACTCGAAAAGCAACGGCTCGACATAATGACGGCAAATGTTGCGACACTGCCGGAATCCGAGCAGGGGCTGGTCGCCCAACTCAGCGGGCTCCGCGACCGCGAGTCGAACATCATGAAAGAGAAAGAATCTCTGATGAATGAACGCGGCCGTCTGAGTGACGCGATCGGAGCCAATAACCGGCAGATGCGTCTGATCGAGGATTTTGGCGAGAAAGAGACACAGGACACCGCGCGTGCCGCGAGCCAGATCGAGGATACGCCGGCATACGCCCAACTCGTTCAGAAAAGGGCCGACCTTAACGGCCAGCTCGACAATCTGCGTAAGGTTTACAAGGACAAACATCCGTCCGTAATTGCAAAGGAAAGCGAGATCGCCCGGATAAACGAGGAGATCGAGGGATTAAAGAAGAACTCGGACCGGCGTGTTCAGACCGCCACACAGGCGAGCGGCCGCAAGGCGGAACTGCAGAAGAAGAGCCTTGAACTCGAAAACCAGCGTATCCAGGCACAGATCGGCCAGATCGAGCAGCAGATGACCGCAAAGGACGCGGACCTCAGGCAAAATGCGAGCCAGGTCGCCGCACTTGAGCAGCGGATCAACTCGATCCCGAACGTCAAGGTCGCACTCGAGGGCATTACCGCACAGTATCAGTCGGCCAAGCAGACGTACGACGAGATCCTCAAGAAAAAGAATGAGGCCGAAACCGTCGTCGGCGTCGAGACGAATGCTCAGGGCGAAACGATCCGAGTTCAGGACCCGGCCAACGTACCGCAATCGCCCGTCGCTCCGAAGCGTTTCGTGCTAACGCTCGTCGGCACCGGTATCGGACTGTTTCTCGGACTTGTCCTCGCGGCCTTCTTTGAGATCCCGCGGTTGTTCAAGATACAGAATATCGCTGACGCCAAGCATTACACCGGCCTGCCGGTACTGGCATCGGTTCCGCCGCTGCTCACGCACGCCGAACGCACCTGGCTCAATCGTACGAGCTGGCTGAAATTGGCCGGCGGAGCTATCGCGGCCATCGCGATCATTCCGCTGATCGTGCTGCTACTGCAGGTCACGCGTTTATTGGAGAGGCTGGTCTCATAACCGGGACATAGAAAAAAGCGACTTTTGGTTCATAAGAGGAAAGTATGTATAGAGAATTCTTCGGCCTTGATGATACGCCGTTCACATTGACGCCCGATCCGCGTTTCATTGTATTTACGCCAAGCTATAACGAGGTGCTTGCGAGTTTGTACTATGGGCTCGAGAGCGCCAAAGGGCTGATCGTACTTACCGGCGAGGTCGGTACCGGTAAGACGACGGCACTGCGGTGGATCCTTCGCCGGCTTGATTCGAGTGTGCTGGCGGCATACGTATTCAATCCGCGCCTGTCGATCGACGAGTTTTACCACCACGTGACCCAGATGCTCGGGCTCAAGGGTTGGAACAACAAGGCCGAGCTGCTGAGTTTGATGGGAAAGGTCCTCGAAGAACGTCATCGCCGCGGCCTCCGGACGGTCATCATTATCGATGAGGCTCACGAGTTGTCGGATTTCGTGCTTGAGGAGATCCGTTTGCTGCTGAATTTTGAGTCAGACAACGCTAAGCATCTGCAGATCGTGTTGACGGGACAGCCCGAACTTCGCGAAAAGCTGAATCAGCCGAATTTGCGTCAGCTCAAGCAGCGTGTGGCACTAAGGTGCAATATGCACGCCTATCCTAACGTCGAGGAGGTCGAGCGGTACATCACCGAACGCCTCTTGATCGCCGGCTCGAACCAGCCGAACGTCTTTACGAGGGACGCGGTCGACCTGATATTTCAGTGTTCGGAGGGAATACCCCGCAATATCAATAATATTTGCGATAACGCGATGTTGACGGCATACGGAGCGGGGATGCAAAAGATCGGCCGCAAGATCGTCGAGGAGGTCGCCGAAAATCTGGATCTACTTCCGCAGGGCAACTCCGCGTCGCAAAAGGCCGAAGGTGAACAGGCCCAGCATGGTATCAGCAGCGACCCGGTCGAGGAACTGTGGAAAGCCGGACAGGCCGGAGCCGCAGCGATCAGGCCGAGAATGTTCAAACCGGATGCCGATGACGCGAATATCATCGGCCAGGGGTCAGTGAACGCGGCTCGCAAACCGATGCGCGAACCTGATTACTTCGAACTTGATATCGATGAGCTCGAACGTGAATTAGAGAGCGAGAGCAAAGAGGTCGGCGGGTTTCACTGATAAATGTCGGTCCGGGCGGGCCGCCGCCGAGATATTTACGCCGTACAAACGGAGTATTGGAATATGAGTATCCTAAAAGCATTACAAAAGAAACGAGCCGAAGATCCTAACGGGACTGACTTGTTTGCGAATCCGAACGTTGTACCGTTCGACACGAGTAACCGCCGGCCGAATACGCCGCCCGAACTCTTTTCGCAACCAGACCTGAGGATCGGCGGTTCAGGTTCGTCGTTCAATGGGCAGCCGGAATCTATGATCGGGACGGCACTCCCTGATATGGAAACGGGATTAACTGCCGGGGCAAAATTGAACGTCGAAAGCTCAGCGCGCTCGATCGTCAAACAGCTTCCTGACTTTGTCAGCTGGAGCATTGACGCCGAGCGCGTTGAGCCTCGTCTCGTCGCGATAACTCATCCAAACTCATCGTACTGCGAGGAGTACCGCAGCCTCAGAACCCATGTTCTGCATAAGAGCCAGCGAAAGAAACTGCAGTCGATAGTGGTCGCGAGCGTCAATCCGAGCGAGGGCAAATCGATCACGGCACTCAATCTGTCTTGGCTGCTGGCGCAGACCGACGGTGTCCGCTGTCTCGTCATCGACTGTGACCTGCGTATGCCCAGCCTGGTCGATTATCTGGGCATCGAGGCGGACAAGGGGCTCTCGGACGTACTTACTGCTGACGCGACTCTCGCCGATACGATAATCAGGCTTGAGCCGTCAGGCCTGCACATTCTGCCCGGGGGCGAGGCCAGGAACGATGTCGCGGAGCTGATATCCGGCCCGAAATTCAAGCAAATTCTGGCCGAAGCCCGCGAGATGTTTGATTACGTGATCATCGACGCTCCGCCGCTCGGTATCTTTACCGATGCGACCGTGCTGATAAATCACGCAGACGGTGCGATGCTGGTCGTCCGTGCGAACCGCACGAAATACGCGTCTTTGGAACGCGTCCTCGAACAATTGCCCAAGGAACGGATGTTGGGTGTCGTGCTCAACCAGAGCGAGGACGTGATGGACGAGTCGCACTATAACTACGGCTATTACAATTACAATCGCATACAAGATCCGAATGGATGACAGGTGAAAGATGGGTGCGGCCCGGCTTAGTCCACGCAAATTTTCGTTGATACTCGCAGATGCAGCCATTATCTATGGCGGCGTCATTCTGGCGATGTATCTGCGATTGGGTTGGGACGGCCCGCCGTATGAACTGAATGAACGCAACGGGTGGTTCAAGATCAGTCTCGTCACCGTTGTCTGCATCATCAACCTGTACTTCTACGACCTGTACGATTACGTCGTGATGACGAATCGGCGGGAACTTCTGCTCCGGTTGGTACAGGCACTCGGCATCGCCTGGGCTCTGCTCGCGCTTTTGTTCTATCTTGCACCGCCGCTGATGGTCGGACGCGGTGTTTCGATGATATCGGTGCCGTTGGTGCTATCGCTCCTGCTGGGTTGGCGGATCGCGATCCACAGCCTGACAGGCCATCCGGAGATCGGTGAAAAGATACTTGTCGTCGGTACCGGAAAGGCCGCAATGGACACGGCTGAGGCTGTTTGGGATCGCCGTGACGCCGGATATCGGATCGCCGGATTCGTGTCAGAAAATGGAGCCAAGCCTAAGGACAAATTGGGCCAGTCGGAAATACTCGGAAAGGCGATAGACCTCGAGGAGATAATTCGCAATGAAAGTATCGATCGGGTCGTCATCGCGGTTCGTGAGCGTCGCGGGGCGTTTCCGACCGAGGCACTATTGAAGATGAGCCTTGCGGGCGACGTCTCGATCGAGGAATGCACGTCGTTCTATGAGCGTATCACCGGCAAGGTACACGTCGATATGCTCCGGCCTTCGTGGCTGATATTTGCCGGGCGGCAGCGTGATACCCGACTGAGATCGGTCTTTCGCGAGGTCATCCATCGCGGATTGGCACTGATCGGTCTGATCCTCTCGCTGCCGATCGCCATTATTACGGCAATACTGATCAAACTGACGTCCCGCGGGCCGATCTTTTATTATCAGGAACGCGTCGGCAAGAACGGCCAAGTTTTTAAGGTGATCAAGTTCAGGTCGATGAAGGTAGATGCCGAGGCCGACGGTAAACCGGTCTGGGCCGCGTCAAATGACGAAAGGACGACGTTCGTCGGAAGCGTTATCCGCAAGATTCGGGTGGACGAGATCCCGCAATTCTGGAATATCATCAAGGGTGAAATGAGTTTTGTCGGGCCGCGGCCCGAACGGCCGCATTTCGTGCGGCAGCTTGCGCAGGAGATACCGTATTACGAACATCGGCACCTAGTCGCGCCGGGACTGACGGGGTGGGCACAGGTCAAGTACCCGTACGGTGCCTCGGTTGACGACGCGATCCAGAAATTGCAGTACGACCTGTATTACATCAAGAATCAAAGCCTGACGCTGGACATCGTCATCGTCTTTGACACCATCAAAACAGTTCTGTTCGGAGCAGGTGCCCGATAGCGATCGACGGCGGCCTGCGGAAAGTTGGAATGATCGTTTGTTTATATTAATGCGGGCGGGCTATTGCCGAGCACAAGTAAGATTATGCGAATCAAGATGATTTTGATACTGACGGCGATGACACTCTTCGGAGTCGTCGTTTTGAGGGCACAGGACGGCAATGCCGTCTCGGCGGCAAAGTCCGCGGCAGCCGCCCCGGCAGCGACACCGACGCCCGAGACGGCGATCGACGGTTCGCCTGAGGCAGCCGCGATCCTGCCGTACTATAACAACTACTTGAAGGAATATCGCCTTGGGCCGAACGATGTGATAACGGTCGAGGTCTTCGGCCAGTGTCCCGACTACTGCAAGACCGGTATCAACGTGCCGCCGACAGCACGTATCTCATATCCGCTTATCCGTGAAGGCGTGATGGTCGGCGGAAAGACCGTTGACGAGGTCGCCGCTGAGATCACCAAGAAACTTGACGAATTTATTATCGATCCAAAGGTGACCGTGACCCTTGAGAAAGCGATGTCGGCCCGGTACAGCGTTCTCGGCAAGGTCGTCTCGCCGGGCGTTCGCGTCCTCGACAGAAAGGTCAGCGTTTATGAAGCCATTGTCGAGTCCGGCGGCGTCGCCAAGGATGGTGACGCTAAAAAGGTGTTCATTTACAGCTACAACGGGCAGGGCAAGGTCACCTCGAAGGTGGTCAATCTGCGTGAGATCCAGGCAGGACGCGGCGAAATGGTCTTTTTGAGCCCGGGCGATCAGGTATTTGTTTCGGGTAAAGGGTTCAGCATCGACAAGGTCTTCGACATAATTTCGAAGGTCAGCGTCGCGAGAATGCTTTTCGGGAGCCCGTTTTAGCCGGACAGGATCTGATTGACGATGCGGACGTTACGACCCATTTTGGTCATCGCGATTGCGGTGCTTTTGACCCAAACAGTGAAAGCTGATTGGGTCAAACTACGTTCGGCAAGCCTCGCGTGGTTCCACGATGTGACATTCACCGACGAAAACAACGGATGGATCGTCGGGTCGGGCGGAACGGTCCTCACCACGACTGACGGCGGCTCAACGTGGGCTCCGATGCGAAAATTCTCGAACGACAACCTGACCGCGGTCCACTTTACGGATGAAAGAACGGGTTGGATCCTCTGCCAACGCGATATCTATAGCCGCGGCGATCGCTCAGTATCATATCTGCGCCGGACGACCGACGGCGGGCGCACCTGGGAAACCGTCGAGTTTGACGGCGGCGGCCGTGAACGTGTCGCCCGATTGATGTTTGACGGTAAGGGAAGTGCGGTCGCGATCGGCGAGGGCGGAATTTTCTACCGGCTGTCCGAGGACGGCAAGACCTGGAAACGCACTGTCTCGGCGATCAAGTACCTATTGCTCGGCGGAGATTTTGTCGACGGCGCCTTCGGGGCGATCGTCGGGGCGGGCGGCACGGTCATGTTTACCGATGATTACGGCGTCACGTGGGAAACAGCGACACTGCTCGGCAACCAGAACGCAAGATTTAATTCCGTGTTCTTTACCAGCCGCAAGTACGGTTGGGCCGTCGGTTCCGGCGGTTCGATCATCGCATCGGTCGGCGGCGGCCGGCTCTGGCGTGCTCAAACTTCGGGCGTCGACTCTGACCTGACGGACGTTTTTTTCACGACGGACCGATCCGGCTGGGCCGTCGGCGACCGGGGAACTATCATCCGAACGACAAACGGCGGGGCCCAATGGCTGCCGGTCAACAGCCGTACCGAACACCGACTCGAACGAGTGTATTTTAACGGGGACAAGGGCTGGGCGGTCGGGTTTGGCGGGACGATCCTCAGATATTCTGACGACCGTTCTCCCTCCGCTAATGACAGGCCGGCGATCAAGCCCAGAACCGAACCGCGATAGTGACTCGTCGTTATCGTCAAACCTGAGAAACTTGATCTTGCGCCAAGCACGTCGATGAGATCGGCCAACTTACCCGACCCTATATGAATACTCGACCATCTTGATAGCTCCGACCGGCTTTCCGTTCTTGCCGGCAGGGACGAAGGTCATTCGGGTCGCTGCATCTATCGACCATTCGCTGCAGTTCTTGCGCCATTTTGATGTCGGCACGGCCAACACCGTCTTACCATCCGGAAAGAAAAACACCTGAAGTTGTACGGTAACATCGAGGCCGTATCGCTCTACGCAGTTTGTCGCCGAAATGGCCGGCCTCGGCTTCGTAAGGATCTTTACGTCCAAATCCGTTTCAGATGAGCGGTAAAATTCTGTCCCGGTCCGGACGACCTTATTCACGTTAAAGAGGATATTCGCTTTTTGCCGCCATTCGTTATCGAAATTTGTCGCAGACCTTGTTTCCAATAAACTTTCGGCACTTGCGAGGCTCGCCGCAAAAGTATCCGACGATCCGCCGAGTGAGGCGAGAAACGAAGGCTTGGCGGGATCCTCCTTCCATTTTTCGAATGATTCTTCGAACATCGCGTAACCGTTCCGGAACGAACGTTCGAAAGCCGCCAGGGCGTCCTTTTTCTTCCCGACGGCATTCAGCGAAAGCCCGAGGATCCTGAGGTCTACCGGATCACTGCTATCCTTTAGGAGACTGACCGCTCCGGCATAGTCCTTTGCACGAAACTTCTCATATCCGTCCTTGGTGAGCGGGCTCTGAGCTTTCACGGCTGAAAAACAAGCCGTGAAAGCCAGAGCCAATATGACAGAAGATAATTTCATGAAAGCCTATTCGGCGAAGCTACGCTCCGGCGCCGTGACATTTTTTGAACTTCTTGCCCGAGCCGCAATGACACGGGTCATTGGGCTTCATTTTCGGGGTGTCACGGACGAACGGAGTGTGGCGGGCGGCCTCGGCTCCGGCGGCCTCGGCTCCGGACATCGCTCCGGTAAACGCCATTCCTGCCGCCTGACGGCGAGCCCGCTGCATCTCGAGTCGCTCAAGGCGTTCGATCTCTTCCTGTTCGTCACGCTGGACGATCTCGAGGTTGAACAGAGCCTTGACCGTATTGGTGTCGATGCGGTCGAGCATGTCCTGAAACATATCGAACGACTGCTTTTTATACTCGACAAGCGGGTCCTTTTGCCCGTAACCGACCAGGCCGATGCCTTGCTTTACGTGATCGATCGACAGCAGATGGTCTTTCCACTGGCTGTCGATGATGTTGAGCATGATATAGCGCTCGTACGCACGAAGCGATTCGCCGCCGGCGAGTTTTTCCTTTTCGGCGTAGTTGGCGGACGCCTTTTGCCAGATGAGTTCCTGGATCTCGTCGGGCTTCATCGTCTTGAAATTGACGCCGGCGTCGCGTGCTGGGTCGATCGCGTAAATGTTCTCGATCTCGGCTGCATAGGTGTTGACGTCCCACTGGTCCGGTGCGACCGTCAGGCTCAACATACTGTCCGTCAGGTCGTGGAGCAGGTCGCGGGCGACGCCATTTTCGCCCAAAAGGTACTCGCGGTGCTCGGGTTCGAACATCAACTGCCGACGCAGGCCGTAGATCGTCTCGCGCTGACGGTTCATCACGTCGTCATATTTGAGAACGTGTTTACGAGTTTCAAAGTTGCGTGCCTCGACCGCCTTCTGGGCACGTTCGATCTGTTTCGAAACGGTCTTGGACTCGATAGCGACGCCCTTTTCCATTCCCAGCCATTCCATCATTGACCGGACCTTGTCTCCGGCAAAGATGCGCATCAGATCGTCTTCGAGCGAGAGAACGAACCGCGAACTTCCCGGGTCACCCTGACGGCCGGCGCGTCCGCGAAGCTGATTGTCGATACGTCTTGACTCGTGCCGCTCGGTTCCGAGAATGTGGAGTCCGCCGATCGACGTCACCTCTTTATGCTCCTCGGCGACGACCGCTTTGGCCATTCTCAGCTGTTCTTCGAACTGCTCCTCGGTCGCCTCGTCCGGATTGATCTCCATCCGTTTGAGGTAGTCGCGGGCCAGCGATTCCGGGTTGCCGCCGAGCAAAATATCGGTACCGCGGCCGGCCATGTTGGTCGCGATCGTCACGGCACCCTTGCGTCCGGCCTGAGCGATGATCTCGGCTTCCTGCTCGTGGTACTTTGCGTTCAGCACCTTGTGCGGTACGCCGATGGCCTTCAGCTTGCTTGAGATAAGCTCTGAATTTTCGACCGAAACGGTACCGACCAGGACCGGGCGGCCCTCAGCGTGAAGTCCCTTGATCTCGTCAACGACCGCGTCCCATTTTTCGGGCAGTGTCCGGTAGATGACGTCGGGCGTGTCCTTGCGGACCATCGGCTGATTAGTCGGGATCATGACCACGTCGAGCCCGTAGACCGAGCCGAACTCTTCAGCCTCGGTCTCGGCAGTACCGGTCATACCGCCGAGCTTCTCGTACATACGAAAGTAGTTTTGAAGCGTGATGGTCGCCAGCGTCTGATTTTCGCGTTCGATCTTGACGCCCTCTTTGGCCTCAACAGCCTGATGCAGGCCGTCCGACCAACGACGCCCGTGCATCAGGCGGCCCGTAAAGTCGTCAACGATGATGACCTCGCCGTCCTGGACGACGTAATGATGGTCGAGCTTATACAGCGTGTGAGCCTTGAGAGCCTGTTCGACGCAATGGAGC
>CAZQGN010000014.1:74801-82403 GCA_964592865.1 uncultured Chloracidobacterium sp. | reverse complement strand
TGCCGACGCCGGGAGGCCCGACCAGGCACAGGATCGGCCCGGTCAGCTTGTTGGCGCGCGACTGCACCGCGAGATACTCGACGATGCGGTCCTTGACCTTCTCCAGGCCATAGTGATCGCTGTCGAGCACGGCCTGCGCGGCCTCGAGGTCCTTCTTGACCTTGGACTTCTTGCCCCACGGAATCGACAGCAGCCAGTCAAGATAGTTGCGAACGACGGTCGCCTCCGCGGACATCGGCGACATCTGGCGCAGCTTCTTCAGCTCGTGCTGCGCCTTCTCGCGCGCGTCCTTCGACAGCTTGGTCTTGTTGATCTTCTCTTCGAGATCGGCGAGTTCGTCCCGGCCCTCGTCGTCGCCGAGTTCCTTCTGGATCGCCTTCATCTGCTGGCGGAGGACGTAGTCGCGTTGCGATTTGTCCATCTCGTGCTGTGCCTCAGAGGCGATCTTCGAACGGATCTGCATGATCTCGACCTCGCGGGCAAGCGCCGCGTGGGTCAGCGTCAAAAGGCCGTCGACGGTGCTCGACTCGAGCATCTTCTGTTCGGTCTCGGTCCCGAGGTCGAGGACCGACGCGAGAAAGTACGCCAGCTGCACAGGGTCTTCCTGCGACATCACGGCCATGCGGATCTCGGGCGGTACGTTCGGCAGCAGAGCGAGAGCCTCCTGGATCATGCCCTGGATGTTGCGCCGCAGTGCCTCGATCTCTTCGTCGTCGACGCGGCGAAGCTCGGGCATTATCTGGATCTTCGCTTTCAGAAAGGGCTGCTCACCGGTCCACTCGACGACCTCAAAGCGGTCCATTCCCTGAACGATGAGCTGCATGACGCCCTCGTTGCGCATCATCCGCTTGATGTTGACCACGGTGCCGATGGTATAGAGATCGGACGGCGTCGCGTCGTCGCCGGTGACGTTCTCGGACTTGGTGGTGACACAGGCGATCAGCTTTTCTTCGGTGGCGAGCGCCGATTCGACGGCGCGCGTCGAGCGTTCGCGGCCGACCGCGAGCGGCACGACCGTGTCGGGGAAAAGAGTGGTGTTTTGCAGCGGCAGGACCGCGATCTCTAATTGTTCCGGCAGTGTCGGTACCGCAGGATCGATGCTCTGCCCGTCAGTAATGTCAGCCATAACGTCCTCGATCAAACCAATTACTTAGATGCCTTGCGCAGATGAATGATCAACAATCCATTCTCGAAATTATGTTCGACGACCGCGCCCTCGATGGATGCCGGAAAGTTGAGCGTTTTTTCGAAATTGCTGTAAGTGATCTCCATCTGCTGGTACGAAACGCCCGTCCCGCATGATCTGTCCTTGCGGCAGCCGGCGATATACAGGACATTTCCCTGGATATCGAGCTCGATGTCCTCGGGCGAAACACCGGCGAGCTCGACCTTGACCAGCCAGCCCTCGGGTGTCTGAAAGACGTCGGCTGCCGGATACCAGAGCCGGCCGGACTGGACATTTTTGGACGTGCCGAGAAATTGAAAATTCCGATTAATTGATCTTGCCATTGATGCTGACTGCGAAACGATCCGCAAGGGGAACAAGCTACCGCTTTCCCCAAAAGCTGCTGCCGCTCGAGATCTCTTCGAGAGCCTCGGCGATCTCAATTTCATCCTCGGTCTCGAGGGCGACATCCGCCATCGAGATAATGCCGGCGAGCCCGCCGTCCTTGTCGACGACCGGAATGCGGCGGACCTGACGATCGCCCATCTGCCGGATCGCCGTAAAGACAAAATCGTCAGGCGTCACGGTCGAAAGGTCGCCGGACATCACACTGCTGATCGGCGAGCCGGGTTCGATCCCCTCGGCGACCGAGCGGACGACGATGTCGCGATCGGTCACTATGCCGACGAGTTTGCCGTTATCCAGGATCGGAACGGCCCCCATGTCGCCGTCGCGCATAAGCTCGGCGACCTGTCTGATCGTATCGCCGGGCGAGGCGGTCCTGACGCTTTTGGTCATTATCTCGCGGCACTTGATCCGCGACTTTGGTGGGCTGCCGGATTCGGTCATATCTTGGAACTCCTGATAGACCTATTTTGTGCGACTAATGTCAATAAAGCAAGGAAATAACACGGCATTGCGTGCGGCCGCCGGCCGCATCGGTGACGAGCGGTGCAACGCGAAAAAAAGGTAAAGGAAAATTTGCGGGCGACGGCTGAACTAACTCTTTTTTTCAGTAAAGTCGATCATCCGCTGCAGTGCGATGTTGGCAAAATGTTTGGTCTCATCATCGACCACGATCTCGTTAACGACATTGCCGTCGACGAGATTTTCCATCGCCCAGGCCAGATTTTGCGGAGCGATGCGGTACATGGTCGCGCACATACAGAGGTCGGGTGCGAGCAGCCGTATCTCCTTGTCCGGGAAGCGTGCCTGCAGGCGGTTGACCAGATTTACCTCGGTCCCGATCGCCCATTTCGAGCCGTTCGGGCTGCTCTCGACAGTCTTGATGATGAACGAGGTCGAGCCGTCGAGGTCGGCGAGGTCGACGACCTCCTTCGGGCACTCGGGATGGACGATGACCTTCATTCCGGGATGTTCCTCGCGGATCTTGTCGACGTGCCACGATTTGAATCGCCCGTGGACCGAACAATGGCCGCGCCAGAGGATCAGTTTGGCCTGATGAAGCTGTTCCTCGGTGTTGCCGCCGAGCTCTTCGTGCGGATTCCAGAGCACCATCTGTTCGAGCGGGATGCCGAACTTCGCACCGGTATTGCGCCCGAGGTGCTGATCCGGAAAAAAGAACATCTTGTCGAACTCTTTCAAATAGACGTCAAACAGCGGGATCGCATTTGACGAGGTGCAGACCACGCCGTCATTTCGCCCGCAGAACGCCTTGATCGCCGCCGACGAATTCATATAGGTGATCGGGGCGACCTTATTTTCAAGCACGCCTATCTCGCGCAGCTGTTCCCACGCATCCTCGACCTGGTCGATCGTCGCCATATCAGCCATCGAGCAGCCGGCACCGAGGTCGGGCAGGACGACGCGTTGATGATCTTTGCCAAGGATGTCGGCCGACTCGGCCATAAAATGAACGCCGCAAAAGACGATGTACTCGGCATCGGTCTGCGAAGCCATTACTGAAAGCTGATAACTGTCGCCGGTCAGGTCGGCGTGGCGGATGACGTCGTCGCGCTGATAGTGGTGGCCGAGGATGACGACCCGCGGCCCAAGCTCGCGACGGGCAAACTCGATGCGTTCATCGAGTTCGCCGTCGGACATTGTGAGGTAATCTTCGAAAACCTGGACCTTTTCAAGCACTGCTGACATCCGCTTCCTCCAAAGGGAAATGATGTCATTTCAACTGAGGTTAGGCAAGCCGGTCGGGTGAACGGGCCGCCGCGGCGAGCCCTATTTCACCCCGAGCATCTTTTCGACAGCCAGGATCACTCCGTAGGAAATTGCGGCGATCAATGCCGCCATCGGAATCGTCAGGACCCACGCCCAAACGATACGGCCGGCGACGCCCCATTTAACAGCGGAGAATCGCTTAGCGGACCCGACGCCGACGATCGATCCGGTGATGGTGTGCGTCGTCGAAACCGGAATGCCGAGTGACGTTGCTCCGAAGAGGGTCAGGGCACCGGCGGTCTCGGCACAAAATCCTCCGACCGGCTGCAGCTTGACGATCTTTGTACCCATCGTTTTTACGATACGCCAACCGCCGGACAGCGTACCGAGGCCGATCGCGGCGTGTGCGGCGAGGACCACCCAGAGCGGTATTTCCGGCAGCTTGCCGCCCGGTGCCATCTGGAGAAAGCCGCCGGCGACGAGCACGATCGTGATGATGCCCATTGTCTTTTGAGCGTCATTGCCGCCGTGTCCGAGCGAGTACGCCGCCGCCGAGAACAGCTGGCCGAAACGAAAGCCCTTATCGACCTTGTGCAGCGAGAATTTATGAAAGATCCAGTACACGGATACCATCATAATAAAGCCGAGCGTCATTCCGATCAGCGGCGAAAGGACGATAAAGCTGAGGGTTTTGATCCACCCTTCAGCCTTAAGTACCGTCTGGACGCTGTTAAATCCGAAATAATATATGTACGAGCAAATGGCTCCGCCCGCATACGCGCCGACTAGAGCGTGCGAACTCGATGTCGGCAGCCCGAGCCACCATGTGATCAGATTCCAGATGGTCGCTCCGAGCACGGCCGCGAGCAGCACATAGAGCTGGTCCGCCGCCGGGATGACCGCGATATTTATCATATCGCCGCCGATCGTCTTTGCGACGGCCGTTCCAAAAACGACAAACGCGATGAAATTGAAAAATGCCGCCCAGGCGACCGCGACGCCCGGTGAAAGTACCCGGGTCGCGACGACCGTTGCAATTGAATTAGCCGCGTCGTGAAATCCGTTGACATAATCGAACACGAGTGCGACGAAAATGATCAGAATTACCAACGCTAAGGAAACCGATTGTGCGTCCATATAGTTACGGCAATGAGCCGAAGGTCAGACATCGAGAGCGGCGGGCATCGTGACCGAGCCGCAGATCGAGACGACTATCAAATAGATCAATTGTGTTTAAGAACGATACTTTCGATAATGTTGCCGACGCTCTCGCAGCGGTCGGTACCATTTTCGAGGATCTCATAGAGTTCCTTCCATTTAATGATCCTGACCGGGTCGCTTGAGTGCTTGAAAAGATCGCCGATGCCCTTGAAATAGGCTTCGTCGGCGTCATTTTCGAGACGCTGGATCTCGAGCAGATGCTGCTTCATCCCGTCGGCCTTTTTCAGCATACCGGTCGCTTTATGGATCTCAACGGCGAGCTTTTGGGTGATGACCGCAAGCTGCTTGGAGTGCTCGTCGACCTCATGAATGTCGTACATCACGATAGCCCGGGCACCTGCGTCGATATAGTCGCAGACGTCATCCAGAGCGACCGACAGAGTGTAGATATCCTCGCGGTCAAACGGGGTGATGAACGACTTGTTGAGTTTTGTCGTGATCCGATGGGTTATCTCGTCGCACTCGTGCTCGACGCTCTTGATCTTTTTTGAATACGCGTCGAACTGATCTTCGGGCCCGTGAAGCATCTCGACAAGAATGTCGGCAGCCTCACAAATCTTTGCGGTCATTTGCGAAAACATCGCGAAGTACTCGTCTTCCTTCGGCAAGAAGCTAAAAGCCATTTTAATTGATCTCCAGTATCGTTAATCTTAAATGCGAGAACCTAAATATATTCGAACAACGAACTTATGTCTATCACGCTTTACCGTGCCGAACCGTGCTTGATAAATACTGCCTCGGTCAGGTAAACATTGAGTTCGCAGATATCTTTAACATAATCGCCGATGCGTTCGATGTTCTTGGCAACGAACAGCAGGCGAGCGGCGCCGTTGGCCGCCGACGGGCTCTTGATCATCGTCTCGATCAAACCGTCAAACACCCGGCCGTAACAGCGGTCAAGCTCGCGGTCGCGGCCGATGATCTCGCGCGAGGCTCCTGCATCCTCAGACGTAAATGCGTTGAGTGCCTCGCTCAGCATACCGCCGGCGATGTCAGCCATCAGCGAAAAATCAATATAACTGTCGATCTGCGGTTCGTTGTTGAGCACGATGGCCGCCTCGGCGATGCTCGACGCGTGGTCGGCGATCCGCTCGAGGATCGGCGTAATTTTTGCGACCGAGACGACAAACCTCAGATCGTGTTCGGCCATTTGCCGCGTTGCCAGTATCTCGACCGCCAGTTGGTCGATCTCGAGTTCCATCCGGTCGATCAGCTTGTCATCCTCGCACACGCTGCGGGCAAGGTCAGAATCGCGCTCTTTCAATGAGCGCATCGCCCGGTGCACGGCGTCCTCGGTCTTGCCGCCGAGCAGCAGTACCTTGTCGCGGAGGGCGTCGAGCTGGGTTGTGATCTCTGTGATCGTCATCGAAACCGGATATATCAGATCGTGCGTTGTAAAACCCGCCAGGCCGGCTTGCTGATGGTCCATATATTTATCTGTAACTACTCGCACGATTATAGTTCAGCACGGCCCGCCAATGGGTTACATTATACTTAACATTCAAACGCTTCGCGGGCAGCCGGGCGGTTCTGTAACATATAGTTAACATTAACGTAATATTTGTCCGCCGTAATTCACCGGCAAACGCGGCACACGGCCGATCTCATCGAAACCGAGCGATGAACGGGCCCGGAAATCTGTTAAAGTAGTCTGAAGGTCCATAGATCCCATTAAAGCTGGAGAAGATAATGAAGAGAGTTCTGATACACCGAAAGCTGACCGTTGCGTACCTGATGTTCGCGATCCTGATCGTGCCGATCGCCGCGATCGCGCAGACACAGGTCACGATGCCCAAGAACAAATACAAGGTGCAGGATGACGTCAAAATAGGCTCGCAGGCGGCGACCGAGGTCGAAAAGCAGTTTCCGATCCTGAGCGACGCAGACGCCACGCGGTATATCGAGCGCGTCGGGGCACGGCTCGTCACGGCGATCCCGCCGCCATTCAGGCAGACGTCATTCGATTATCGGTTCAAGCTGGTAAACGCCAGTGATATCAACGCGTTCGCGTTGCCCGGCGGCCCGATGTACGTCAATCGCGGCATGATCGAGGCGGCCCGTAACGAGGGCGAGATGGCGGGCGTCATGGCACATGAGATCTCACATGTCGCGCTTCGTCACGCGACCGCACAGCAGACCAAACAGGGCAGCCTCGGCAATCAGATCGGGATGATCGGAATGATCCTCGGCGGAGCGATCCTCGCGGGCGAGGCCGGTGCCCAGCTCGGTATGCTCGGTGCCGCCGCGTGGATGACCAAATTCAGCCGCGAATACGAAACACAGGCCGACGTGCTCGGCGCCAGGATAATGGCCGATGCCGGCTATGACCCGCGCGACTTGGCCAATATGTTCAAGACCATCGCCGCACAGGGCGGCGGATCCGGGCCCGAATGGCTCAGCAGCCATCCCGATCCGGGCAACCGTTTTGAAAAGATCAATAAAGAGGCGACGTTCCTGAACGTATCGCCGAACCCCATCAAGTTGACGCGTGATTTCGAAAGGGTCCAGGCACGGCTCAAGGCGATGCCCAAAGCCCGCACGATGGCCGAGATACAGAAACAGGCCGAGGCCAACAGCAACCCGACCGCGAATGGAAAATATTCGGCCAACGTCGCTTATCCGTCGGCCCGCGTCAGGACCTATTCGGGCGCAAACTGGCTTCGGTTGAATGTGCCGTCGAACTGGCGTGAATTTGCGTCAGACGACTCGGTCCAGTTCGCTCCGGACGGAGCATTCGGCTCGCAGGGCATCACCCATGGTGCGATGGTCGGCGTGAACAAGAGCCAAAACCCAAACCTGAATAACAGCACGCAGGAATACGTCAACGGCGTTTTGCAGGCAAACAATTATCTGCGGCAACGCGGCAACTATGAACGCACTTACGTCGCGGGCCGGCAGGGATATTCGACGGTGCTCGCGGGCCGATCGCCGGTGACCAACCGCATCGAGGTGGTGACGGTCTATACGACTCAGCTCAGAAGCGGCGATCTGTTTTATGTAATAACTGTCGTGCCCGAGGGCGACGCGGGCAATTACTCGACGGCGTTCCGAAATATGTTGGGTTCGATCCGCTTGAGCGACTA
>CAZQGN010000014.1:0-74701 GCA_964592865.1 uncultured Chloracidobacterium sp. | reverse complement strand
GCAATTACTCGACGGCGTTCCGAAATATGTTGGGTTCGATCCGCTTGAGCGACTAAGGCCAGATAAACAACTTTAGCGGCCGGGCGGTGATCACACCTGCCCGGCCGTTATTTTTTGTCCGGTCTTGACGGTCGTCAGCAGCAGAGCGGCTGCTACCGAAATGATCGAGCTGAATATGAACGCGGCCGGGGCACCGAGCTGATTCCAGATCAGTCCGAACAACAGCGAGGCCGGAAATACGGCGATCCCGAAGGCGAGATTATACAGCCCGAAGGCCGTTCCGCGCTTTTCTTCGCCGACCATATCGGCGACCATCGCCTTTTCAACGCCCTCGGTAAACCCGAAATATACGCCATAAACGATGAACAGCGCCCACGCGTGCCAGGGGGCACTCGCAAACGCAAATCCGAGGTAAACCAGAGCATAGACCATCCAGCCCGTAAATATCAGCTTCTTGCGCCCGATGCGGTCCGATAGGTCGCCGCCGATGAGCGAAAAACCGACCTTGCTAAAGTGGAGAGCCATCCAGACGAGCGGCAAGACGGCCGGCGAAATTCCCGCCTGCTCGGCACGCAGCAGGAGAAAGGCGTCGGTCGAATTTGAGAGCGTAAAAACGGCGATGATGACCAGAAAGCGCTTGAGATTGCCGTCAAATCCCCGCAACGAGAGTTTTATGGCCGAGCCGTTTGCGGCGATTGGAGCCGACTCTTCCTTTACAAAGAAAATGACTATGAACAGCCCGAAAACCACCGGCAGCGACGCGAGCCAGAAGACACTCTGAAACTCGCCGGCCGTCGGATTTGCGGGGTCGGCGGCAAAATACGACATCAGAAGAAATGCCGCGACCGGGCCCAATATCGCTCCAAAGTGATCCGCCGCCCGGTTAAAGCCGAACGCAAATCCGCGTTCCGACGGTGCGACGCTGGCCGCCAGAAGAGCGTCTCGCGGTGCCCCGCGAATGCCCTTGCCGATGCGGTCGCCCATCCTGACGACGAGCACCTGCGGCCAGGTCGTCACCAGTGCGAGCAGCGGCCGCATGATCGCGGCGAGCGAATATCCGGCGAAAACGGGCCACTTGCGGGTGTTCAGGCGGTCGCTCAAATAGCCGGAAAATAGTTTTAGAATGCTTGCGACCGACTCGGCAAAACCCTCGATCAGGCCGATCGCGAACGGCGACGCTCCGAGCGTCAGCGCCAGAAAGGCCGGCAGCAGCGGATAGATGATCTCGCTCGAAGTGTCATTCAAGAGTGCGACAAAGCTAAGCGCAAGGACATTACGCGGAAGGTGAAAGTACCGTTTCCATCGCGGTCGCTTTTCGGCTTCGTCGGGATTTGCCATCTTTTACGGCCTATCTGGGCTGTGTCGGCCGCGGGCGGTCAGGACGCGTCGGCGAACTCGACCCGAGCCACCAGAAAGTGACGCTGCCGGCGACCGCGATCAACAGGATGATCCCGACGATAACGAGCCGGAACGCCATTTTGACCGACTTACGGAGCATCTTGAAGGCAAAAAAGGCGACAGACGCCAGCACAAAAAAGAAGGCGACCGCGGCAAAGACGGCGATACCGCCGGCTGACGGGCCGATGTCAAAAAACATTGCGGGACTCATCATTGTCGACTCCTTTCGTTGAGGGCCCTTTCGATCTGATCGATGTCCTCCTCGCTTAACTCCGAGGTTTCGGTCGGTAGGGCGTATTCCTCATCGGCCCACGCACCAAAATCCAGCATTTTGCACCTTTCAGAGCAAAAGGGCCGAAATTCGTTGCCGGCGTATTCAACCTCTTTTCCGCAATTTGGACATTTAACTAAAGGCATTGTGTTGCTTCCAGAAACAGAGATTATCATACCAGCCGATCACGCCGAAATCGCCGCCCCGAACAAAAAAAATCGGCACAAAATGGTAATTATCGTTGTAATATCGAACTCATAAGAGCGCGAACAAACGGCGTGGGTCCGTCGTATTCAAATTGTCCTGATCGGGAGAGAGGAAGAACGATAAATGAGTGACTATAAAGAGAGATTTGACCGCTGGCAAAAACGTGCAACTGAAAAGCTCGAGGAGATAGACGCCCAACTCGGCCTAAAGGAAAAGATCGAGGACGGAGCCCGAGTCGTCGTCGAGACGGCCCAGAAAGGCGCCGAACGCCTGAAGACCGAGGCCGAAAAGTCTGAGGTCGGCAAACAGGCCGTCAAGGTCGCCGAGGGTGTCATCAACACCGCGACCGACACCGCAAAGACCGCCTGGGACGTCAGCGAGCCGGTTCGCGACGCTGCCGCCGGCGTCGGGGAAAAGGCCGGCGGTGTCGTCGTTGACGTTGCCGGGAAAGCGGGCGATATGTTCGACGACGCCCGCGACACGGTCGGCACCAACGCCAAGCGTGTGACGAAGGTCGTCGGGTTTGGCGCAAGTTTGAGCGGGGCTCTCGATTCGGCCCTGCGGTCGGTGCAAAAGGCCGCGGACTGGGCCAAGGACGATCCGGTCCGGGCCGCCGCAACAGGGGTTTCGATGGCTATCGGTGCCGGGCTCGGGGTCGTATTTACCGGTTTGAGCTCGCGCTGGCTGCTCAATTCGGCGATCCCGACATGGTCGGTCAAAAAGCTCGCCGACGAGTTTGACGGTTATCTTTCCCGCCGCGAGGAACTAATCGCGAACGGGCATTTGTCCGAGGCGGACGCCGAGCAGATCAAATTTGAACGCGACATCGCACGCCGCATCGGTGCCCCGCTGCTCGGAGCGTTCTCATTCGCGTCGGGAGCCGTGATGCTGACCAATGTCCTTGATCCCAAAAACATTACGGGCTTTCCGATCGGTTCGATCATCGGCGGCAATCCGCTGCTCGAGGGCGTCTGGTTCTTCGGCAACGGAATGGTGTGCTTTAAGACGAGCTACGACTTTTTTATGATCGCCCTCGACGGCCAGGAAGACGTCGCGGATCTGGTCAGGGAAGTAAAGGGGCTGCTGCCGGCCGCTAATTGATCTGTATCGGGAAAGGAACGAAACAAAGCGCGAAAATTATCAGCGTCAGGATCGCGACGGTCTTGCGCTTGCCGTCGAGCGGTGTCATATCGGCGGGCTCGGGGTGCTTGACGCGCATCATAACGGCGAGCACGACCGCGAACAGGAATCCGCTCGGGCTGCTGTAGAGATACATTCCCAGCACCGACAGCGTGGCCATCGCGACAAACGCGATGCGGCCCGTCCAGAAATGAAACTTCTCACCCAACGCGGCATAGATCGCGTGTCCGCCGTCCAACTGGCCTGACGGGATCAGGTTCAGGGCGGTCACCAATAGCCCGACCCACGCGGCAAAATAGAACGAATTTCCGATCCCGAATTTGAGGTCGATCCCGAAAAAATAAGCCAGACACCTGAAAAGCAGCGGGTCTGAAAACGTCAGTCCGCCGGTCGAAAACGCGATCTGTGCGGGCGAGGCGACCTTCATTGTCGCAAGGCCGATCAGGGCGACCGGTATCAGGGCGAGAAAGCCGGCGATCGGGCCGGCCACGCCGATATCAAAGACAGCCCGCCGCGACGGCATCGGCGACATTATCTTGATGAACGCGCCGAACGTGCCGGCCGGGCCGATCATCGGCGGCGTCGGGATAAAGTACGGTAGGGTCGCGTCCACCTTATAAATGCGGCAGGCGATATAGTGGCCCATCTCGTGCGAGATCAGGATAAAAAGCAGCGAGACCGAAAAGCTGAGCCCCTCAAACAACAGGCCGTCAACGACAAAAAGGTCGGTGACGGTCTTGAAGATCATGATCGCGTACTCGGCCGGCAGCGTTTGAAAGAAGGTCCATACTTCGCCGGCTGTCTGCGGGTCACCCGCGATGAAATTGGCACTGCTGCCAAACGGATAAAGTACGCCCGCGACCGTCGCGGTACAGAGCGTGATCAGCAGCAGGATGATGTGCTTGATCCACGTCCTGGCGGTCGGGCGCATCGCGGTTCGTTCAAATGTGATCGGGGGTTCGAGTCGATCTTCTTCGGTCATTTACAAATATAGGCCGCGGAGGGCGGGCTGGCGGCCCGGTCTGGTTGCGGCCCCGGAAATAAATAGATCTAATATGGTCGGCTAGCTGACGGCCTTAGCCGAAAGCTCTTTGCCCGGCTTGAAACGGATCGTCTTGCCTTCGGGTATCGGTACCTCGGTGCCTGTTCGCGGATTGCGGCCGACACCGCGTTTACGGTCCTTGACGACAAACACGCCAAATCCGCGCAGTTCGATGCGTTTGCCCTTGGCGAGTGCCTCTTTCATTGCTTCAAACAGCGAATCGACGACCTGTTCGGCTTTCTGCTTCGGCACCCCGGTTCGGTCGGCGACCAGGTTGACGATGTCTAGTTTGATCATTATTTCCTCCTAAATTTTGGAAACGAGGGGAGTGTAAACCGAAACTAAAACGCAGTTGCATCATAGTCCTCTAAATCTACTTCTGTCAAGGTTTATGTGCTTCCGGCAGATCGGTTTCGCGGCGTGCCGGGCCGACGCCCGCCGTACCGTCGGCCGCGGGCCCGAAATATTTCGCCAGCCCTCTATAAAATGCTAATATTGCCGTGAACGGAACTGCAGATCAACGGGCCGAGAGGGTACAAATTTATGCGTTGGAGAGATCAGCGTCAGAGCACCAATGTCGAAGACCGCCGCGGAATGGGCGGCCGAACAGTAGCCCTCGGCGGCGGCAGCCTCGGGGTTTTGATCCTCGCCGTCGCCATCTATCTCTGCGGCGGCGACCCGAGTCAGCTGCTGCAAAACGCGCCGAATCAGGGCGGTGTGCCCGACCCCGGCGTGGCGGCCAATCGGTCGGCCGCTAAGGACGACAACGCGCAGTTTGCGGGAGCGATAATGGGCAGCCTCGAGGACGCCTGGCGGCAGATACTGCCGCAGCAGGGACGCGTCCGATATCAGGATCCGAAACTGGTCATTTTCTCAGGGCAGGTATCGTCGGCGTGCGGTTACGCCTCGGCCGCGACCGGCCCGTTCTACTGTCCGGGCGACTACAAACTCTATTTGGATTTTGCGTTTTTTGAAGAGCTGCGGCGCGAATTCAAGGCACCGGGCGATTTCGCCCAGGCATACGTCATCGCTCACGAATTCGGTCATCATATCCAGAATCTGACCGGCACGATGGACAAGGTGCAGCGGGCCGGCAACAACAATCGTCTGTCGGTCGCGCTCGAACTTCAGGCGGATTGCTACGCGGGCATCTGGGCCAACTATGCCGCCAAGCAAGGCCGTCTCGAAACCGGTGATATCGAAGAAGCGATCAGGGCCGCTCAGGCCGTCGGCGACGATATGATCCAAAAGCGGACGCAGGGTTATGTCGTGCCTGATTCGTTCACCCACGGTTCGGCGGCGCAGCGGGCGCAGTACTTTGCGATCGGCCTGAAGTCGGGCGATATGAAGCAATGCCAGACCATCCGATAACGGCGGCCGTAGTGAGGACCATTGCCGGCATCGATCTGGACAAGAACGAAGCCCGTTTGGTCGTGCTCGCCGGCCACGCCCACGACCTCGATCTGGTCGAAACGCGCGTGGTGCGGATCGGGTTGGCCGACCCGAAAGACCAACAGGAAGTACGCGATCTGCAGGCCGCGTTTCAAGCGTTCTTTGACGAATACGCCGTTGACGCCGTCGCGATCCGCGAACGCCTTTCCAAAGGCCGTATGAAAGGCGGCACGATCACATTCAAACTCGAGGGGCTGATCCAACTCTGCCGTCAGCCGGTCACACTTATCCCGCCCGCCACCATCCGAAAGGCTCTCTCCAAAGCGAACATCGACTTTGCCGAACTCCCGATCGCCAAATTTCAGTACGAGGCCTACGGCGCCGCCTACACATTATTGACCCTAACGGTATAGTCCCGACCGCGACCCGACTGGTACGTCATTTGCTCGCATATGTTTACGGCGGAGCAAACCCGCCGGGTTCGGCCCGAATTTGCGTGAAATCTCGCAAATTACTGCGAATAAAGACACAACGGGCCGGCAAATGAGGTAGAGGTGATCGTCATGAAGACAGGAAGGTCCGTCCTCGGCCGCTTACTAATCTTGATCATCTTCACGGCCGTACCCGCAGGCCGGGCGGCGGCACAGACGATCGACTGTGAGGGAACTATCCGGGCTTGGTCCTACGATGCGAGCATGCGCTCGTACATGGCATCGCACACATGTTCATGCCCGAGTTCGACCAGCCGCCCGGTCTGCGTCAGCAATGACGAGCCTTCGCAGCCGACGCGGCCCACGCAGCCGACAAATGTGGACAATAGTGCCGCCATCGAAGCGGCCCGGGCCGAAGCCGCGAGGATCGAAGCCGCGAGAGTCGAGGCAGCACGGGCAAGGGCCGAGGCTGAACGGCTGCGCCGCGAAAAAGAGTTTCTCGAGGCCAAACGCCTGCTCATCGCCAGTCTCAAATCGGGCAAGGGCGGATCGACGGCTACCGCGGCCAATCCGTTGGGGCTCAAACCCGGCACTACGCAGGCATCCGGCGCGGCCGGGTCGCTATTTACAACCCGGACCGACCGGCCCGAGCCGTTGAATGACGGCGGAAAGATCGCCGACACTTCTGTCGCGGCGGCGGGCCTGCACGGACTTGTCGGAGGCACGACGTGGACCTTCGGCTTCAAAAGGCCGTCGGCGAACTGCAGTGCCGAGTGCAAGGCCGAGGTCGACAAGCAGATGTACTCGCAATTCCTGAAATACTGCGCCCAGCAAAGCGATCCGCAGCAATGCGTCAAAGACGGTATGCCGTTTACCCCCGACCTCTACGACATGGTCGTTTCGATGGGCAGCTACAACACGGCGCTCGAGGATCTGGCGACGCGCGTCTTGTTCGACAGCGTCACATACGGCGAATTTTCGCGTGCTCACAGCGAGATGTTCGCTTCGTTAAAAGGGCGAAAATTTGACACGCTCGATTGTCACAGCAATGGTGCGATGCTATGCCTTGCCGCATTGCGAAGCGGTGACACCACGGCCAAAGAGGTACGGCTCTTCGGTCCGCAGATCAATCCGGCGGCCGCCCGCATCTGGCAGGAATTGTCTCAGAGCAAGGGCATCAAGGTCACCGTTTATATCAACAGCGGCGATCCGGTCCCGGCCGCGTCATGGGCACTCGGTGCGCCGGACAAACCGCTCACCGACGCCGGCAACAAACTCTGGCTTGCGGGCAAAGTCGCCAATCCGGCAACGTGGTCGAAAGCGCTGTTCTACACCCTGCTCGACAGCACGACGGGAGCGGTCGGCGAAGACCTGTATAACTACGGTTTCTTTGTGGTACGTAACGATTGCAAACGGACGCCGAGTGTCGAATGTCACTCGATGAAACTCTACGAATCGCAGCAGCGGACAGCGTTGCCGCCGATACCGAAGAACAAATGAGGTGCGAGATGAGATACGCCCGATCCGCCGTCAGCATACTGTTTTTAATGGCCGCCATCGCCGCCGGTACGGCCGCACAGAACGTGTCCGACGAGGCACGTCGATACTTTGACCGCGGAATGGCGGCAGTCGAGCTGGCAAAGTCGCCCGACGACCTCAAACTCGCGATCGCCGAGTTCAAACAGGCCATTATTCTCGCACCGGATTGGGCCGACGCCCATTTCAACCTCGGCAAGGTGCAAGAGGCCGCTGAGATGTATCGCGAAGCGGTGGCAAGCTTGCGAAAGTACCTGCAGTTGGCGCCCAACGCGTCGGATGCCGACGCGGTCAAGAGTCTGATCAACCGTATCGAACTCAAGGCCGAGCAGGTACTGACGATACCGGTGATCGTCGACGTGATGACCGAATTTGCAAAGCCGTCACTCTGGAAATACACCGCGACATTAAGGTCGGGCGACCGGCAATGCCGGCAGGCATGGTCGGAGCTGGTCATCGAGCGTGAAAGCAGCGACAGCGTAAAGGCGCTGAGCTCAATGCAGTATTACGCGGGCCCCAGCGGTATCGATCGCAGATATCAATCCCTGAAAGTGACCGGCCCTAAGCTGTCGTACGTCACCCGTATCAATGTCTGCGACGGAGCGGCGAACCGCGAATTGGGCGACTGCACGTCGATCATGGAAAACGAGATAACAGTCGTGTCGAGAACGCTCGTAAAGGTAGGTCAGCGCGTGATCCGCCGCGGGGACGGCGCAGGCACCGCCGCCGGCGATGTTTACGAATGTGAGTTCAAAAAGGATACGGCAGCCGCGACCGCGTCGGTCGATCTGTTTCAGATCATCTCCGATAGGGATAAGGTGGTTGCGGCACTGGCGTCCGGGCTAGATGTCAACGCCAAGAACCGTTTCGGGAATACGCTGCTGCAGCAGGCCGTGACCGATGGTTACGCCGACGTCGCCGAACTGCTGATAGCTAACGGGGCTGACCTGAACGTTCGTGATCAGTACGGCCAGACCTTGCTGCACCTGGCAGCGGCGAACGGCAGCGTCCGGATCGCGGCTATGCTGGCCGAGAAAGGCGCGGATATCAACGCGGCGGATAATTTCGGTCTACTGCCGCTCGATAAGGCGGTCTCAGCGAGAAAAAAGGACGCCGCCAGGTTTCTTATCTCCAAAGGCGCTGACATCGAGGCAAAAGACAAATACGGTAATTCACCGTTGATGCGGGCTATTAGCACGGATGAGGCCGCATTTTTGATCGACCTCGGGGCGAATATCAATGTCAGAGACAGTTTCGGCTCGACGCCTTTACACCGGGCCATTTCGCAAAACCAAAAAGGCATGGCGGAGCTTCTGATCGCAAAGGGAGCCGACATCAACGCAAGGGCAGCCCAGGGCGGCGGAACACCGCTGCACCGAGCCGTCGCCGACAACCGGATCGAATGCCTTGAGCTATTGCTTGCCAGCGGCGCCAAGATCGACGCCAAGGATGACGACGGCTACACACCGCTTCATCGAGCGATCGCCGGCTTTCCATACTCCAAGAACCGGCCGATCGTGGAGTTGCTCATCAGCAAAGGATCAGATATCAACGCAATAAACAACGCGGGATACACACCATTGCAAACGTCGATCGAATATTGCGGCGGGATCGAAGAATGCTACAAGAAGGAAATGTTCGATCTGCTCATCGCCAAGGGCGCGAATATCGAGGCCGGATCGTCCGGTATGTCTGCCCTTCAGATCGCTCTGGTCAACAACCGCAAGAATATGGCTGATGTCTTGATCGCAAAGGGAGCCGGCGGTGCCGGATCGGACGTCAATCTGCGCGATCGCGACGGCAAGACCGCGCTTCACAAGGCGGCCGATTGGAACAACGTAGATGCTGCCCGTGAACTGATCGGCAAGGGCGCCGATGTGAATGCCCGCGACAATAGCGGTTCGACACCGCTGCATATTGCCGCGAACGCGGGCGGTCTGGAGGTGGCCGAGATCCTTATCGCAAACGGTGCCGACATCAACGCCATCGATAAGAGCGGGGCGACGCCGCTGTTTTGGGCAATGGCGGCAGCCGCGACGAGGCCCGCCCGGGCGGCAAAATATATGGCCGTATTCTCGCTTCTGATCGAAAAAGGGGTCAATATCAACGCCGGCTACAAGGACGGCTGGACGTTTCTGCGCGATGCCGTGGCGAACGGCAATAAGGAAGCGGTCGAGATTTTGCTCAAGAAGGGTGTCGACGTGAACTACCGAAACAGGAACGGCAAAACGCCGCTCCAGATGGCGACCGAGTCAAATAAAACGGAGATCGCCGAACTGCTGAAAAAGTACGGTGCCCAATAGTTGACGGACAGGCCGCCAACCGACTATTTTGTCCAGTCGTCGGCGATATGGGCGTCGACCTTGACGGGCACTTTTTTCACAAAGTCCCGGCCGGCCCGGAGCATCGCGGATTCGAGTTTGCCGGAGATCGTCTCGGCCTCGGCGGCGTCACACTCGACCACGATCTCATCGTGGACGATGTTGACGAGTTTGCCGCTTGACCCGCGAAGATCGTCGTGGAGCAATCTCAGGGCACGTTTCAGGATATCGGCCGATGTGCCCTGGATCGGCATATTTTTGGCAAAACGCTGTGCGGCGCCGACACTTGCGCGATCGTTCTCATCAAATGTGAATTTCGCTAACCGGCCGCTCTTCGTGCGGGTCTGCCGCTCGGTAATGATGTTCCTCGCCTGGCTGCGAAGCCAATCGTCCATTCGCGGATAAGTCGCAAAGTATTTGCGGAGCGTATTTTCGGCCTCGGCCTGCGTCAGGCCGGTCATGGACGCAAATCGCGAGGCCCCGATGCCGTAAACGACCCCGAAATTGAGCCTTTTGGCAAACGAGCGCTGATCCGGCGTTACGTCGGCGGCGTCGATCCCGAAAACCTGTGCCGCAGTCGCCGAGTGAAAGTCCTGACCGGACTCAAAGGCGTCGATGAACTTCTGATCTTCGGAAAAATCGGCGAGGATCCGCAGTTCGATCTGTGAATAGTCGGCGATGACGAGTTTGCGGCCGTCCGGAGCACGAAAGCACCGGCGATACTCGGCCTCGTGCGGTATCTGCTGCAGATTTGGGCTCGAGCACGAAAAACGCCCGGTCGGTGCCCCGATCTGGCGAAAATCCGCGTGGATCCGGCCCGTTTTGGGCTCGATGAACTCGAGTATGTTGTCGCCGAAACTCTGAGCGGCCTTGGCGACGCTGCGGTATTCGAGCAGTTTGGCGACGACCGGATATTTCTCGGCGAGCGGCTGCAGCTCCCACGCGCGTGTCGTATTGGGCATCGGCACGCCCAGATTAAGAAGAGCGTCGGTGACCTGTGCCTGTGAGTCGAGATTGATCTCGGTACGGCCGAACAGCGACGCTTGGGCGACGCCGGCCGCGAGCATATCCTGTAGTTCGTCGCCTGCCCGCTTTTGCAGAACGCGGACCTTGTCGAGCTGCTCCTGCCACCGCTCGCGGTCCAGGTAAAACCCGTTCAGCTCCATTTCGGCGATCGGCATCACGCATTCATTTTCGAGCCGCAGAACGTCGGTCAGGCCGTCGGCGGTAATGCGTTCCTCGAGCTTTTCGCGGACCTCGGGCATGATCGCCGCGTCCTTGGCGGCGTACTCGACCTGCGAATGGCTGAGTTCCGCGGCTCCCCAATCGCTGACCTGTTCGCTCTTGTCCAGCGTTCGCCCGAGAAAGTACTGGACGACATCGGCCAACCCGTGCCGCCGCTCGCCCTCACCGGCTGAGATCAGTATGCTGGCGAGATAGGTGTCATAGATGCCGCCAACCTCGGTCCCGAGATGGTGGCGCACCCATTTGGTATCAAACTTGGCGTTATGGGCGATCTTGGTCTGTTTGGCCGACGCGAGGAGCTCGCGCAAGGGATCAAGCGCCGGGTCGGCGGCCAACGATCCGCCGCCGCCGAACGCCTTGAGGTCGATGACCTTGGTGTTTGCCCCGTCGCTGAGCTGCACCAGCCGCAGGTCGCCCTTGTACGGGTCAAGGTCCGTCGTCTCAACGTCAAAGCCCAAAAATCGGGCGTTACCTAGCTCTTCGCAAGCCGATCGTAACCCCTCAGCGTCGCGTACAAGCTGAAAATATATTTCCATAACAAAATGAACTTAGTGCCCTCAATTGTAGCGATGAACGGCGGCGTTTGCCAATGCAGGATCTGCTTGCCACATCCGCCAAAAAGATCGCCCGACCACTTCGCCGAGGCGAGCGATCGGGCAAAGTGACGCGAAACTTCGAAGAAGTCATTTCATATATTTATCTAAAAAGTCAGCGACGAGCGGGTACAGATCGAGGCGGTTCTTGAGTTTTGAGATGCCGTGGCCTTCGTCGTCGTAGAGTTTGTATTGGACCGGCGCTCCCCGCTTTTTCAGGGCATCCACCATCTGTTCGCCTTCGGTGTAGGGCACACGCGGGTCGTTGCGGCCCGAGATGACAAACAGCGGCGTCCTGATGCGGTCGATCTTGCGGACCGGCGAGATGCGGCGGAGAAATTCGATGTCGCGATCGAGACGGCCGTATTCGACCTCGCGCTGTCGGCGTCGGTAGCCGGATGTGTTGGTGAGAAAGGTTTCCCAATTGGTTATCGCGACCGAGGCGACCGCGGCGGCCCAAAGGTCGGGATAGAGCGTGATCGCGGCCATTGTCATATATCCGCCGTAGCTGCCGCCCATGACTGCGACCCGTTTTCCGTCAGCCCCGCCCTTGGTCTTAAGCCACTCGACCGAGTAGGCAAGGTCCTTGACCGAATCTTCGCGTTTCTCGACGTCGTCGAGGTGCGTGTAGGTCTTGCCGTAGCCGGTCGAACCGCGAACGTTGAGGTCGAGCACGGCGTAACCGCGCGAAATGTAATATTGGAACAACGGATTGAACCCCGGCCGCGACTGGCTCTCAGGGCCGCCGTGGACCGAGACGATGACGGGGACTTTGTATCCGGAAAGGCGGCGGTTCGGCCCGGTTCCGACGACCTTTGAGAACGCGAACAGACGATACGGCTGATCCTTGAGCTTAAGATACTCGACACCTTTCGGAGGGTAATACCACGCCGGTATCTCGCGGCCGTCGAACGACTTGTACTTGATCAACTCGGGGGCCACGTACGACTTGGGGTCGATACCGGCCTGATCGCTTTTGGTGATTTGATCAAGCGACTTGTTCTCCAGGTCGTAGACCCAGATCTCGCCGCTGCTCTTGGGCGAACTAAACGCGAATGCAAGCTTGGTCTGTCCGCGGTCGAACGTCATCCCGCTGATCACGCCCTGGCCGGGCAATGCGACCTTTTGCGGCTTGCCGTTAAAGAATGTGACGAGCGGCTTGCCATTGGTCTCGATCGGCTGGAGCCAGAGCTCCGAAAAGCCCTCACGATTTGTCGCAAACGCGATGGTGCTCGGCGAATCGGCCATCGTGATGCCTGAAACGTCGCTCGTTATGCCGTCAATAAACCTCAACTCACGATTAGCGTCGCTCCAGTCACCGGAATTGGCGGCGTTCCTAAGCCGTAGATTGGCAAGCGTAAAAAACTCGCGTCCCTCGTCCGAACCGAGCACGAGCGACTTGCCGTCGGGCAAAAAGCTCACTCCGCCGTACTGGACCGAGCCGGTGTGCGGCGTCAAAAGCTGCTCTTTACCGGTCCTGGTATCGAGCAGGTAGAGGTTGTTGTCAAGGCTCAGTTCCACGCCGTCACGCGAAATGATCAGTTTCGACCCGTCGGTGTTGACGGCGGCGACACTGTTGTTGCCGTTCTGTTTGTACAGCAACTTTTCGGTGCCCGAATCGAGGTCCATCGAATAGATGTCAAAGTAGTTCCGGTCGCGTTTGTTCGACGAATAGAAAATATAGCGGCCGTCACGAGAAAAGGCACCGATGTTATGGCGGACAGCGGGCGAGTTGGTCAGGGCCTTAACACGGTCGCCAAATTTGTCCATCCAGTAGAACTGCGTATTTTCGTCGCCGCCCTTGGCCTTGCCAAACACCATTCCGCTGCCGTCGCCGAGCCACTTGACGAAGCTGACGTTATCTTCGTAATTGGTCAACTGCACCGGTTTGGGCGACGAAATGAGCGTTGCCCAGACCTGCATCGTGCCCGTGACGTTGCTCAAATAGGCGACCTCGCGGCCGTCGGGCGACATCGACGGCGAACCTGCCGACTTGATGTTAAGGTACTGCTGGATCGTGTATTCCTGGCCAAAAGCGGGCAGGACAAGCAGAAAAAGAAATGCGGCAATGCGTACGGCTCTCATTGATGACCTCTCGTTGAATTGATGACCGGATTATACACCAATGACGAGCCGGAACAAGCGAATTTCGGGCACCGCCGCCGCGATGCCCAACGGACGCCTTTCTATTTGTGTTTCAGCAGAAATGCCCGGATATCGTCGCGCATCTGCGTATTGACGGTGTGCTTGACGCCGGGATAAAGGCGAAATTCGGCATTGAGACGCGCGTCGGCGTACAGCTGCTTTGAGATGGCCCACCGTTCGATCGGTGTTTTGCCGAGTAATGGATTTATCAGTTCGCGGTCCTGCTCGTCGTACGAGTCGTCGAACGGCACCGAGTCATTGTCGTCCTCGTCGCCGACGAAAACGAACATCGGCACTTTGCGCAGGGCTCCGATGTCGAGTTTCTTTCCGGATACCAATTTGAGGTCGGCGGTGCCGATCGGATAGCGAAGTTCCTTGTCCTTGTAACGTGCGGCAGGTGCGATCGGCCAGCCGCCCGGCGAACCGATCGCGGCGGCCTTGACGCGCTTCGGATGCAGGAACGTAAAGCGGTTGGCGAACATACCCTGTGCAGAAAAGCCGTTGATCAGGACGCGCTTATCGACCTTTATTCCGTCCTTTTTCATCAGCCCGATGGCGTGGTCGATCATCGCCAGCAGCTGCAGGTCGAACCGCCGGTATTCCTTCTTGTCGGTCAGCATCGTGTCGCGGTCGAGGGCATGGGTGTAAATGCGCCAGTCGGACTTTGGCCGCGGAAAGACCGGCATCAGCACCGCAACCTTGAGCATCGCCGCGACCGCTCCGCTCATGGCCATCCGCTTTTTCACATCCGCTTCATGCACCGCGAGATCGTCGTCGAGTTTGCCCGTGTTATTCGGAAGAACGAGGATCGTCTGCGTCGCCCTGCGGTTTGCATCGCTGCGAAAATCAGGCGGGACGTAGAGGTAAAACGGATATCCAAAACCGGCGGCTGTGTTGGCGTCGATCCGCACAAAATCCTTTTCCGTAAGTGCCGGAGGATTTTGGGCCGATACCGCCGAAATAGCGATAAGAGCAAAAATAAGACCGAGTATGAGATTCTTCATATCGGTCTTACTTACGCCTGAGGCGCATGATTGTTCCCAATTTCTGATCGTTTCGGCTAACTTGTGTGATCGATAATGATCCGCCAGCCTTCTTTGAATTTGCGGAACGTGAGCGTGAATTTGCCGCCGGGAGCGTCATTGTCGCGCTTTAATGCCCAACTGCCGAGCACCACCGCGGCATCCTTGCCGAGCAAGGTGATCTCAAGGTCCGAAAAGGTCAGCACGCCCATTTTTGCCCGCGAATCGTAACCCTTTTTGTAATTGTCGAGCGTTTGCTGCCAACCGCGGGTGACCTTGGTGCCGGATACGAATGTAAGTTTTTCCGAGCGCCAATATCCGATCGACATAAATGCGTCGATGTCGCCGCGGTTCCAGGCGGCGGCCTGGTCGTCCATCACCTTGCGGATCGCGGCGGTCGTTTTGTCGGTTTGGGCAAACGCCGAGACGGCGGAGAGGAACAGGAACAGTGATGCTAACAATATGTTTTTCATATATTTAGTCGACTATGCCGGCAATTTGTTTAAGCCGCAGATAAATGCCGATCTCGCAGATACGAGAAGTTTTACCACAGACGGACATGGATGAACACAGATATATTCTCAATATGAACAGTTTTTTGCTTATCTGTGTTTAGATCTCCTGCACGGTAGCGAGCTTTGGGCTGCCGGGGCGGAAATAGAGATTTGTCCATATGAACGAGAACGCCGAGACCGCGACCACGGCAAAGAGCAGGCCGGACGGCTGATAGAGCTCGTTGAACGCTATCACGGCTGCGGCGGTCACGACGATACGAAGGTTTTCCGAGATCCAGAGCCAACTGCGGGCTTCGAGAATGCCGCTCCAGTTGATAACGTGCCACCAGAGCAGGGCGGCCCCGAGCCATCGCTGCGATGTATTCCACTTGAGCAGATTCGAGATGACGCCGAGCATTAAAAAGACGCCGGCGGCGAGCTGAACGATCAGATAGAGCCGCGAATTCTCAAACATCGGCGGGCGATATTTGACCTGATTTTCGGTCGTTATCTCGACCATCTGCTTTTCCGGCAAACCGCGAGGCCGCCACCCCGCGGGCATGAACCAGACGCGGACCTTGTCCCACCAATACGGAGCCGCGACCGCGTATCGCCACAAAACGATAAAGAAATGAAAGTTGATCTTGACCGGGTTCCAGCTATTCGGATGGTCGTAGATGCCGTACACGACCTTTTCGCGTTCCTCGGCGAATGAGCCGAACATCTTGTCCCAGATGATCAGAAACTCGCCGAAATTCTTATCGAGATAAGGGAAATTTACGCCGTGATGAACCCGATGGTGCGACGGCGTTGTGAAATATTTTTCGAACCAGCCCAGCTTACCGATGAACTCCGTGTGGTGGAGAAACGCGATAAACAGGTGGATACCGCTCATCATATAAATGTGCAGCGGCTGAAAACCGATCAACGCCAACGGCCAAAAAAAGAGGAACGACGAGAATCGCTGAGTTACGCTGGCACGCAGGGCGACCATGAAATTCATCTCCTCGGCTGAATGATGGGGCGAATGTGCCGCCCACATGATGTTGATCGCGTGACCCCAGCGATGAACCCAATAGAAGATAAAATCAACACCGAGTAAAAGAAGGATGAATGTCCACCAGTTCAACTCGATCGTAAACAGCCGGTAGTTTTCCCAAAGATAGCCGTAAACGACATTGACACCCGCGGCAACGAGCACGTTAACGGTCTGATTGGCGAGTGCGGTACCAAAATTGGCGACTGCCTCGGGGAATGAGATGTAGTTCCGCTTGTACGCCAAACAAAGTCCGACCTCGAGCAGCACAAAGAACAGTGCGATCGGCGTCAGATATGTATAGACATTGGTGTCCTGCATTTGCGGATGCCGTCCGGGCGGGTATCATCAGCCCAAATTATGTTCAAAAAAGGCCGCCGGTTGGGTAACGCGGCGGCCACCTGTCTAATAGTTTCAACTCCCTCAGTTCTTCGGGGCTTTTGCGGCGTCGTAGGCGGCCTGTGCGGCGACCTGCTCTTTTTGCTTATCGGTGAGAGCGATACCGGCCTTTTCGAGCGTGGCCGCGTTTACACCGCCGGTCGCTTTCAGTCCGTTGGCCTCCTGATATTTCTTGATCGCGTCCTTTAGAGCGTCACTTCGCTCGCCGTTGGCCTCGCCTGTAAACAGCTTTGCGTCCTTCAGCTTATTCTGCAGGGCGGTTATCTGATCCTTGTTCGCCTGAAACGGAGCGGGGCGTTTGGGGCCGTCGGCGGACGCGGCCGGTTTATCGGCGGCAGCCGTGGTCTTCGCTCCGTTGGGCTTCGTCGTTTTGGCCGTGGTCGTCGCGATGCCCTTTTGCTTGTCGGTCAGGGCGATGCCCATCTTTTCGAGCGTTGCCCGGTCAAACTTGCCGTTCTCTTCGAGTCCGTTGGCCTTTTGATATGCCTTGATCGCCGGCCGCGAATCGCCATATACGCCGGTCGCCTCACCCGAATATAGCTTGCCGCTGATGAGGATCTGCTGGCCCTGTTTGATCTGATCCTTGGTCGCACGGAATGCGGGCGGCTTGGCCGGTTTTTCAGTCGATGCCGCGGGAGCGGTTCCGGACGTGCCCTGGCCGAGAGCGGCGCCCGATAATACAAAAAAGGCTGCAGTCAGTAACAGAAACTTTTTAAGCATAGATATCTCCTGTGTCGATCCGGTGGGTATTAATCAAACAGCAAATGGCAGCAAATGGCCGCGTTCGGAAATACTGACCGTTCTTGTAAATTGTGATTGATAACGCAAAGCAGTATCGGACTATTTCAGTGATCTGTCAAGCGTTTTTCAGGGTTCGGCGGCCGGCGCCAATTTAGCTCATTGTCGGCGGCCAAACTGATGACGGCACCAAAAACAGGCCCGAACGGACGCCAAAAGAGTCATATTCGATCCGCCGACGGCGTTATTGATCGAGAGCCACAAGTTCAAGGTCAAGCACGCTGTCGTTCAGCGTTATCGTCCTTGCCGGAAATGTAAACCGTTTTGACCCGACAACGAGGGTGTAGGTCATTCCGGCCGTTAGTTCGCTGACGCTAAAGTGGCCGAAGGAGCCTGTTCGAACTGAACGCGAGACGCCGTTCCGATCGGTCACGGAGACCACGGCGTTTCGAACGCCTTGCCCCGTTGCGGTGAGAACGCGGCCTGAAAGTTCGATCTCGGCCGCAGATGGAGCAAGGTTGCCGATCGCCCAGTCCGAGAAACTCGTAATGCCAGTGACCGTAGCCGTGTTTGCGGCAGTATTCAGTGTAAATGGCGTGATCGCCATCGCCGTCGAACCGTTAAATTTGTAGACGCCATAACCCGCCTCATTGCCATGCACGTCGACATTGCGATAATGGAATGTAAGGTCAGCGGTCAATCCGGTGCCGGATGTCAGGGTCCAATATCGCCAGGCCGACTGATCAGGATCCATTCCTGACCGATTACCCTCGTTAGGTACGACCGTAAAATTTACAGGGCTGCTCGTAAAGGCTGTCACGTTCACATCAACCGGAGAATAGCCGTTGGCGGTTCCGACAGGGAACGTGTAGAGGCCGGTCGAGCAAAACAGCCGCCTTGTGCTTCCCCGGACGTAATTGGCCGGCCCGGTGCCGTTCAGTGCCCCCGTACAGCTAATTACAAGCGTTCGAACCGTAACAATACTGTCGAGGACGACGCTCCGACCATTGCTGATCGAATAATCGTGAAGAGCCGAACCCGTGCCATAATTCCACACAGAGGCGTCAGACCAATTGCCGTCCGCGACGGCACTGTATGTCGGGTCGAAGATCGATACGCGGTTTTCGGTCGGACGGCCGACAATTATCGTTTCGTTTGTTGGGTCAAAGGCCCATGTAAAGGTCGAATTTGTGATCGTCCCGGAAATACTATTTCCTGCACCGATCAAGAAACTTGTGCCGCCGTTACCCGCACCGTAAGTTAATACGCCGGCATTTGGGATCGAACCGTTATCCAAACGGCTGCTCTTGATCACGTAATTACCGTTTGGAACGGCAAATACTCCGAGATTGCCCAATTGGTCCCCCGCAGCGGTGCCGACCAGCGAGTTCGAGCTTGTAATAGATCCTACCGTGCCACCGAGGCCGTTGCCCCACGTCACCGCACCTGCGTCGACCAAGGTTCCGTTGTCCCACCGATCGCTGACAAAGACGTAGTTGCCATTGGTCAATGGTACTACCCGATCGTAGCCGACCTGGTCATTTGGGTAGCTGCCAACGATCGAATTTGCGGATGAGACCAGCCCGACGGTGCCGCCCAGCCCGTTGCCCCATGTCACCGCGCCAACGTCGTTCGATGTGAGATAGTTCCAATAAGGACTGCCGACAACGTAATTGCCATTTGTCAGTGCGATAACTGGGGAATTTCCGACCCTGTCACTTGCGGCCGTGCCGACGAGTGAATTTGCCGCCGATACCGCTCCGACCGTGCCGCCGAGTCCGTTGCCCCACGTTACCGCACCGACCTGCGGAACAGCACCATTGTTCCAGTAGGCGTTGTCCACGACATAGTTGCCGTTTGTAAGCGCCGTGGCTTTCACAACTCCGACATTGTCGTTTGCGGTCGTGCCGACGAGCGAATTAGCGGGAGTCACGCTGCCAAAGGTTCCCGTCACGCCGTTGCCCCACGTCGAAGCACCCGCATCGGCCGCCGCTCCGTTATCCCATAGCGGGCTGTTTACGACGTAATTGTTATTGGCCAATGCCGTGACGCCGCCGCTCGTGACCTGGTCGTTGGCAGTTGACCCGATCAGCGAATTTGCGGTCGAAATAATACCGACCGCTCCGACAACACCGCTGCCGCCGGTCGCTGCCCCGACATTTACCGTGGCTCCATTGTCCCAAAACGGACTTGCCACGATGTAATTTCCATTATTTAGTGGGGTGACGCCATCACTGCCGACAACATCGTTGTTCGCCGAGCCAACAAGTGAATTTAGCGTGCTGACAGGGCCGGTGATCCCGGCTGACCCGTTGACAAATGTCACGGCACCGGCGTTGGTGATGGCTCCGTTGTCCCACGCCGGACTCGGGACAACATAGTTGCCGTTAGCCAGCACCGCAACCCGGCCGCCGCCGACAGAGTCGTTGACCGATGTGCCGACAAGTGAATTAGCCGCCGAAACCGTACCGGTCGATCCGGTCAAGCCTTTGCAATGGGTCACCGCACCCGCATCTGCAGCGGCACCATTATCCCAGTCGGGACTCGCGACGACATAGTTGCCGCCGGTTAGAGCGGTCACGTCACCGCTTCCCAAACGGTCTCCGGTCGTGGAACCAACGAGTGAATTTGTCGGCGATATCGCCCCCTGGCAGCCGGTACTGCCGTTGCACCACGTGACGGCTCCGGCGTTGGTGGCCGGGCCGTTATCCCAGTATGAACTGGCCACAACGTAATTGCCGCTCGGGAGCACAATGACCGGGTAGCCGATGCTGTCACCCGCCGATGATCCGACAAGCGAATTGGCCGCCGAGATCGGCCCGACTGTACCGCCCGTGCCGCTCGCGTGGGTGACGGCTCCGACATTGAGAAGGCCCCAATTTCCGCTTCCGATCACATAGTCGCCGTTCGGAAGCGGCGTGATGCCCCCATTACCGATGTATTCATTCGGAAATGTCCCGATCACTGAATTTGCTGCTGTGACCGCACCGGAGCAACCGGTCACACCGCTGCACCAAGTAACAGCGCCGGAATCAGCGAACGGACCAAAGTCCCAAAAGAGACTGTAGATCACAAAATTGCCGTTTGTAAGAACGGTGATCCCGGTTCCGATCTGATCACCCGCGGAATTGCCTGTCAGGGTACTTATCAGTGCACCTGTGGAACCGTTGTAAAGATAAACGGCGCCTGTGTCAGCCACCGGTCCGGGGGCATCGTAGTACTGGTCGATCACGACAAAATTACCGTTCGGCAGACTCGTGACGCTATGGCCGAAGTTTTCGCTGCCAGCGGGGCCGACTATATCAGTTTGAACCAATGACGACGAAGGTTCGGGCAGAGACGAGGGCGCTTTTTCGGTTAGGCTAATATTGTCCGAAACCTGCCCTTTGGCCGAGGGAACGGTCACTGAAAGAATAGTTGCGAAAATTACAAGCGTAGCCAAAAAAGCTCTCATCAAGGTCTCCTGCGTAGGAATCGGACAGCCTTGTGTCCGGAAACATGGTTGACGGTTCGAATGGCGTTTTGTTCGACATTCTACATTATTGCCGGCAAATATCGATATTTTTTTTGAGGGTGCTCCAATGAAAGAACGGTGTTGGTGCGGCCAAAACCGATGTTCAAGCAGGCGTTTTGAAACGCAAATAAAAAGCCGGCCGTCATCATAACGGCCGGCCCATACCAAAAGATCCAAGGTAGATCAGTCGACGAAATCGACATCGACCTTGTGCGGAATGATGCCTTTCTCAAAACCTTCTTTGAGCAGCAGTTTTACTGCTTCGCGGCCGCGGTCGCCGTAATCGAGTGTGAGGTCATTGACCCACATCGCCACAAAGCGGTCAGCCAGTTCGGGCTGCATATCGCGGGCAAACTGCATCGCGTACGCAAGCGCGTCCTCGCGGTTATCCATCGAATAAACGATGCTCCGGTGAAGGTGTTTTGAGACCTGCTTCATAAGGTCCTCGCCTAGCTCGCGGCGGATGACATTGCCGCCCATCGGCAACGGCAAACCGGTCTTTTCGTGCCACCATTCGCCGAGATCGAGAACCTTGTAAAGACCCATCTGGTGATAGAACAACTGGCCTTCGTGAATGAGCAGGCCGGCGTCGGCGTCACCTTTTTGAACGGCCTCGATGATCTCGTCAAAGGGAACGACGATGTATTCGAAGTTGGGCTCGTAGATACGAAGGGCGAGAAAAGCACTCGTCAGTTCGCCGGGGACCGCGATCTTCATCTTGCCGATCTCATCGGCGCTTCGCTGCTCCTTGGCAACCACGATCGGGCCGTATTTATCGCCGATGCTGGCACCGTGCGGGAGCAAAGCGTATTTGTCCGCAACGTATGCGTAGGCGTGAAACGAGATCGCAGTCACGTCAAAGACACCATTCTTGGCGTCCTCGTTGAGCGACTGGATGTCCTTAAGAGTGTGCTCGAATTTCAGGCCGTCGGTCTCGAGTTTGTTGGTCGCAAGTCCGTAAAACATGAACGCGTCGTCCGAATCGGGCGAATGGGCGACCGTGATCGTACGTATTTCGGGAGTTGAGTCAGATGTTGCTGTCATAAATCAAAATTAGGAGACGAACACATTAGTGTCGTAGAAAACTTTTATTCTACCGCTTTCGGCGTGTTTGGCAAATAGTGACCCGAGGTCGTCGGTCATTTGAGCAAAAACCGGCGACGACTCGGCCGGCATATACGACGAGGACAACATTCGCCCTTTCAGTCCCTCAAGATCGAAGACCTGGACGTTCGGAAACGTCGCCTTTTCAAACGCTGTCCCAAAAAACGCAGTGAGAGCGGCCGCATCGATCCGGTCATGGCGGACGCTGTCATAATCGGTCGCGTACCGCCGCAAAAGCTGTTCGTACTCGATGAGAAACGGCGTTGTGTCGAGCTGGCGTTCGTTCCAGATCAACGCGATGCGGCCGCCGGGCTTCAGGATCCGGCGAAATTCGGCCCGCGTCGCTTCGGGCTCGAACCAATGAAAAGCCTGAGCGGCAACGACGAGATCCACCGAACTGTCCGGCAGCGGGATCGACTCGGACGTGCCGTCAACACAGGTGAAAAGAGCGTGAACGGAGTTGAGCCGCAATGCCGCCGAACGCATCGCCGCGTTTGGTTCGACACCGATGACGCGATTGCCGTTCTCGAGAAATTGCAGTGACGATACGCCCGTGCCGCATCCGATATCGGCGACCACGTGATCGGGTGTCAGGCCATGTTTCGTGCGCAAATACTCGACAACCTGCGGCGGGTAGCCGGGACGATATCTGATGTAGTTTTCGACGCGGTCCGAAAACCGCTCAATGGTATCCGCCATCTAATCTCCCGCGACAAATATGGTCAATTTCCACTCGCCATCGACCTTGGCAAAGCACGCCCGATAGCCGATCGGGCTCCGCACGTATTCGGTGCTGACCCAACCGCGTTTGCCGCCGAGCGTCTCGACCTCGACCCATTTGGTATCCGAAGGGCCGTTGTTATAAATGGTCTTAACTATATTGAACGACAGTTGGCCGAGGACCTTTGACGCGGCGTCGGGCTTTGCCCTCAGCCGGACATTCTCACCGGTGATGGCCGCGTAAACGGTGCCGTCCAGGTCGTCCGGGAACGAAGCGTAGATGTACGGAGCCCAAAATTGCTTCGGGCCGCGATTCTTCATCTTGGCAAACTCGCCGCCGTGTTTCAGAGCAAATTCAAACTCAGCCCAGAAATCGCTCGCCGCCGACAAGCCGTCCCAACTTTTAAGAAAATCCTTAACACCCGTGCCGCCGCCAAAATCGACCCGAATGTCCTTATCGAGGATCGACTTGATGAATGCGGCGTCTTTTTCGGCCGCCGCTCGAAGTGCCCGCGTGCGAAAAGCGACGAATGTCGCGTCGTCCGGGCCCTCGTCGACCGGATTCAGAAAACGCTCCTGGGCGGACCCCCAAATAGCTCCGCCAAGGACCAAAAGGACAGTAAAAATGGCGGCTTTTATCATTGGCTCACTTCTTCGCCCGTCCATTCGTTCTTTTTCGAATGGGGAATATCAAACTGATCGAGTATCCGGTAACACAGATGTTCGACCAGGTCTTCGATCGCCTGTGGGCGATGATAAAAGCCCGGGCTGGCGGGCATAATGCGGGCACCGGCCCGCGACAGCCGCAGCATATTCTCTAAGTGGATCTCGTTGTACGGCGTTTCGCGAGGCACGACGACCAGTTTGCGGCCTTCTTTGAGGCAAACATCCGCTGCACGGTGGATCAGGTTCGTTCCGGCGCCGGAGGCGATCGCCCCGAGCGTGCCCATCGAGCACGGCACTATTATCATCCCGTTTTGCTTATTCGAACCGGACGAAGGACGTGCCGCGAGGTTATCCAGCCGCCAGTAACGGATCAACTTTGAATCCGGGGCGAGCCCGAGCCACGAATTGATCTTTTCCGCGTTCGGGTCGCGCAGGTTCACGCCCAGTTCGACCTGTGCGACGGTCGCGGCCGTCCCGGACATTATCAGATTGATCGTTTTGACAACGCCGCTCTCGGCCAGCAGCTGAAGCGTTCGTTTTGCGTAAATGGTGCCTGATGCACCAGTGATCGCGAGCGTGAGTTCCATAAAAGTGATATTAGTCCTGTCACCGTAAATTTGAAAGAGGCTCGGTTTAACCTCCCGGATAAAGTTTGTTCGAGCGGGCGGATAATGTAGATTCTTAATAGACGATGAAAAGTGAAGATATCAGATCAATTTTGGACGCACTCGCGTCCGGCAGCCTGACGGCCGACGCGGCGACCGAACAGATCAAGGGACTCTCGTACGAAGATGTCGGTTACGCCAAGATCGATCACGGCCGCGCCGAACGCCAGGGATTTCCGGAGGTCATATTCGGCCAGGGCAAGACCAAGGAACAGGTGGTCGGAATATTTGAACGCCTGATCGAACGGTCGCCAAACGTGCTGGTAACGCGTACAAATGCGGAAGTTTTCGGTGAGATACGCAACATAATCACCGATGCCGAGTGGCATGAATCGGCCGGCATCATCCGCGTCATCCGCGACCGCACGGAACGAGGCAGCGGTGAGATCGCGGTCGTCACGGCCGGCACGAGCGACATCCCGGTCGCCGAAGAGGCCGCTTTGACGGCTGAAGCGATGGGCAACCGCGTCGTTCGGATCTGGGACGCCGGGGTAGCCGGCATCCACCGCATCATCTCGCAACGCGAGATACTGCAAAAGGCACGCGTCGTGATCGTCGCCGCCGGTATGGAAGGTGCTCTCCCGTCGGTCGTCGGCGGGCTGGTCAGCGTACCGGTGATCGGCGTACCGACCAGCATCGGTTACGGGGCGTCGTTCGGCGGAATGGCCGCACTGCTCGGAATGCTCAATTCGTGCTCGTCAAACGTGACCGTCGTCAACATCGACAACGGTTTCGGGGCGGGTTTTACGGCCTCGCTGATCAATCGTGTGTCGGCCACGTGAACCGGGCCGTCGGAAAAGTTGTGGCATTTCAGCTTGCCGGTTTGATATTCTGAACGAGTCCTCTCTCCCTTTTGAAACAACTGGAATTTGAGGGACTTTTAATGCTACACAGATCGACTGCCGGCGTTGTACTCACGTGGATATTCCTCCTTGCCTCGACCTTGACAGGTCAAACCATCACTAACGCGGCCGGAAACTTCGGCCCAATAAGTGAACTTTCGTGGAATGACCAAATGGTCTTGAACTCGATCCGCGTCATTCATTCCGCCGAAATGGCCTATCGAAACAGTTTTGGCAACGGGAATTACGCCACGCTGCAGCAACTGCAGCAGAGCGAACTTATTGACAACGCACTCTCCGCAGGTCAGCGGTATGGTTATACGTTCAGGATCGTGGTTCGATATGCGACAGCCACGATGCAGCCCGGCTTTGAACTGACGGCAACTCCGTCCGTGCGGCGGCCGCGATTCTTGTCGTTCTATATGAATGAGGCGTGCGACATTCGGGGTGCTGAAAAGCTCGGACGCGAAGCGACGATCAATGACCCCATCGTGCAGACCTGCGGCACCTCGATCCGAACCGAAAACGAATATGATGCAGTTCGCTCGATGCGGACGATCCACAACGGTCAGCTGACGTATTTTTCGTCGTTTGGAAACGGCCAGTTTGCGACGCCGGAGCAGTTGTTCAACACGGGTCTCGTAACCACCGGATTTATTCTCTCGTATGTATGGAAGGGGTACACCGCGATATTTTCGGTGACGCCGGGTACGGTCACCGAACCGGCCCGCTTTTCTGTTTCGATCGTGCCGAACCTATATGGCAGAACCGGCATTAGGTCATTTTACATCGATCAGACAGGGGTGCTGCGCGGGGGTGATAAAAATGGGAACCCGGCGGGCCCAAGCGACCCGCCGATCCCTGAATGACATGTGCATCTATCGAAAGCTCACTTGATCTCGAGCTCAAACGGCATCAATAACATAGCTTCGCCATTCTGCATACGGTCAAAAAGCGAGGCGTAGCGAAACGATCGGCGGACGTCCGCCGGCAGAGCCTCGAGGATCGCCGCCCGGGTCTGTTCTTCACGCGATTGGGCCAACGCCTCGCCGCCAAAAAGCGATTCGAGCAGCGGCCGCGGGGCCGGTAAAATCACACGTTTAACGTCCTTGTCGGCCGGCAAGTTCGCCAGCTGTTTGGCGATGTCGATCGCCTTTTCGAGACCGCCAAATTCGTCAATGAGGCCGTTGGCCTTTGCCTGCGTCCCGGTCCAAACACGCCCCTGCCCGAGAGTATTCGCTTCCTCGACCGATTTGCCGCGGCCCTTCGCGACCTTCGGGATAAAGTTGTCGAAATAGATGCTGTTGGTCTGATCGACCATCTTGGCCCGCTCCTCGGGCGTCCATTTTTCGGTCTCGCGGAAGAGTCCGGCATTTTTGCCGCGCAGGATATATTCGTTTGTGACCCCGAGCCAATCGTAGAGCCCCTTGACCACCGGTTTGCCCAAAAACACGCCGATCGACCCTGTCACCGTCGACGGTTGAGCGACGATCTTATTGGCGTTGCAGGCGATGTAATAACCGCCCGAAGCCGCGACGTCACCCATCGAAACGACGACGGGCTTTTTAGCTTTGGCATTCTCGAGGGCGTACCACATCAGGTCGGACGCAAGAGCCGAACCGCCCGGCGAATCGACGCGCAGGACGATCGCCTTGATCGACTTGTCGTTCGCCGCATCATTTACCGCCTCAACGATCGTGTCGGAGCCGACCATTTCGCCGTTGACCGGGCCGCTGCTCGAACGTCCGACATTGATCGCGCCCGAGGCATAGATTACGGCGACGCGTTCGCCCTTGTTCAGCCCCAGCGAGTCTGAGGGTATCTCGCGATACTGGCCGGCCCGGATCGTGCGCAGTTTATCGTCCGTTTTGTAGCCCAGCCGTGTTTTGAACTGCTCGTCGACCTGTTCGCGGTAAAGGGCGTCGTCGATCAGGCCCTGTGATTTTGCCTGTGCAGCGGTATACGGAGCGTTGTCGATCAATGCCTTGACGTCGTCAACCGACTTTTTCCGCGATTCGGCAATAGCGGTCGTAAATCGCGAAAAGTATTCATCCAAAAGGGCGTTTATGACTTCACGCTGGCCGTCGGACATTTCCTTGCGGGTATATCGGTCGGGGGCGTTCTTGTATTTCGGGCCGATCTGGATCACGTCAGCCTCGATCCCTAATTTGTCGAGCGAACCTTTGTAAAACATCGCTTCGGCAGCGAACCCGTTGATGTAGATATCTCCGGGCGGGGCGACGAAGATCTTTTCGGCAGCGGTCGCGATGTAATATTCGCGATTGGTCCCGATCTCGAGGTAAGCGTAAACCGGCTTGCCCGACGCCCGCAGGTCGGCGATCGCGTCTCTGAGCTCGTCGGCCTTCCCCCAGCCGATGCCGGGAAAATTGATGTCGAGAAGAACTCCGCCGATGCGGTTGTCGACCTTGGCCTTTCTAAGCTGGGTCAGAAGGCTCGTGAATGATTGCTGCTGGTTAATGCCGAAAGCCTTTGCCAATGGTTCCTCGGGCACATAGTCCGGCAATTCGCCTGATACGTTCAGCACCAGAACGCTATTGTCCGGAACGGACGGACGACCCATCGTGTCCGCCAAAAGTGCGATCGCGATCACGCCGACGATCAGCAAAACAAAGAGGATGCCGCCGCCTATCAGTAGAAATTTTGCAGTTTTTGACGATGCCATATCCAATTATAAAAACTAAATTTACCGACCCATATCGAACCGGTCCGCTTGAGTGTCTAATACGGATGAACGGTTCCGAAGGTTCTCGGCCGTGTGCTTCACTTGCCGACGTGAGCGACGATCAGGTTAAAGATCCCGAGAGCCTTTCGCCGCACCTCGACTATCTCAAGCCCGGAAAGCCGTGCCGTCTCGGCGGTCCGCCGATTGAAATGATCGTCTATCAGCGCGACGGTCAAACGGCTCAAAACGTCGAACACATGACCAAGTATACCTGACGGACGCACATGCTCGAACAGTACAATGAGCCCGCCCGGTTTGACCACTCGCGAAAGTTCCCTAAATGCCATTTCCGGATCCGGGATCGAACAGAAAACCAACGTCGCGAACGCCGCATCGAATCGATCATCAGGGAACGGAAGCTGCTGGGCGTCAGCCTGTGTGAGAACGATGGTGGTCGTCTTGGTCCGGGCATGTTCGAGCATCCGAAGCGAGAGTTCGCTGGCGACCGCGGTCTGAAACGGCGGATAGTGTTCGAAATTGGCTCCGGTGCCGGCCCCGACCTCCAATAGCGCCGCATTTTGCGGGAGTTTGGCGATCGTTTCGCGTCGGGCGGCGGCCAGATAGAGCCGCTCGAAAACGCGAAAGACCCGGTCGTAGTGGGCCGCAAAATTATCGTACGGACGCTCCATTGTGGTTAATCTACACCAAACTCAAACGCCTTGGAAAGGCCGCAAAATAGACGCGAACTACCGCATTAGGCTATATTGAAAGTTTATGGGCAAGAAAGGTTCGATACTCGTTTGTGACGACGAAGAAATAATGCGCGATGTGCTTGAGACGATCCTCTCGGGCGCGGGCTACAAGGTCGATCTCGCCAAGACCGGCGAAGAGGCGATCGAGGCTTACGAGCATCGTCCTTTTGACCTCGTCCTAATGGATGTTTCGATGCCCGGAATGGGTGGGCTGACCGCGCTTGAACAGCTTGTCCGGCTCGACAGCGAGGCGGTCGTGCTGATGGTGACGGCTTACGCCACGTTTGATACGGCGATCTCGGCATGGGAAAAAGGTGCCGCCGGCGTTATCCGTAAACCGTTTCAAAACGAGCAGATCCTCGCGCTTGTCGCCAAAGGGATACGCAGCCGGCGAAAGGAAGAAGAGCGAAAATCACTGCGTCAGGCAATGTCGCGATCGGTCAAACGCGACGGTTTTATCGGGCGTTCGGAGGTGATGGAGGGCGTGTTTCGCCTGGTTGACCGGGTCGCCCCGGCGCGTTCGACGGTGCTCATTACGGGCGAAAGCGGAACCGGAAAGGAGCTGGTCGCGAAGGCCATTCACGAGGCCAGCCCGCGGGCTGAAGAGCCTTTCGTCGCAGTCAACTGTTCAAATATCCCTTCAGAATTGCTAGAGTCCGAGCTTTTCGGCCACACCCGCGGGGCCTTTACCGGTGCGGTCGCGGCCAAAAAGGGACTTTTCGAGGTAGCTGACGGCGGCTCGATCTTCCTGGACGAGATCGGCGACCTTCGGCCGGAGCTTCAGGTCAAATTGCTGAGGGTCATCCAGGAACGCGAATTTACGCCTCTCGGCGACACGACGCCGTGCAAGGTGGATGTGCGTATAATTGCGGCGACCAACATCGACCTGAAAGAGGCGGTCAAGAACGGCACGTTTCGAGAGGACCTTTATTACCGATTGTCGGTTGTCCCGATCGAATTGCCGGCACTACGCGACCGTCGCGAAGATATCTTGCCGCTCGCACAGTACTTCATTAGAAAATATTCGGACGAGAACGGCCGCCAGATCTCGGAAAATCTGTCACCCGAGGTGCTATCTCTGCTCGAAAATTACTACTATCCGGGCAACGTCCGCGAGCTCGAAAATATCATTGAAAGGGCGGTGGTTATTGCTCAGACCGATGATATAACGGTCGATTGCCTGCGGCCCGAGGTCAGCGACCCGGCGCGTGCGATGGATATGATCAAACGGACCGAGGGCAGCTCGGGCGAGATCGATATCGCCCGCGGCGTAAACTTTTACGACGAGATCAAAAAGTTTGAGATCGACCTCATCAGGCGCGCCCTGGACCAGACCGGCGGACACCAGTCGCGGGCGGCACGCCTGCTGGGGCTGAACGCGACCACACTCAATTCCAAAATAAAGACCCACAATATCCCGACGCGAACGTAGAGATCTGACGCCATTTTTATGATCGCGATTTGACCTGATCGGCCAATGTCGGCCTACGGATCGGGCCGGTCGGGCCGCGCCGCCGAATGGGCAAACGGCAACGCCAATTTTTCGCCAAAATACGAGAATTTGAAGAAAATTTCAATAAGTTGAAATAAACCGGGCCGCTGCGACAAACAAACGTATTGTTTACAGCAGGTTAACCGTCAATAGTGTGTGGCACGGTTCTTGACTAAAAACTATCGATACTAATGCCACATTTGTCGCATACTATGGTGTTAAAGGTTAACTATCATTTTTGGAGGAGCACAATGAAGAGATTTTTTCTAGGATTTTTCCTGGTGATTCTCGCAACGACGTTTGCGATGGCGCAAACGACGACAGGACGACTCTCCGGGACCGTTTCGGGTCCTGACGGCGTTCTGCCGGGAGCCACGATCACGGCTACCGACGTTGCGACCGGGAAAAGCCAGACCACAGTTTCGAACGGAGAGGGAGCGTACTCATTTACGCAGCTCGAGTTCGGAACCTACACAGTCAAGGTGACTTCGACAGGGTTCAAGGCCTATGTCGCAAGTGCCGTTAAGATCGACGTCGGCCGCGATTATACGCTGAGCCCGACGCTCGAGGTCGGTGCGGTCGAAGAGACGGTGACGGTCACGGCCGGTGCCGATGTCGTTACGGCTAATACCGCACAGGTCAGCAACACGATCAGCCCGCAGCAGATCCTGTCGCTGCCGCTCATCACCCGCAGCCCGCTGTCGCTGACGACACTGCAGGCCGGTGTTTCGAGCAACTCGGCCGCTAACACGACGATCAACGGAATGCGTACCACGTTCACGAACATTACGCGTGACGGTATCAACATCCAGGATACGTTCATTCGTTCGAACGCAACGGACTTTGCCCCCGGCCGTCCGTCGGTCGACGATACTGCTGAGTTTACGATCACGACCACGAACTCCGAGGCAGATCAGGGCTACGGCGGTGCCCAGATCCGACTCGTGACGCCCCGCGGAACCAAAGATTTCCACGGTGCATTGTTCGCGTATAACCGTAACTCGGAATTTGCCGCTAACAGCTTCTTCAACAACCGCAGCCGCAACGCTGACGGAACGTCGAACCTGGCTGTCGCTGCAAAGCCGTCATTCCGTAACCGCAACCAGTTCGGCGGCAAGGTCAGCGGACCGATGCCTGTTCCCGGATTTGGCGAAGGAACCCCGATGTTCTTTAAGGACCGCGGATATTTCTTCTTTGCTTACGAAGGCATCCGTGACCCGCTCAGCACCGCGGCGACCAGGACGATCCTGACGCCCGGAGCACGCAACGGAGCATTCAGCTGGAACCGCACCAATGGTACGGACGTCTCGCCCTACTGCCCGTCGCAGACGATCGGCAGCGTGTGTACGATCCCGAACATCCTGACCTTTGCCCGTTCGTTCGGCGGAAACTTCCTGACGATCCCGGCTACGGTCGACCCGGTCATCCAGTCGCGTATCATCAGCCTGTTGCCGACCTCGAGCAACTTCACGGGCGGTGACGGCCTCAATACGGCCGGCTATCGTTTGCTTCGCCGTTCGGATCAGACGCGTGACCAGTACTCGTCACGTTTCGACGTGGACCTTTCGGAAAACGATTCGATCCTCGGTGTTTACAACTACAACAAGGAATCGAACCTTCGTCCGGACGCCGACACGACGGCATTCACGACGGTCCCGAACGTCACCCAGCTCTCGGTCAACAAACAGTTGACACTTGCCTGGAGACACGTTTTCAGCTCGAATTTCGTCAACGAATTTCGCGGCGGTGCGTTTACCAGCGAAGTGCCGTTCAACAAGACGGACGCGACCTCTGCGTTCTTCCTGGCTCCGCCCCTGGTCACGAATCCTGAAAATACGTTCCTCACGCAGGGCCGTAATACCAAGGCATTCAACTTCCAGAGCAACGCTGACTATGTCTGGAAGAGCCACACCTTCCGTTTCGGCGGACAGGCACAGGTCTTCCGCGTAAACTCGTACAATGATGCTGCGATCGTTCCTTCGGTCGCGCTCAGCACCACGAACACGAACGTTGCGTTGGCTTCGACCAACTTCACGGGCCTTGGCGGTATCAGCACCGCTCAGCTCGGTTCATCGAACGCGATGCTGGCTCTGTTCGGCGGTGTTTTCAACTCGGTGACCCAGTCCTTCAACATCGCGGATATCAGCCGCGGATTTGAAGCCGGTGTCCGCCAGTACCAGCCGTTCCGCAACGAGAACCACTCGCTGTACCTTTCGGATCGCTGGGCTATGACCCGTGACGTAACACTCACGTTGGGCCTTCGCTATGAGTTGTTCCCGGCACTTCGCCTGAACAACGGATTGGCTCTCGAGCCGCTTATCCCGAACCCGGACAACATTACCGCTACGCTCTTGAGCCAGTCCGGTACGTCGGGTGTTGTTGGTACCAATTCAGGTCGCAAGAATGCGTACTACAAGACGGACTACAACAACTTTGCCCCGAATTTCGGCTTCTCATGGTCGCCGAGCTATGAAAAGGGCCTTGGCAAATTCCTCTTCGGCGGTGCCGGCAAATCGGTACTCCGCGGCGGATACAGCCATATCTATGGTAACGACTCGATCGTCACCTCGATCAACAATGCCGCTGTCGGTAACCCGGGCCTTGCCCGTACGGCAGTTTCGCTGCTCAACCTGAATGGACGCGTTTCAGCGGCAGTCCCGACGGTTGCTCCGCCGGCATTTATCACCCCTCCGCGCACATGGCTGCAGAATAACGCAGTGGGCGTCGGTAACTTCTTCGGTACGGTCTTCGCGATCGATCCGAAACTGAAATCGCCCCGCGTCGATCAGTACAGCTTTGGTTTCCAGCGTGAATTCTTTGGCAACACCGCCTTTGAAATTCGCTACGTTGGCAGCCGCAGCGACAATCTCGTCCGCGGTATCGATATCAACCAGCTCGACATTTTCAGCAACGGTTTCTTTGCTGACTTTGAACGGGCCCGTGCAAATCTGGCCCTGACCGGAAACGCATTCTGCGTATCGGCAGGCTGCCAGACGTTGACTATCTTCCAGTCGGGTGCCGGTGCTCCGGGACGTCTGGGTGTTGGAACGGGCGGCCTTTCGTTGGCTACTTTCAACTCCAATCTCCAGAACGGAACGCCTGCTGACCTCGCGTTGCTGTACATCAACAACACGACCAACTTGAACAACCACCCGTCGTCGGCAAACCCGGCGCTCGTGCCGTTCGTCAAGTTCCTGCCGAATCCGGCCGCCGGTGCTGTCGATCTGATGCTGAACGATGCGAACTATCGCTACGATTCGCTTCAGTTGGAAGTCCGCCGTCGTTTCTCGAACGGTCTTTACTTCCAGGCCAACTACACGTTCTCGAAGAACCTGACGAATGCCATCGGTACGTCGCAGGCTCTGTTTGAACCGTATCTGGACAATAACCGTAAGGAGCTCGACAACCAGCGTGCCGATTACGATCAGACTCACGTTTTCAACTTTAACGGCGTTTACCAGTTGCCGATGGGCAAGGGCAAAATGTTCCTGAACAAGGGCGGACTCGTGGATAAGGTCTTCGGCGGTTGGGAACTGTCAGGTTTGGCACAGTGGACCTCGGGTGCTCCGATCACTTTCGTTGATACCCGCGGAACGTTTAACCGCAACGGACGCTCAGGCCGTCAGACACCTTTCTCGACGTTGACCAACGATCAGATCCGTGCCTTGATGGGAACGTTCGAAGCGAACAATAACATCTACTGGATCAATCCTTCGATCATCAGCTCGCAGGGTTCTGCCTCAAACGGCTTTGGAACCTCGTTCGCTGGACAGGCGTTCTTCAATGTTAATCCGGGTCAGACCGGCAACCTTGGACGAGCAATTGTTAATGGTCCGAAGTACTTTAACATCAACGCCGCATTGTTGAAGAACATCCGATTCACCGAATCGATCCGTGTTCAGCTCCGTGCGGAGGCATTCAACGTTCTGAACAACGTGAACTTCGTTCAAAACACGACGCTGCCGAATATCAACAGCACGTCGTTTGGACAGATCACGGGCGAGTACGGTCCCCGTACTATGCAGTTCGCAGCACGCTTTGAATTCTAATCTGGGCTTTTAGCCAATTTTGCAGTCTGCCGGGCTTCGGTTCGGCAGACTTTTTTATTTGCTTTTAGCACGGCCGCAGATAATTTGGTTATACTCTAGTGACCGACGAGTATGGCGACCTCTCAACCATCAGCCGAAGGCCATCTATCGCTGACCCCGATGGGAGCAGGTGATCTGATCGACCGTGCCGTTCGCTTTTACAGAAAGAACTTCGGTACATTTGTGGCGATCGCAACGCCGCCCGTGCTCGTGGGGGCATTGTTTTCAGTCGCGTGGACGCTGATCGGCCGCGGGGTCTTTTCGCCGGCGACGGCCGCCGGAGCGGACGATCGCTTTTCATATTACCTCTTTACATGGTTCGGGAATGGCGTAATCTGGCTGGTCGAAACGATCGCCACGCTTGTCGTAATGGGCGGAGCATCGCGAAACTTCGTCCGGCACCTGCTGTTCGGCGAGCCGATCTCATTTAAGGAAACTTATCGCAACACGGCCGGGCGCTTTGCAAGCCTGTTGGCCGCGTCGACCGCCATCACGATCTCATTGGGAACGATCGGGTTCATACTGTTTTATTTCGGGCTGATCATTACGACGCTCTCGCTGCTGATAGTCGTCTCGCTCCTGGCGTCGATCCCGCTCGTCGCGACGATCATTTCGGTCGTACTGGCCGTATCGCTGGCGTACCTCACGCTCTGGCTTTTCTTCTTAATAGCGTCACGATTCGCTTATGTGCCGCAGGTGATGCTGGTCGAAGGACAAGGCGTGTTTTCGGCCGTTGGCCGCAGTGCAACCCTGGCCGGCGGCAGCGTCAAGCGGCTGATGGCGCTTTTTGTCTTTTCGACGGTCGCGGCGTACTCGGCGCTTGCGATCCTCTATGTTCCGCTGGCATGGTACGCGTGGAGCGTCGGCGTCGAACTGATGGCCTTTGACGCGGAACTGATACCGGCGTGGTATGAGATCGCCTATAACATGATCTGGCAGATCAGTTTCATACTGCTTTCGCCGGTGTGGACGGCCGGCCTGTGCCTGCTCTATGTGGATGAGCGTGTCCGTTCCGAGGGGTATGATATCGAACTTATGGCGGCCCGCCGCCTGGGCGAGATACCTGCGGTTCCGCGTACTTATTCCAATCCGCTGCAGCCGGCGATCGGTTCGGCCGACATTTCGGCAAACAGTGTTCCGGCACCGAGAGGCGGTTCGATGTTGGGCCTCGATCAATGAGATGAATCTGTCGACCGGACAATTCAAAACCGCGCTATATGCCGCCCCGGCGGCCACATTGCTGGTTGTTCTGATACTGGCCGCCGTGGCGATGGGATCTACGCTGAGTGATTACGGTTCTCGCGTTGCGAAGGCACGCGAGGCGATGTCATCACTTCACTCGATAGATCACACCGATCCCGAATTTAGCGGGTTCGTGGCTGAAAGCATCAGATCGGTACGGCGGTCAGTCCCGCGAAATGAATCGATCGACATACCCCAAGGCGTAGTCGAGACCAATAATGCGTGGCTGCACGATGAGCTTGACCAATACGAGAACGAGCCGAATATCGCTAATCGCGATATCATCGCCGGACGGGTCATCGAGCGGCTGCTCGGTATCGAGGCCGGCATCGCCGAACTAAATGCGGCCGCTGCCGGAGAGGCGACAAAGGACGCCGAAAAACAAAAGTTGGCCGAGATCCTCAGGCGCCCGGAATATCAGAAGCCCGCCGACGAAGGTGAGAGCCTGTTTCAGAAATGGCGTCGCGAGTTTCTGGAATGGTTGGCAAAGATGTTTCCGAGAGTCGCGATCGAGCCGTCTGAGTCGGCGGGAGCGGGTTCGTTTTCGACCATCCTCCAGATACTGCTTTATACACTCCTGGCGTTAGGATTGGGCTATTTGCTCTTTCGCTTTCTACCGTTCTTTTCGACGCGTTTTGGCGGGAAAAAGGACAAGACCGACGGCGACCGCATCATCCTCGGCGAACGTGTCGCGGCCGATCAGACCGCCGCCGACCTTTTCGCCGAAGCCGAGAAATTCGCACTTGCCGGCGAACTTCGACTTGCCATTCGTAAGGGCTACGTCGCTCTGTTGTGCGAATTGGCCGATCGCAAGGTGATCGGGCTTGCCCGCCACAAGACCAACCGCGATTACCTCGTGGATATCCGCAAAAAGACCGATCTTTTCGAGAGTATGCGGCTGCTCACCCTTAGCTTTGAGCGGCACTGGTACGGCGCGCAGACGGCGGAGCGGCAGGAATGGGAAGATTTTCGTGAGCGTTACAAAAAAATGATGGGCGGCGTTTAGACGATACGGGTGAAACAGAAACTTTTCATTATTATTGCCTTTGTTCTGACCGCTGCGGCGCTCGTCGGGCTAAATGCCGCGTCATATACCCAACAGCCGCAGAAGCCCGAAAATGAGGCGACGCCGAACCGATCTACCTTTAATCCCGGCCCGACCGGGACCCAGGCGTTTTTTACGCTTTTGACCGAGACCGGGCGCAAGGCGGTACGCTGGCAGGAACCGGCCGACAATCTCGTTGCCCGCAAACGCGATATGCCCGCAACCTTTGTCGTCATCGGGCCGGTACGTCGTGAGTTTACCGACCAGGAGGTGAGCGGGCTTTTGCGTTGGGTATCGTCTGGCGGACGTCTGGTCTTGATCGACCGTGAACCGATCGAGCGGCTCGCGGTGACAAGCACTGATTGGAAGGTCGACGTTGCGCCGCAGAATCTGCTCACGATCTTCGACATCGATCCATCGGATCAAGCCGCGATGACAAAGTCGATGGCCGCCGTCAAACCGTCGCAGCCGAGCGTGCTAACGCAGGGCGTCAATGCCGTTCAGTTTTCGCAGTTTGCGTCCGCTATTAAATTAGAGTCACTGTCCGTCACGGCCAAAAAGCCGTCAGGCGTTCCGCCGACGCCCCGAACCGCGCCGCAGCCTGCTGCCACATCGGATACGGCCGACGGCTCGGAAGACGAATACACCGATGAATCACCGTCGGAGCCCGGCCCGGTCGTCCAGATGTCGGCCGGCGGGCGAAACGTACTGGCCGAAATGCCGTATGGTGCCGGAAAGGTCATCATCCTTTCGGATCCATACATTGTCGCCAACGGCGGGATCGGCATCGCTGATAACGCCAAACTTGCGATCAACCTTGCCGAAAGCGGCGGCGGGCCGATCGCGATCGATGAGTATCACCACGGGTACGGAGCAAACAACAATCGTCTTTTGGAGTTTTTTGCCGGAACACCGGTCGTTGCCATATTTTTCCAATGTCTGGTCCTGGCCGGCGTGATCTTTTATTCACGAAGCAGGCGATTTGGCCGTCCGGTGCCGTACGCTGAGCCTGACCGACTGTCGAAACTCGAATATGTCGGAGCAATGGCCGAACTGCAGCGTCGGACGAAGGCATTGGACCTGGCCCTTGAGAATATTTACAGTGACTTTCGACGGCGGGCGGGCAAGCTGTTCGGATTGGATATTCATTCGGTGTCCCGCGGCGATCTGGCTGCGGCGATAGCCGAAAGGACTTCGCTCAGCCGATCTGATATCGAAAAGCTCCTGAATAAATGCGAGGATATCGCCGCCGGCGAACGGACCAACGATCGCGAGGTTCTGGACTGTGTCCGGTCCATCCGCAGGATCGAACACCGTCTGGGGTTGCGCAAGGAGCGGGCTGAGAACTGATGCCTTTGACCGACCTGATATGGCTTGCTGTGATCTACCTTTTGACCAGTGCGGTCGGCGTGGTCACCGGCAGCAATTCGCTGATCGCGGTGCCGGCGATGTTCCAGTTTGGCGTGCCGGCGAGAGTGGCGGTCGCGACCAATATGTTCGCCCTAGTATTTATGTCCGTCGGCGGCACGATACCGTTTCTTAGGAACCGAACGATCGACGTGAAACGGATATCGCCGCTGCTCGGGATCACACTGGTAAGTTCGGCACTCGGGGCGTTGCTAGTCGGATACATCACCGATCAGGGGCTGAAGCTGATCGTTTCGGCCGCGATGATCGCCGTTTCGATCTTCATCCTCGTAAAGCGGGATTCGGGTATCGACCCGAGTGCAGCCGTGTCAGATCGGTCGTTGGCGGTGTCGTTCATATTGACGTTCGTTCTCGGGGTTTACGGCGGACTCTTTAGCGGAGGTTACGTGACGATCCTGACGGCGGTGCTTGTGGCGTTTTTTGGGATGACGATGTCGCAGTCGGTCGCCGCGACAAAGTTGATAAACGTCGTTTCTTCGACAATTGCCACCGCTGTGTTTATGTGGCAAGGTTTAGTGGATTACAAACTCGGGATCATTCTCGGCGTGACGATGTTCGTCGGAGCATATGTCGGGGCACACTTCGCGACAAAACTAAGCGATGTTTGGCTCAAACGCATCTTTTTGATCACCGTTTTGCTGTTAGCGATCAAGACCCTTTACGATTATTTTTGACTTTTACGATGCTTAACTACACACCGTCAACCGTTGCCCACATTGTCAACGAATTACGTAAAACGATCGTCGGCCAGGACGACGTCATCGAGCAGATCCTGGTGGCATTTCTCGCCGAGGGCCACGCTCTGATCGAGGGCGTGCCGGGAACCGCGAAAACACTCATTATCAAGACGCTGGCAGCGGCGGTCGGTGCGGGGTATTCACGTATCCAATTCACGCCGGACCTGATGCCGTCGGACATTACCGGCACCAACGTCTTTAATATGCAGACGTCGGAGTTTACCCTGAGGCAGGGGCCGATCTTTACCGACATTCTGCTTGCAGACGAGATCAACCGGACACCGCCGAAAACTCAGGCCGCACTGCTCGAGGCGATGGAAGAGCGGCAGACGACGATCGACGGCGACCGACATCAGCTGTCGCCGATCTTTACCGTGCTCGCGACTGAAAACCCTATCGAGTACGAGGGGACATACCCGCTCCCTGAAGCCCAACTCGACCGGTTTTTGCTCAAGATACTGATCGGTTACCCGGAACACGCCGAGGAATCTGAGATAGTCGCGCGTTGGGATGCCGGTTTTAACTCCAGGCACTTTGAGCGAATGGATATCACGCCGCTCGGCGATCCGTCGGCCCTGCAGCAGTGCCGGATTGAGGTGCGAAATATGCGCACCGAACCCAGTGTGCAAAAGTACATAGTCGAGATCGTTCGCAAGACACGAAATCACGGATCGATACTCTACGGAGCCAGTCCACGAGCGTCGATCGCCCTGCTGTTATGTTCAAAAGCATTGGCGGCGATTCGCGGGCGCGATTTCGCAACGCCCGATGACGTTCGCGACGTCGCATTGCCGGTGCTGCGGCATCGCCTTGCATTGCGGGCGGAGGCCGAATTGGACGGTTCGTCCGCCGACGTCGTGATCGCGGATATCATAAGAACGATCGAAGTGCCCAGATGACATGATGACGGGGAAGCCGTACCTTTTAGCTCTAATAATGTGTCTGCTGGCCGCGGCAAGCGCCTTTGCCGCCGCAAAGGTGCCCGACTGGATCCTCCGCGAGAAATTTGTCCGAGCATGCGCCGATGGTGATACCGCCACGGTGAAAAAGCTCTTGGACGAAGGCGTCGCCGCTGACAGCCGGGACCTGTTCGGGCAGCCGGCGATATTCAGAGCCGTCGGGTGGAGAGCCGATTACGATCAGCAGGTCGAGATCCTCAGGCTGTTGTTGGCGGCGGGCGTCGATATCAACACCCGCAACGAATTTGGCAGCACCCCGATATTCATTACGGCCGGGAACCACTACCGGCCTTCGCCGCCGCACCTTTTCCTTATGGCACGCGGTGCGGACCGTGACGTCAAGGACAATTGGGGGCTCGTGTTCGAACAGCGGCCGGAGTATTCGCCCTTTGTAAAGCCGAAGCCCGACGAGGAGGCATGGCGGCTTTTGCTCGAGGGCGACCTCGGCCAATTGGACGAAGAACAGGCAAAATTGCCCCGTCATTCCAGTTCAGCGACATTCGGAATGGCAATGGCGTATTACGACGTGGATCTGCGCGTGCCGGACGGGTTCATCGACGAGTTCGAGGTCGATTCCAACGGCGATACGCTGCTTTTCTACAAGGTAAGCAGGCAGCGTTTCGGCGCGAACGAATTTGATGCCCCGAATCCGCGTCTCGCGAACGTGCAGAATAAGGCCGGCGAGACCGCGCTGATCAGGGCCGCGATGTTCGACAATGACCTGTATATACTCAAGCTGATCAGCATGGGAGCGGATCCGAACATTCGCGACAAGGCCGGCAACACGGCCCTCTGGTACACGGCCGAATACGATCATTTTATGTCGACCCTGAACCTGCTCGGAACCGCCGACTCAAGGGCAGCGGCGGCGGACGGAACGACCCCGCTGATACTCGCCGCCAAACTCGGCAACCTCAGGTCCGTGATGGCATTTGCGACTGCAAAACAGATCTCAAAGACACCGGCACCGCAGTCAAAGCTGCCCAAATATTACCAAAACGCCACCCAGGCCATTTTGGCGAAAATGCGTTCGATCGATCCCGACATATCGGACTCACGCGGACGAACGGCACTGATGTACGCCGCCGAGGCCGGCCACGCCGACATCGTCAAAGCACTGCTAATAATGGGCAGCACGCGATCAAAACGCGATCATGAAGGCAAGTCTGCCGCCGACCTTGCCCGTGCAGCGGGCAAGCGCGACATCCTCAAAATGCTGACGGCCAGATCCCGCTGATATTATTCTTCGTTTGGTTTTTTGACGGTCGCCGCCGGTTTTTTCGGCTTGCCCGGCTCGGCCTTTGGCTTGGTCGTCTCAGCCGCAGGGCCGGACGGTGCGGTTGCCGGCGTAGCCGACGGATTGGGCGTACCGGCAGGCTTGACCGAGGTGTTCGCAGCCGGCGTTTTGGGTGTCGGCGTCGCTTTTGGCGTCGGGTCCTCGGTTTGCGGTATCGGAACGAGAATCACGCCGCCTTCGTTGGGCATAAAGACGCTCCCGCCATTGGGGTCAACGGTCACGGTCTGTCCGCCCGGCGGGATGTACTGCGGAGGCTGTGGTCCACCGACCGGCGGTCCCGGAATTACCGACCCCGAAAGCGGGGCTCCGGCCGGCGGCATTCCGCCGTTCGCCCAGGCGTTAAAGCCGTCGCCGCCGGGTAACGTCCCCGGTAATTCCATCGAACTGTTCGGCACAAGCGAAGCATCGCCGAGGTCGCCGAGTTTGGTCAGGGCGTCCTCCTGTGCTCCGGTCGCCGGATTGATCGGCTGAACCGGCAAACTGTTGGCGTCCGGCGCGAGGCTCGCGGTCGGATTGGTCTGACGGACCGTCGTAACATAGATCAATGCCGCGGCGAGAATGACAACGCCGGCGATCGCGATGCCCGCGGTCTGCCACTTGCTGCGGCCGGCGGCTGACGCCGCCGTTTGAGCCACTGCCACGGCCGGTATATCGACGCCGATCTCGCTGCCGATGCGGGCCAGGTCCTCTTCAAGGTCGGCCATCGTCTGATATCTCAGTTCCGGGTTGCGCGACATCGAGCTAAGGATCACCGGTTCGATCTGCGGATGAAGGTCCTGCCTGAACGCCGAAAGCGGCGGCGGAGGCTCAGCCGACTGCTTCGCGATGGTCTCGGCAGGTGTGCTGCCGCTGTACGGGCGTTCGCCGGCAAGCATTTCATATAGCAGCACGCCGAGCGAATAGATATCGGATCTCTCGTCAAATGTCGGCGGTACCGCGCACTGCTCAGGCGAAAGATATCCGGCGGCGGACATCGAATTGCGGGCGTGAGTACGCGCGCCGAAATCAAATACCTTGGCAAATACTCCGGCCTCGGTGTCAACAAAGATCTTGTCCGGATTGAGCCCGCCGTGGACCAACCCCGCGGAGTGGGCCGTCGACAGGGCCGACGCGGCCTGTTTGGCGATCGAGATGGCGTCAGCGACCGGCAGCGGGCCATTTTCGCGGATCATCGCCGATAGCAAACCGCCGTCCATGCCCTCGTAAACCGAGTGCGGCGTGCCATGTTCGTCTCGGCCGATCTCCAGATTATTGAGCAGATTCGGGTGCGTAACCGCGGCGGCGGCGTGCTCGTCGCGTAAGAACCGATCGACGTATCGCTGGTCGATGGCCATCGCCGGAGCAAGGGTCTTGACGGTCACGGGCGCACCGGTCCCGAGATTGGTGCCGCGATAAAAGTCGCCAACCTCGGTCTCACGGATCAACGAATCGATCCGGTATTTACCCGCAATGATTTTTCCTATAAGATCGCCGATCATCAAATATTAGAACGGTTCTAAAGCCGGCAAGTTGCACATTTTTTGCCGGCGACCGCTGATAATGTTGTATCACAACGTGCGGCCAAACTAAATACGGACGAGGCCCGGAATAGAGCCTCGTCCGCAAGTGATGAGAACTAAGTTCGATTTAGAGCTTAACGAAGACGATAAGCAATGCGAACAGCACGAGTGACTCAATAAGAGCCAACGCGATGATCATCATGGTCTGAACGGTACCGGCAGCACCCGGGTTACGGGCAGCACCCTCGGCAGCACGCGAACCGACGAGGCCCTGTGCGATACCTGCCAAACCGGCAGCCAAGCCAAAACCGATACCGCCACCGATAGCCTTAGCGGCCAGAACGGTCGATTCGTTGTCAGCGGCACCAGCCTGAGCCATCGCGGGGATAGCCGTCAGAGCAAGTGCGAGCGTTGCGAAAAATACGTATTTCAATTTGTTCATCTTTATCTCCTGTTTTGTTAAATAGAAGACTCCGTTGTCGAAATCAGAAAACCTGCTCGCTGGGTATAAGTTCGCCTCACTTCCGGTATGCACATGGATTTTATACTCCGTAGAGTCCAAGGCTCCTGATGCGTGCGGGCATAGTTGCTATAAAACGCAAGTTTTCAAATGTCCGAAAATCGGGGTCTTCGGGTTTATCGAGGCCCTGGATTTATCAGGCCTCAGATCCTTATGCGTGAGCTGCGACGGCTTCGCCGTGAGCTTCAACGCCGTGCTCGTCATCGTGTTCATCGTGATGAGCGTGCGAAACTTCGCCAAGATAGATCGTTGACAAAAGCGTGAATACGAACGCCTGAACAAAGGCGACGAAAACGCCAAGCAGCGTCAGGACCAACGGCAATACAAAGTGCGTGATCGGCGGCGCAAGATTGGTGATCTCGACGAATACCTTTTCGTCCGAGAACATATTCGCAAAAAGTCGAACGCCGAGCGTGAACGGCCTGATCATGTTACTGATCAACTCGATCGCAAAGATCAGCGGTGTGATGATCAGAGTCAGCAGGAACGGCAGTTTCGGGCCGGCGAGATGGCCGAGATGTTTGAGCAGGCCGTTTTCGGCAATGCCGACGTAGTTATAGTAAACAAATGACGAGATACCGAGTGCGAACGTCACGTTGACCGACGCCGTCGGCGACATGAACATCGGGAACTGGCCCATCAAATTTGAGACCAGGATCAGGATCGCGAAAGTGGCAACGACGGGAAAGTACTTGAACCCGTGTTCGCCGACGATGCTGACGACGAGGCCCTTGATCGCAAGAAAGCCCGCCTCGAGCGTGAGCTGGCCGGGTTTCGGGTCGTCCTCGGACAGTTTGCCCTTGAGCAGCCGGACCGCGACGATCGTCAGGATACAGGCGATGACGAACATGATCGTGTACCAGGGGATCGCGTTCTCGGGCGAGTACTCAGCCGCAAAGACCTTTTCAGGCGTGGTGCCGAACTTCTTGAAGAACGCTACCCACATCGGACGCGTATAAGCCATCTGGAAATGATAGATCGGCTCGCCCACGTAGTGGTTGATAAACTCAACGATCAATGGCGTATGATGTCCGCCGCCTTCTGAAAATAAAAACATCGCTAAAATTCCCGTTAATTAGAACTATAAAAAATACTTACAAGGCCCTCGATGACCACCGCAAAAGCAAATGACGCGAGGCCGAGGATGATGCCCGAGACGGGCAGCAATCCGGTAAAATAGAAAAACGCCGCAAAGGCCCCGACGGCCACGTACCGCAGCAGATACCTTACCGCCAAAAGCGGCGGCCGGTCTCCGCCGGCGAATGCCTCGAAGATGGCCTTGGTCGAGCGTCTTTGCCAAAAAAAGTTGACAAATGACGCCGCCCCGCCGAATAAGACGGCGACCCCGAACCGGCCCGATACAAAGATCATTCCGACGATCGATCCGGCCGCGGCGACCACGCCCATTATGAACAATATCCTCCGCTGAGAAAGCTCAGGCGGCAGAGGTTGTCCGGATGTCAAAGGATCAAGGTCGTCGACCATCACAAAACCTACATTTTACAAAGAAATGGCGGAAAATTCAAAGTTGCGAACGCAGTGGGTCAAGTTCAGGCGGCTAAACGTCATCGTCATCGTCGGAAAGCAGGGACTTTATCGCCGGTTTTGAGCTGTCGGAACCAAAGATCTGCGAGGTGATCCGGAAAAATTGGACAAACCCGATGATCGAACCGAGCACAATGCCGCCAACCAATCCCCACGGCGAACTCCCAAGCAAAAGATCCGCGAGCCACCCGAGAAACAGCGTGAAAGCGATCGACGAAAAAAACACAATGCCGGCGGACCACGCAAGCCCGCTGCGGCGGATCGTTTCGTCCTGACTGATCGGAGAATACTCGAGCGGTGCGAACGGCGTTTCAGCGGGAGTGCCGAATGTGTCATTCCCGGCGGTATCCTTAACGTTCGACCAACTATCGGACGCACCTTTTTCAGTCAACGTCGTGATCGTTGGGTCAACGGGCTGGCCGTCGGTGCGGCTCGGCCACTCATTGAACCAATCGTCGAGATCAGTTTCGTCGATCTTGTCGATGTTGTCTTCGATCTTTTCGGTTTCGTCCATTCGCTAATCGGCTATGATGACAGTTTCACGATGCGATTTCAATAGATAATGGGTCCCGCGCCATTTGAGCCGCCGCGAAAATAGCGCGGCCGCGGCATTGTACAAAAATATCGCCGGCGTCAGCGACCAGAGGGTCAACTGCGTCCAATATTGGCGGTCGATCTCGGAGCGGTGATCCACGAGGGCCAGCCTGACAGCATTTAATCGGAGCCATGCCTTGCCGATGCTGCAGACTGAAACGATCGCTAACGTCGCGATGCTGATCCAAACGATCGGGCCGTTACGCGGATACAGGGCCGCGATCAAAAGTGCGGCCGACATCACCGTGCAGAAAAGGCCCGAGCCGACAAACGACAATATCCACAGCGGAGCGGCGTAAACGCGGGTGATCTTCATCTGACGCGTGGTGAACTCGAGCATTTCGCCAAACGTGCAGCCCTCGACCGAGGCGGTGAGGGCCGCCGGGACAAAAACGATCGGCATCCCGGCATCATTCAGCACTTTCGTGAGGGCAAAGTCGTCTGATAGGGTGCCTTCCCATTTCTCGCGTATTTCCAGATTCTCGAACGTCTTGCGGGTGACGGCCATTGCGCCGCCCCAGCAAAAATTACCGCGCGTGTTCGGGCCCAGATTCGACGCGACCGATGCATTCCACACCGAGCGAAGCTCGGACGCCAGCGTAGGTTTCGATGAAATGAACCAGCGATATCCGGTCGCAGCACCGATATTCGGATCCGAAAGCGGTGCGACGAGACTGCTCAGCCATGTGGCGGACGGCCGTGCGTCGGAATCGGCAAAGACGAAGACCCTCGATCCGCTGCTCGCATATTTGACCGCTACGCGGAGGTTTTCGACCTTTTGGCTTGAGCGGACGGCATGCGAGGCGACCACGATTCTGCTGTTCGAAAACCCGGCGGCGGCGTTCTCGATCATGGGAACGGCCGCGTCGTTTTCGTCATCGACGACAAATATCACTTCATATGCCGGATATTCCTGAGTCAGCAGAGCCCGAAGATTCTCCCGCATTCCCTGATCCACGCCGCGGCACGGCGCGATGATCGATGCGAACGGCGTAAATTCGTGCGGTGTCTCAGTCAGCGATCGGCGAAAATAGCGAAGGTACTCAAACCCGCCGATCAGCGACCTCAGGCTGAAATAGATCAGGATCGCGGCAAACACGGCGAATACGTACGTCATTTGCCACCCTGTCCGCTGAGGATTTCCTTGAGGTACTCGACGGTCTTTTGTGTCGCTCCGCGATTTTTGGTCATTACGTCCGCGGCGTTCGCGGCGATCCGGCGGCGAAGGTCGTGATCGTCGAGCAGCTGTGCGACGGCCGCGGCAAGCCTTTCGGCAATCTCCTTGTCCGGGCACACGGGCAGTTGAATGAGTGCGTCGTGTTTGAGAAATTCGTCGATCGCGGCCTTAAAATTCGCGGTGTGCGGGCCGGTGACGATCGCCTTGCCGGCAGCGGCCGGCTCAAGAATGCTCTGTCCGCCATGCGGGATCAAGCTGCCGCCGACGAAAACGATATCGGCGAGCGAGATAGCCGAACGCAGCTCACCGATGCTGTCGAGGAGGATCACCTCAGCACTGAGGTCACGGGTCGAGGCCGTCTCTGAACGCCTGGCCCAGCCGAAGCCGGAGTTTTTGATCGTGTCGGCGACCGAACCGAATCGCTCAGGATGCCGAGGTGCGATCAGCAGCCGCGGCAGTGAGGTGCCTGAGTGTTTCCACACGCGGTTGAACGCCTCGAGTATCCACTTTTCTTCAGGATCATGGGTGCTTGCCGCAACTATCAGCGGAGCGTCTCCCGTGATGCCGAACCGATCGCGAAACTCCTCGGCGAGAGCCTCGTCGCCGCCGTCCGGCTGGTCGAATTTCATATTTCCGGTGACCTTGACCTTGGTCGCCCGCATCCCGAGTGCCATCAGACGCTTGGCGTCGAGATTGGTCTGCATCAACGCGAGGTCCGGGTACGAAAGGACCCGCCGCATGAAATTCTTGATATAACCAAATCGTTTGTACGAGCGCTCGGAAAGTCGTCCGTTGACGATGGCGGTTTTGGCGCCGCTTTTGTTGGCCTCGCGTAAGAAATTGAACCAGATCTCGGTCTCGAGCAGTATCACGGCGGACGGGACAAAACGCCTCAATGCCCGGCGAACGCTGAATTTCCAATCAAACGGAAAATAAAAGACGAGCTCGGCTTGTTCGCTGAACACCTGCCGGGCCAATTCCTGGCCCGTTCTGGTCGTCGTCGAAACGATCAGCCTAAACGGGGGCAGGCTGTCGGCAAGTTGCTGAATGAGCGGGCGCGCCGCATTGGTTTCGCCGACTGAGACGCAGTGGATCCAGATCACGGGACGGCCATCCTGTTCAAACGGCGGCAAAAATCCGAGCCGCTGGGTAAACCCGGCAGCGTATTTGCCCATAAATATCGCGTCGAAGATAAAGCGCGGGAGCAGCACCAAAAAGGCGACGGTCAAAATGATGCTGTATAGGAAGAACATTGTCCAGATATCAGAAACCGGAGCCCACTGCCTTTTGAAAAGATCGGGGCTCCGGCGTAATACTATCGGACAGGAAAGCTATTTTACGCGTTCCATGTACCGTGCTTCCGTCGGATTGACACGGATCTTTTCGCCCTCGACGATAAATGGCGGCACCGAAAGGGTGACACCGTTTTCGAGAGTCGCCGGTTTGTTCGAATTCGAAGCGGTCGCTCCTTTCAAAGGCGGATCGGTCCTCGTCACCGTAAGGTCCATCGTAGCCGGCAGGGCGACACCGATCGGGGTGCCGTTGTAAAACTCGACCTCGATCTTGAGGCCCGGCATCAGCCACTGGGCCGCGTCACTCAACTCCTCTTCGGTCAGGGCCACCTGTTCGAAAGATTCCGAGTTCATAAAGTGATGGTGCGACCCGTCAGAATACAGGTACTCCATCTTATGCTGTTCGAGCGTGATCTTTTCGAGTGTGTCGTTAGAACGAAAACGGTATTCGAACGAGTTTCCGGTAAGCAGATTGCGAAGCCGGGCCTGGACCATCGCCCGAAGATTGCCGGGCGTGTGGTGGTGAAACTCCATCACCTTCACGGGGTTGCCCTCGTGCAGGATCACCATCCCTTTTCTGATATCGTTTGCTGAAATTGCCATATAAAGCTGAAATACTCCGTGTAAATAGATAGCTGCACCTATCGCCGGCGCAAAGGAGTAAGTTTATTTTCTGGCCGCCGATTTGTCTAGCGAACCGTGACCTTTAACCTGAACCGGCCCCGCCAGCGGTCGGCCTTTTGACACTCGGTAACGACGAGGCGATAGTCGCCTGCCTCGGTCGGTGTGACCTCGTGGCGGTTGTGGCACGAAAGATCCATATCGCCTTCGAACGGCTGGCCGTCCGGTTTGATGATCTCGACGGTTATCGGACGGCCGCCGACCTGTTCGGTCGTCAGCGTTTGTCCGGCGCGCACTTTGATCACAAAGGTTCGTTTGTCCTTGTAGCCATTGAGCGAACCGGCGGCGACCGCACTTACGGCACCGCGGGCAAATCGCACACGGCTGGCGGCCTGAGCCGGCGAATCGACCGTGAATATCACGGTCAGAGCCATCACCGAAAACGCCAACAACGCGAGTCTGGTAAATTGTCGGGTCATATACTTACTTTTTGGTAAACGGCAGCGGCGGCGGTTCCTCGCCGTCCTTTGGATACGACTTGTTCATACCGTCGTAGATCATCACGATCTTGTCGATCCACTCTTTCGCCTCTTTGTTTTCGGCGTCATATTTGATCGTCCGGCGATAGTCACCGAGAGCCGAGGCGTATTGACGAGCCTCGGTCAGTGCCACACCGCGCTTCAGATAAGCCTCGGCGAGGGCCTTTTTCGCGGCGGGATCGTTGGCCTTGCCAGCGAGGGCTTTTTCGGCCGTCTTTATCGCGTCGTCAAAAGACTTGGTGTCGATCGGATCACCGCTCTGCGACCATTTCGTCTTGTCGCCGCTCGTCGACGGCGGCGTCTGGTTTTCGGTCGAATGCGCGACGACGGTCTGCGAACGCTCGGGGCGCGTCGTATTCGAGTTTTGCTGGACCGGCTGCGGCGACGTCGCGCAGCCGATCGATCCGGCAACAAAAGTTAGTGCGATTAAATACTTCATAATGGATTGGTCTTGTCGATAAAGGGCCTTGCCTGAACGATGTACAACTTGCCGTTCATTATACCCCATTCTATATCCTGTTCATTCTTACCGCCGAAGATGCCGCGGATCATTATCGCCGTACGGGCTAGTTCGCGGGCCTGTGCATCGGTCAGTACGCGTTTGTTCGGCCCGGCACACTTGTCAGCGGTTTCCTTGAGATCGCCGTTCAGATCAAATCTGAGAGCGTTCGTCTGGTCCGAAAGGGTCATTACGATCACCGAGTTAGAACGCGGATTAAAGAGGATCTGCTCGGGAATGCCGGTGTTGTCGACCACTTTTGAATTGTGGCCGCAAACCGCGCTGATGTAGACCGAATTTTTGCTCCGGGCGTCAAACGGATCCTTTGAGATCATTACGCCGCCTTTATCCATATCGACGCCGAGCTGGATCAGCGCCGACATATAAACGTCGGTCTGGCTGACGTAATTGCGGACGCGGGCCTCGTACGCCTCAAATTTCCAAAGCGACGCCCAAACCTTCTTGACCGCCTCGATCAGCTTGTCTTCCTCGCGAACATTAGGAACGCTGGAGTACAGCCCGGCGCCGCTGAAATTGGGCAGGTCCTCAGAGTTAGACGAACTCCGAACGAACACGGGCTTGCCGCCCAGCTGTGTTTTCCATTTTTGAATGATCTCGGTCCTGAGATCGTCGTCGAACCTCGCATTTTGGATCGTCGTCCGCAATTGCTCGAGCTTTTGCCGACGGTAACGCGGATTGTGCACAAAGTCGTTGTTGTCCAGCAGTTCAGCGATCGTCTGATCGATGCCGTTATCCTTGATGAACTTGTCGTACCAATAAAACGGCACCGTAAAACCGTCAGGGATCAGGACGCCCTTAACGCGGGCGTTCAGCATCTCGCCGAGATTGGCCGACTTGGACCCGTAGATCAGGCTGTCTTTTTTACGCATCTCAGCGAGGCGGGCGACCCTTTTCACCTTCAGGTCGGCCGGCGGGATCTGCTCATCCGGCGCCTTTACCTTGTCGAGTATTTCCTTGGTCGCCGGTTTGAACTTGAACTCGGTCAGCGACGCGTCCAACTCGATCCAATAGGTGTCGAGTTCGCGAAACATCTTATCGGCGTCCTTGATGTAGACATTCGGAATATTCCACCCCTTGGCGAGGATGTTAATGTGAGAAAGCGGCGATGACGGCTTGGCGACGATCACGCCGCGCACCGGCGGCAGGGATATCGGCAGTTCCTTCAATACCAGGATCTCGTTATCGCCTATCTCGACCGTGTCGTCGAGTTTGTCGATGATATGGACACGGCCGATCGCTTTGCCGGTGTTCAGAGCGAGGTACTCCTGATTCTTGTTGAGGTCGCTCTGCAAAATTCGCTCGAGGCCGATATCGGCGCTCACATCTTCCTGCCGTATCGAATTGGGCTTGTAGGCGACCTTCTGAAAGAACGATCTGTTGATGGTCTCGTTTGCGGTCTTGATGATCTCGGCCGACGCCAGGTCACCTTCCCAAAGTTCCCAGGTAAATCGCTCGACCGGCTTTTGCCAGGCGATCGTCCCGACAATGAAGCGTCGGTCTTCTTCGAGATAGATCGGCTTAAAAACGTCGGCACCACGCGGCACAAGGTACGTGGCGAGCAGGAAGTCCTTGTGAAAGCGGTACATCTGCGAGTTTACATAATAGATCTTGTTCTTTGCCCGGCGGTCGATGATGAACATCGTATGCGGCATCGCGTACGGTGTGCCCTGATGGTAAACACGGGCGATCGAATCAAATTCTTTTTGCGAGTCGATCTTCGGAAGCGATTTTTTGACGGAATCCGGCTTTTTGGACATCGCACCTGCCGGTTCGCGCGTCGGCGTCGGTTTACGGGACATCTGGGCGTTCGAGCCCAAAGCCGAAAACACGATCACCAAAAATACTGATAAATACGCCGTTTTGAATAGAGTCATAATCTGATCTGGCACGGTGCTACAACGCCTCGGTGTTGGCGCTCCGCTTATCGGTCTGCAAGAAACGGTCACGCAGTTCCTGCATCCGCAGTTCGCGATCGACCGATATGCCGCGATCGCGCACAAGGCCGTCCTTGAGGTCATAGATCCACCCGTGAACCGTGAGGTTCTGTCCGCGATTCCATGCGTCCATCACGATCGTCGTTTCGCAGACATTCAACACCTGCTCGATGACGTTCAGTTCGCACAGCCGGTCAAATTTCGCGGACTCGTCCGGTATCGCTTCGAGGATCGCGGAGTGCAGATTCGCCGTGTCCTGGATCTGCCGCAGCCAATTGTCGATCAGGCCGTGACGCCTGGGTTCCATCGCCGCCCGCACGCCGCCGCAGCCGTAATGTCCGCACACGATGATGTGCTCGACATTTAGCACCTCAAGGGCAAACTGGATGACCGACAGGCAATTCATATCGGTATGAAGCACCAGATTTGCAACATTTCGATGCACAAATATCTCGCCGGGTTCGAGGCCGACGATGGTATTTGCCGAAACCCGGCTATCCGAACAACCAATCCAAAGATATTTCGGGCTCTGCTGGCCGGAAAGGTCTGAAAAGAAGCTCGGATTTTGAGCCCTGATCTGCTCGGACCAGCGCCGGTTGTTTTCGAGTAGATGGTCGATGTTCTTCAAAATCTATCTCCGACAGATATCTTAGCCGTTCGGGCGTTTATCGCAAAATTTCTTCGATCGCATCGCAGGCGGTCGCGGTACCGTTCTCTGCATCGACGATCCGTTTCAATCTGCGGGCATTTTCGCGATATTGGAGCTCGCCGAGGATCTTTTTTAGCGATAGCGAAGCCGTTTCCGCGTTGTAATCTCCGCGGCGAATGATCTCGGCGACACCGGCACGGCGAACCCGTGCGGCATTGTCGGGTTGGTCGTGACTGAACGGAACTATCAACTGAGGTGCTCCGGCACGCAGCACCTGGGCGGTCGTGCCGACTCCCGCCTGATGTACGACACACGCGGCCCGTCCGAATACCTGTGAGAACGGGGCGTAATCGATCCCGATAACGTCATCGGTCAGTCCGCCGGGCGGTTCGTTTTCGCGGCCGTATAGAATGACCGCTCGTTTCCCCAGCGACTTTGCCGCCTTGATGCTCTCGTCGAAAAAACTGCCTGCATCCATTACCGCCGCCGAACCGAGAGTAAAGACGACAGGCGGTTCGCCCGAGGTGAGAAAATCGGCCAGTTCGGCGTTAGGCTCGCTCGTTTCGCTCTCGTCAAAAAAGCAAAACCCGGTCTGCAGGGTCGAGACCGGCCAATCCGATCGCGGCCTGGCGAGAGCCCTCGAAAACATCGCCAAATGCAGGCTGCGTGAAAACTTGTCGCGGAAGATAGGTTCGTGGTCCTCGCTCAGGCCGAGTTCGCGGCGAAACGCTTTATACGGCTCATACCATCCGCTGATCGTGAGCTGCATGACGTTGAAAAGAGTACGGTGAAAGAGCGTCGGCAAGGGCCTAAGGAACTCCAGCCACTCGGCCGCGGGATAGACACTCGGGTCCTCGGCCGAGAACAGCGTCATCGGCGCGAGGCTGGTCGAACACCATTTGATGCCGGTCTTTTCGACCAGCGACGGAACGGCATAAACGATCTCACCGCTTACGAGCAGGCCGGCACCGTCGCACGCCGCCGCGAGATCCTCATACATGTCCCGCAGGCTTGGAAAAATGATGTCGCGAATGACGGTTTCCGGGCCCTTTGCGGCGTCCATCGTCCGGCGGAGCAAATCGCGGTCGGTCGGGTCGACGTTGGGCCGCAGCGGTTTGAACGTCAGGCCGAGAGCCTCGACCTTTTCCTGATAGCCCGCCCAGGTGCAAACGACCGGATCGTGCCCGCGACGCCGAAGTTCGAGGGCGAGGGCGAGCTTCGGGTGCAGATCGCCGAGGCTGCCGATCGTGGTCAGGACGATCTTTGCCATTTACGACTGGCCCTCGTCGTTATTTTCGGAAGTTTCGACCGCAGCGAGCCGCCGTTTGATAGCAAATCTCATGCTGAGAAAGAATGAGCAGATACCCACGACCGCCGCCCCGAACGTGTAATCGGGCTGTCCGGCCGAATAAAAATAAGCGGCGACCCCGAGTAGGATCACCGCCAAGATCTTAAATCCAAACTCCATCTTAATTCTGGTTATCGTCGGTCGAACTGTCGGCCACCGACTCCGCGCGCCGTTTCTTCCGAACATACCTGATCACGAAAATCAACGGTATCGTGATCAAGATCAGAAACGGCACCAACGACACAAATATCGTCACAAGCGCCAATACAAAGCTTAACGCAAAATCCAGGCCCGTACTAAACGACTCGCCGAGGCGATCGAAAAATCCGGTGGAACTGGCCGTAAATGCCGCTCGCGTCTGCAGCCGGACCTTGATGGTCGATAGACTGGACTGGTTTTCGAGAAACCGTTTGCGGCCCTCGATCTTTTCGATTTCGCTGCGGACCTCGCCGAGTTGGCGTTGGACGTTCAGGGCATCTTCGACCGAATTTGCCCGTTTCATGATATCCATGAACTGCTGTTCGGTCGCTTTCTGGGCCCTCAGGCGAGCCTCGACGTCGATGAACTCCTCCGTGACGTCGTCGCCCTTGATCGTTTCGATGATGACGCGCTTTCCGGTCTTTCTGATCTCGTCGACGGTCTCGGCGAATTTGGCGGCCGGGACGCGGACGGTCATGGTCACGATGTCACGCGTCGTGCCGGTCTTGTCACTGCTGCTTTGCTGTGATTCGACGACAAAACCGCCTTTGCTCTCGGCGATCGACGCGACACTCTTCTGCGACTCCTCGGGAGAATCCGATTCGAGTGTGAGGTCAGCGTTCCTGACGATCTTTCTGTCGGTCGGTGCGGTATCGATCTGCGAGTTTTGGGTTTGTGCCAGGGTGGCATTCGGTCCGATGTTACGGGAAATGGCATCCGATCCGCCGCCACCGCCGCCCGACTTTGTGGCGATCTTCTCACTCGATACCGGAGCGGCACTTTCGATACGGCCTGATCGAGATTCGGATGTGCCGGTCGAAACCGAAGGACTCGGGCCGTTTGCGGCTCGCTCGCCTCCGCACGAGATCGAAACGGCAAAAAGGGAAAGAGCAAAAAACCGGAAAAACTTCATAGTGGCCTCCAGGATCCTACTTCTGCAATTTCAGAACGATCTCGCTCAGCCGGCCTTGCGGGCGACGTCACGAAAACTCTCGCCGCGAAAAAAAGCCCCGACCGCCCGGATCATCCGCATCACGGCCCGAAATATCTTGGGGAAGAACCAGACGAACGCAAGCACAAAAATTCCGAGGATCGCCATAATGATAAACGGCGCGAACACGGCCAGAAGCGTGCCGACAAAAGCGATTACATCTTCAACCAGCGACAGCACCCAATTCGAAACCGGTTCGGGTGAAAGGTTGGCACCGATCCGCGCCGCGGCCTTGGTCCCGTGCGAGGCAAAGGCAAGCCCGCCGCCGACGAGTGCGGCCGGGATATAGACGCTGGGGTCAAGCTGGTTGGTCGCGGCGTATGCGACTATTACACCGGCCGGCACGCGGATGAATGTGTGGACGACATCCCAGACGCTGTCGACATAAGGTATCTTGTCGGCAAAAAACTCGATCAGGTAAAGTCCGCCCGCAAATCCGATGATCCACCAGTTGTCGAGCACATCCAGGCCGCCCGGCAGTTTGACCGAACCGAATTTCTGCAAAAGCCCGAGGACCGAGACCGTAGCATACAAATTAATGCCCGACGTCCATGCCGACCCGAGTGCCAAACTTAGTGTTGAGAACCATTCCATCGCGTTTCTCCTCTCGAGAGTGCTTTACGAGTTTTCGTCGTCGCCTGTTCCGGCGTCGTCATCCTTTTTGACGCCAAATTTTTCTAAACGATACTGGAGAGTTCTAAACGTCAAACCCAGCAGTTTTGCGGATTTGGTGATGTTGTTGTCAGTCCTTTCCATTGCCTGCATTATCAGGCTGCGTTCGACATCCTCCCAGTTGATGCCCTGCGGCGGCAGGATGAACTGCTCGGACCCCGACGCCGACGCCGACGCCGCCTGAACGCGGCCGCCGCGTTCCGTAAACATCTCGGGCGGAAGGTCGTCATTGGTGATAGTGTCGTTCTCACACAGCAAGATCGCCCGCTCGATGGCGGATTCGAGCTGGCGGACATTGCCCGGATAAGTGTAATTGTCGAGTATTTGTTTGGCCTCGGGCGTAAATGTCACCTTTCGGCCGGTTCCGCGCGTGTGCTTTTTTAGAAAGTAATCGATGAGGACTGGAATGTCGGTTCGCCGCTCGCGCAAAGCGGGCAGTTCGATCGACAGCACGTTGAGCCGGTAATAGAGGTCCTCGCGAAACCGCTTTTCTTCGACCATATGGAGCAGGTCGCGATTGGTCGCGGCGACGACGCGGACGTCGACATCGATGTCGCGAACGCCACCGACACGCCTGATCTGCTTCTCCTGAAGGGCTCGCAGTATCTTTGCCTGCAGGGCGATGTCGAGCTCGCCGATCTCATCCAGAAACAGTGTGCCGCTGTGGGCGATCTCAAAGAGGCCTTTCTTTTCGGCGACCGCTCCGGTAAATGAACCTTTTTCGTGGCCGAACAGCTCGGATTCGAGCAGGTTTTCGTTAATGGCCGCGCAGTTTACCGCCTGAAAGACCTCGTTCGAACGGTGACTGTTCTTGTGGATCGAGCGGGCGATCAGTTCCTTGCCGGTACCGCTCTCGCCGCGGATCAACACGGTCGAATTTGACTTGGCGATCTTGAGGATCAGCTTTTTGACCTTGTCCATCTCGGGCGAGACCGAAACGATCTCGGCGTCCAGGGTCGATAGTTTTTTCAGGGCCCGTGAGACCGTTTCAAGGAGCTTTTCCGAGTCATACGGCTTTTGCAGGTACTCGAAAGCCCCAAGCCGCAGAGCGTCAACCGCCGAATCTACCGTGCCGTGAGCCGTTAGCAGGATGACGATTATCGATTTGTCGAAATTGGTCAGTTCTCTAAGCAGGTCGAGCCCGCTCATGCCGGTCATCTGGAGGTCGGTCAGAACGAGGTCGAATCGGCGTGTTTCGACGAACTTCAATGCCGCCTCACCCGAACTTGCCGTAGTAACGTCATAACCCTCGCCTGAGAGGATCGTTTCCAAAATTTCCCGCTGGTTCTTCTCGTCATCGACGACGAGTATTGATTTACGTGCCATAGATAATTTCGCCGTGGGCGATCACGATGTGCCTTTAGCTACAGGTAATCTTACCGTAAATCTCGTTCCCTCGCCCTGTGCTGACGCGACCTCGATCGAACCGTTATGAATGTCGATGATCTTTTGCACGATCGCGAGGCCGAGGCCGGTGCCGGTTTCTTTGGTCGAAAAATACGGCTCGAAGATCTTGGAAAGATTTGCCTCGGAAATGCCGCTGCCCGTGTCAGTGACCTCAAACCGAACCATCTTGCCCTCGGGCGAGATCCTTATACTGAGATGCCCGCCTTCCGGGCCCATCGACTGGACCGCGTTGATAAACAGGTTGTTAAAGACGGACCGCAAAAATTCCGGGTCGCCGAGGATCTGCGGCACGTCCTCATGCTCGACAATGCCGATCTTGACGCCGTGTTCCTCGGCCTGGGCTTCGACGATCCGGAGCGAGTCTTCGATGATCGGCCGGGCGTCTATGGGCCGAAGATCTGCCGTTGCGGGACGCGAATAATTCAAAAAATCGGATATTTGCTGGTTGATCCGGGCGACCTCATCCTTTAGCTGGGCGGTCAGCTTTTCAAATTTCTCACGCTTTTCCTCGTCGTCCGGAGCGTATTTTGAGCGAAGGTGGTCGAGCGTCAGGTTGATGTAGTTGAGCGGGTTGCGTATCTCGTGGGCGATCGCCGACCCGAGCCGGCCCACGACGGCTGATTTCTCGGCCTGCTGCAACTGAGCCTCGATCTCGCGCTTTTTGGCGAGCTCGGCCGTCATTTCATTAAACCGGGACGCGAGCCGGCCCATCTCGTCATTTCGCCGCGAATCCGGTACGCGGACGTCCAGGTCGCCCTCGGCGACGCGGCGGGCGGCGCTCGAGAGGTCGGCGATCGGACGCGTAAATCGCCAGACGAGCAGCAGCGTGATAAATGACGACGCGAGCAGTACGCCGAGATTGAAGATCAGCGGACGGGCCGCCCGCCATGCCGTTTCGGCACGGTCGCTCTTGAGCAGAACCATCACGTACCAGCGGCCTTTACTGGTTTCGATCGGTATTGCGTGGGCCTCGTCATCGGCGCCTTTGGCCTGGTCGGACTTGCGGTTCGGAAAGTTCTTCAGATCGTCGCCCAGCCGGGCCCCTTCCATCAGCGGCGGCAGGTCACTGAGGTCGCTGAGCTTCTTATAAACGACGGCGTCGTTCTCGTTGGTCGAGGGCAGAAGGTCGGGATTTAGACTGTCGGTGATCTGCCAATCGTTGTCGATTATGATGATGTCGCGGAGGCGCTTTTTGGCGTCCTCATCCAAAAATGTCTGGTCCGGCTGCGAGATCAGGTCCTGTACCCGATAGTCGCGCGACGTCATACTCGTAAACCCGAGAGCGATACCGGCGACGATCGACTGTTCCTGCGCTTCGCGGAGTTCGTTATTGTCCTGCTGTGTGCGTAGATTCAGGTAATACTGCACACCCAGCGTCGCCACCAGGAGCAAGGCGAGGATCAGTAGGAGACGTCCACGAAATGTGCTTAAAAATCCCATTTTTTGGATATGCGTTAAGCGGGGCTTATGGTTACCATCAATAGTGCTTGCGTGCCCGCCGCTTGAATGTTATAGTCTTCGTTAGTTTGAACGCAAATTCCTGATCGGTATAGTTTGCTCGGTACTTTTGGTCAGGTTCCCCCAATATCAACTCAACGGCGAAATTTAAGATCTGAGGTAAGGCATGAAGTCAATGTTCCCCTATCAACTCCGCATCGCTGCGGTATTTACCCTTTTGGCCGTCTTCGTTTTTGCGAACGGAACGGTCAACGCTCAAAAAAAGGCTGCTCAGTCCAAAAAAGCTGCCCCGTCGAAGGCCGCTGACAAAAAGTCGGCTGCTAACAAGAAGACGGCCGTTGCTAAGAAGGCCGACAAGAAAGCAAAAGATGCATCCAAAACGAGCAAAAAGGATAAGAATGATAAGAAAAAGGGGAAAGAGACCGTTGCCGACGCAAAGTCTAAGAAGGGATCGAAAAAGGTTGTTGAGTCCAAAAAGGAGATAGCCGAACGCCGCCGCCGCGAGGAAGAGCGCCGCCAGGCCGCTATCGCCGAACAGCGTCGGCGTGAACAGGCCGCCCGCGAGGCACGCGAATGGCGACTCGCTTTCGAGCGTGGCCTGCGAACCGAGACAATAGCCAATATTTCAAACGACAAGACCGAAGGCGAGGACCTCAATATTCGCCGTGCCGCGATCGATGCCCTTGGCGGCAGAGCTGGTTCGGTGGTCGTTATGGAGGCCCAGACAGGCAAGGTCCTGACGATCGTTAATCAAAATTGGGCGGTCCGCTCGACGATCAGGCCGTGTTCAACCATCAAACTCGTCACCGGTGTCGCGGCTCTGAATGAGAACGTAATCGATAAGCAGGACGGCTCCGTCCGCAATGCTTCGACCCGCCGCAAACTCGATGACGCGATCGCTTTCTCCGATAACCCGTACTTTCAGCGGGCCGGCGTCCAGATGGGCAGCCAGAAGGTGATCGAGTATGCCAAGCGTCTCGGGCTGGGTGAACCGACCGGCGTCAATCTTGAGGGTGAGGCTCCCGGCCGATTGCCGTACGGCAACAACAATGCGCGCATTTATTCGCACGGTGACGATTTTGAGGTTTCGACCATTCAGTTAGCTGTAATGGCGTCGGCCATCACGAACGGCGGCCATCGCGTTCTGCCCAGAATTCCGCGCAACGAGATCGAACAGGCAAGATTTCAGACATTTTTCAAAGGCAACGTCGATCTGCCGCAGCAAAACGTCCGCCGCGTGATACCCGGAATGATGGGAGCCGCTGAATACGGTACGGCACACCGCGGAATGGACCAGAATCTGGGCGTTGCCGGCAAGACCGGCTCGTGTATCGACAAAGGATCGTGGGTCGGACTGTTCGCTTCGGTCGCACCGATCGAGGCTCCGAAATACGCGGTCGCGGTCATCACCCGCGGACCTGCGGAACGCGGCAAATACGCTGCGGCGGTCGCCGGAAAGATCTATCAGGCGCTGAGCAGAAACATCGTCCGAACGGATAGAAATCTCGCCCAGACCGAATTTAATATCACCCCTCGAGGGCCGGTAAACAATGTAACCGCACGAGTTGAGGACGGCGATGACGACGACGATGATGACACGGCCGCCGGGACGCCCGAGATGGAAACGACCAATATGAACGGCCGCGACATCATTCTCGTACCGAGCGCTCCGCGTCAGACCTCGGTCCCGGTGCAGAAGGGCAAGGTTCAGAAGATCGTCGACTCGCGGCCGGTATTTCCGCCGGTCGTGATCACGCCCGAGACCGATCCGGCCAAAAAGAAGCGCGAACGGATCGTTCAGATCCCGCAGTAGCCGAACATTAACGAGGGCACGCGGTCCTTATTTACAGCACTCGCCGTCCGGACGATTTTTGTCGGCGGCGTTTGCTTTTGGCTTGACACAAACGCGGCGCGTAAAGGATTATTTAGTTTTTCTATTCCACATAGAACTTAAAGGCCAGTATCGGTGATACGGAAATTTTATTGCGAAAATCTAGCAACTAATCTTTCGGACGTATCATCTGATTTCACGCCAAACCGAAGGCGATAATTCGGTATCGGCAGAACGATTTTGAGAGCACCCGGAGCGACATCCGGCGGAGGAAGTACCTAGATGAAAACGATTATCAGATCAACCAATGTGGCATTGCTTTTGGCGGCCATCATCGCACTTGGAGCTGCGGCAGGCTTCGCTCAGGACCCGTGCGGCGATGCCGACGGCCAGACCAAACTCGGCGATATCTTTCGCGAGCTTTATCCCAAGAAGGATATCCAGGGCCGTAAGGACGCCATTTCTGCAGGCAAGCAGTTCCTCGAAAAGTACGGAGCTTGCGATTCGGCCAAGGAACTGTCCGAATATCTCAAGACGACGCTGCCTAAGATGGAGACCAACCTGGCGAAAGCCGAGAAAGCAGCCCGTGAAAATGAGATCGCCAATCGATTTAACGCTGCTCTCAAAGCAAGCAACTGGGATGAGGTATATAAGAGCGGAAAAGAACTGCTCGCCGAAGATGCCGATAAGTACCGCCCGGTAGTTTTGGTGCTCGGTTCGATCGGGTATGACGAAACAGCCAAAGCCACACCGGTGACCAAGTGGAACGATGAAACGATCCGCTTTGCCAAAATGGCGATCGCCGACATTGAGGCAGGCAAGACGTTCAGCTCGTTCGGCGTCGTACCCTTCGATTACGCGAACAAGGACAACGCCGTCGCGTGGATGAATCTGTCGATCGGCTACATTCTTACCTTCGACAAGAAGAATAAGAAAGAAGCCGCTCCGTACCTTTACAAAGCCTCGCAGGCCGCTTCCGACACTAAGACCAACGCCAACACCTACGATGCGATGGGTTCGTACTATTTCGACGAAGCCGCAAAGCTCGAGGCCGAGATCAAGACCATGCGTGCCGACATCAAGGACACGGACGCACCGGAAGTGATCAAGACCAAGGTCGACGCGATGAACAACAAGATCGGCTTGCTCAACGGCACCCTCGAGCGTGCGATGGACGCCTATGCACGGGCCTGGAACACGGCTCCGAACACACCGGCAGCCAAGGCATACAAGGACATCAAGATGAAGACCATCGAGGCCTTGTACGAAGCCCGCTTTGACAAAAAGGACGGTTTGAAAGCATGGGTTGACGCAGCCATCACCAAGCCGACGCCCAACCCGTCGATCGCGGTGACCCCGATCATCGACCCTGAGCCGACCCCGACGACAACGACGTCGACGACGGCCCCGGTGACCAAGCCCGAGACCAAACCGGCAGCACCGGCAACGAAACCTGCCGTTCCCGGAAAGCCGGGCGTTGCCGCCGCCGAGACCGCTAAAGGCCCGACCGCCGTTTCGGCTGCAAAGCCCGCAACGGTCAAGAGAAAAGGCACTCGTTAATCTGCCGATCGATCGAAATAATCGTGTCGGGCACCGGTTGACCGGTGCCCGACTTTCTTTTTCCCGACAATATTCTTAAAATTAGGCTCAATGTCTGAAAGCGTCGCGAAACTTGAAAACCTGATCGGCCACAAGTTTCAGGACCTGAAACTGCTTGAACGTGCCGTGACGCATCGTTCGTGGGCATTTGAAAATCTGCCGAATCAGGACGAAGCGTCGGTTCGCGAATGCGTCAACGAATCGCTGGAGTTCGTCGGTGATTCGGTGCTGGGCCTTGTCGTTGCCGAAGAGTTGTTTTTGAGCCATCCGAAGCTCAGCGAGGGCGATCTGACGCTGATGAAGCACCGGCTGGTAAGCACGGCCACGCTTGCGGCGATCGCTGAGGGGTTGAAGCTCGGCGATTATGTGCGGTTCGGCCGCGGCGAAGAAAAGACCGGCGGCAGGAAGAAGGCCGCCCTTCTAGCAAACACGCTTGAGGCGGTGATCGGAGCTGTTTTTTTCGACAGCGGCTATGCGTCCGCCCGGTTCTTTATCAAAAGAGTTTTTGACGCGCAGTTCAGGTCGGCGACACCAAAGAGCTCGCTCGATTTTAAGTCGATGCTGCAGGAAACGCTCCAGGCCAGGCGGCTGCAGGCACCGACGTATTCGCTGATCAAGGCTGAGGGCCCGCCGCACGATCGCAAATTCTTTGTAGAGGCCGTATGGGACGGCGGCAGCGCGCGGGGTGAGGGAATTTCGATCAAGGCCGCGGAAATGATGGCCGCCGAAGCCGCACTTGTTATACTGAAAGCCGAAGTTAGTAATTGAACGGCTTTGAAGTTAATTTGACACGTTTATGAGTACTGAAGAAACCGAGATCGAGTCGCCGGCGGTAAAGCCGGCCGGCCCGCCCAAATCGACTGCGCGCGAGTATTTTGAATCTTTTGTCGTAACGCTTGTAATGGCGCTCTTCGGGATGACGTTCATCCTGCAGGCCGTGACGGTCCCGACGGGTTCGATGCAGAATACGATCCTGATCGGCGATTATCTGCTCGTCAACAAGTTCATTTTCACGCCGGGCGGCCGCTCGCTGCCGTTTCTGCCGCAACGCGAGATCGAGCGAGGCGATATCATCGTTTTCAAATACCCCGGCAATAAGGTCAAACCGCAAAACGATAAATCACGCGGTATTATTCCGTACCAGATAAATTATGTTAAGCGTGTGATCGGGCTGCCGGGCGAGACCGTCGAGTTTAAGGACAATCAGGTCTATATCAACGGCGAACCGCTGCCTGAGCGTCGCGTGATCGGCGATCCGCCAACCCCCGGCGATAACCAGTCGGCACTGGTCACCAAGGAGTTTGAGGACGCACCGCCGAACGCCAAATACAGCGTCTATTATTCGGAAGAGGAGATGCTCGAGGTCAAATCCGGAGCTCATCTCCCGGTCAAGCAATACGAATTCGGGGTTCGCGGAAAGCCGATGCAGGTGCCTGAGGACAGTTTTTTTGTAATGGGCGATAGCCGCGACAACAGCGAGGACAGCCGTTTTTGGGGATTTGTGCCGCGTGGGCTGATCGTCGGGCGAGCGATGTTCGTGTACTGGTCGTGCGATCGTGGGGCGTCAAATGGCGATATGCTCGGCTGCATAACCCATCCGCGCCTAAACCGCATCGGAAAGCTCGTTAAATGATCGGGCCGCAGGATTGACGATTCGACGGTCCCCGAGGGCCGCCATTTTTATATATGAAGATCAAATACAGCCCGGAAGTTGCTCAGGCTTTGGCGGACGGAACCCCGGTCGTCGCACTCGAATCGACCGTGATCGCGCATGGGCTGCCATATCCGCAAAATATCGAAACGGCCGTCAAACTCGAGGCGGCGGTCCGAGGCGGCGGTGCGGTTCCGGCGACTATCGCCGTCTTTGACGGGGAGTTTTGTGTCGGCCTGGATGCCGGCCAGATCGATCAACTTGCTACCCGCAATGACATCAGAAAGATCTCGATACGCGACCTTCCGATCGCGGCCGCGATGCGGCTCGACTGCGCGACGACCGTCGCCACCACCTCGTTCATCGCGAACAGGGCCGGGATCAAAGTGTTTGCGACCGGCGGGATCGGCGGGGTCCATCGCGGATTTGAGGCAGATATTTCGGCCGATCTGCCGGAGCTTGCGAGGACGCCGATCACGGTCGTCTGTTCGGGAGCAAAGATCGTACTCGATCTGCCGCGAACGCGCGAGTGGCTCGAGACCCACGGGGTGACTGTTCTGGGTTGGCAGTGCGACGAACTGCCGGCATTCTACTCGCGCTCGAGCGGATTGAGCATTGACCAACGGGTCGAAGGCGGCTCCGAGGCGGCGGCGATCGCCAACGCCCGCGACGAACTCGGCCTGATGAACGCGGTCTTGGTCACTGTGCCGGTCCCGACTGAATTTGAGATCAGCCGCGACGAACTGGAGCCGGTACTTGCTGAACTGTTGAAACTGGCGGACGAGCGGGGTGTTGTCGGCAAAGAGATAACGCCTTTCCTGTTGTCGCAGATGTCCGAACGAACCGGCGGCCGAACCCTCGCCGCGAACATTGCTCTGCTCGAGAACAACGCAAGCGTCGCTGCGGCTATCGCCTGCCGGATCTGATATCGGCGATCACTTGGCCGGCGTGCGCTCCATTTTCTGCTTCAATAATTCCATCCGCTTTTTGGCCTCGGCTGCCTCGGGGCTGGCCGGGAACTTGGTGATTATCTCGGCCCAGCTCGCACCGTCATAATGATACTGTTTTGTGGCGGAATTGAAGACGAACACGATACCCAGTTTGCGGTAACGGTCAAGCATGTTGAAGTTGAGATAGTAACTGTGGATCGGAGCCGCAGACGCGGCCATTTCGGGTCGTTTGAGACGGCTTGACGCGTCCTTAGACAGTTTTGCCGCGGCGACTTCGATCAGATCGCCGTATAGCAGCAGCGTCGAGGGGCGAAATTTTGAGTTCGGGTAGAGCATAAAAAACTCGACCGCGATCTCGAGCTGATCAAACCCTTCGGCGGCCTGGACCATCCGGGCGAGACGTTCTTCGTCGCCCGGCCTGAACTTGCCAAACACCGCGTCGGCCTGTATCCAGCCAAAATTGGTAGGTGCGGCAACCCTGTAAAATTTGACGCCGTCAGCCTCGGCCGAACCCAATATTTGGACTTTGCGGCCGCGGCTGACACGCAGGACTGTCTGGGCATAAAGGCTCGGCCGGTCGCGCAGGACCGAAAGCGTTTCGTCAATGACGACCGCGGTCTGGCCGATCTCGGCGGCCGGACGCCTGACCGACGCTGTCGTATCGGTCCGCCGCTGAGCGGGTGCGGAGCCTGTTGTAAAGATGAGCAAACCTAACGCAAAAATGACAAATGGGAATTTCATCGCGTTGTCCCCAACTGATCCGGACGCTATTTCATTCCGGTTTGAGCTTTCCGGATGCGGTCCTGCATTCCGGCGTGGTGAAAATGGGTGATCGCGATCGCCAGGGCATCGGCCGCGTCGTGCGGGGCCGGCACGGCCTTGAGTCGGAGCAGCAGCCTGACCATCTCGCCGACCTGCTGCTTTTCGGCGTTGCCGTGCCCGACAACCGTTTGCTTGACCAGACGCGGCGCGTACTCGGCGATCTCGAGTCCACGCTGTTCGGCCAGCAGCAGCATCAGTCCGCGAACCTGCCCTAATTTCAATGCAACGCCGACGTTTACGGCGTAAAACGTGTCTTCGACAGACAACACGTCCGGCGAATGCAGAGCCATCAGGTCGGCGACCGCATCGTAAATATTCAGCAGACGCTTTGAGAACGCATGCCTCGTATTTGATCGGACGGTGCCGTAATCGACCAGCGTGTATTTGAGGCCGACGCCCTCAACCACGCCCCAGCCGAGAGTTTCACTGCCGGGATCGATTCCTAATACACGCATTTCGAAAATTGAAGAGCTCTGTTCTCAGCAAAGATACTCCAACGCGTCCGGCAAAAGCAAGCCTTGCGGACCGGAACGCCGAGGGGTTGTAAAATTGGGCTAATATCCTTATTATCAAAAATTGCCGACACAAGCCAAAACTCACTAATGGATATAAATGTGCCGAACCAGCCAGTAATGGAGTCAGTTCGAACGCTGCTCGCGGGTGCGATCGACTATGCAGGCCTTTTCCCGCCGTCACAACTGTCGATGCCCGAAGCGGTCATCAACTACGCCACGTATCGCAATAGCAATTACAAATGGATGCTCGGCCGATTTGTTGTAGGGATCGCCCGTCTGGGCGAATTCTATGATTGTGCACGTGATTTTGTCTCGCGTGACGCCGCGACAGCGTGGCGGGTAAGTGTCGTGACCGGCGATAATCCGTACGAGGCGATACGGCAGGTCGAGGATTTTAACGCCGCAAACGGGCCGGGCATCATTTGCGATACGCTTGAGATCAAGGCGATGACGGCATACCAGATCGAAAATGTCTCGCCGGCACTTCCGTTCGGCGTCCAGGCTTTTTTTGAGATCGCACCGACCGAGGGCTATGCGGACCTGATCGCCGCGACCGCCGCCGCCGGCCAGTGTGCCAAGATACGCACGGGCGGCATTACCGCCGATGCGTTTCCGCGGTCGGAGATGATAGTAAAATTTGTCGAGGCATGTGTCGCCGAGGGTGTGCCCTTCAAGGCTACCGCCGGGCTGCATCACCCGATCCGCTGCTTTCGTCCGCTGACCTACGAGGCAAATTCTGCCAGGGGGACGATGCACGGCTTTCTCAACCTGTTCCTGATGACCGGTTTTGCGATGGAGGGCTACCGCCGCAGCTTTCTCGAATCGGTGATGGAGGAGGAGTTTGAAGAGGTGTTCGAGTTTGAGCCGTCAGACGTCAAATGGCGAAACGAATTCGCACTGAGCCTCCATCAGATCGAATGCCTTCGTCGGGAAGGTATTCGGTCCTTCGGATCGTGCTCGTTCGACGAACCTATCGCGGACCTGCAGACGCTGGGTATTTTATAGACCCGCCGGACTGCAGGCAGAAACCCGACCTGTTGGGAGGGTGCGCAGTATGACAGACTACGATTGGGACGACAACGAAAGCCCGCTCGCATATCTGATCACGTTCAGGACTTACGGAACGTGGCTCCACGGCGATGAACGAAAGTCTGTCGACCGTCACGGCATGAATATCTACGGGACTCCGAAAATACTGCCTAGTGCGAATCTAAAGAGCCAAATGTCGAAGAATGTTTCGGGCCAAGCATTTGTATTAGACGGGAGGCAACGAGCAGTTGTGGAAAGCGCGATCAATAGTGCTTGTAAATATCGGGGATATTCGATTTATGCGTTAAATGTTAGGACGAATCACGTCCATTGTGTAGTGAATGCGACGGGCAAGCCGGAACCGGTAATGAATCGATTCAAATCCAACTGTACTAGAGAATTGAGGGAGGCTGGCTTGGTTAGATCGGACCAGCAGGTATGGTCAAGAGGCGGCAGCACAAGGTACCTTTGGAAACCGAAACACCTTGAAGGTGCGATAGACTATGTTCTCTACGGTCAAGGAGATGACCTGCCAAACTTCTAGGAGGCGGAAACCTGAGTGGTAGCGAGGGTGCCTTCGGTGGCAGACGCGCGCGCGGTAGCAAGGGTGCGCGAGATAGAAAATAGGACGCGTTGAGCACCCTCCCAATAGGTCGGGTTTCCGCCTTTGCTGACAAACTTGAATATCGAAGGCAGAAACCCGCGCGGTAGCAAGGTTGCGCGACGCACGCAAAGGGTGTGCGACGCACGCAACTCGCCGAGTTGCGCACCATCCCAACAGGTCGGGTTTCCGCCTTTGCTGGTAAACTTGAATATCCAAGGCAGAAACCCGCGCGGTAGCAAGGGTGCGCGAGATAGAAAATAGGACGCGTTGCGCACCCTCCCAACAGGTCGGGTTTCCGCCTTTGCTGATAAACTTGAAATATGATCTACGAAATCAACGAAACCCACGACCCGAACCTCAAAAGCTGGGTCGAATCCGCCAACGACCCGAACACGGACTTTCCGATACAGAATCTGCCGTTTTGTGTTTTCAAGCGAGGCAATGAGATTCAACGAATCGGCGTTTTGATTGGTGATGCAATCTTCGACTTCCAGCTTGCTTTTGATACCGAAAACGCTGCCTCGAAGTACTTTGAGGTCAGTTCGTTTACCTTAAATGAGCTATGCGAAGAGTCTGACTCGGCCGGGACAGAAGTACTTCGAAAACGTATCCAGAATCTGCTGAGTGAAAATGCTGAGCCTGTTATTCAAGATCGAATAGAGCATTGTCTAGTACCTCTCACTGACGTCGATCTAATATTGCCATTCGGTGAGATTGGAGATTACACCGACTTCTACTGCTCGATATATCACGCTACGAACGTTGGTTCGATGTTTCGGCCGGACAATCCGCTGTTGCCGAATTATAAATATGTGCCGATCGGTTATCACGGGCGGGCTTCGAGTATTGTGGTTTCGGGGACGGACGTTAAGCGGCCGCACGGGCAGAACCGCAGCGACGCGGAAAAACCGCCCGTTTTTATTCCCGCGAAGAGCCTTGATTACGAGATGGAGCTAGGTTTCTTTGTCGGCAAGGGAAACGAACTCGGCACGCCGATCGACATTAAAGACGCCGAAGATCACATTTTTGGCGTGTGTTTGGTGAACGATTGGTCCGCTCGCGACATACAGGCGTGGGAATACCAGCCGCTGGGTCCGTTTCTAGCAAAGAACTTCGCGACGACGATATCGCCTTATGTCGTCACGATGGAGGCTCTCGCACCTTTTAGAACGCCTGCATTTGAACGCGACGCAGACGATCCGCAGCCGCTCGATTATTTGTCTGACGATAACAACCGAAAGTTTGGCGGGCTCGACATCAATCTTGAGGTCTATATTCAGACCGAAAAGATGCGAAGCGAGGGAATCGAGCCGCACAAGATTTCGCGTTCGAACACGAAAGACCTTTATTGGACGATCGGCCAGATGCTGACGCACCACGCGTCAAACGGCTGCAACCTGCAAACCGGCGACCTAATGGCGACCGGAACCGTCAGCGGCAAAGAAAAATCGGAACGCGGCTGTCTGCTGGAAATGACTTGGCGCGGAACCGAGCCGATCGAGCTGCCGAGCGGCGAACAACGCCGTTTTCTCGAAGACGGCGACGAGATCATCATGAAAGGTTTCTGCGAACGCGAAGGATTTCGCCGCATCGGATTAGGCGAATGCCGCGGGCGTATCTTGCCTGCCGACTAAGAAGATCCAACGCAGAGACCGCAAAGAACGCAGAGAAAGGAAAATTTAATTCTCTAAACTCTGCGTGCTCGGCGGTCTCTGCGTTTAATTTCGTCTGTCTGTTAGAATTCAACTGTGAAACCGGCACTTGGCTTTTCGAAAACGGCGGTTCGGCGTGTTACGGCGGCGGGTGAAGACGTCGATATAGACGATGTGATCGCCGTCGAAGAGCCGCTGGAGATCCGCATAGGCTTTCCTGACGGCAGACACAAAGCTGTCTCGATCACTATGCGGACGCCCGGCCACGACGGCGAGCTGGCCGCAGGTTTTCTATTCACCGAAGGAATTCTCACCTCACACGATCAGATCAAACAGATCCGGCACTGCGGCCCAAAAGGCGGAAACCCAAGCGGTAGCGAGGGTGCTCTTTCGCGAAAAGGTGTCAAAGCAGGAACGGGCACACTCCCTACCGGTCGTGGCTCTGGCAACACAATTAGAGTAGATCTTAACGACAACATCGATATCGATCTCAAACGTCTCGAACGCAATTTTTACACGACCTCGAGCTGCGGCGTCTGCGGTAAATCGTCGATCGAGGCCCTGCGTACAGGCGTCAAGAAACTCGCGATGAGCAGCCTGATGGTCAGTGATGAGGTCATTCACGGCCTGCCAGCGGCGGCGCTCAGAGCGCAGACAGCATTTGAAAAGACCGGCGGGCTCCATGCCTCGGTACTTTTTGATCTTGACGGCCGTGTGGATGCGGTTGCTGAAGACGTCGGCCGGCATAATGCCCTCGACAAGGTCATTGGCCGAGGATTCATCGCCGGCGAGATACCGCTTTCGGATAAGATACTGTTTGTCAGCGGCCGTGCGAGCTTCGAACTGGTGCAGAAAGCTCTGATGGCAGGAATCCCGATCCTGGCCGCCGTCGGGGCACCATCGAGTCTCGCGGTAGAGTTGGCACAAGAATACGGCATGACGCTGATCGGATTTGTCCGTGATGAGCGGTTCAATATCTACTGTGGAGGAGAACGGATCAACATTACGATACCCCTGGTTAATTAGTAATTTGATAATTACTAATTATTAATTAAGAAATGAAGGACGACGATTCGAAACTAAAAGTCACGCCGCCGCCCGCCACGTCGGCCGGAATTCACGCGGTCACAAACGCCCTCAAACACGTTTACGGCAAAATGGGCGTCGTTCGCGGAACGCGCGGGCTGATGAATCTCAATCAAAAGGGCGGCATCGATTGCCAGTCGTGTGCCTGGCCCGACCCGGAACATCGCACGATCAACGAATTTTGCGAAAATGGCGCCAAGGCCCTGGCTGACGAGGGCACCAAGAAGAAGATCGGGGCCGAGTTCTTTGCCGAACATAGCATTGCCGACCTCGCCGCCCGTGAGGATTTTTGGCTAAATGGCCAGGGCCGTCTTGCCGAGCCGCTCGTATTGCGAGAGGGCGGCACTCATTACGAACCGATATCCTGGGACGGAGCTATCGGCCTGATCGCCGATAAGCTGAACGCACTTGCGTCGCCCGACGAGGCGATCTTTTACACCTCGGGGCGCACCTCGAACGAGGCTGCGTTCCTGTATCAGCTTTTTGTTCGGCAATTCGGCACTAACAACCTGCCCGATTGTTCAAATATGTGCCACGAATCGACCAGCGTCGCTCTCGCCGAGTCGATCGGCCTCGGGAAGGCAACGATACGCCTTGAGGATTTTGAAAAGACAGACCTTGTTATCGTCGTCGGGCAAAATCCCGGAACGAATTCGCCGCGAATGCTCTCGTCGCTTGCCGCCGCCAAAGCAGCCGGAGCCAGGATGATCGCCATTAATCCGCTGCCCGAGGTCGGTCTGTCGAGCTTTGTCGATCCTAACCCGCAGCACGGCAATCCATTTGGCGTGCTCGGGTTGAAACCGGCCAAACTCGCCGATCTGCACCTGCCGGTCCGTATCGGCGGCGATATGGCGGTCATAAAAGGCCTCATGAAGATCCTGCTCGAACGCGAGCGTGCGGTGCCGGGCGGCGTACTCGATCATGAGTTCATTGCCGACTGCACCGTCGGGTTTGATGAGGTGGCGGCGTCGCTCGATGCCGTCACGATCGACCAGATCCTGGCGGCGTCGGGGCTCAGCCGCGAACAGCTTGACGCTGCAGCTGAGATGATCCTGAACGCGCGGTCATTCATAACCTGCTGGGCGATGGGCGTAACCCAACATACCGACGCGGTCGCCACGATCCAGGACATCGTCAATTTGCATCTGATGCGCGGTGCGATCGGCAAGCCGGGTGCGGGGTTGTGCCCGGTCCGCGGACATTCAAATGTTCAGGGCGATCGGACGATGGGCATTTGGGAAAAGATGCTGCCGAAATTTCGTGAAAATCTCGAAAGGGAATTCGGATTTACAGCTCCGAAAGATGACGGCCTTAATACGGTCGAATCGATCGCCGCGATGGCCGAAGGCCGCGCAAACGTCTTCTTCGCGATGGGCGGAAATTTTGCCGCGGCGTCGCCTGATACCGACGAGGTGTCGAAGGCACTTGCAAACTGCGATCTGACGGTCCAGGTCATCACCAAGCTAAACCGAACGGCACTCACACCCGGAAAAACGTCGATCATCCTGCCGTGCCTCGGACGTTCGGAGATCGATATCCAGGCTGGCGGCGAACAGTTCGTTTCAACCGAGAGCACGATGCTCAACGTACAGATGTCGAAAGGCGTTTTCGAACCCGTTTCCGAGCATTTGCGGAGCGAACCGTGGATCGTGTGTGAACTTGCCAAAGCGGTCCTCGGCGGACGTTCGACGGTCGATTGGGCGGGAATGGCCGCAAATTACGACCTCATTCGCGATGCAATTTCGCGGGTCGTGCCGGGATGCGAAAATTACAACGAGCGGATCCGCGTAAAGGGCGGATTTTATATGCCCAACCCGCCGCGTGAGCGGAAATTTTCGACCGCGGCCGGCAAGGCCCTGTTCAAAGCCAGTCGGCTGAACACGATCGATCTGCCGCCCGGCCGTTTGATGCTGACGACGATCCGGTCGCATGATCAGTTCAATACGACGATCTACGGACTCGACGACCGTTATCGGGGAATCGACGGACACCGAAGGGTCATTTTCATGAATGCCGCCGATATCGAAAAGTACGGCCTGACGCCCGGCCAGAGCGTCGATATCACGAGTTATTTTGGCGACCGGGAACGTGAGGTGCGCGGCTTTACGGTCGTAAAGTATGAAATTCCGGTGGACTGTGCGGCGGCGTATTTCCCTGAGGCAAATCCGTTGATACCGCTCGAGAGCGTTGCCAAACGGAGCTTTACGCCGACCTCGAAGTGCGTGGTCATCTCGGTTCGGGCATCGGAATAGCAGTTTTGACAGCGAATTGCGCCAAGTTCACCAATACGACTAAAAAACGATGCGTGAAATTTGTGTGATTCGTGGCTAAATTCTTTTTGTGGCAAAATAGAACTTAAATGGATCTCGTTCTCGACAAATTGCACGAAGAGTGCGGTATCTTTGGCATCTTCGGCCATAGCGAGGCATCGACGCTGACGCAGCTTGGCCTGTTTGCATTGCAGCACCGCGGACAAGAGGCCTGCGGTATCGTCACGGCCGAGGGCGACGACCTGCACCAGCACCGGGCGATCGGCCTGGTCGCTGACGTGCTCAATCCCGAGGTCCTCAAGAAGTTGACCGGCTCAAGTGCGATCGGGCATACGCGATATTCGACCGCCGGCAAGAACACGATCAAGGAAGTGCAGCCGTTTTCGGTCACTTGCCAGCACGGCAAGATCGCCGTCTGTCACAACGGGAACTTGCCGTTTGCCGATCAGAAGCGTGCCGAACTTGAAAAGGCCGGTGCGATCTTTTCGTCCACGTCGGACACCGAGACCATACTTCACGCCATCGCCCGGACGCCTGCCAAAAACGCGATCGAAGCGATCGAAAAGGTGCTGTGCGATACCGAAGGGGCGTATTGCCTGTTGTTTCTGACACCGACCGCACTGATCGCCGTACGCGACCCGCGGGGCTTCAGGCCGCTGGTGCTGGGAAAATTTCAGGGTGCTTGGTGTGTCGCCTCTGAAACCTGCGCGTTTGACCTGATGGACGCCGAGTATGTCCGCGAGGTCGAACCGGGCGAAATGCTCATCATCGACGGCGACGGCGTTCGCTCGTCAAAGCCGTTCGAGCAAAAGGCCCATTCGGTCTGCACGTTTGAGCACGTTTATTTTTCGCGGCCCGATTCGACGATATTCGGCCGCTCGGTCAACGAATCGAGACACAAGATGGGACGCCAACTTGCTGTTGAGCAGCCGGTCGATGCCGACCTGATCGTACCGGTACCGGATTCCGGCGTGGCGGCCGCGATCGGGTTTGCGGCCGAATCGGGCATAAACTTTCGTCAGGCCATAATCCGCAACCACTATGTCGGCCGCACGTTCATCGAGCCGTCGCAGTCGATCCGCTCATTCGGCGTAAGGCTCAAACTAAACCCGATCAAGGATCTGATCAACGGCCGCCGCGTCGTACTGGTCGATGATTCGATCGTCCGCGGGACGACGTCGAAGAAGATCGTTGAAATGGTGCGTGAGGCCGGTGCCAAAGAGGTGCATATGCGGATCTCGTGCCCACCGACCGCCCACTCGTGTTACTACGGCGTCGATACGCCGCACCGCAAGGACCTGATCGCTTCGCGAATGACGGTCGAGGAGATCCGCGAATTTATCGGAGCGGACAGCCTCGGATATCTCTCGCTCGAGGGTATGCTCGCGAGTATCGGCCTCACGGGCGATACGACATGCGCCGCATGCTGGACAGGCAAATACCCGACGCTGACCGCCAACGGGAAAGCTGCATAGCTGATCTTTCATTCTTCGTTTATGGTACGATCCCGATGTTCGATGCGGAACGGAGCTCGGTGGGTTAAAACCCACGGCTAAAGTCAAGGCACCGCTACGCGGTCGAAAGCACCTTAGCTATGAAGGAACACAGGATATATTCAACACCATTCGCGAGCGTTTATCCGCACTACGTCAAGAAGGCGGAGGCGAAGGGCCGGACCAAGGAAGAACTTGATGAGATCATCCGGTGGCTGACGGGTTACACAAGGGCGGGCCTTGCGAAACAGATCGAGAAGCGGACGACGTTTCGCGACTTTTACGAAAAGGCCCCGCAGTGGAACCCCAACGCCCACCTGATCACCGGCACCGTCTGCGGCATCCGCGTCGAAAATATCGAAGACCCGCTTATGCAAAAACTCCGATACCTCGACAAACTCGTCGACGAACTCGCCAAAGGCAAGCCGATGGAGAAGATCTTGCGGAAGGCGGAGTAAGGGACAAGCATGATAGAAGGTACGGATCCATCCGATTTGCTGCGAGAAGGGCACGAACTGTTCTTCGCCGAACCACCCGACTATATTGCTGCGGCTGCGGTCTTCGAGAAGGTCGTAGCTCTAAGCCCAGACTGGGCGGAAGGGCACAACTGGCTCGGCTCGACCTACGAAAATCTAAGTAATCAAGAAGGTGCGGAGCGAGCGTGGCTATCAGCGAATAAATTGGACCCTGATGACAGCCGTCCTCTTATCTCGCTTGGATTGCTTCGGACTAAACAAGGACGGTTCGAGGAAGCAGTCGAACTGTTAGAGCAGGGCGTTGCTCTGAAGCCGCACTATGGGTTTGCCGACGCCAAATTATTCTTGGCTGACGCGTTGGTGGGATCAGGAAACATTGAGGGAGCGAAAGAACAGTGGCGAGAAGTCCTGGAGCTGGAGCCAATGTATCCATCTTATGACGAGCCAATGAATGAAGCTCGTGAGAAATTGTCGAAGTACGACTAGATAGCCTGTGAAACCAAGCACAAAACGCATCATCGTTCGCATCGTGCACCTTGTCTCCGTGATTCCGATATAAAAATATGCGCTCGCCCGAATAGCGATCAATAAACATGAACCGACCCACTAAACAAACAGATCTCATACGTCCTTTTATTCCGTCAAAGGACATTAACCTTTCCAAGCGATTCTACGAGGCCCTCGGGTTTGAAAAGGTCCTTGACTCAGATGAGGTGGTGATCTTTAACTCCGGGTCGGGCGGCTTTCTCATACAGAAACGCTATCAGAAGGAATGGGCGGAGAACTTTATGATGCAGCTTATGGTCGACGACCTCGATGCCTGGTGGGACCATATCTCGGCACTTGATCTGCCTGGCCGATTCGGTGTTCCGGCGCCGAGAGAGCCGGCGATGCAGCCGTGGGGACTTCGAATTGCATATGTCGTTGATCCCTGCGGTGTCCTTTGGCATATCGCACAGCGTCGTGAAGGTGCAAAGCAGGACTGAATTTGGTTATTCCGTCTGGCAGTTGCGGTTAGCAACGAAGTCTTTTGACATTTCATCTCAATACGGTACACTGTCCTTCCTCGTGGGGGCGACAGGCTTCGACAGGGGCTTGTATAGATCTTTGAATGC
>CAZQGN010000013.1:0-82622 GCA_964592865.1 uncultured Chloracidobacterium sp. | reverse complement strand
CGCATCGGGGGCACGATTACAATTTGAAACAAGATCGGGGGTTAAAGTCGCTGAACAAAGGACTTAAGTTGTTTCAAATTCATTGAAACGGTGAAATTAATTTGAAACGTCGAACACACCTAACCAACAGCGTTCACACGGCTTAGCGGCACGAAACCGCTAATACGGCCGTTTCAAATTGACCGGTCGAACTCGAACGGCGTCGGCAAGCCGTTTTTTGACGAAGACGCGATCCGTCCGTTTGCCCGATCTCGGCGAACGCAAAGCGAATTGTTGGCCGTCTTTTTTGATACCTTGGCGAATGAGTGCTAATCTTTCATTCGTGCTGGGGTGGCGGAATTGGTAGACGCCCAGGACTTAAAATCCTGTGCCTTTAGGGGCGTACGGGTTCGATTCCCGTCCCCAGTACCACTATATCTTTGCGGACCGCAACGGGGCTCCGGGACATGATCCCCGCGTCCCGTTTTTAGGTACGCCGATTGCTGTAACTGCTTCGGGACGATACGCGGGGTGACACGTATGAAACGCAAATATCTGATATCGCTGAGCATCTCGATACTGGTGTTGGCGGGCGGCATCGTGCAGATCGCCGACGCCCAGAACCGCACCGTTTTGAACGAGGCACAACGCATCTCGGGCGACCAGTTTACCCTCGTCACGCGAACGCCGAAAGGCGCGTATGTTTACGCCCTCAAACAGCCCACGGCCGAGATGCTCGCGGCGATCGATCGCGGGCTCGGCAGCCTGTTTGAGGTCGCCCGCAATAATCGGTACCGCAGCCGGCTCAAGTATCGCGATTACACTATCTATATCGCTAAGGCCGACCGTGAAAAGGACGCGTCAGGCGCCTACTCGCCGGACATCGCCGTCGGTGCCGCTCAGTACACCGGCACGGGCTATGACAAGGGCGGCTATATCTACGCGGCCGGCATCGTCGTCGCTCTCAACCCGTGTGCCTTTATGATCGCCGAGCATACAAAGGATCTTGACCGCGTCGCCGATGCCGTCAGGTACGAGGGCGAGCATCTCGTGCTGTACCACAACGACCGTTCGCGATATCTGACGACCGCCGATCACAGCAAGGGCGGCGGCCACCCGATACTGCAGTGACATCGCCGCCCGATTTCGTGCATCGATAGACCATTCCGTAACAAAATCGTATGGCGGCGGACAACGTTTGGCCGCCTCGCGCCCTCAAATATCAGTATATTTCTAGATTTGGTGGCCGAATGATGCGGTGGCACAGCCATTGCATCCAAGCTTCGCGGTTGAGCGTTTCGCACCGCGGAGCCGCGGGAGTTGACGATGAACTTCATGACGTCCGTCCGGCGCGTTGCGGTTTTTACGCTCCTGATATTTGCAGCTTACAGCACGGCAGCGGCACAGTCCGACTCGATATATCGGCTCGCGGCCGGAACGCGGATCACCTTGAAACTCGACGCCGAGATCAACTCACAGGTGTCCGGCGTCAACGACACGTTCGTTGCGACACTGGCACGGCCGGTGATCGTTCGCGACACGGTGGTCCTGCCGATCGGCACGACAATCGAGGGCCGTGTGACCGCCGTCAGGCCCGCGTCGGCCGGCGGAAAGGGCGGCCGGCTCGAGCTGGCGTTCGAGACGCTCAGGTTGGGCCGCGATATCGAACGAAAGATCGATGCCGAACTTGTAAATAAGCTCTCGGCGAGGTCATCCGGTTCGTTCAACGCTCTTGTGATGATCGGCGGGGCCGCGGCCGGAGCATTGATCGGTGCGGTGAGCGGTTCCGGACGCGGGGCGTTGATCGGGGCAGGAGTCGGGGCAGCGGCGGGGAGCGGTGCGGTCCTTGTGAAACGCGGAGAACAGGTCGGGATCCGCAAGGATACGGAGTTTGAGATCGTCCTAAAACGCGACGTCACGCTGCCTGTTTTGGACTATTGATCGGTACCCATTTTGGCCGTTGGCGAGAACCATTCGGCCATACCGAAGAAGCCCGGTGTGAAGGGGAGAGCACGCCGGGCTTTTTCTCGTCTATCACCACGATGGATTACGCAGCGAGTGGTTAGAGCTTCTTAATATTGACCGCCTGCGGACCGTTCCGGCCGTCGATTATATCGTACTTCACCTGATCGCCCTGGTTTACCGGTTTGTCGATCAGACCGCTTTCATTGAAAAAGATCTGCTTGCCACTCCCATCATCCTTGATGAAGCCGAACTTTTTCTTCTCGTTGTAAGACTTTATGACGCCGGTCTTAAACGATTCCTGGTTAACGGCGTTTGTCGTTTCGGCCGAAACGGTTGTGATCGGGGTGTTTACTAATACGACAAGCATTAGTAGCATCAGAATTTTTTTCATTTCTATTCTCCTTCAATTAGGTACCAGGCTTAATTCGAGCGACACTTCGCAACTAACGCTTTGATCATGGTTGCCGCAAGAAATAGTTATTTCACAAAGCTATTTCTTTTTTGCTGCGGCAACCAGCGCCCTGACCTCTGCCGCGAGCGTCGGAGCGTGGAACGGTATGCCGTCACGGATAGTCCATTCGATGCCGCCCGTTTTGACAGCCTTGCCGTTCTTGATCTCCTCGGTACCGAGCGGCGAGAGCACTTTGAGATTCTCGAGCGGATTGCCGTTAACGACGATCAGGTCGGCCTTGTACCCGACGCGAACACGCCCAAGAGTGTCTTCTTTGCCCAGTATCTTGGCTCCGTTTGACGTTGCGTGTTGGATGACCTTTAGCGGATCAAATCCGGCTTCCTGATGCAGTTCGAGCTCGCGCAGCAACCCGAAGCCGTATATTTGATAGATAAATCCGGCGTCTTCGCCCGTTCCGATCACGCCGCCCTTGAGTTCGAAATCATGGACGGCCTTCATCCAGATCCGATAGTTCTCTTTCCAAAAGGTCTCGTCCGTCGAACTCCAACCGATGAAATACGAGCCGTGGTTTGCGGGATTCGGGCGAAAGTACTCTTCGAGCACGGGATGCAGGTACTCGGCAAACGCGGGATTGGTCTGTGCACGCTGAAGGTCGCGTGAGGCCTCGTAAATAACGAGCGTCGGATCCCAGGCGACATTTGCGGCTACCATCGCGTCGAGGACCTTGTCGAGCCTTGCCGGATCTGCCTCGCGCCAGAGGCGGCCGGCGTAGCGAAAGCGGTCGACCTCGTTATTGTAATTGTAAGTCGCCGGAAAACCCTGCCGACCCGATGGGATCGCAGCGTCCGGAATGCCGTACCAATGCTCGATCGAGGTGGTGCCGCCCTTGATGTCGTCCCACGCGTTAGTTTCCTCGACGCCGACATGATGCATCACCCGCATTCCCTGCTTTTTGGCCTCGTCCATCATCGCTGCCATCAGGTCACGGTCGATGGTGTACAGTTTGATGCCGTCATAACCGGCGGCTTTGAGGTCGCGGACGCGTTGGCGGGCCTGCTCGGCGGTCGCCGGCGTCGGAGCGTCAAAATAACCGCCGTACGGAAATATCCTCGGCCCGACGAGCGTTCCGGCATTGATCTGGTCGCGAAAAGCGAGCACCTTTTTAGACGCCCAGGCGTCCCGAACGGTCGTGATGCCGCACGCGAGCCATAGCTTGGTCACGTATTCGACCGGCATCGGCACGCCCGCGCGCTCGTCCTGCGTGTGACCGTGAAGGTTTATCAGCCCCGGCAGCACGTACTTGCCGGCCGCGTCGATCTCGAGATCGCCCTTTTCCGGACGCCTTGCCTTTCCCTCGTTGGCGGCGACCGGATCAAAGCCGGCGATCTGCCTGATCACACCGTCTTCGACTACTATGTCGAACGGCCCGGCGGCGGGCTTACCGCTGCCGTCGACGACCATCGCTCCGCGGACGACAATTCGCTTAAAGCGTTTACCGGACGACGCCGAGGGACCTGCCTGACCAGAGACGATACCCGATAGGACCGAGTACAGTATGACAACTGCCGCGATGGGCCGGATGCGAAGATATTTCATATGTGATTTTAGGAAAACTAACATCTATGGCACCGATAGGCAACCGCCCTTATCGTGCCGGCCGCCGGTGCCGGCCGCTTTTTGCCGTTTTTGGCGATGTGTGACAGAATATTCTTTTATTTTCACACTAATATTCAATACAGGAAGGTATAAAAATGGCTGCTGGAAGAAATAAAGTTACTGTCGTCGGTGCCGGAAATGTCGGGGCTACCGCGGCTCATTGGATCGCGAGCAAGGAACTCGCGGACGTTGTATTGGTCGATATTGTCGAAGGAACGCCTCAGGGCAAATGCCTCGACCTCGCTCAGGCCGCCCCGATCGACGGTTTTGACGTCAAGCTCGTCGGTGCCAATTCGTACGAGGAAACGGCGGACTCAGACGTTGTTATCATCACTGCCGGCCTGCCCCGCAAACCGGGCATGAGCCGCGACGACCTTTTGAAGACAAACTCGGACATCGTCGGCCAGGTGACGGACCAGGTCGCAAAATACTCGCCCAATGCGGTCATCATCGTTGTTTCAAATCCGCTCGACGCGATGGCCCAGGTCGCATTCCGCCGCTCGGGCTTCCCGAAGAACCGTGTGATGGGTATGGCCGGCGTGCTCGACAGTGCACGCATGCGCTGCTTTGTCGCCGAGGAACTCGACGTCTCGGTCGAAAATGTCACTTGCTTTGTACTCGGCGGCCACGGCGATACGATGGTCCCGCTGCCGCGCTACTCGACCGTTGCGGGTATCCCGATCACCGAACTTATCGCTAAGGACAAGCTCGATGCCATCATCACTCGCACGGCGAACGGCGGCGCCGAGATCGTCGGCCTGCTCAAGACCGGCTCGGCCTATTATGCACCGTCACTCGGCGCGGTCGAGATGACCGAAGCGATCCTTAAGGATAAGAAAAAGATCCTGCCCTGCGCCGTCTTTCTCGAAGGCGAGTACGGCATCAGCAACCTTTTCGTCGGCGTTCCGGTCAAACTCGGCAAGAACGGCGTCGAGCAGATCGTCGAGATCTCGTTGACCAACGACGAGCGTACCGCCCTCCACAAGAGTGCGGCCGCCGTTCAGGAACTGGTTGATATTTTGAACGTTTGATACTGTCTGCCTAAGACCAACTAGACCGGAGGCCTTCGGGCCTCCTTTTTTGTCAGATATCCATTCATTTTGACCGAATCGGTCATTCACGCTGACCGTTTGAAGCGGCCTGATCGTTCACCCACTCGCAGTAAACCTCTTAATTGCAGCATTTAGCTCTGTGGCACGCTCATTGTATCGGAAGTGTGGCAGCGAATGCCATATTTCTCAGTGTTCGAGATAAGGGACACATGCTTTTGAGGAGCGAAACAATGAGATTGAATATTAAGGAGAATGCCGTGGCGAGAATGATCGTATCGATCATTTTGATCTTGTCGTTCATTGTCACCAATTCGATGACCGCGGCGGCAGCTCTTACCCCACAAACGATCAGCAATGCATCCGCGTTGACCAAATATACCACCGATCTGACGCAGCTTGGCCGTGAAGGAAGACTGCGTGAGAACCTGAGTGTCGAAGCCGAAACACTGCGTTTGGCCGACACGTTGGGCGAAAGCGGTGTGCGTCAGCCCGTCATCATAGACGAAACGCGCGAATCTCAGACGGCGATAGTTGAGCAGTTAGCCCTGCGGGTCGCGAAAGGCACGTTTGCCGGCAAACTCTCGGGCGCGGTAGTTCTGCAGCTTGATTCGGCGACATTGTTCTCAAACGCAAAAAACGAGACCGACGCAGCAGACGCGTTAATTGCCGTCCTCGATGAAGCATCGGCAAATGAAGCATTTACCGTCGTTTTCGTCGACAATATCTCAAATATCTTAGCGATCCGGCCGGCTGCCGAAAAGCTCTTCGAACTTTTGAATTCAGGCGATCTGGCGATCGTCGGGGGCAGCAACGCCGCGGATTTTCAGACTAATATCGAAGCACGTTCGGACGTCGCTAAATATTTCCGGGCGATGTTCATTACCGGCAACGCAACAACCACGGCCGAGGCCGCTCCCGCCCGCACCCGCAACGACATTCCATTTCGCGGTGACAGTGTCTCGGCGGATCTGCGTCAGATGATGGCCGACGACCCGTCGGGAAATTCGCGCGTCGAGGCCATCGTTCAAGCCAAGAATGTCGATGATCCGGCACTGCGGAGCATCCTCTCGGATGGTAATGCGAAGGTCACCGGCCGGATAGGTAGATCGGACACGATCGTGGTAAACCTGCCGCTTTCGACCATTGAGCAGCTAGCCCTGAGCGGAACTATCAACTATGTTTCTCCCAATCGAAAGATCCAGCCGCTCGGCCACATCGAAACGACGACCGGCGCAATTGGGATCCGGGCACAAGCCAAAAATACCTTCGGCCGAACCGGAGCTTACACTGTGAATGGCGCCGGCGTCGGTATCGCCATCCTTGATTCGGGTATGCACTCCCTACACAAGGCGTTCAACGATGGCGGCGCTCGTATCATGATCAACCGTAGTTTCGTATCCGGCGTCACTTCGACCGAGGATGACTACGGTCACGGCTCACACGTCGCGTCGATCGCCGCCGGAAGTCCGGCGCGTGACGCAAACGCCTATTTCGGTGTCGCCCCGGCTGCAAATATCCTTAATCTAAAGGTTCTCGATGCTCAGGGCCGCGGCACGACCGCAGGACTGCTTGCGGCGTTGGATTGGATAATCGAAAACCGAGCCACATACAACATCCGCGTGGCGAATCTGAGCCTCGGCGTTCCGGCGATCGACACCTGGACGAACGACCCGCTGTGCCGCAAAGTACAAGAGCTGAATTTATTTGGTGTATTGGTCGTCGCCGCCGCCGGCAACAATGGCCGCAACGCACTCGGCCAGAAGATCTATGGTCAGGTCCACTCGCCCGGCAATGATCCGTCGGTGCTGACGGTCGGTGCGTCAAACTCCCTCGGGACTGATGCACGAAATGACGACATAATGGCGACTTACAGTTCGCACGGCCCGACTCGCAGTTACTATACCGATGCCACCGGCCAGCACTTTGACAATGTTATTAAGCCGGATATCGTCGCCCCCGGGAACAAGATCGTGGCGGCAAAAGCGCGCAACAACGCTCTGCTGTACACGATGAATCCGTCATTGATGACCACCGCGATGGATAAGGCAGGTGAAGATAATGATGTGATGTATCTCAGCGGCACCTCGATGTCGACACCGATGGTATCGGGTGCGGCCGCACTGCTCTTTCAGATGAATCCGAAGCTGACCCCGACGATGGTCAAGATGATCCTCGAATATTCGGCTCAACCGCTGAACGGTGTAAATATGCTGGAGCAGGGCGCCGGGCAGTTGAACATCGACGGTGCGATCAAGATCGGGCGGACGTACAAGTTCGATACTGACTTTAACGACTACGCTCAGGGTACCAGCCTATTGCAGTCCGGCCAGGCATTTCCGGTCGCGACCAGCACGATCGCGGGAACTACATTCCCGTGGGCCCAGGGCATTCTCACCAACGCGACCTACCTCAAGGGCCAGTCGCTTGCCGACAAGTACCATCAGGCATACGCCAACTATTTCTGGTTCGAGGATGGCGTCAGTTATGACGCCTCGAACAACCCGTCGCTCAATTCCTGGTTTGGAACGGGCATCACGATGTTCAAGAATGTGCTGACGAGCAACGGCACGGCGATGGGCGGCGGAACCGTAATGATGGCCTCGGGCGTCCTGGTCGGCGACGGAGTGCTCGTCGGTGACGGCGTTCTGGTCGGCGACGGTGTTTTGGTCGGAGATGGTGTCCTGGTTGGTGACGGCGTGCTTGTTGGGGACGTGACAACGTCGCTGGCAAATAAGGTCGAGATCACCGGGGACAACACCGCGGCAATGAAATAATTGTTGAATTACATAATTATAGGGACAAATGTAAGGAGACAAGACAATGTTGCAGAATATAGCGGAAATTAGACCGCACACTGACAACTCGGCCTCGATCAGGCGACTCGTTGAAGTACCGGCATCCGGGCGAGTCGGTTGCCTGACTGAAGCGGACCGCCGCGAAGCACTGTCGTTCCTGGCGGTGCGGCCGGTGCAAACCGTTGTGATGACGAGCTTTATCCTCGACAACGGCATGGTCAGCGAGTTGCATCGAGGCGAGTTTTTCGGCTACCGAAACGCTGCCGGCGAACTTGAGGGTATCGCCCTGATCGGACACTCGACACTAGTCGAGGCCCGAACCGAAGATGCCCTTACCGCTCTGGCGATCGCGGCACGCCGAAGTTCTACGCCGATACACCTAATAATGTCGAACGGCAGCGATGCCCAACGATTTCATCAATATTTGACCGGAGGGACTTCGGAGCCGCGCCTGACCTGTGTCGAGGCGTTATTTGAAGCCAGACTGCCGATGGCAGTGCCGGTGTGTGAATTTCATATCGACAACGCCAATATGGCCCAGCTCGAACAGGTCGCCGCCGCACAGGCCGAGATCGCCTTCATAGAATGCGGCGTCGACCCGATGCAGCGTGACCGTGACGGTTTCTTAAAGCGGGTCGCCCGCAGGATCGATCAAGGCCGCATCTTCACGGTTTACCAGGATGGAAAGCTGATCTTTAAGGCCGATATCATTGCCGAGACGGACCAGACGATCTATCTCGAGGGCATTTATGTCCATCCGGATCATCGCGGACAGGGCGTCGGCTCGCGGTGCCTCGGCAAACTGTCGATCGAGCTGCTCGGCCGTGTCGCCAATATCTGTCTGCTCAGCAACGTCGATTTTGATGCGGCCCATCGCAGCTACGAAAAAGCCGGCTTTGACCGGACCGGCGAATGCGTGACGCTTTTTGTCTGATCGTTGATCACCATTACCGGATCTGAAAACGGGGGCCTAACGGCCCCCTCTTTTTTTCCGGTCATCGGTCAGATTGACATTGCCATTCGGTCAATCTGAAAACCAGAATGACCGAATTCACATCACCGTAATATGCTAACTAGTGAATTTAATAGACTTACGGTTGTGGCACACGCATTGATATTAAAGGGCGGCGACATTTGCCATATTTCTTTGGTGTTCGAGAAAAAGGACACGCGTTTTTGAGGAGCAAAAATGATGAGTTTGTCTAAGACCAAAATATTGACCATAAGGACGGCGGTTTCGCTGGTGCTTATGTTGTCGATCTTGGTGACCAACGCGGTGCCGGCCTTTGCCGCACTTACGCCGCAGACGGTCAACAATGCATCGGCGACAGCGAAATATACCACCGATCTTACGCAGCTTGGCCGTAATGGAAGACTGCGAGAGAACCTGAACTTTGAAAGCGAGACTTCGCGTCTCGTCAAAGTGTTAGCTGAAGGTGGACTTCGCCAGCCGGTTATCGTTGATAACACGGGCGAGAATCAGGATGCCGTTGTTGAGCAGGTTGCCCGCCGCATTGCCGCCGGGAACGTGCCTGACAGTCTGAAGGGCATTTCTGTGGTCAAACTTGAGGTCGCAGCGTTGTATTCGAACGCCAAGTCCGATGCGGAGGTCACAGACCTGATCGGGACGATCGTTAATGAGGTGTCCGCTTCCGGAAAGCAGACTGTCCTTTACGTTAACGAGATTGCCAACCTGCTTGAGTCGCAGGCGGTCGGCGAACAGTTGCTCGGAGCTATCACCTCGGGCAAACTTGCGATCATCGGCGGGTCGACCCGCGTGAGCTATGCTGAAAAGATCGAGCGATCCGAAGCGTTCGCCGGTGTTTTTCAGGCGATCGCACTCGAGGGCATCATCATTTCGGGCCAAGCGAACAATACGGAAGCCAGTGTTGTAAGTGGCGACGGTTATGCCGGTGACAATATCTCATCGGAACTTCGCGAAATGATGGCGAATGACCCGACCGGCAAGACCCGCGTCGATGTCATCATCCAGGCCAAGGACGCCGACAATGCCGCACTTCGCTCATTGCTCAAGTCCGGCGAGGCCCGTGTGACCGATCGCATCGGCAATACCGAGACGATCGTCGTCAATTTGCCGCTTTCAGCACTCGATTCGCTTTCGAAAAGCGGCCTCATCAACTTCATTTCGCCTGATCGCCCGACAACAGTGACCGGCCATGTCGAAGAGTCGATCGGTGCGGACCTGGTCCGCTCACAGCCGGCACTCAATGGACGTGCTGCTTACAATCTCGACGGTTCCGATATCGGTATCGCTATTGTCGATTCGGGCATCGCCTCAAACCATAACGGTTACAAGTCCAGCGGTGGCACCTCGCGTCTCGTCGCTAATGTCAACTTTACGAGCGGCACCCTGACGGCGACGACCGACGGCTACGGCCACGGTTCGCACGTTGCCGGACTTGCTGCGGGCGATTCAAATAAACAAAGCGGTGCGTATCGCGGCGTCGCGAGAAACTCCAAGATCGTCAGCGTCAAGGTACTTAACGATCTTGGCGAAGGCAGTTCGTCCTGGCTCCTCAACGGACTGAACTGGATCCTTCAGAATCGCGTCCAGTACAACATCAAAGTGGCAAACCTCAGCCTCGGCACGACGGCGGTCGATTCGTATCGCAACGATCCGATCTGCGTCAAGGTCAAGGAGTTGGTCCAGGCAGGGATCGTCGTGGTCGTTGCCGCGGGTAACCTCGGAAAGACCGCAACCGGTGCCAAGACCTATGGCCGTATTCACTCGCCCGGCATCAGCCCGTATGCGTTGACGGTCGGATCGAGCAATTCGATGGGAACAACGACGACTGCTGACGATACGATCTCGAGCTTCAGCTCGCGGGGCCCGACACGCAGCTTCCTGACCACATCAACCGGCTGGAAAGTGTTTGACAACATCATCAAGCCCGACATCGTTGCTCCGGGTAACCGCCTCGTGTCCTACAAGGCTCCGAGCAATCGAATGGCATTGCTCAACCCGTCGCTGTCACTCGATCTGACGAATGACAATGATTCGATGATGTACATGAGCGGCACGTCGATGTCGGCTCCGGTCGTAGCCGGTGCGGCGGCACTCTTGCTGCAGGTCAATCCGAACCTCACGCCGGGAATGATCAAAATGATCATGCAGTATTCGGCCCGCCCGGTCTCAGGTGCCAATACCTTTGAACAGGGTGCGGGTGCATTGAATATCGAAGGTGCGGTTCGGCTGGCTCGCTCGCTCCGCACGGATATCGACTTCCAGACGGCGGCAAACGGCTCGTCGACTGTCCCGGCCGGCTGGACCATGCCGACGACCTCGACAACGATCGGCGGCAATACTTTCCAGTGGGCTCAGATGATCACCGGCAACCACACAATGGTTACCGGCGCGGACCTTGTTTCAAAATTCCAGGCCGCTTACAAACGTGAAAACATCATCAGCGATGGTGTTCGGTTCTCAAACGGCAACTTTTCGCTCAACACGGGCGCGTTCTTTACTGCAGGGCTAGGCGTAAACCGCAATGTTACGACGAGTAACGGCGGTGCCCTCGGTGCCGGTTCGATCTGGTTGTCGTACGGTGTTCTGGTCGGTGACGGCGTGCTAGTCGGTGACGGCGTGCTAGTCGGCGACGGTGTTCTGGTCGGTGACGGCGTGCTAGTCGGCGACGGTGTTCTGGTCGGTGACGGCGTACTCGTCGGCGACGGTGTTCTGATCGGTGACGGCGTGCTCGTCGGCGACGGTGTTCTCGTAGGAGATGGCGTATTGATAGGTGACAGCGTATTACTTGGCGATCCAACGCCTTCGATGTAGTCGCAGCCAACTGAAACAATTACACGATCAAAATACGGAGAACCAAAATGTTACGCCAATCACAAATGAGCACTGCGACAGTCGCAGTACCGCACACCAGGAGCTTGGGCATTGTGCCCGACCTCTCGCGGGTCTTTATGCTCGACGAATCATCGCGTACCGAGACGTTAGCGTTCCTGGCGGAACGCCCGGTCCACACGGTCGTAATGACGAGTTTCATTCATGACAACGGTTTCGATACCGAACTCAACCGAGGAACATTCTACGGTTATAGGAATGAAGCAGGAAGACTGGAGGGAGTTGGACTCATCGGACACTCGACACTGTTCGAGGCCCGTACTGAAAAGGCCATCGAGGCACTGGCATTTACCGCCCGCACCTCGGCCCGGCCGATCCACCTGATAATGTCGTCCGGCGACGCTGCCGAACGATTCTGGAGCAGCTACACAACGACAGCCGCCGCCCCGCGACTTCGCTGTGAAGAACTCCTCTTTGAGACCGCATTTCCGTTCGCCGTCCAAAAATGCGAATGGAACGTCGAGACAGCTAACGCTGCCGACCTCGTCGAACTCGCTGAAGCCCAGGCTGAGGTCGCGTTCATCGAATGCGGTGTTGATCCGATGGCTCGGGATCGCGAGGGTTTTCTCAAGCGTGTCCTGCGCCGCATCGAAATGGGACGTGTATTCAGCGTCAAGATCGATGGCAAACTGGCATTCAAGGCAGATATTATTGCTGAGACGCCTGACGTCATTTATCTCGAAGGCGTCTGGGTCGCACCCGAGTTTCGTGGGAACGGGATCGGCTCAAAATGTCTCGCGGCCTTGACGCTCGAACTGCTCAGCCGTGCAGAACATATCTGCCTTCTAAGCAACGTCAATTTTGCGGGAGCTCACAAGAGCTTTCAGAAGGCCGGATACCGCGCTACTGACAAATGCGTGACGTTGTTCGTCTAAAAATAACAGTGGACAACAATGTTTAATTAAGGCATAATAAGCTGGGCTCGAATGACGGGCCCGGCTTTTGCCTTTTAGTGCGGCATTTCCCTGAGCGTCTCCCGCAACCCGCAGATCGTACGTTTTCCTCGTTAGTTGTCCACCTGCCAACGGCCGCGACCGTCTTTGCACGACCCCATTAATGAACAGCAAGAGACTTACAGCCTGGTACATTTCGATCGTCATCTTCGCCGGAGGGGCTTGCCTGGCCGCCGCGGGTCTTACGATGCCGACCGAGCGGGTGGACGGTTACCTGATGCTGCTCGCTATCCTGACGATCGTGCTCGGGTCGCGGATCACGATCCCCATTCCGCGATTCAAATCGCACATTGCAGTCTCGGACACATTCATATTCCTGACATTGCTGCTTTACGGAGGCGAATTTGCGATAATTCTCGCCGCGCTTGAGGCTTTTTGCTCCTCGTGGCGATTTTGCAACAAAAAGCTGACCGTCTTTTTCAACGCCGCGACGATGGCAGTATCGACATCGCTCGTCGTGGTGACACTCAATTATCTTTCGCTTTATCAGGAGGAGATCTTCCACGGACACACGAATAACCGTGCAAATTTTGTGATCGCACTGTCGGTCATTGCCCTGGCACAATTTGTCGCCAATACAGCGATCGCGACCGTCTATGACGCCTTGAAGAGCGGCCTGCCGGTCTGGGAAACCTGGAAGTCCAAATACGTTTGGACATTTTTCTCGTACTTTGTGGGCGCGGCCGGGGCAGGCATCCTGATCCAGCTCGCCGACACGATCGGCGTCGGTATTATCTTCGCTACATTTCCGGTGATGGTCTTTGTATATCTTTCCTACAGGATGTATATGAAGAACGTCGAGATCTCGATCCAACAGGCGGAACAGGCGGAACAGTACGCCAAGGTGATGGAGGCTCAGTCGGACGCCCTGCGCGAGTCCGAAGAGCGGTTTCGAAGTGCGTTCAACTATGCCCCGATCGGCATTGCTCTCGTCAGTTCGACCGGATCGTGGCTCAAGGTCAACCGGGCCCTGACCGAGATACTCGGTTTTTCGGAAGAGGAGTTTTTGGCCCGGGACTTTCAGTCGATGATCGTTCCGGACGACCTTGGCCCGACGCTCGTAAAACTCCACGAACTGATCTCCGGCAAGATCGCGAGCTGTCAGTTGGAACACCGCTATTTTCATAAGAACGGCGACGTCGTGTGGGCATCGTGGAGTGTCTCCGCTGCCGGCGACGGAAATGTCGAGAACCAGAGACTGATCTTCCAGATCCAGGACATCACCCACAAAAAGGTCGCCGAAGAGAAACTCCAGCACGAAGCGACCCACGACGCCCTGACCGGCCTGCCGAACCGCCCGCTGTTCATGGCTCGTCTGACATCGGCCCTTGAGCGTCGCCAATTGTCGCCAGACTATCGGGTCAGCATCCTGTTTATTGACCTCGACCGCTTCAAATACGTAAATGACAGTCTCGGACATCTGGCTGGCGACATGCTGCTGATGGGTATTTCCGAAAGGCTCCGCGAGTGTCTCCGGCCGTCGGACCTCGTGGCTCGCCTCGGCGGTGACGAGTTTACTATCCTCGTCGAGGGCACCCACATTGACGAAGAGGTCACGCGTATCGCCGAACGTATCCAGGCAAAATTCGGGATCCCCTTTGAACTGAACGGCAACGAGGTTTACAGTTCCGCCAGCATCGGCATTCTTCACGCTTCGTCGGGCCACCGCACGTCCGAGGACATAATGCGCGACGCCGATACCGCGATGTATCAGGCCAAACGGGCCGGAAAGGCCCGCCACGAGGTTTTTGACGAAAAAATGTTTAAGGCCGCGCGCGAGACTCTGCGGATCGAGACCGACCTGAGACGCGCGATCGAACGTTCCGAACTATCGGTCGTCTATCAGCCGATATACTCGCTAGAAACTGACCAGATCGAGGGTTTTGAATCGCTTGCCCGATGGAATCATCCGGAACTCGGTAATATTTCGCCGAGCAAGTTCATTCCCGTCGCGGAGGAGATCGGAATGATCGACCGCCTCTGCGAATATGTTCTTCAGATCTCGTGCCGTGAGATCCGTACGATCCAGGACGTGATGCCCGAGGGCCAAAAGCCGAAACTCAGCGTCAATCTTTCGTGCAAACAATTTGCCCAGGTATCGCTCGTGCGCAACATCGAGCGCATCCTCGAAGAAAACTCATTCTCACCGCATTTGCTTAAATTCGAGATAACGGAAAGCGTCTTTGTCGAACATCAGGCAAGGGCGATAGAGATGCTCAAACAGATGAGGGACGCGGGGATCGACATCAACATCGATGATTTCGGTACGGGATACTCAAATCTCAGCTACCTGATGAAACTCCCCATCACCACGCTAAAGATCGACCGCTCGTTCGTCAATATGATCAACGACAAGGGCGGAAACGACGAGATCGTTCGTGCGATCGTAACGCTGGCAAAAACCCTTGACCTGCAGGTCGTCGCCGAAGGGATCGAGACCGAAACGCAACTCAACACGCTGCGATCGCTCGGCTGTGAATACGGGCAGGGCTACCTGTTCGCCGCCCCGATGAATTTTTCGGACCTGTGTTCTTACCTCAAGAACGAATCGATGATCCGCCAGCCAATGCGGCGATTTGACGATGTCGCCGAGCTGCAGCAGCTGCAATAACCCGCTATCTCCCAAAAAAAACGTTCCATTTCTTTCCGTTTTGTTGTATAACAAATCCGGATGGCATGCATAAGCCCGACTTTTGACTGCATCCATCCGGTCGCTTTCTTGAATCATAACGACAGCCGTATTCGCAGCGGTAAATGTCTTATCAAGGGTTCGTCGAAAGTGTGGTATCATGAGTTTTGGGTCAACCTGCCTGGCAATAGCCGCCGCTGATAATATCTAGAAGTAATCAATGAAAAGACACCTGAGACAGTTAAAATGGCATTTTAGTCTGCTGATCGTGATACTTTCGGCCGCCCTTTCGGCAACCGGACAGACGCCGCCGCTGCTTCAGGACATCAAGATCTATCGCGACCCGGTGCCGGTGCCGACCGCCACGCCCTTCGTCCAGCGAACCGGAAGTTCGACGCCGGTTTCGGGCGGAATACGGACAAAATTCCCGGCGCTTGCCGAAGTGGCTGTGCCCGGATATTCAGGCATCCTGATCGAATCGATGGACGGCAATGTAGTGGTCGAAAGCAACTCGACTGCGGCTTTTAATCCCGCGTCGAACGTCAAGATCGCCACCGCGTACGCTGTTCTCAAGACCTTCGGCCCGGATTTCCGTTTTATGACCAGCGTCTATACGGACGGGTCGTTCGACCGCTCGACGGGGACGCTCAACGGTAATCTTTATGTTTCGGGCCGTGACCCGATGTTCGGTTTTGAGCACGCGGTCGCTATCGCCTACGAACTCAACCGGCTCGGCATCCGCACGATAAACGGCGATCTGATCGCGACCGATAATTTTGCGATGAACTACTCGGGTTCTTCGCTCAAGTCGGCCGAGACACTGTTTGCGGCTATGGACGCGAATAAACGTTCGGCCGCCGCGACGCGCGTTTGGCTAAATTACCTTTCAAACTCAGGCCGTTTTGGCGAGGTTCAGGGTACGCCCGGCGTGACTTTCACCGGGGCGTTTTATGTCCAGCCGATCCCGAGCAGCCTGAGCCTGCTATTCACGCATGAATCGGCCCCGATGCGCGAGATCCTAAAGGTCACGCTTTGTTATTCGAACAACTTTTTGGCCGAGCGGCTCGGCGATATGCTCGGCGGTGCTTATGCCGTTGCTCGCATCGTGCAGCTGAATGCCGGCATACAGCCGGTCGAGTTTTCGCTCCAGACATCGAGCGGGCTTGGCTACAACCGCGTGACGCCAAATGCGATGATGCGTCTGCTCAGGGTTTTGAAGGACGACCTGGCCCGATACAAAATGACATTCGCCGACATTATGCCGGTCGCGGGCATCGACAAGGGCACGCTTGAAAACCGCTTCGACTCAGACTTTGCGACCGGCAGCGTGATCGGCAAAACAGGGACGCTGCCCAACACCGACGGCGGCGCCAGCACGCTGGCCGGTGAACTGAATACCCGAAACGGCAAGTTCCTGTTTGTGATCTTTAACCAACGCGGAGCGGTGGCCCGTTTCCGTGCATTTCAAAATAGCTTTGTCTCGCTCGTCCAAAATCAATTTGGCGGCCCGGCCCCGATCGCGTACTCGCCGACGTCTCTCGACAGCCGGATAGCAAGAACGCGGATAAGTTATCCCAACCAACGCCAGTAAACTGTACAGGTAATGACTTGTTAGAGATCTCGCTTGGTCGGCCCATAGCAAGGCCCGCCGCGAACGCGCGCCTTTTGGCGCCTATCGAGCGCCGGTTTGCTTTTGTATTTCGCCTCTGCGTGCGATAATCCCAACCTGACCAATGAGTGAGATCATCGAGGACCAACCTACTGCCGAATCGCCGGAATCACTGGCCGAACCTGACGACGCTGACGACATAGCTGACGAAGCCGGGCCTGCCCCGTCGACAAAACAAACGAGTGTCGCTCGATCAGCCGGGATCGTATCGATCGCGGTGATGTTCTCGCGTATTCTTGGGCTGATCCGGGAGCAGATATTCGCCTTTTTCTTCGGCGCCGGGTTTCTTTACGACGCCTACGTCGTGGCGTTTCGAATACCGAACGTGCTCCGCGACCTTTTCGCCGAAGGTGCCCTTTCGGCGGCGTTCGTCAAGGTTTTCACCGACTACCAGATAAACAAGAGTGAAAAGGAAGCCTGGCATCTGGCCGGCCTTGTCATTAACGCCCTCGCGGTCATTATGAGCGTGATCTGCATCGTCGGCGTAATTTTTTCACGGCAATTCGTCGACCTCGTGGCTGATGGCTTTTCGCCTGAAAAGGCGGCGCTTGCGACAACGCTGACGCAGATAATGTTCCCGTTCATTTTGCTCGTCGCTTTGGCGGCGGTCGCAATGGGCGTACTCAATACCAAGGGCGTATTCGGGATCCCGGCATCGGCCTCGACGGTCTTTAACATCGTCTCGATAATTTTCGGCCTCGGGCTTGCATACTGGCTAAGCGGCGGCGGATGGTTCAGTTCGACGGACAAGGACGCCGTTCCCGGAGCGGCGGCGCAATGGGCGATAATCGGCATGGCTATCGGAACCTTGATCGGCGGAGCGTCACAATTTTTGATGCAGATCCCGTCGCTCTACAAGGTCGGCTTTCGCTTTTTGCCGACATTGAGTTTTGCGGACGAGGGCCTCAAACGAGTAATGGCGCTGATGACGCCCGCCATCCTTGGGACGTCCGCGGTCCAGATCAACGTCCTCATTAACACCTATTTCGTCTCGGGCATCGACGGAGCTCAGGGCTGGCTAAGTTATTCCTTTCGGCTGATGCAGTTTCCGATCGGGCTGTTCGGCGTCGCGATCGGGACGGCGGCGATCCCCGTGCTGTCCCGACTCGCAAGTGAGGGCCGGACGAAGGATTTTCGCGACACGCTGTCACAGTCGATGAATCTCGTCTTTTTGATGACGATCCCTGCGGCCTGCGGCCTGATAGTGCTGGGCGAACCGATCGTTCGGCTGATCTACGAGCATGGTAAGTTTGACGCGACCGCCACTACAATGACGGCGTTTGCCCTCGCGGGATACTCGGTCGGCCTGGCCGGCTATGCGGCGATCAAGGTGCTGTCGCCGGCGTTTTACGCGATGAACGACGCCAAAACGCCGATGATCATCGGCGTCGCCTCGATCGGCGTCAACGCTCTCGGGAGTTATTTTTTTCGCGAATGGCTCTCGCAATACGGCGTAACGGCCGCCACACCGCACGGTTACGGCCATGTCGGCGTCGCTCTGGCGACCTCGTGCGTTGCCCTGATCAACTTTGTCGCACTGGTCTGGTTCATGCGGCGCAAGATCAAGCGGCTGAACGGCCGTGAGGTCGCGGCATCATTTTTGCGAATTTCCGCCGCATCGCTCTTTATGTCGGCGGCGTGTTATGCCAGTTACTATTTGCTTCACGTACGGCTCGGTTCGGCGACGCTCGCACATCACTTGATCGAGGCATTTGTCCCGATCGCCCTCGGCGGCATTACGTTTGTGATAGTCGCCAAACTGCTGCGTGTGAAGGAACTGGAGCAGGCATTTGGCATGATCAGGCGCAAGCTCGCACGATAGATAAATGATAAGGCCATTCATCAATACCCGACCCAAGATCCACGATTCGGTCTTCGTTACCGATGACGCGATCATCATCGGCGATGTCGAGATCGGCGAAGATTCGAGCGTTTGGTACGGTTCAGTTATCCGCGGCGACGTCAATTACATCCGCATCGGTGCCCGTTCGAACGTCCAGGACATGACGATGATCCACGTCAGTTCCAAGACCCATTGCACGGTCGTCGAGGATGAAGTGACGATCGGCCATCGCGTCACGCTGCACGGTTGTCACGTCGAACGCGGCTGCCTGATCGGTATCGGAGCGATACTGATGGACGGCGTTCGGGTCGGAGCCAACTCCCTTGTCGGAGCCGGCAGTTTGCTCACGCCCGGTACGCAGATACCGCCCGGATCACTCGTCATCGGTTCGCCGGCTCGTGTAAAGCGTGCACTGACCGATGACGAACTCGCGTATCTCGAAAGGTCGTGGCGCAACTACGTCGATCTTAAGAATGTATATCTGGCATCGGATTAACTTTCTTGGATTCTCGTCGACTTACGCCTCTCTGCGGTAATATATCCTTTATGGCAAGTACCAACCCTGCCCGAGGCATGCGCGATTTTCTTCCGGCAGACGTGCGCAAACGCAACTACGTCATCGGTATTATCAAGGAAGTTTACGAATCATACGGGTTTGAACCGCTCGAAACGCCCGCCGTCGAAAATCTTGAGACCCTGATGGGCAAATACGGCGATGAGGGCAATCAGCTTGTTTTCAGGATACTAAAGAGAGGCGATAGTTTCGCCGCAAATCTGAGGGCGTTTGCAAACGTTACAAGACATGGCATGTACGGCGAATTCGAAGAGAATGACCCGTCTTACGCCGTTGCTATGACCAAAGAGTTCTGTGACCTTGCTTTGCGTTACGATCTGACCGTTCCGCTCGCTCGCGTTGTGGCAAATAATAAGAACGACCTGCCAAAGTTTTTCAAGAGATACCAGATACAACCGGTTTGGCGAGCCGACCGCCCTGCCAAAGGCCGTTTTCGCGAATTTTACCAGTGCGATGTCGATTGTATCGGTTCGAACTCGATGGTCGTCGAGGCCGAGATCATTTCGGCGGCATGCGACATATTGACCAGGCTCGGATTTAATGATTTCACGGTCCGCATCAATCACCGACAACTGCTTTCGCAAATGGTCGCCGACGCCGGAATTGAAAGCGAAACCGATGCACTTGTAGCGTTAGATAAACTCGATAAGATCGGCGTCGACGGCGTTAGGAAAGAGCTGATCGATCGCGGGATCGCTGAAAATTCAGCCGACAAATTCCTCGCGGCCGTTGTCGGCAATTCGACAAACGCAGACCTCGACGCCGTTCTGCGGCTTTGCGGCGACCGTCCGGTCAAGATCGACCCGTCGCTCGCTCGCGGGCTTTCGTACTACACGGGCACGATCATGGAGATCAACGTTCCCGACCTCGCCGGTTCGCTCGGCGGCGGCGGTCGTTATGACGGGTTGATCGGGATGTTCGGCAAAGAACAGATACCGGCTTGCGGATTTTCGTTGGGGCTTGAGCGGATACTGGTTGTGATGGAAGAACGCGGAATGTTTCCGCCCGAGATCGCCGGATCGACGCCGGCCGACGTATTGGTAACGATCTGGAATGAAGAGACCGTTTCCGATTCGCTCGCCCTCGCAACCGAGCTTCGTCGGAGCGGCATTCGGGTCACGCTCTACCCCGAAGCGGACAAGCTCGGCAAACAGTTCAAGTACGCCGACTCGATCGGTGTCCCGTTCGTGTGTGTTCTCGGTGACGACGAGCGGGCCGCGGGCGTCGTAAAGCTAAAGAATATGAGCAGCGGCGAAGAGATTCGCCTGAACTCCCGTGAGGTCGCCGCAAGGATCCTGCAATGAGACGTTACGTAGCACTTTTGTCGGTTTTCGCCGCACTCGCGATCAGCCTCGCCGCCCAAACCCCGACAGTGAGCCGCGACCTGCCCAATTTTTACAAGGTCAACGAAAACCTCTATCGCGGCGGCCAACCGAGCGAAACCGGATTTGCCGAGTTGAAACGGATCGGGATCAAGACGGTCATTGACCTTCGCGATAACGACGAAAAGGCCTCGAAGGAAAATGCGTTGGTCGAAAGGGCCGGGATGCGGTTCATCAACTTACCGCTCGACAATTGGGCACGCCCGGGCGTTTCCGACATCGAAAAAATACTCGCCGCAGTAAATTCGGCCGCTAACCAGCCCGTTTTCATCCACTGCAAACGCGGATCTGACCGCACCGGGACCGTTATCGCCGTTTATCGCATGACACACGACGGCTGGAACGCCAAACGCGCCGGCGACGAGGCCGAGAAATTTGGGATCGGCTGGTGGCAGTTCGCGATGCGCGATTTTATCAACGATTATTACCGCGACCGCGTCGAAAAGAAATAAAGGCCAAAAATGCACCGCAAGCTCGAACCCAAACTGCTTACCGTCCTTCGCGAAGGCTATTCGTTCAAGCAGTTTCAGGGCGATCTGCTAGGCGGTCTAACGGTCGGCGTGGTGGCTTTGCCGCTGTCGATCGCGCTCGCTATAGCGTCCGGCGTCAAACCCGAACAGGGCCTTTACACGGCAATTTTTGCCGGATTTGTGATCGCCGTTCTGGGCGGATCGCGGGCCCAGATCAGCGGGCCGACCGGGGCGTTCATCGTCATCGTTTACGGCATCGTCCAAAAATACGGTTACGACGGTTTGGTCGTCGCTACGCTCATCGCCGGCGTTCTGCTGATCGCCATGGGGCTTGCCCGCATGGGTGCGTTCCTCAAATTTGTCCCCTATCCCGTGGTGATAGGTTTCACCTCGGGCATCGCATTGATCATTTTCTCGTCGCAGGTCAGCGACTTTCTCGGGCTCCGGCTCGAAAAGGTCCCGGCGGACTTTACCGAGAAGTGGATCGAATACGGGCGGCACATCGCGATCGCTGATCTGTACACCCTGGCGGTCGGTGCCGTTTCCCTGCTGATAATAGTCCTATGGCCTCGAGTCACGCATAAAGTGCCCGGCCCGCTGGTGGCGATCCTCGCCGTCACCTTTGCCGTACAGTATTTTCAAATACCGGTCGACACCATCGCGTCGCGTTTTGGCGGCGTGCCGAACACGCTGCCGACGCCTCACTTCCCTGTCGTCACATGGCCGCTTGTCCAGCAGATGTTCTCGCCGGCCGTGACGATCGCGATCCTCGCCGGCCTCGAGTCGCTGCTGGCGGCAGTGGTCGCGGACGGCATGACCGGCACACGGCACCGCTCGAACATGGAACTTATCGCCCAAGGAACGGGCAATATCGTCTCGGTAATGTTCGGCGGCATCCCCGCGACCGGTGCGATCGCTCGAACGGCGACAAACATCAAGAGCGGCGGCTCAACACCCGTTGCCGCGATCATCCACTGCGTATTCCTGTTGTTTGTACTGATATTGATCGGTAAATGGGCGGCGATGATCCCGATGGCGACACTCGCCGCGATCCTCATCGTCGTCGCGTACAACATGAGTGAGTGGCGTGAATTTTCGCATTTGCTCAAGAGCCCCCGTGCCGACGTCGCAGTCCTGCTCGCCACATTCCTACTGACCGTTTTTATCGAATTGACGGTCGCCATCCAGGTCGGCGTACTGCTCGCCGCATTTATGTTCCTTCAAAAGATGTCGAACGAAACGCACGTCGACGTCATAACGGAAAATCTTCGCGAGGATGAAGAGTTTCAGACACGTGACATGTCGGGCGTCTCGATCCCTAAGGGCGTTGAGGTTTTCGAGATCTACGGTTCGCTGTTTTTCGGGGCCGTGCGGCAGTTCAAAGAATCGATCCGTGTGGTCGCCACCAAACCGAAGGTCCTGATCCTCAGAATGCGTCAGGTTCCGACGATCGACGCCAGCGGCGTGCACGTGCTCGAGGAACTCGCGGCCGAGGCCCGCGAGAACGGCCAACTGCTTATATTCTCGGCCGTTTCCCGCAGCGTTTACCGCGTGATGCGAAAGAGCGGCTTTGTTGAAACGGTCGGCCGTCGAAATTTCGCGGGCGACATCTTTGCGGCTCTCGAGATCGCCAAGGCACACCTCGACTCAACCGGCCCGGAAAGACAACAGGAACTAGGTAATTAAGGATCACGAGTCCGCTGTCGGCGGCATTCGGGGCCGCAAATATGCTAATCTGTTAGCTTGCTTATGAAGCATATCTCAATCCTCGGCTCAACCGGCTCGATCGGCTGCAATACCCTAAAGGTTGTCGAACATCTCGGCGATATTCGCGTAACGGCGATGGCGGCCGGGCGCAATATCGCCCGTTTTATTGAGCAGATCGTCGCCTTCAAGCCCGAGATCGCGGCGTGTGCCGACGACCTCGGCGCCGAGCAGCTCGAGCGTGCATTGCATAACCTCGGGTCTTTCAAACCGAAGATACTCGTCGGCGATGAAGGCCTGATCGCGGTCGCGACGGCCGACCGCGTTGACACCGTCGTTTCGGCAACGGTCGGCGCCGTCGGGTTTGTGCCGACACTGCGGGCGATCGAGTCGGGCAAGCGTGTCGCACTTGCAAACAAGGAAACGTTGGTGATGGCGGGCGAACTGATGACCGCTGCCGCCGCCCGCTCGGGCGCCGAGATCTTGCCGGTTGACAGCGAACACAACGCAATTCACCAGTGCCTTCGCGGCGAGCGTCCCGACGAGGTTCGCCGGATAATCCTGACCGCGTCGGGCGGGCCGTTCCGCACTTGGCCGGTTGAAAAGATCGCGGCGGCGACCCGTGACGAGGCTCTCAATCATCCGAACTGGATGATGGGCGACAAGATCACGATCGACTCTGCCACGCTGATGAACAAGGGCCTCGAGGTGATCGAGGCAAAGTGGCTTTTTGGCCTCGACGCCGAGCGGATCTCGGTCATTGTTCACCCTCAGTCGGTGATCCACTCAATGGTCGAAATGCTCGACGGCTCGGTCATCGCTCAAATGGGTGTGACCGATATGAAGCACGCCATTCAGTACGCTCTGACATATCCGGACCGCCTGCCGAACTGCCTGCCGCCGCTCGATCTGGCCGCGATCGGCAAACTCGAGTTCGAAGAGCCTGATACCAAAAAATTCCCCTGTCTCGCGTTGGCATTCGACGCACTGCGGATCGGCGGCACGATGCCCGCCGCCCTGAATGCCGCCAACGAGGTCAGCGTCGAAGCGTTTCTTGACGGCAAGATCAGGGTCGACCAGATCGCCGAGATAAACCGCAAGGTCATGGACCTGCATACGGTCGAGCAGGTCAGCGGGCTTGATGTCGTCCTGGGCGTCGATAAATGGGCCCGCGCGACTGCCGCACTTTCACTGGCGGCCGCGACCTCCAGGGCGTCAAACTGAAATTAGTTTGACTCACCGGCGGTGCCCCCTTAAACTTTTAGTGACAACGTACGCCGCGGCGGCCGAATCGAAATAGCCATATTATGGAAGGTATTTTAACCACAGCTTTTTACTACGTCCTGGTCCCGCTCGTGATCCTCGGCATCGCGATCAATATTCACGAATTCGGCCACTTTATCGTCGCCAAGTTTTTCGGGATGCGTGTCGAGGCATATTCGTTCTTCGGCCTCGGGCCGCGGATATGGGGCTTCAAACGCGGCCATACCGATTACCGCATCAGCGCGATACCGCTTGGCGCGTATGTAAAGCTGTACGGAGATGAGGCGACCGGGCCGCTCGAGGGCAAGGACGATACGACCGAGCGTGTGCCCGAATCGGAACTTTACGAGCTTCGCCCCCGTTGGCAGAAATTCCTGGTCATGATCGGCGGCCCGTTCATGAACCTCGTTTTGGCGTTTTCGATCCCGTTCGGAATGGCACTTGTTCAGGGTATTCCGTCAGTGCCGGCACCCGTGATCGGAACGGTCCGGGCCGAGGGTGCAGCTGCCGCGGCCGGTATTCAGGTCGGCGACCGCATCGTCTCGTTTAACGGCGTCGAAAATCCAACCTGGCGGAACATCTCGGTCGAGGCCGGCATCAATCCCGACCGAAAACTTCCCTTGGTCGTCGAGCGCAACGGCCAGCGCGTATCGCTTGAGATCACGCCGCGTAAAGAGGACGTATTTGCCGGACAAAAGGCCGGACTCCTCGATGCCGAACCCGATATGGGCGCGGTGCCGGTCGTCGTCGGGGTCGTTCAACCCGGAACGCCGGCCGACGAAGCAGGCCTCAAACCGGGCGACCGTATCGTGTCATTCAACGGTGAAGCCGTCCGCAATAATCAGCAGGCGAGCACGCTCGTCCAGAAGTACAAATCGGCCCCGATCAGCGTTCTTGTCGAACGCGAGGGCAAACCGCTGACATTGACCGCAACGGTCAGAAAGCTCGAGGACGGGACCGAACGCCTCGGTTTTGGATTTACACGGCCCGACCTTCCGCTCGAAAAAGCGTCGCTCGGAATGGCCGTCGAACACGCTTTCAGCACAAATTGGGAAAACCTCAAGGCAACCGGTTCGGTCCTCGGGCAGGTCTTTTCGGGCAGCCGATCGGTCAAGGATTCGGGGCTCGGCGGCCCGGTCGGTATCTTTCAGCAGTCGGCCGAGGCGACCCGAATAATGGGCGCCGAGGGATTTTTCCTTATCCTGACGGTCATCAGCCTCAGTCTCGGTATCTTTAACCTGCTGCCGATCCCGATGCTCGACGGCGGACAGATCATGGTCCTCGCCATTGATAAGGTGATGTCGTGGTTCGGCAAGACGCTGTCGATGGTTGCCAAGGAGCGTATCCAGTTGACCGGCCTGGCTATGATCCTCGTGTTGATGGCATTCGTCTTTTTCCTGGATTTTTCGAGGATCGCGTCGAACTGGGGTTCAACGTCCGACAAACCGGCGGCTGAACAAAAGAAATAGTTTTATGGCAAGAGTGACAAGAGCGGTAATGGTTCGCGACATTCAGATCGGCGGCGGTGCGCCGGTCGTCGTACAGTCAATGACCAAAACTGATACGACGGACGTCGATGCGACGATCAGGCAGATCGACGAAATGGTCGAGGCCGGCTGCGAGATCGTCCGAATTGCCGTGCCCGACGACGACGCTGCGGCGGCGATGTACGAGATCCGAAAACGCACAAATGTGCCGATCGTCGCGGACATACATTTTCATTACAAGCTGGCTCTGAAAGCCCTCGACGCCGGCATCGACAAACTCCGCATCAATCCGGGCAATATCGGCCATATCGACCGCGTTCGCGAGGTCGTCCGCGCCGCCGAGGCGCAGAATGTGCCCATTCGCATCGGCGTGAACGGAGGTTCGCTTGAAAAGGACCTGCTCAAAAAATACGGTTCGGCAACGCCTGAAGCGATGGTCGAGAGCGGTATGCGGCACGTCCGGATACTCGAGGACCTCGGTTTTAGCAATACCGTGATATCGCTCAAGGCGTCGGACGTTAATCGCATGGTCGCCGCCTACCGGCTGATGGCTCAAAAGGTCGACTATCCGCTGCATCTCGGCGTGACCGAAGCCGGAACGCCCTTTGGCGGGACGATAAAATCGGCGATCGGGCTCGGAATGCTGCTTCACGAGGGTATCGGCGACACGATCCGCGTCAGCCTTGCGGCCGAGCCTCACGAAGAGGTTCGTGTTGGCTGGGAGATCCTCAAATCACTTGAGCTGAGAAAACGCGGTGTCACTGTCGTCGCCTGCCCGACATGCGGACGGCTGGATATCGACAATTTTGTCGAGATCGTCACCGAGGTCGAACGCCGTCTCGCCCACGTGGAAGAACCGCTTCACCTGTCGATCATGGGCTGTGCCGTCAACGGGCCGGGAGAGGCTCACGACAGCCAACTCGGGATCACATTTGGCCGAAATGTCGGAATGATCTTCAAGGACGGTGTCCCGATGCGGCGCGTTGCCGGCGCCGATATCGTCGAAGAATTTGTCAAAGAGGTCGAAATTCTCCGCCGTGAAGGTGCTGATGCCAAACCGCTCGGCGCCGACAAGCCGCTCGTCCAGATCACGTAGATCCGGGACGCGGCACAATGCGCGGTAAATTGTCCGTTGAAAAGGCCTCAGGGAAAGAGGATCGTAAGCGGATAAACGGGGATATTTCGCAGTACCCCGAACGCAACCATAACGATCACGAAGGTCCAGAGAAACTTTGGATGTGTGACCCACATCGGCAAACCGCGGCCGCGGACAGCCAATAGCGCGAGCGAAATAACGACGTAGCCAAAAATCAGCGCCCAGACCGGGACGAGCAGGTTAAAATCAACCGCCGCGACCACGTCGCCGTGAAACAGTGCGTGAAACCCGCGGGTCAGGCCGCAGCCCGGGCACGCGATGCCTGTGACCGAAAACATCGGGCAGACCGGCATTATTGACACCTTGGTCGGGTCAAAATACGCGACCACCGCCGAACCGCCGGCGATCACTGACGCACCGAGGCCCGCCAGGATCCGTTCGGAAACCGGCGACAACGAAAATTGTCGTATATTTGCCTCGGCCTTCATTCTACTTAATTTCGCACCGCGGACAATTTTAATCAACCCGCCATTGCTACAAACAGTGCGTCGGTCGCCACCTTTCGGTTAATGTTTACCGCCAGGTCCTGCCGGAGCTTTTCGGTCATTGCCAGCCAATCGGGCAGATTATCCGGAGCCGCGTTTGCCAGGCCCGTAAGAACCGCCGCCTCGTCCGTGTTGACCAATTTTGCCGGGTCGCCGCTCACCTTCAGGAGCCAAACGTCGTGGATCAGTGTCTCGATGATCTCGAGGTTTTCTTCGAATGATTCCTTGTTTTTGGCATCCTGCATCTCCTCCGAGATCCGCAGCAGCTCAGTGCGGTCGATATTGCCGATCGCCGAGCGCAGCACGGTCAACATACGCTCGCGGCGGGCCTTGAATTTTTCGACGTTGATCGATACGGCACGCCCGATACTGCCCCGCGAGAGCCGTGCTGCGATACGGGCTTCGTCGTGGGTGAACGCCCGCTGATCTATCAGGTATCGTTCGACCTTGTCGGCCTCGACCGGAGCGAACCGCAGCAGCTGGCATCGCGACCGGATGGTCGGCAGGAGCGAATCGGGCCGTGAAGTGATAAGAAAAATGTGGGTGGTCGACGGCGGTTCTTCGAGCGTTTTCAAGAGGGCGTTGGCGGCCGGATCAGCCATCTTTTCGGCCGCGTCGACAATGAAGAACCTCGCTTTGGCCTCGTACGGATTGTAGTTTGCCTCACGCTCGAGCGACCTGATGCTGCCGATCCGGACATTGCGTTTGAATGGTACGACGGTTCCTACGTCGGGGTGCTCCGAGAAAAAGACACGGTCAAAATCGTCGCCTTTATCGCTCGCCGGCAAGACGAACTTATCGACCCGCTTGCATGCCGAACAGACATGACAGGCCGCGAGATCAACCGGCGAAGTGCAGACAAAAGCACGGGCGATCTCAAGTGCGAACTGCCTTTTGCCGACGCCCTCGTCACCGGCGAAAAGCAGCGAATTGGGCACGCGGCCGCCTTTCATCAACCGCCGAATGACTATTTTTACCTGTTCGTTCCCGACGAGTGTGTCAAACATTTGAATTCTACTTAGTGTGGTTCCCGGCAGCTGCGGTCAGGCTCTCTCGACAAGGCCGGCCACCAACTGCGTGACTTCGTGATGGACATCGGCGATCGAGCGGGCGGCGTCGACAACGATAAACCGCTCGGGCTCGCGGCGTGCGATGGCTAGATATTCCTCACGAACGCGTTGGTAAAACTCCGCCTTTTCCGAGTCCATCCGGTTTCGCTTTCCGCCGGCCTCGTCCCGGTCCGCCATTCTGCCAAACGCCTCCTCGACCGATATATCAAAAAAGATCGTGAGGTCCGGCTTGAGGCCGCCGGTCGCCAGGCTGATCACCTGTTGGATCGTATCGCTCGAAAACCCGCGTCCCGCCCCCTGATACGCGGTCGTCGCGTCGGCGTACCGGTCTGATATGACCACGCGGCCCGCGGCGATCGACGGCCTGATCAAAAATTCGACATGCTGCGCGCGATCAGCCGCAAAAAGCAGCAGTTCGGCAAGCGGGGCGACCGTTTCTTCGGTCTCCAGGAACGCCTCGCGAAGGTGCTTGCCCAACGGCGTCCCTCCGGGCTCGAAGGTCGTTATCACGTCCAACCCTCGTTCGCGCACCACGGCCGCCAGCATCCTCAACTGTGTCGATTTGCCGCTGCCGTCAATTCCCTCAAACGTTATGAATTTTCCCTTCAAGATGCCTGATCAGGTAAAGGCCGCCTCTCCTGTGAAATGGACGAGATCGCGTGCTTAAAGATCAAGACGTCAGGCCCGCCGACATCAAGCAGGACCGAAAACTTGTCAAAACTCTTGATGCGGCCGGAGACCGTCGAACCCGGCAGCAAATGTATAACTACGGTGATACGCTCACGCCTTGCCGAATTCAAAAACGCGTCCTGAATATTTTGGGCAGCTTGTTTTTCCATAGCTTGTTCCTTTTCTCTTCAAAAAAAGTGCACCGTCCACAGCGACTATTTACTCAGTATAGCAAATTGCTATACCCTCGGATATTTCATTTCTGGGCCGCCGAAAGCGGGCGCTCGGCCAGCACGCGGTCGGCCATTCCCGGGTCGCTGCCAAAACCGTCGAGCCAAATGACGTCCGGCTCGCGGCGAAACCACGTCAACTGCCGTTTGGCATAGTTCCGCACGTCCTGCTGCGACTTTTCGATCGCCTCGGCGAGTGTCCGTTCGCCCCTCAGATACTCGCAAACCCGTCGGTACGCGTGAGCCCCGAGAGCGTTGGTATTGTCTTTAACGCCGCTCGCGCGCAATAGTTTCACCTCGTCGACCAATCCGGCCTTAAAATGCCGTTCGGTTCGACGATCGATCATATCGTATAGTGTCGCTCGCGGAGGATTTAGGACGAATGTCACAATTCGGTCCGCAAATTCGGGCGGATCCGCACGCTGCGGACGAATTTCTGATATCCGCCGGCCGGTCTGGAAATAAACCTCGAGAGCCCGGATCACCCGGACATGATCTTTTGGAGGAAGGCCCGCGGCGGCGGCGGCGTCGATCCGCGACAGCATCCGATGCAGATATTCAGCGCCTTTTTCCGCGTGTATCGCCCGAAAGCGTTCCCGCAATTGCTCATCGGTCTTCGGGCTGTCAAAGAGGGGTTGTTTGAGCGTTCGCAGATAAAATCCCGTACCGCCAACCAGGACCGGCACACGGCCTCTCGATTCGATCTCTCGGATCTTGGCCGCGGCATCGGCGGCCCAGTCCGCGGCGGTATAGTTGACGTTGGCGTCAACATACCCGATCAGATGGTGCGGCACTCCGCGCATCTCCTCGGCTGAGGGCTTGGCGGTGGCGATCTGTATCAGCTTGTAGATCTGCACCGAATCGCAGTTTATAACCTCGCCGCCGACACGCAGGGCAACCTCGACCCCGAGTTCGGTCTTGCCGGAAGCCGTCGGGCCGGCGATCGCATAAATTGAACCTGGCTCTGTCCTATGCTGCACAACTGAGCCTATAATATCACGTGCCGAATTACCGATGACCATCTCGACGATCACGATCCTGCTCGCTGCCGCGTGCCTGACCGGCGCCGGGTTCTCGGTCCTCGGCGAATGGCGACGATCGGACCCGATCCGCTCTGCAGCCAAGGTCGCGGCGAGCACGGCCTTTATCGCGATCGCCGCGATCAACGGCGCCGCCGCGTCATTTTACGGCCGAGCTATCCTCGCCGCCCTTGTATTCAGTTGGGTGGGCGACGTACTGCTGCTGTCGGCCCGAAACTCATTTTTAACGGCCGGTATAGCCGCATTTCTGCTGGCCCATTTTGCGTTTGCGGCGGCGTTTATGTCGCTTGCGGCCGACCTGACAGCTTTGGCCGCGGCACTTTTGATAATGTCGGCGTTTGGCGCCGTGATGCTGCGTTGGCTTTGGCGGTATCTGGACAACTTTTATCGCTTGGCGGTACCGGTCTACGTCCTGGCGATCGTGGTGATGACATCGCTGGCGGCGGCCGTCAGTGCGGCGTCCGGATCGTACGCCGCTCTTGCCGCGGCGATCATTTTCACCGTGTCCGACATCGCGGTCGCACGAGACCGGTTTGTTATGCGGAGCATCGTCAATAAAGCGTGGGGATTGCCGCTCTATTACGCAGCACAGATCGTGTTTGCCGTTTCGGTTCTATACTATCGATAGTGCGTGTTCGATCTATTTCTATGACCCGTTGATCCCGTCATTTTGTGGCCGAGGAAACCAAAAATGAAGACTATTTCACTGATGATCATCGTCGCGTTGTTATACCTTTCAGTTCCGGCTCAGCGAGCGGAAAACTACGTCCGTTACGTCAACCCGCTCATCGGCACGCAGCGAATGGGGCACACCTTTCCCGGTGCGACGGTGCCGTTCGGCTCGGTCCAGCTCTCGCCCGACACCGATCAGCAGCCGCACAACATCGGCGGAAAATATAACAAGGACACCTATAAGTATTGTGCCGGATATCAGTATGACGACACAGAGATCGTCGGGTTTTCGCACACGCATTTCAGCGGCACAGGCCACTCGGACCTCGGCGATTTTCTGGTAATGCCGACGGTCGGGCCGCTGCAGTTGGAACCCGGAGCGAAGGGCGACCCCAAAAGCGGTTTTCGCTCGGCTTTCTCTCACGCGAACGAAACGGCCGAGGCCGGATACTACAAAGTAAAACTCGACGACGACAACATCCTCGCCGAAATGACCGCGTCAACGCGGGTCGGGATGCACCAATACACCTTCCCGAACGCGTCGTCCGATGCCCACATCATTCTCGACCTGATGCACGGCATTTATAACTACGAAGACAAGAACGTCTGGACCTTTGCCCGTGTCGAAAACGACCACACCATCGTCGGCTATCGCCAGACAAACGGCTGGGCACGCACGCGTACCGTCTATTTTGCGATGGAATTTTCTAAACCGTTCAAATCATATGGTTTTCGCGAGTTCGGCAAGCAGGACTACAAGGGATTTTGGCGCAAGTTCGACCAGACAAAGAATTTTCCCGAGATGGCCGGCAAACAGATCCGGGCGCACTTTGATTTTGATACCAAGGGTAACGAAAAGATCCGGGTCAAATTTGCGATCTCACCCGTATCGACCGACGGAGCGAGGGCGAATCTGAAAGCGGAGATACCGCACTGGGATTTTGAGCGTGTAAAGGCCGAGGCCCAAGCTGCCTGGAACAAAGAACTGAGCAAGGTTCAGATCACCGCCAACAGCGAGGGCGAGATGACCAACTTCTACACGGCACTCTACCACGCGATGCTGTCGCCAACCGTCTACATGGACGCCGACGGCAGATACAAGGGCCTGGATCAGAATATTCACAGCGCTCAAAGTCCCGGCCGCAACCCGCAACCCACTAAAGCCGGTACGCCGAACTTTACTAATTACACCACTTTTTCGCTGTGGGACACCTACCGCGCGCTGCACCCGCTGCTCAACATCATCCAGCCGGCCCGCAACCGCGACATGGTGCGTTCGATGCAGGCACACTACGATCAGAGCGTGCACAAGATGCTGCCCGTCTGGTCGCATTATGCCAATGAGAATTGGTGCATGATCGGCTATCACAGCGTTTCGGTCATCGCCGACGCGATCGTCAGCGGCAATCTCACGGGTGCCGAGGCGAACAAGGCTCTCGACGCCTCGGTGCAGACCGCCAAGACCAATTACTACGACGGTCTCGAATATTACATGTCGCTCGGCTACGTGCCCGAAGACAAAAACAGTTCGTCGGTCTCGAAGACGCTCGAATACGCTTACGACGATTGGGCGATCGCCCGGGCGGCATACAAACTCGGACGGCTCGATGTCTATAACGAATTCCTCAACCGCTCGGGCAACTGGAAGAACGTTTATGACGCGTCGGCCGGATTTACCCGGCCTAAGGGCTCGGACGGTAAATTCTTGACGAAATTTGATCCTCTCAAGACCGAAGGCCAGGGCTTCATCGAGGGAAACGCCTGGAATTACAGCCTTTATGTGCCGCACGACGTTCCCGAAATGGTGAAAAAGATGGGCGGACGCGACGCGTTCGCAAAACACCTCGACGAGCTTTTCTCGATGCATCTGCCTGACGAATTCTTCGCCGAGACCGAGGACATAACCCGCGACGGCATCATCGGCGGCTACATCCACGGCAACGAACCCGCCCATCACGTCGCATACCTTTACAATTGGACCGACGAACCGTGGAAGACGCAGGAACGCGTCCGGATGATACTTGACCACCAATATAAACCGGCTCCCGACGGACTCGGCGGCAACGACGATTGCGGACAGATGTCGGCGTGGTACATATTCAGCGCGCTCGGCTTCTACCCGGTCGCACCTGCCTCCGGCGAATATCAGTTCGGCAGCCCTTCGGTCAAGACCGCCGTCATTTCACTCGAAAACGGCAAAAAACTGACTATCGAGGCCCGCGGTCAATCCGACAAGAACGTCTATGTCCGCAGCATTACGCTCAACGGCCGCCCGATCGACGCTCGGCACATCACTTACAACCAGATCGCCGCCGGCGGCAAGCTCATCTACGAAATGACCGACAAACACTGACCACCGACACCCGAATTGAGAGCAAGTATCCGTGCTTGCTCTTGTCAGAGCCGCCTGCGTCAGCGGGCGGCCAGTGTCAGAACCGCCTGCGTCAGCGGGCGGCCAGTGTCAGAACCGCCTGCGTTAGCGGGCGGCCAGTTCGACAATTAGTCAGAACTGTCCACGCTGTCCCGACTGTCCACGCTGTCCTGACTGTCCTGACTGTCCTGACTGTCCCGACTGTCCCGACTGTCCCGGCTGTCCCGGCTGTCCCGAGTGTCCCGAGTGTCCCGGCTGTCCGCGAGATGTTTCACGGGTTGAAGAACGTCGCGGTTCGATGGAACGATGTTCCTTTGGCTTGGCAAAGGATGGCTTCGGCTCGAACAGCGGCTGCTGTCCAACACACAGAATTTGATTTTCAAAGATCGACGGCCGCAATGCAGCTATAAAACGATATACGATATATGCAACGACAAAGATCCGATTATTTTCCGAGGTTCCCGGTTCCGAACCCTGATCCTACAGACCAATGACCATCTATGCCGACTTTTTTCCGTTTGACTTAGATCAAAACGCGCGTATTATCTACCTACACCAAATCTTCACGGTAATACGGAAAAATTCGGAGGTTCATCGTCCCTATGAACAACGCCAACATTTACGACCGATCCGCGTCAGGACCGCCGTGCGTAGATATCATACCCATTGTTCTATATTCGATATTCACAATTCGAAGTTTGACGCCACCACCCGAGAAAAAGTCACTCCACCAACGTCTTAGGATTGGTTGCTTCTGACACTTATGAGCCTTACCAATTGTCCAACGTGCAGTCACTCGGTCTCGGCTCTTGCCGAAGCCTGTCCTCAATGCGGACATCCGATTTCCGCCCGAAGCTCAAAAAAGGCTGTTTCTTCGGGCGGGCTCTCTTCGGCATTCGCGGCCATTCTAATTGTCTTGTTTGTGATCGCATGTGGGGTGGCTGTGGCTACCAAGCCAACAGAGGCCGAGCTTAGAAATGCTGTATTGGCAAAGCATGGATTGGTTTATGGAGCGGGAGTTATTGGTGAAAAATTGGGCGTGCTTGATTTTACTTATCAAGACCGAGTTGTTTACTCAACTCTGTCGATTAACGTCATATCGCAGCCAGAAAGAGTAATCGCCTACGGTTTTTTTGGCAGGGTCGCGGTTCCCGAACCTAAGTCGTCAAATGGAGAGAGAAGCGAGCAAACTCCATCAGCGAGACCCCAGCAATTGAGTATCCCAGATCAGGTTGCGCCATCTAACCTAACAAACCAATCCGAAACCAATCTTGGTCCGGAGGATATTCGCAAGGGTTTGCAAAAGGTCTATCCTTTGATGAGAGACGAAATGCTGATGGCCGCGAATTCCGCCGCAAGGCAGAAGCATCCTGCTTCTGATTTTGTTGGCATTGGATGTGACCAGACAGCCCTTACGACAGAGGCCTACCAAGAAGTTCGATGGACATATTACGGAACATATCAGTGCCAGATGAAGGGTGCGATTCTTGGTATCGCTAAATTCAATTTTGAGGTCAGAGTTGAAGGTCAGGTAAATTTAAATAATGGGACATTCACTCGCAGCATTGTTCATGCGTACGCAAATTAGCTATCAATTGCATTGTGTGACGCCGCTCTTTGATCATGGATTTAGCCACATTTGTTCTCTCGTGGCATAATTACGTCTGATGCCGACTACTTCCCAAAACACCGATCTAAACGCTGCTAAGGTCGCGAAGAAAGACGAGTTTTACACGCAATACGACGATATCCGAAAAGAGATCGAGGCTTATCTCGAATACGATCCCGACACTTTTCGCGACAAGGTCGTTTATTGCAACTGCGACGATCCTTTTGAAAGTAATTTTTTCAAATACTTTGCGGCTAATTTCAACAAGTTGGGACTCAAGAAACTTGTCACTGCGAGTTATGACGGTTCGCCTATTGCGGGACATCAATTTAGTCTGCTGGAATACGACGAAGGAAACGGCAAGCGTGAAAGGCCAAAGGCCGTCGCGTTCGAGATCGAGGAAGTTACGGATATCAACCAAGACGGCATGACGGACATCGAGGACGTTAAGCTTTTCTTCGAGCAAAACCCGCACAAGCGCAAACCGCTAACACAAGGCGGCGATTTCCGCACACCCGAATGCATCGAACTACTAAAACAAGCCGACATCGTAGTAACAAATCCACCGTTCTCGCTTTTTCGTGAATATGTCGCGCAACTTGTCGAATACAAGAAGAAGTTTCTTATAATTGGGAGCCAAAACGCGATCACTTACAAGGAGATTTTTCCACTCATCAAGGAAGATAAGATGTGGCTCGGTGCTGACAATGGTGGAACGAAATGGTTCCAGGTGCAAGACGATTACGACATAAAGACCGAATCCCGCAAGAAGGTCGTAAATGGAATAAAGTATTTCAGCATGGGCAGCATCATGTGGTTTACGAATCTCGATCATGGCCGAAGACATCAGGAACTGCCGCTGATGACGATGGCCGATAACCTGCGTTTCAGTAAGAGTCTCAAGGGAAAACAAACTTACGATCGATACGATAACTTCGATGCAATTGAGGTTTCTACATATAAGGAGATTCCTAGCGATTATGACGGCATGATGGGCGTTCCAATAACTTTCCTCGACAAGTACAACCCCGACCAGTTTGAAATTATCGGATGTTTCGAAGGTGGCAAACATGGCGACGATTTAGGTGCAGTTAAGTCCGTGGAGGTCAGTAGTTCGGGACGAGAGTTGCTTTGGAACGGTCCGATTGTAAACCGTTCACGCATGTACAAGCGCATTGTAATCCGACATCGACGAAAGGGAGATAAGAAGTGATTACCACACTTAACACCGACATCACAATCGCCGATATTTGCGACGGGTTCACGTACAACTCGTATGAGGGCAAAGGGCTTTTTGGCCTTGGCGGAAAGCTGACGATCCAGCCCGAATACCAACGCAACTTTATCTATGCAGACGGCGGCGGCAAGCGTGAGCAAGATGTAATTCGTTCGCTTCTCAAAGGCTATCCGCTCGGGCTTATTTACTTTAACAAGGTCGGCGAAGACAAATTCGAAGTGCTCGACGGCCAACAGCGTATCACCAGTATCGGCCGCTTTGTGACAGGCAAGTTCCCGATAATGGAAAACAGCAATCCGAAATACTTCGACAGCTTGCCCGCCGACCAACGCGAGTTTATTCAAAACTCAAAGCTCCTCATCTACGAGTGCGAAGGCACCGAGACCGAGATCAAGCAATGGTTCGAAACCATAAACATCGCGGGCATTCCGCTTAACGCCCAAGAACTGTTGAACGCTATCTATTCAGGGCCTTTTGTTACGCTTGCTAAAACCGAATTCAGCAACAGCCAAAACGCCAACATTCAAAAGTGGAGCGCTTACATCAAGGGCAGTGCGAACCGACAGGAGTTTCTCGAACGTGCTCTCGATTGGGTCAGCAAAGGCGACATCGGCAAATACATGAGCGCCCATCGCAACGACACGAATATCACCGAATTGAAGAATTACTTCAACACCGTGATCGATTGGGTCTCAAGCGTATTCATCGACGTCCCAAAAGAAATGAAAGGACTCGAGTGGGGCAGTTTTTACGAGAAGTATCATAAGAATTCATACGATCCGAAAAAGATATCGGAAATGGTCAAAAAGCTCTATGCCGACCCTTATGTAAACAATAAGAAAGGTGTGTTCGAATATATCCTCGACGGTTCGCAAAAGCCGCAGCTTCTCGACATCAGGCTCTTCGACACCGCGACCAAAACCACGGTTTACACAAAACAAACCCAAGCTGCCGAGGCCGCAGGCGTTTCAAACTGCTCATTCTGCGCGATCGGTCACGATTCAAACATAACCAGAATTTGGAAGCTCGCCGAAATGGAAGCCGACCACGTAACAGCCTGGAGCAACGGCGGAGCATCAAGCATCGAGAACTGCGAGATGTTGTGCAAGACGCACAATCAAGCGAAGGGAAATAGATAAGAAACCTATACAACAAAGTGAAGGAATAAAATGGCACAAGAAAAGAAAACAAAATCATCATTTGGAACATTATCGGTTGCAAAACTGAGCCCCGCTCCAGCCGAAGATGCTCGGGCAAGCGTAAACATGATTCTCTCGTTTGAGGAAGCACTCAAATTGCACTTCGGGTTGGGTCAGGCGCTTGCCAAGTTAAATACCTACAGCCGTTCGACGACGGCGGGAAAGAACGCTGGGGTGAATCTCTGCCTTTACGTACATCAAAAGCGCATTACGATCACTGAAGACACGCTTGCCACGCGAGAAAAAAAACCAACGAAGTGATAACTCCTTGAGCGTTCGCGAATATCGGAGGTTGAGATATGGAGACAGCGGGTGGCGAATATTGAATAACGAAGACCGAATCATGAATAAGTAAACTGCGACCTATTCCAGAAAATAGCCGCCTGACAGGTTCGCGGACGGTTCGTGTTAGACTTGGATATCACACAATTCAAGGAGAAAACTATGTTAAGAAAAGCATCAGCAGAGTGGAATGGCACTATCAAGGAAGGCGGCGGACGGATAACGACTGAGAGCGGTGTTCTCGCGGACACACAATATTCGTTCAGCACGCGGTTTGAGGACGGGATCGGGACCAACCCCGAAGAGTTGATCGCGGCGGCACACGCCGGCTGCTTTTCGATGGCACTGTCGGGCCAGTTGACCAACGCGGGGTTCACACCGGCCAGCATCAACACCACCGCGGCCGTAAGGCTCGAAAAACTCGAATCGGGTTTTGCCGTCACAAAGGTCCACCTCGAAGTAACCGCAAATGTACCCGTGGCAACCGAAGATGATTTTCAGACCTGCGCCGCCAACGCCAAGGCAGGCTGCCCGATCTCAAAGCTCCTTAACGCCGAGATCACGATGGACGCCAAGCTAGTAAGCTGAGATCAGGTACATACGCAGCAGCACAACAGCCAGGATCATTGCGAGCACTATCACGGCTCCGGTGACCTGGCTTTTTGAAAATCTCATACCACCCTGTCAATACTCGACTACGCCGCTAGACGTCGAACAACCTTCCGGCGGCGATTTTTTGATGCCCGCCACAGGTCATATTGCGACTGCATCCCTATCCAAAGTTCCGGGCTGGTACCGAGAGCTTCGGACAGGCTCAAGGCCATTTCAGCAGAAATGCCCGCATTGCCGTTGAGGATGCGCGAGAGTGTCGCCCGCGTCACTCCTAAGTGCAAAGCAGCGGACGACACCGATACATTGCCAAGATAATCTCTTAATACGGTGCCCGGATGGGGCGGATCAAACATACGCATAAAACCACCTCAGTGATGATCCTGATAATCGACGAGAACCGCATCTTCGCCTTCGAATGCAAATGTGAGTCGCCAATTACCGCTGACATCTATCGACCAGTGGCCATCGAGTTCACCTCTCAATTGATGCAGACGCCACCCTGGAGCGTTCATATCTTCAGCCATCCTCGAATTGTCCAGAGCAAATAACTGGCGGCGGAGCTTGTCAGCATGCTTCGGCTGAATGCCTGACTTCGATCCGGTCGTAAAGAAACGCTCAATGCCTTTGTGCCGAAAGGACTTGATCACAACATGAGTGTATAGCCTGTCTATACACCTGTCAAGTACTATTTCCAACCGAAGACCAGTGCCTGGGAGATCCCGGGTCGCTGCATTTTTGCCGCTTCGCGGTAGCCCGAGCATACTTTCGCCGTTCGATTTTTGTAAAATATTAATGGGATGTTCATCGAGACTGTTTGGTATCGGCCCTCGTGAAGATGAAGTTGAGAACAGAGATCATTAGCCGGCCCGGCGGAGGTTCGCTTGCCGTAACACGGACAACGGCAGAACCCGAATCTTTGTTGGTACACGGCGCGACCGAGACCGCCGAGGCTTGGGCACCGCTATTGAAGTACCTCGACGAAACCGGCCGCGGAGGTGCCGCGGTCGATCTGCGTGGCCACGGCAAGAGCGGCGGGCACGAAGTTCTCCAGAACGCCGGCATCAATGACTACGTAGAAGATGTGCTGACTGTTTTGTCGAGCTACCCGCGGATTCGAACGCTCGTCGGACATTCGATGGGCGGGCTCATCGCCCAGCTCACGGCGGCACGTGCCGATCTCGACGCTTTGGTCCTGGTTGCGTCGTCGCCGGTTGACGGCATGAGGGCGGATGGCATGCGGATGGCTCGAAAGCATCCGTGGACATTTGCCGCCGCGTCCCTCAGACGCAGTTTCCGTCGATTGTACGATAACGAGCGGATAGCGAAGTCGCTGCTGTTTCACCGAAACACGCCTGATGCTGTTGTACGGAGCTTTATTTCCTCCTTGCAGGAAGAGTCGTGGCGTGCCGGCAATGAAATGAATACGCTGCTACCGGACCCTTCGAGCGTCAAGTGCCGCGTTATCGTACTGGCCGGAGCCGAGGACTTTATGGTCTCGCGGCAGTCATCCGAGCGTACCGCACAGGCATACAATGTGCGGCTTGAGATACTGGAAAATTGTGCTCATGCGATCCCGGCCGAAGCCGAACCGAGCGTGTTGGCAGGTCTAATTAGCGATGGACGACCTTAGATCGGCCCAGCCTGGACGCGATCGCAGACGCGACAGTGCCATATTGGGCTCGGTCATTTAGGATATTTGACCGAAACCCTCATTTCCCTTCGAACAGCAGTGCCGGATTGATCTTGAACTGGAGCATCTTGGCAGATTCGCGGCCGCCGTCGCCGCCCTTGCGTTGGACGGTGATGCGGCCGATCTTGAGGTTGCCGTTGCGGGTCAACTCGACATTGCCCTCGCTGTAGAATTTGATAGCGTAAGCGTCGGTCCTCAACACCCAACGCGGTTTATCGCTCGATTTGAGTGCGACCATGATCCAACCGGCGGCGTGTTCACCGTCACCGGCGAAAAGGTCCGACACGATCATCTCCTTATTTGCGGTAAAAAAATCGATAACGGCCTTCTGCGTAGCCGCGTCGAGTTCGTTCAGGTACATCCGCTTCGGGTCCTTCGACGGCCTGTCCGGCGGCGTTTCACCGACGAACAATTTGAGCGCCGCCTCGACATCCGCCGGTATCTTCCACATTTTCACGTAGTGTGCGAGCCACCGTTTATCGATCTGATTAAAGCCGTTCTCGCTGCTGACGAGTTTGATCGAAATGCCCTCTTTGCGTTCGCCGGCCTTGGTCCTGACCACGATCTCGACATCGGCTTTTTCGCCGTGCGGCTTGGTCGCCGTGACACCCTCGATCTCGGTCAACTTATATCCCATCGCGCCCAGCCAGACCTTGGCGTCGTCGTCCGCTCGCCAATTATTGAGTTTGTCGCGGATCTCGTCCTCGTTCTTAAAGCCGTTTTTGGCCGTCTCAGACCCGAGTTTGACCTGTGCGGGCGTCGCCGTTTGGCCAAATACCGGCACCAGCAAAACCGCCGCCAAAATGATCGTCAGAACCGTTGATCGAGAGTAAAACCGCATAGATACCGCCTTGTCGAACACTGCCGCCAATAGTAACATACGTGCGATCGGGAGAAAATCATTATGCAAATCGCCGCACTCGTCGTCACGGGGATCGTCGCCGTACTTCACCTGTACTTTCTGGTGCTCGAGATGTTCCTGTGGGACAAGGGGCCGGGACTCCGCGCCTTTGGGCACACGCCCGAACAGGCGGCGGCGACCAAAACGCTCGCCATGAACCAGGGACTGTACAACGGCTTTCTTGCTGCCGGTCTGATCTGGGGAATGTACGAGATGAGCCGGGACTGGCATACGGGATTTCACATTCTGATATTCTTCCTGACGTGTGTGATCGTCGCCGGCATTTTCGGTGCCGTGACGGCAAGCCGCAAGATACTCTTCGTCCAGGCCATGCCGGCACTCATCGCGTTGATCCTGCTGCATTTTAGATAGATCGGTCTTTTGGCTCCGTTCGGCCGCACTGTGTGATATCGCGATGCTGTCTGCGGGCCAAGAAAACTCTTTGCCGTGTCGGGGCACCGTGTTATTATTTCGTAATTCAAAATACCGTTAACTTTTGATTTGGGAGAGATCTATGAAGTCGCTGTTTCTCGCCGTTCCCCTTGGCCTCGTGCTATTTTCGTCCGCTGCTCTGGCGCAGTCGGCGGTTCCGCTGCCCGCACCGACACCGACGCCGGCCGTTAAACCCGAAGACGTCGTTGTTATCTCGACGAACCTGATCCAGATCGATGCGACCGTTACGGACAAGAGCGGAAAGGTCGTAAAGGGCCTGACGGCCGATGATTTCGAGATTTACGAAAACGGGGTCAAGCAGCCGATCTCGCAGTTCTCGTACGTTGACCTTCGCCCGAGCGGAAACGACGGCGACGGCGACGCCGGGCGCTCAAGGACCGACAATCTGCCTCCGCCGACCGCGTCGACACCGCTCCGTCCCGACCAGATCAAGCGGACGATCGCGATGGTCATCGACGACCTCGGGCTGTCTTTTTCAAGCACGTTTTTCGTCAAGGCGGCGATGAAAAAATTTGTCGATCAGCAGATGCGGCCCGGTGACCTCGTGGCGATCATCCGAACCGGCGGCGGCATCGGCGTACTGCAGCAATTTACATGGGACAAGCGCGTGCTGTACGCAGCGATCGAAAATCTAAAGTTCAACCCCAACAGCCGCTCGGGCATTTCATCATTTGCCCCGATCCGGCCGAGCGACAAGGAGGAATTCAATTCTGTCATCTCAATTCCGAGCGAGTTTGACCCTGGCGGCCCGGTTTTAGGAGTTGCCGAGGACCTCGCCGCTGATCAGGCGTTTCAGGATTTCCGTGCCGACGGCTTTGCCGTTGGTACGCTCGGTGCCGTCGGTTACGTTATCCGCGGCATGTCGGCGTTGCCCGGCCGAAAGGCCGTAGCCCTGATGTCAGAGGGATTTTCGATGTTTGACCGTGACGGCGGCATCAACCCGCGCATCGACAGCGCTCTGCGCAACCTGACCGAGACGGCAAACCGTTCATCCGTCGTTATCTATTCGATCGATCCCCGCGGCCTGGTCGCCCCCGGAGCGAACGCCTCGGACTACGCGGTCGGGCTCCGCGACGATATGTTCGCGATGGACGCAAAGCTGCGGGCCCGCGAACGCGATTACGAAAATTCGCTGCAGGCGCTCAAGTTTCTGGCCGACGAAACCGGCGGCGACGCTTACATCAGCCAAAACGACATCAACAAGGGCATCGAAAAGGTACTCGAAAAACAAAACGGCTATTACCTGATCGGCTATGAACCGGACGATGAGACGTTTGACGCCGCGACACGAAAATTCAACAAACTCAGCATCAAATTAAAACGCCCCGACCTTAAGCTCAGCTATCGCAGCGGTTTTTTTGGCGTCGAATCGTCAAAGGCTCCGGTCCGTCCGCGAAGCGCCCTTCAGCGAATGGCCGACGAACTGAATTCGCCCTTCGCCAAAAATGAACTCGACCTCAAGATGAATGCACTGTTCCTGCAAAATCAGAAAGGTGCGGCGATGAGGTCCTTTATCCACATCAAGGGCGGAAATATCAACTTTGCGGTGCAGCCCGACGGCTCGTACAAGGCCGAGTTTAACGTTCTTGCCCTTATCTTTGACGATAACGGCGTCGTGAAGGAGTCGGTCGACCGCGAAGAGACCGTCTCGCTCAAGGCCGACGCCTATCAAGAGGTCAGCACCAAGGGGCTCGTTTATTCGTTGAATGTCCCGATCAAGGTCGCCGGCCCGTACCAGATGAAGATCGTCATTCAGGATAAGGCGTCGCAGAAGATCGGTTCGGTCAGCCAGTTCATCCAGATCCCAAATCTCAAGAAATCGCCGTTTTCGCTTTCGGGCATAGCCCTCAGTTACGACCGTCAGGCCGGAACGGACACCAATATCGTCCAGACCGACGAGCAGCGTGAGATCGCGCTTCGTCAGTTCAGGGCCGGGCGCATGCTCAGATTCGGCTTTGCGATCTATTCCGCTAAGGGCGAAACGGCTCAATTGACCAGTCAGATAAGGTTGTTCAAGGACGGCCGCGAAATATCTCGTTCACCCGAACTGCCGGCGAACGCCCTGGGCAAACTCGACCCCAAGAACATCAATGTCAGCGGTGTTTTCGGGCTGGACAAGGCTCTGCCGGCCGGAGATTACATCTTTCAGGTGATCATCCGTGACAGTTTGCGGGGCAAGCGCACGCTCGCCGCCGAGTCGATCGATTTTGAGGTAATAAGGTAGCCTAGTTGACGTGCGAATCGTATCCGTCGCCCGGCAGGTGAAATCCGGCCGCGACCGGGCCGGCGGACAGGTCTTCGATAACGACGATCTGATCTCGGCCGCGTTTCTTGGCTTGATAGAGTGCCCGGTCGGCGGTGCTGATCAGGCGGTCTTCGGTCATTCCGATGACAGGCCGCATCGTGACCAATCCGACGCTGACCGTAAGAATGTCGGACGTACTCGACCCGCTGTGGCGAATGCCCAGAGCCGCGACGCTGCGAACCGCTTCCTCGGTGATCGTAAGTGCTCCGGCCGCGTCGGTCCCGCCCAATATCAGAGCAAATTCCTCGCCGCCGAAACGTGCGACCAGGTCGGTCGGACGCTTGAGCGTATCGGCAAAGGCCTGTGCCACCCGCTGCAGGCAATCGTCACCCGCCTGATGTCCATATGTATCGTTAAATAGCTTGAAGTGATCGATGTCGATCAACGCCAGCGATATCTCGGTGCGAAATCTGATCGCCCGATGCCATTCATCCGCCAAAAAGCTCTCAAAGCGGCGGCGATTGCCGATCTTGGTCAGCCCGTCGGAATTGGCAAGGCTCTCTAAATGCTCGTTGGCCCAGGCGAGTTCGGCGGTTCGTTCAGCCACCAGCTTTTTGAGCTTGCGCTCCTTATCGACCAACTGATAAAAGCTGATCTTCCAGATCACCAGCAGGATAAGCAGGACCACCAGAGCGGCGACCAGGTAAAAGAGTGTCGTTTGATAAAAGAACGGGGCGAGTTCGATGCCGATCTCAGCGTCGTTACTGCTCCAAACGCCGTAACTGTTGGCCGCCCGGACCCGAAACGTATAATTGCCCGGCGGCAGATACGAGTAGAACGCCGTCCGGCGCGTACCGGCCTCGACCCAGTCATCGTCATAACCGTCGAGTTTGTACTGAAACTTGATCTGTTCCGATTTGATCAGGCTGATGCCGGTGTAACGGATCTCGATGTCCTTTTTACCGGCTTCGATCTTTATTCCGTTGCGAAAATCGACGGGCGACCGCTCGACCGACATATCTTCGATCACGACCGTCGGCGGCATCGGGTTTGATCTTTCTGAAAGCGGGTCGACGACCGCGATGCCATCCTGCGTCGGAAACCAGAACTTACCGTCATCCGCGCGAAAACTCGCCGGTTGACGCCCGCCGTTGCACTCGGTCGAGAGCATTCCGTCCTCTTTGCCGTAGCCGACGCTGTTTATCCGCTTGATGCTGCCCGCGGCAAAATCGTCCAGTTCGGTCCGGTTGACTCGATAGATGCCGCGATTTGAGCTGATCCAGAAGAACCCGGCCGCGTCCTCCTCGATCGCAAAGACGCCGCTGTTGTAAAGGCCGTCGGTCTCCTTATAGTTTACGAACTTGCCGTCCTTGAAACGGCTCATTCCTTCGTCGTACGTCCCGATCCAGAATGTACCCGACTTGTCTTCGTATATGGCCCTTACATAATTGCCTGTCAGGCCTTCCTTGGTCGTGTAGTTCGTGAACCGGCCATTCTCAAATTTGCTGAGGCCGCCGTAACCGCCGAACCACATCGAGCCCTTCGAATCCTCGAATACGAGCGTCATGAACTCGTTCGGCAATCCGTCCTTGACGTTGTAGAGTTTCGTGACCTTGTAGTCATTAAACTGGTAAATGCCTTTGTTGGTCGCCGCCCATACATTGCCGCTGCGGTCGCCCTTGATCGAAAAGACGTGGCAGTCGGTGATCAGGTTCCTGGCGATGCCGTTCTCGACCAGAAAAATGCCGCCGTTGATGCCGACCCACATCTTTCCCTGATCGTCTTCAAATATCGACTGGATGGACATTCGGCCCGATTCCCACGTCGTGTTCCTCGGCCCGTCCGGAATGGCGGCCCGGATATCGTACGGCTTGAACACGCCGTCGCGATAGATGCTCATCCCCTTTGACGTCCCGATCCATACGTCGCCGCTCCGCGTGCGATAGATCGGGTAAACCTCGGAATGGCCGAGCCCGTCCTTCTTGCTGTAGCTTCGGATCGCGGCGTTTCGGCGCCGATAGAGTCCGTGGTCGGTCGCCAGCCAGGTCGTGCCTTCGCGATCGTTGAAAATGTCCTGGATCGACATGGCGGTCAGGCCAAAACTGCTTCCCCACAGCGTGACCGCGTCGTCCTTGATCTGCACCAGGCCGACGGTCGTACTCGAACCTCCGCCCGACGCGAGCCAGACGCTGCCGTCAGGTTCTTCCCAAAACGAGTGATAGATCGAATTGATGACAAGTCCGTCCTTCTGGTCAAACGTGCGGATCCTGCCGCCGCGGATATGATGGACGCGGTTTTCGCCGACCCAAAGGGTCCCGGCATTGTCCTCAAAAAGATTGGGCTTGAGCTTATAGCCAGTCAGGTCGAGAGGCGTATAGAAAGTGGCTCCGTTCTTTGTTTCGGTCACACCGCTCTGATTGACGCTCCAGACACTGCCGAGTTTGCCGTTGACGACCAGCGGTTCGGCCGACTCGTCCTCCCGCTCGATAAACTCGAACGCCCGCCCGACGAGCCGATACCAACTCTTGGTGGTGCGGTCCTCGTCCTCGACCAAAAACCGCAGTTCGCCGCCCGGTTCGCGCCGGATCTTAGCAATATAATGGCCCGGCACCTCATCTGACGTGAGCGATGTAAACGCGCCGTCGCGGTAGATCGTCAGGATGCCGTCCTCCATCGTCGTGGCGTAGATCGCCCCGTCGATATCGGCGTAAATACCGGTAAACCGGTTGTTGATGATGCCCTTGGTATTGCTTTTGTTAAATGTGGTGAACCGAACGCCGTCAAACCTCACCAGCCCGTCGAAGGTCGTGAACCACAGATAGCCGTCCTTGGTCTGGGTGATCTGGCGAACCCCGTTCTGCGGCAGGCCGTTATCGGTCGTCCAATTATCAAAGCGGTATTCGCCGCTGATCGGTGACCAGACGGCGATGCACAAAAATAGTATTGTGCCGGATATGATCTTGTTAAATAGGTCCATTGCGCCGAGGATCGTTCAGCTTAGGCAGGAGCGTACAAGTACGCCAACAATATTAAACACTTTTTAACGCAAAAATGTCAACGAAAATCCTCGGCGGACAAGCCGGTAATATGGAACGCATGCGTGACGGATCGGATCGTCACGTCCGGTAATAGACACTTGATATTTGGGGGAGATAAGATCCTGCGGCAAGCTCCGCTTGATACGGCGGGAGGTTCGGCTGGAGAGGAATTCGGGACGATCGGCCGACGCGATCAGTACGACTTCGTAATTTCGACGCCCGTGTAGTAATGCTTGATGATCTCGTCGTATTTGACGCCCATTTTTGCCAGGCCAAAGGCCCCGAATTGGCACATTCCGACGCCGTGGCCCCAACCGCGGCCGGTAAATGTATAGCTGGCGACCGTGCTGCCCGAATAACGTTTGTTCATCACGAACAACTGTTCCGGCAGGCGCAGGGCCGAGCGGATCTTGCCGCCTTTGAGCGTCTTGATACCGTTTGACCCGACGATCTCAAGTTCGATCGGGCGGCGGGAGTATCCGACCTTTTTGATATTTACGTCAAAGAGTGTCCCGATGCCGCGAACGTACCGCGACAGCCGCGACTGAACCTCGCCGGCGGACGCTGATTTGTTCCACAGCGTCCAGGGCGACATACGTTCGGCGGTGGTCGGGGTTTCGGTCGGTTCGACCTCCAGGTATTTGACCGCTCCCAGTGCGTCCAGCTGATAATTCAGCTTTTCGCCGCCGAGCAATGCGACCTCACGTACGGGATAAAAGGTGCCGCCAAATTCACGAAACAAGAAAACGTCGGGCCGGATCGCCAGCGGCCGATCTGTCTTGCCGCTGCGGAGCATCAGTTTGCCGTCAACGCTCGTGCCGGCGGTCGCCGACTGCATTTCGGGCATCCATTTGCGCCTGTCGAAGATCTTGCGGATAAGTCTCAGCATTCTCGCCCGCGAAAGCGGCATATTCGGCCGAAATGTCAGATCGGCGTTAAGCGAAAAATAGCCGTCGCGGAGCAGCAACGCGATCTCGGCACGTCTTTCACGCGGCACCTCGGCCGCGTCGGCGATCGCCAGATTATAATTAATATCCGACTCGGTCAGCATCGTGTCGGCATATCCGGGAGCGTAAATGAGGCTCGCGATGACCTTGGCGAGTTCGGCCGGTTTGGCGGTATCGCGATTCACGGCCGGATTCGGCTTACCGAACTTGACCGCCAGATTATTTAACCAATTGGACAACTCGCTTTCGGTCGGCACGTCTTCGAACCACTCGTCGGTCATCTGGCCGCCCGAATGCTGAAAACCGTTGGCGGCCAATATCGACATCAGCCGAACAAGTTCCAGGTTTGCCTCATCGCGCAGTTTTGACGGCACACGGCTGGTCCTGATCATGAACGGTTCAAAATGCCTGCGGCCCTCGAGTGAACATTCCACTCCGACAAGATATGGCTCGGCGTGGTCAAAGATATTCTCGCTGCTTTCGGTCCGGCCGCCGCAGGTCGATGTGTAATAGGCCATTATCGGCTTACCGTGATATGTCGCGACCATCCCGCGGGTCTCACGCACGGCCTGGGTGCCCATCTTGGTCTCGATCGACACGCCCTTATAGACCTGCGATGAAACGGTCGGGACCATATCAAATCCCTGCTTGCCAAAGGTGCCGATATTCGCGACCGCGTAGGTGCGGGCGGCGACGGCCTGCGCCTTTTGAGCTTCGAGCTGCGGCAGCCCGAGTTCGCTCGGTACGACGCCGAGCAGATATTCCTCGAGCGGGACGACGTTGACCACGGTCAGGCTGCCCTTCGCGTTGACGAAGACCTCGATCTTGCCGCGATATGCCTTGCCGTTGAGCCGAACCGGATTGGCACGTTCATTCAGCGATCCGAAAGCCACCGATTTGAGCGATCTGAAACTCGATTCGGCAACCGGCGCGTTGACGATCACCTCGCGGAGGTTCGGATCGACGCTGCCTGACACGATCGCGTTCGAAGAACCTGTCGGCTTGATCAAACTGCGGACATCGCTCGGCCCCTGTGTCTTTAATTGCTCGGAAAGCGCGATCGCGTCCGGCGACACCACGGTCTTTCTTTCCGTGACCGTCACGGCGTCGTCAAATCCCTTTTCGGCCAGTTTGGACTTGAGTTCGTCCGCCTCGATGATCGAATCCTTGATGGCACCGACCCAGACCTTCCACGTATTCGTCGCGGTATCCTGGCTCGCAAACGCCGTTTCGCCGGTCGCCTCGCGTATCTCTCTGGCGAGCGTGGTCGCCTCGGTCTGCGTCGGCAGATTTTGAAATTCGATACGATAATTCTCGACCTCGGGCGGGCGGTAGGCACGCGCTGAGACGGTAATTTTATTAGTCGCCAAAAGCTTGCTCTGCTCATCAGGGCTGACCGCGACCAGGGCCGAATCGCCCGTGGTGATCGACACCGACGACGCATTGGTCGAAAGCCCGATTCGGATCAGCGGCTCGGCGGCCAACTTAAATACTTCGTATTCGCCGGCGCCCAAAACGTTCGACGCCAGTACCGCCGTCCACACCACCAATAGCGACTTGCTCAAAAACTTCATAGTGCAATATTACCAAAACATGGAAAGTGAAAGGTTACTTTTCCAGGGCATTAAAAATGAACGGGAACGTCGCCCACGACTGCCCGCGGTGCTGCGGCCTAAAGGCGAAGAGTATGATCTTACCCTTTCCGACCGGCGCCTCGACCAGAGCCGCCTTATCGTTCAGGTACTTTTCGCCGAGCATCCAGCCGGACAACAGGGCGTTCTTTGTCGCATATCTGGCAACGACCGTGACCGGCGCATCGGCCGCGACCTCATAAGCCGCGCTGTTTGAAAAGTATGCGGCAACCTCGTCGCGGAGCCCCTTGCCAAGTTTGTTCTGATTATCGACATCGAGCTTTACGATCGACCCGGGATTGTAAAACTCGCTTCGCTTGAGACCGCTCAGCACGTTCTTTATCGGCAGTCCGAATGCCCTGATCACCATATCGCACGAATCGTCAAAACAAATGAGCTTGCCGCCGTCGTTAACGTATTTCTTGAGATTGGCGAGGCCTTCTTCGCCGATCCCGCCGGCAAATTCGGCCGGGTAACGCTCAGCACTCAGTCCCCTGACGATCGTATTTTCATTATCGGCGGGCAGTATCACGGCATCGCAATCAACCGCAGGTCCGGGTACGACAGTCCGCTCACAGACAAAATTACCGGCCCTCACGTCGCTGTCGGACAGGCGGCGGTAAACGATGCTGAAAGTGTCGAGCAAAAGCCGCGTCCAGCCCTCGTCCATCGAACTCGTCCATCCGCGGTAAAGTGCCACCTTCGGAACGCTCTTGAGCGGATACTTGGCTCCCTTGAACGGTGTGCCGGTCTGGTTCAGTCCCAACGCGGCGCGCACCTGGTTGATGTACGTGATGCGTTTCAGCGACGGCCTGTCCTTTTCCAGGTCGCGTATCTCCCATGCCGGCTCGTACTCGACGCCCATCTGCAGCGGCAATGTCCACCCGGCGACATCGTAGGGCACTTCCGCCTCGCCGTTCGGCAGCAGTCGGTTTGGATACACCTGTTTCTCGAACAGGCTGAGAATGTTGTTCTTCTGCGGTTGATTGACGAAGATCAAATAGCCGCCGAGCGGCATTTCGTGAAAATCGGCCTTCGGCGTCATCTTGACCCACAGTTCGCGGGTCATCTCGTGGACCTCGACGCCCTGTTCCGTCAGTATCTCGATAAACCGTGCGACCGCCTCGGCGTTCGGCTGGCCGGCCGCGACGATATATGCCAGCGGCTCGTCGGCTTTTTTTACCAGATTCGCCTTGCCGTGATCATAAAAATTGCGCAGATATCGCGGCCGGAATTTTGCCGCCATCTGCAGCAGGCTGCGCGAAGCGATCATCTCGATGTTCGCGATATCCGCGGGCCGCCAAAGGCCGCCTTCCCATGTTTCGGGATAGTTGGTCGCGGTTTCCAAAAGATTCGGCAGGCCCCGAGTGTTGCGGTTGCGGGCGAGGTCCTCGCGCTTTATCGTCACCGGCGACATCAGGCTCGCACTGGCCGCCTCCGACAAAATTCCGATCGAATTGTGATAGTACGGCGCCGAACGAAATCCGCCGTGCCACCATGTATCGTAGGTCGAGTTTGTGGCGACGCCGGCCACGCCGCTCGCCTGCAGGTCGGCCGCCATCTTATAGCCGATCAGCCCGACCTCACGCAGTATCGACGGCGAAACTCGCGGGTTCGGCGGGTCGTAAAACGGCGGGATTATGAATCGCGACGCATTTTGTCCCTGCTGATGGACATCGTAAACGAACTGCGGGAACCACTGCTGCCAGAAAAGCCGGTTGATCGCCTGTGTCTCGACCAGGTTAAGCATAAACCAGTCGCGATTGTTGTCGTGGCCGGCGTAATGATGATAAAGCTCGGGCGGCGTGGTTCCCTCGCTTTTGGTGCCGAGCGTCTTTCGATACCAGTCAGCGACGATCTTGATGCCGTCCGGATTCGACGATGGTATGAGCAGGAGGATCGTGTTGTCCAGTATTTCCTTGGTGTCGGCGTCGGTTGCCGTCGCAAGCTGATACGCAAGATTCATCGACATCTGTGACGCTACGATCTCGGTCGAGTGGATCGAGCACGATATCGAAACGATCGACTTGCCGTCGCGGATCAGCCCGGCGAGTTCGGCCTCGTCCCTGATCGTTCGCGGATCGGCGAGTTTTGCGCTTATCTGCCGGTACTTTTCGAGATTGCGGATATTCTGCGGCGACGATATGAATGCGACGATCAGCGGAGCACCGTTGGTCGTCTTTCCGATCTCGCGCACCTCGACCTTTGGGCTGGCAGCTCCGAGCTTTCCGAAATAATCGACGATCTGGCCCCAGTCGGCGATCGTCTTGTCATCGGTCGGTTCAAAGCCCAAAACCGATCTCGGGCTCGGTACTTGAGCGACAATAGCCAGCGAAAATAGTAAAATCAGACCGCTGATCCGCAAAGATCGAAAGCTTGCAAACGAGATTTTCATACTTTTTGAATTGGAAATATACCGATGCCCGAAACTCCGGCTGAAAACAGATCTGCCCCCGAAAATATCTCCGGCGAGATCGAAAAGGCCATTATCGAAAATAAAAAATTGACGTTTCCCGTCAAAGAGTCTAACAAATCGCGCCTTGCCGGGAAAATTAGATATTGGTGGAGTTGGTTTGTTGCCGGCACATTGATCCTGTTGATCGCGACACCGGTGATGATAGTTCTGTTCATCATCAACCGGCGCATTTGGCTGTATCCCTTCACCGCATGGGGCGCCCGGACTTGGCTCAGGGCGTGCGGAGCGACGGTCACGGTCCGCGGCGGCGAGCAACTGGACCCGGACAGGAATTATGTTTTTGTTTCAAACCACCGCTCATACCTCGACACCGCGACGCTGTTCTTTTTCGCCGGGCGGAAGATGGGCCTGGTCGCCAAACGCGAATTGCTGAAGGTGCCCGTTTTCGGTCAGGGAATGAACTTTGTGAACATCATCGCCATCGACCGTTCGAACCCCGAACGAGCCATGAGGTCGATGGAAAAGGCACGGCAGGTGATGGCCGGCGGTTGTTCCTTCGGCGTTTTTGTCGAGGGGACACGGGCGATGCCCGGCGAACTGCTTCCGTTCAAGAAGGGGGCATTTCACCTCGCGCTTCAGACAAATTCGCCCATCATTCCCGTGGCGATCAAAAACACCGACTGGATGATGGGCAAACGAACCGGCGTAGCCTTTGCCGGCGAGATCGAGATGGTGCTGCTGCCGCCGATCGAGACCTCGGACCTCGGAGCCGACGGGATCCCGGAACTGATCAGGGCAACGCGGACCGCGATCGCCCACGAACTCGCCAAACAATAACGTTCGGCGGACATTCTACGGCTTTTTCGGCGTCGGCGACGGTGTCGGCTTCACTTCCGGATCGGCCACATCGTCGAGGATCTTGACGTCCGTCCGTCCGACCTTGTAATCCGAATATTTGACTCGCATCCTCAGTTTAACGACTTGCCCGTTGTCAAAGACGAGATCGTCGTCAGATCTGGCGTCAACGGGGAACCAGTACTTGCCGTCGATCTGTTCCCGCGTCGTCTCAACGATCGGAAACTTGTTCTGCTTGGTCTCGGGCACCGCTTTCCCGCGTGATTTGAGGATCATCAGGTCCTGGACGTCAACCCATATTCGGCCGACGAACATGCGCTGTTTCGACTTTTTCGGGTCGGGAATGACCTTCGGCGCCACGTCGAAAACGTACAGGTCAAAATCGTCGATCCGCTCGATACCCAGATAATTGAAATTATATTGCGGGATCGCGTACGGCTCGAGAGCAAACGGATTTACGCCGCCGAGGTCCTCTAGATCCTCGGGGGTGACCGACATTTCCGTCAGGGTCGATATGGGCGCGAACAAGATCTTTTCAAAACGGCCGCCGTCCGAATTGAACGTCATGAACGAATCACGGCGGTACGTGCCGGTGATCTGTCCGCCCAGCCCGATGTTGCTCAACGACGCCCGCCGGATAAAGACATAATCTTTGAGTGCCTCACGAAACGCCGACTCATTTTCCGAGACCTTTTTGATGATCCGGGTGATCTCGGCCGGCGGCAGTTCCTTTCGGACGATCGTCGTCCCCTGCGCAAATGCCGCGGTCACCGACGCTATCACAAAAACGATGCTGAAAATGACTGATTTTTTCATCATTACTCTCTTTGGGTCAGTATATAGATGCGTACCGTTCCCATTTGGTTGACCACGGTACGGCACGCGTCGGCCCGGATCGAGCACACAGGACCGTGAGCATTAGAGTATCGCATAAGAGCCGATCTCTGTCGTCAAAATAGCAATTAGCGTCACCCGCCGTTCTGTCTTTTGTAGACGACCTCCGACGAAAATTTAAAATAGTTCTTGCTGAATGAATATTCATTCAGTTATAATCTTGCTCAATTTCATTAGTACTAATATTTCGGTTTTGAGGACATTATGGATATCAGAAAGGCTGCCGTTTTAGGTGCTGGAACAATGGGAGCGGGTATTGCCGCACATCTTTCAAATGCGGGCATCCCCACGCTGCTGCTTGATATAGCCCCGCGTGAATTAACGCCCGACGAGGAGAAAAAGGGATTGACGCTTGAGTCGCCCCAGGTGCGAAACCGCATCGTCGATTCCCTTTTTGCGGCCGCTAAGAAATTAAAACCGGCGCCCTTCATGCTCGGCGACAATGCAAAACTGATCACGACCGGTAATTTCACTGACGATCTGGCAAAGATCAAGGATTGCGACCTCGTCATCGAGGCGGTGGTCGAAAATCTCGACATCAAACACAAGCTCTTCGCGGACGTCGAGCGGTATCGCAAGCCCGGTGCCGTCATCGCTACAAATACGAGCGGCATCCCGATCGACTCGATCGCCGAGCCGTTTTCTGACGATTTCAAGGCTCACTTCGTCGGCATCCACTTCTTCAACCCGCCGAGATATATGAAGCTCGTCGAGGTCATTCCCGGCTCACGGACCAGCGGCGAGATAGCCTGCGCGATCACGGGCTTTCTCGACCAGCGTCTCGGCAAGGGCGTCGTACCGGCCAAGGACCGGCCCAATTTTATCGCCAACCGGATCGGTGTTTTCGGTATGATGGCGACGATCCACGAGATGATCGCCGGAGGTTGGACGCCGACTGAGATCGACCAGATGACCGGCAAGGCGATCGGCCACGCGTCATCGGCGACATTTCGCACGTCGGACCTGGTCGGGCTCGACGTCACGGCACATGTCACAAACAATCTGTACCCGGCCGTACCGGATGATGAGGATCGCGAGGTGTTTCGCCTGCCGGAGCTGATCCAAACGCTGCTCGACAAAAAACTGCTCGGCGACAAGACCGGCGGCGGCTTTTTTAAGAAATCCAAGGACGCCGACGGTAAGCGTGTGATACTCGAGCTTGACCTCAACACCTTTGAGTACAAGCCGCAGGTAAAGACCAAATTCCCTTCGCTCGATGCCGCCAAGGCGATCGAGGACCGGGCAAAGCGCGTCAAGGCACTCGTCTGGGGCAAGGACCGCGTCGGTGAATTCCTTTGGAAAACGACCTCTCGCGTTTCGCGTTACGCCGCCAACCGCATTCCCGAGATCGCAGACACGATCGTCGAGATCGATAACGCGATCAAATGGGGATTTGGCTGGGAGATCGGCGTTTTTGAGGCGTGGGACGCGATCGGCGTACCCGAGTCGGTCGAACGAATGCGGGCCGAGGGTCAACCGGTTCCGGCGAGTGTCGAAAAAATGCTCGCATCCGGTGCGACCGCGTTTTACAAGAATGACGGCGGCCATCACTCCTACTACGACCTTGTCGAGGGCTGTTACAAACCGATGCCCGCACGTCCGGGTGTAATGATACTCAAGGACATCAAAGAAAGGACCGGTGTTATCAAATCGAACCCCGGAGCCTCGCTCATCGACATCGGTGACGGTGTTGCGTGCCTCGAATTTCACTCGAAGATGAACTCCATTGGCGGCGACACCGTCGCAATGATGAATTTTGCCCTCGATGAGGTCGAAAAGAACTACAAGGGGCTGGTCGTCGGTAATCAGGGCGGAAATTTCTCGGCCGGCGCCAATATCATGATGCTCCTGCTCGCCGCCCAGGAGGAAGAGTGGGAGGACATCCAGATGATGGTCAGGGCCCTCCAAAATACGGTGATGCGGCTGCGCTATTCGTCAAAGCCGGTCGTTACCGCTCCGTACGGCCTGACGCTCGGCGGCGGCTGCGAGATCGCGATGCACGGCAACAAGGTCCGGGCTGCGGCCGAAACATATATCGGCCTGGTCGAGGTCGGTGTCGGCCTGATCCCGGCCGGATGCGGAACCAAGGAAATGACGATGCGTGCGATGGATGCCGCGGCAAAGGCGCCGGACGCCGATCCGCTGGCCTTTCTTAAAAAGACGTTTGAAACGATCGGAATGGGCAAGGTCGCGACCTCGGCTCAGGAAGCCCGTTCGTGGGGCTTTTTGCGTGATTCTGACGCTATATCGATGAACGGCGACCGTTTGATCCAGGACGCGAAACAAGAGGTATTGAATCTTGATGCGGCCGGTTTCGTGCCGCCGGTTGAGCGGACCGACATCATGGTTCTCGGCGAATCGGCACAGGCCGCGATCAAATTGGCACTGCATATGATGAAGCAGGGCGGATTTGTTTCAGACCACGACGTTCTGATCGGCAAGAAGCTCGCCAAGATACTCAGCGGCGGCGATATGAATCATCGTGCATACGTGTCGGAGCGTTACCTGCTCGATCTCGAACTCGAGGCTTTTGTTTCGCTTTGCGGCGAACGCAAAACGCAGGAGCGCATCGCCGCGATGCTCAAGACAGGCAAGCCGTTGAGAAATTAATTGCCGTCCATTTCTTTTATTTGATAATTTAGCCCTTAAAGTTCCAAACGCTGTTGTTACCGGTGGGTTTTTAACTTGTTACCGGCCAACCGGGGGAGGGGGGGGGGGGTCACATACATTTCGGAGGATTGGCGTGATGTCAGCGTCAAGATACCTCTGTCGTGGCGGACCCGCAATTATGTCGGCACGATCTACGGCGGCAGCATTTACGGGGCCGTCGATCCGATCTATATGCTGATGCTGATCCGAATACTCGGGCCTGAGTATGTGATCTGGGACAAGGCGGCGGCCATCCGGTTCAAAAAACCGGGCAAAAGTACGCTTTATGCCGATTTTGCACTGTCAACGGCCGAGATCGAAGAGATAAAACGCCTTGCCGAGACGGAGCGTTCGATAGATCGAGTTTACAACTTGGAATTAAAGGACAAGAATTCGGTGGTGCATGCGTTCATTGAAAAGACTATCTATATTTCAAAACGCAAGGAGACACTTAATCAATGAAGATCTTACTTACAATTTCCGTCGTCGGCATGGCCCTGCTCAAGTTCAACTGCAGTGCACCGGTCGCGGTGCAATACGCGGGCATCTGCGATAAGGCAAATGATGACAAACGCATCGAAGTTGTCGGTTTTTTGGACAATAAGGGCAGTGCGATGTGCTCGAGCGGTTACGGCCAGCCGATGCGTTGCCCGATAGCGTTTAAGGAAAAGCTCGAAGACGAAAAGTCGATCAATGCGAGCATTGACAAGGGCACCGGCAGCAGTTCGATCGATGAATACGAAAAGGGCAAAGGCCTGAAACTCAAGGATGACAAGGGCGAATTTATCGAACGCACCCAAAAGGTAAAGGTCACCGCGATCGTAAATGTTTTGGATACTCCGCCGACCGACGGCAGCCATCCGGGCTGTTATATGGTGGCGGAAAAGATCGAAAAAGCACCATAGTTAATGAAACGCTGCACTTGGGCATCGAACGAGCTAAATATCCCGTATCACGACTCGAAATGGGGCGTGCCGGTTCATGACGATCGTTTGTTGTTTGAATTTCTGATACTCGAGGGAGCTCAGGCCGGGTTGAGTTGGGACACGGTGCTCAGAAAACGCGAAGCCTATCGTGAGGCGTTTGCGGGGTTTGATCCGGCAAAGGTTGCGGGGTATTCGGACGCAAAGCTTGAGAAATTGATGCTTAACGAGGGAATCATCCGCAACCGGCTGAAGATCTGGTCGGCGAGGTCGAATGCAAAGGCGTTCCTCGCAGTGCAGAAGGAATTTGGCTCGTTTGATGAGTACATCTGGAGATTTGTCGGCGGCAAGCCGATCGTGAACAAGCGAAAAGGGCTCGGCGACGTGCCGGCAAAGACCGAGGTCTCAGATGCTATGTCGAAAGACCTGAGAAAGCGGGGCTTTAATTTCGTCGGTTCGACGATCATGTACGCTTTTATGCAGGCGACCGGAATGGTGAACGATCATCTGACGACGTGTTTTCGGTATAGAGAGATTTTGCGGTGACTCCGCAAGCTTTGCGTTCTCCGCGTTAAAAATTGGTTTGAAACGCAGAGAACGCTGAAGACGCAACGATAAATATGTTGGTCGATTTTCCGGTAACGCAGGCGGTCAGATTTTTGAGAGAAAAAAAGGTCGAGTTCGTGCCGCGGCTTTACGACTACGTAGAGAAAGGCGGAACGGCGGAATCGGCAAAACAGCTCGGCGTGGACGAGCACGCGGTCATCAAGACCTTGATATTTGAAACGAACGAGAAAAAGCCGCTGATAGTGCTGATGCACGGCGACCGGCAGGTCTCGACAAAGAGTCTTGCCCGGCATTTGGGCGTGAAATCTGTCGAGCCGGCGACTCCCGAGCGTGCGAATAAATGGACCGGCTATCTGGTCGGCGGCACCTCGCCGTTCGGCACGCGAACACCGATGCCGGTTTACGTCGAGCGTTCGATATTCGATCTGGACAAGATCTTTATCAACGGAGGTAAACGCGGCTTTTTGGTCGAGATCGCTGCGGTTGAGATCGTCCGGGTTTTGGACGCGAAAAAGGTCGAGGTGGGTATATGAGTTCGGCAAATGATTGGCGCGACGCGGTACTTGAGGGCAATTATGCCGAAGCGGAATCAGCGATGCTCGCGGCGACCGACCGCGGCCAGGGCTTTTATCCGGATTGCGAGATCCGCGGTTCGTTTTACGAGAATTGGGGCGACTCGCTCAGCGGCGAGGAACAGATCGCCAAATATCGCGAGGCTCTGAATTATTGGCGGATGAACGCCGCCCAGGCGACCAGCGGTGGCGAAGGTTCGGCGAGAATGTTAGATGTTCACCGGGTCGCAAAAAAGATCGATGGTTAGAGGGTAATAAATATGAAAGATGCGGTAATAGTTTCGGCCGTGCGAACGGCTGTGGGAAAGGCTCCAAAGGGTACGCTGCGTAACACACGCCCGGACGACCTCGGGGCGGCGGCGATCAAGGAGGCGGTCGCCCGTGCCGGCGTTGACGCTTCGCTGATCGATGACGTCATTATGGGTTGCGCGTTCCCTGAGGCGGAGCAGGGGATGAATGTCGCTCGTACGGCGATGATCGCGGCCGGCCTGCCGGTCGAAACGTCGGCGATGACGGTCAACCGTTATTGCTCGTCGGGTTTGCAGACCATCGCTCTCGCCGCTGATCGCATCCGCACAGGCGGTGCCGACGTCATCGTCGCCGGCGGCCTTGAGACGATGTCGATGATCCCGATGGGCGGCAACGTCGTTCGGCCCAATCCGGCGATCGTCGACACGTATCCCGACTATTACCTAAATATGGGCCTGACGGCTGAGAACCTTGCCCGCAAATACGAGATCACTCGCGAGCAGGCCGATGAGTTTTCGCTCACCTCGCACCAAAAAGCCGCCGCGGCCATCGCTGCCGGCAAGTTCAAGGACGAGATCGTTCCCTTAAACGTGTTTGTCGATGAGTTTGACGAAAAGGGCCGCGTACGCCGCAAGGAGGTCGTTTTTGACACCGACGAAGGCCCGCGTTTTGATTCGACGATCGAGGGCCTCGCAAAGCTCAAGCCCGTTTTTCACGTCAAGGGCACCGTCACCGCGGGCAATTCGTCGCAGATGTCCGACGGCGCCGCGGCCACGGTCGTGATGTCGATGGACAAAGCAAATGAGCTCGGCCTCAAGCCGCTCGCGAGATTTGTCTCGTTCGCGACCGCCGGCTGCCTGCCCGAGGAAATGGGTATCGGCCCGGTCTATGCCATTCCGAAGGCACTGAAACTCGCCGGCCTGACGATGGATCAGATCGACCTTTTCGAGCTTAACGAGGCGTTTGCCGCGCAGGGCTTGTCAGTTATGAAGGTGCTCGGAATGGATCCGGCCAAGGTCAATGTCAATGGCGGGGCTGTCGCACTCGGCCACCCGTTAGGCTGCACCGGAGCCAAGCTGACGGCGACCATACTGCAGGAACTGAAGCGAACCGGCAAACGCTACGGGATGGTCACGATGTGCGTCGGCGGCGGCATGGGCGCGGCCGGGATATTCGAGCGGATAGATTAAAAACATTAGACGCAGAGACCGCGAAACTCGCAGAGAATCAAAAGATCGGTCTCTTTTCTCAGCGGTCACTGCGTTCTCTGCGTTGAAAATCAGGAGATGATATGGAAGCACAAATGGAAAAAGAATACGTAAAAGGCGGCGAGTTTTTGATCGCTGATTCGACAACGGCTGAGATGTTCACGCCGGAGGATTTCACCGACGAGCATCGCATGATCGGCGATACCTGCCGCGAATATATCGACAACGAGGTGGTCCCAAACCTCGACGCCCTCGAGAACCACGCGTGGGAGATCGCCCGCGACCTCTTGAAAAAGGCCGGCGATCTGGGGCTGCTTGGTGCCAATATTCCCGAGGAATACGGCGGCATGGCCCTCGACCAAACGTCGGGTGTGATCATCGCCGAAATGGTCGGCCGCGGCAGCGGTTTTGGTTCGACCTACGGAGCTCAAACGTCGATCGGCCTGCTTCCGATCCTCTACTGGGGCAGCGAAGAGCTGAAACAGGAATGGATACCGAAGATCATCTCAGGCGAGGCCGTTTCGGCATACTGCCTGACGGAATCAAGCTCCGGCTCCGACGCCCTCGGTGCCAAGTGCGTCGCCAAACTGAGCGATGACGGCCAGACCTGGACGCTGAACGGCGAAAAGATGTGGATCACCAATGGCGGCTTTGCCGATGTGTATCTCGTTTTTGCCAAGGTTGACGGCGAAAAGGACAAGTTTTCCTGCTTCCTGGTTCCCCGCAGCGAAAATTGCCGGCCCGGCGGCGAGGAACACAAGCTCGGCATCAAATCGTCATCAACGACGGCGGTCATACTGTCCGACTGCAAGATCCCGGTCGGCAATCTCATCGGCAACGTCGGCGACGGTGCCAAGATCGCCTTCAACGTGCTCAATGTCGGCCGTTTCAAACTCGGAGCGTCGGTCACCGGCGGTGCCAAACTCGCGATTCACGAAGCGGTCCGTTATGCGAACGAGCGGCATCAGTTCAACAAACCGATCTCGTCATTCGGCGCGATCAAGCATAAATTGGCCGAGATGGCTATCCGTACGTGGGTTTCCGAGTCGATCACCTACCGAACGGTCGGTATGATAGACCACCTGATCGGCGACGGTGCCGACAGCGCGACCAAACTCCAGTCGATCGAAGAATATGCCGTCGAATCGTCGATCAATAAGGTCGCGTGTTCTGAGGCTCTCGATTACGTTGTCGACGAAATGGTTCAGATCTACGGCGGTTACGGCTATTCGGCCGACTATCCGGCTGAGCGTGCCTATCGCGACTCGCGCATCAACCGCATCTTTGAGGGAACGAACGAGATCAACCGCATGCTAATTCCCGGCCAGTTGATGAAGCGGGCCATGAAGGGCAAACTCGGGCTGCTGCAGGCCGCCAAGGGCCTCATGGACGAGATCCTCAATCCGCAGATGTCGTTTGACGAGGACACGAGCCTGCTCGCGGCCGAGACCAAACTGGCGCAAAACGCCAAGAAGATCGCGCTTATGACGCTCGGCACGGCCGCTCAAAAGTATATGATGGGCCTCAGCGAACAGCAGGAAGTGCTCGTTAACTGCGCCGACATCATCATGGACGCGTATCAGATGGAAACCGCCATTTTGCGTGCGAAAAAGTACGCCGAAAAGAACGGTGAGGAGGCCGCCGGCCGCTACATCGATATGGCGAGCGTCTTTTGCAATGACGCGATCCAGCGGATCGACGCCAAGGCCAAGAACACCATCGCGGCCATCGCCGAGGGCGACGAAGGCCGTACCTTGCTGGTCGCACTGAAGCGATTTACCAAGAACAACTCGCCCGTCAATACCATCGCGGCACGCCAGCGGATCGCCGATACGATGATCCAGGCAAACACCTACGTTTACTAGGCAGTTGCCGTCACGCAAAAAAAGGCCGCAGCTCAAGATCGAGTTGCGGCCTTTCTTCAATTATCGCCGGATCGGTGATCAATATCGCTGGTAGTACTCGGCCTGATAGCGTCGCTTTTTGGGCTTGAGTTTGTAGGTGTAGAGTGCCGAACCGCCTGCTCCGGCTGCGGCCCCGATCAGGGCACCTTTCTTGCCGCCGAAGAGCCCGCCGAGCAATGCTCCTCCACCCGTTCCGATCGCGATGTTGATCAGATTACGATGCCGCCGATAGATGCTCCGCTTTTTGTAACCTGACGTATAACGGCCTTCGTTACCGTAGTAACGCGTCTGAGCGGAGGCGGCCGACGAAAGGACCGGCACCATTACGGTCAGAACGATCAACATTAGGCTTGCGGTAAGTAGTTTTTTCATATGATTGCATCTCCCTTGTTTAATTCGGGTCCTGCACCCGGTTCGCGATATACAATCGCAAGCACCGTGCCACGAACGTTAACTTATTGTGTGTATTGGGTTTATCGATAGGCCGGCGGCAGGCTCACCGGCCGTTAGTGAAGCAAATCGAGTATTACTTTACGCTTTGGTGCAGTCCGGCGGTAAGATCGGTCACGCGGCCGGGGTAAGTCCGCCGATCAGGAACAATACGAACAGCAATGCCGCCGGGAGGAGGTTGAGCACAACCCCTATCACGCTGAAAAGGCGATTTCTGGACGTCGTGAAAAGGCCGGCCGTCCCGAGGATCGTCCCGAGCAGGTGGCCGAGTATCGGCAGAAGCAGGAATATTGTCGAAAACAGCACCACGCCGACTCCCATCCCGCGAAGATCGGTCATTCCACGCGATTCGGGAACAAACAGATCCGTAAGGTAGCCCGAGAATCCGTCGACATAAAACACGAGCACGAACATCGCCGCGAAATACAACCAGACCCCGATCGCGACGACAGTCGAGGCGATGCCGAGTTTTGAGTGCTTTTTGCGGACTACCGTTGTCGCCGTTTCCATATTTGGCCGTTTTTTCGGTTTTTCCTGATGCGGATCGATCCGTTACGGTTCGGAAATGATTTTAACCCATTTTCGCCAAAGTTTGGCCTTCGATCGCATAATGTGCCTGAAAACGCCGCGGAATACTATATTGAATGTGATAACTCTCTGTTATAATCTGCTCAAGATTAGAATTTTCGATAATATTATCGGGGCGAATTCCAACTGATCAATGAGTGAGGTCAAGATCGACAATCCGCGGGCCGAGATCGACGCGATCGACGGCGAACTGCTTCGGCTGTTGAATAAACGCGCCGAGATCGCTCTGCGCGTCGGTGCCGCCAAGACCATCGTCGATACGTCCCTGTGTGACCCGGTACGCGAACGCGAGGTGCTCGAGCGGATGCGGGCCGAAAATCCGGGCCCGTTTGACGAACAGGGCATCGACAGCATCTTTCGCCGGATAATTGACGAATCTCTGCGGCTGCAGCAGGCGGCGTATGGCCGCAGTTTGGCGGATGCCGCCGAAACCGATCCTCGCGCCGCGATCGTCGGCGGGCGTGCACGTGTCGCGTTCCTGGGTGAACGCGGGACGTTTAGCGAGGAGGCGGCGCTCAGCCTTTTGGGTGACGAAAGCGAAACGGTGTCGATGCCGACATTCGAAGAACTCTTCGCCGCGGTCGAGAACGGCAAGGCCGACTACATCCTGACGCCGCTCGAGAACAGCCTGATCGGGTCTGTACATCGTTGTGTTGACCTGCTGCTGCAGAGTTCGCTCAACATAGTTGCCGAGGTCATCCTGCCTGTTTCTCATTACCTCGTCGCTTGCGAAGGGGCGACGATCGACAGTATCACGACCGTCGAATCGCATCCGGCGGCACTGGCGCAATGTACGCGGTTCTTTGCCGAGCATCCCGGAATAAAGCGTGTCCCGGCCGACGATACTGCCGGCAGTGTCCGCCGGGCGGTCGAGAGCGGTGACATTACGCGGGCCGGCATCGGCGGCAGGCGAACGGCCGAGATCTACGGCGGCCGGATCATCGCTGAGCACCTCGAGGACAACCGCGAAAATTACACGCGATTCGCACTTTTGTCAGCGATCGCCGACGATTCCGGCACCGGGACCAAGATATCGCTCGTAATGCGGCTCAGGAATCAGCCCGGATCACTGCATGGGGCACTGCGGCCGTTCGTTCGCCGCGGCATCGACCTGCTCAAGATCGAGAGCCTGCCGATCCGCGAGTCGCCCGAGGAATATAATTTCTATCTCGACGTCCTCGTTCCGGCAAATCCGGGCGAAATGGCCGGTGCTCTCGACGAGGTTCGTGTCCTTGCCGTTGACGTCCGCGTACTGGGACAATATTCGTCAACAAAGTTGGAGCCGGCACATTAATGGCGGCCAGGTTTTTATGATCATCGTTCTCAAACCAAACGTCGATACCGACAGCCGCGAATACCGGCGGATCGAGTCGCACGTCAATAATTTTCAAAACATCGAGATACTTGTCCACAATATCCAGGGCAAACAGCAGCTTTTGACCGAGCTGTATCTGATCGGCAACACCGCCGCATTGTCGATCGACGAGATCAAGAGTTTTCCCGGCGTCGAACATGTCATACGCGTGTCCGAGGTCTATCGCGTTCTCGGCCGGCATAAGGACGACAGCCGCCCCAATCACTTCACGTACAATGGCGTCACGTTTAGTCAGGAAAATCTGAATGTTTTCGCCGGCCTGTGCGCCGTTGACTCGGCTGAGAGCGTCGAGACGATGATGCGAGCCCTGCAGGAAAACGGTCAGACCTGCACGCGGATGGGTGCCTATAAGCCGCGGACCAGTCCGTACTCGTTTCAGGGTCACGGGGCCAATTGCCTGCCCTACGTTTTCGATCTGGCCGGAAAATACGGTATCAAGGTGATCGCCATGGAGGTCACGCACGAGTCGCACGTCGACGAGATCAGTGCCGCTCTGAATTCGACCGGCTCGCCGACCGGCGTAATGCTGCAGATCGGGACCCGCAACACGCAGAATTTTGAGCTGCTCAAGAGCGTCGGCCGCCAGCAGGAGTTTCCGGTCCTGCTCAAACGCGGATTCGGCATCACGCTGGACGAATCGCTCCACGCGGCCGAGTATCTGGCGAGCGAGGGCAACCAAAAAGTCATCTTCGGACTTCGCGGTATGAAGACCAACATCGGTGACCCGCACCGAAACCTGGTCGATTTTGCCCACGTCCCGGTCGTCAAGAGCCTGACCCGAATGCCGGTTTGCATCGATCCGTCGCATTCGGTCGGCGGCCGCTTCCGAAGTTCGGACCGGATACTCGACATCATGCACATCACCGCTCAGGGCGTCATCGCCGGTGCAAATATGGTGCTTGTCGATTTTCATCCTGACCCGAGCAAGGCTCTCGTCGACGGCCCGCAGGCACTGCGGCTCGAGGAACTTCCGTTATTCCTCGAGGACGTACGAATAGTGCGGCAGGCGTATGAACAGCGGGTCGCCCTGTACGATCGAGGGACCGTCGCGTAAAACGGCTGAATGCCGCTGAGCGCATCGTCGCCGGCGATGACGTTCGAATGCGCGGCACCGTTTTCTCAATCGATTTTCCTATGCTAGAATTCAGCTGTTCAATTCGCCTAAGCACAAGCAAACATTGATTTTTTTCAGGCGCACGTTTTTTTGGTTTCTCCGATGCTGAAATCGCCGATCCACGACCTCGCACTTTTCTACGACCTCGAATGGGTACCCGACGCGGCCGGGTCGCGGCGGCTGTTTGACCTTCCGGACGATACGACCGAGATCGAGGCGATGCAGCATCTGTGGGAGCATTCGCCGCAGTACGACGCCGAGAAGAACCCTCGACCATTCCTTAAGTACATGTTTTCGCGGGTGGTCTCGATCGCGTTCCTTTCGCGAAAGTCGGTCTATCGAAACGGCGAGCGGACCATCGAATTTTCACTCAATTCGCTGCCAAAGCTGCCGCTCGAAACAGATGACGTTGACGAAGCCGCGATCATTGACCGCTTTTTGTATATTATCGGTGAACGCCGGCCGCAGCTCGTCGGCTTTAATTCCAGCGAGTCCGACCTGCAGGTCCTGATCCAACGCGGCATCATCAACGAGATCACCGCTCCCGCGTTCAACCAGCGGCCGAATAAGCCGTGGGAGGGCGAGGACTATTTTGATTCGCGCAACAGCGAGGCACATCTCGACCTCCTGACCAAATTCTCAAATCGCGGCGGTATGTCGCCGCGGCTCGACGAACTTGCCAAGCTGTGCGGCTATCCCGGCAAGATCGACGTCAAGGGCGATCAGGTGACCGATCTCTGGCTCGAACGCGACATCACCAGGATCGTCGAGTACAACCGGATCGACACGTTGAACACATATCTGGTCTGGCTGCGCGTCGCCTATTTTTGCGGCAAGCTTGGCGAAGAAGATTACTTTAACGAACTAGAGCAATTTCGCGAATTCCTCGAGTTTGAAGCGGAAAAGGACGCTAACCAGTACATCGGCGATTTTCTGTCCAAATGGCCCCTATGAGTATCGAGATCGGCAAGATCTACCAGGAAAATTGCATCGAGACGCTCGCCCGTATGCCGGACGACTGGCTTGACATGACGATCACCAGTCCGCCGTACGATGACCTTCGCGATTATAACGGATATCATTTTCCGGTCGAGGAGATCGCCGCCGGGCTTTTCGCCAAGACCAAGCCGGGCGGTGTCGTGATCTGGGTCGTCGGCGACCGCACCGTCGGCGGCAACGAGACGCTCTCGAGTTTTCGTCACGCGATCACGTTCCAGGACGCCGGTTTTCGTGTCCACGATACGATGATCTACGCCAAGAATAATCCGATCCCGAGCGATTGCGGCAAGCGGTACCGACAGGCGTTCGAGTATATGTTCTGCTTCAGCAAAGGGCAGCCGGCAAAGTTCAACCCTATAATGCAGGTCATCAAGCAGGAAAAGGCTTTCAAGTCGTTTCGTATCACAAAGGTCGGCCGCAACGACCTTGCCCACAACCACATCGCTCCAAAGGAGCGAAAGGTCAACAACATCTTCTATTACAATGTCGGGACATCGAGTTCGAAGGACAAGATCGCCTTTAAACATCCGGCGATATTTCCCGAACAACTGGCCGTGGACCAGATACTGACCTGGACCGACGCCGGCGACCTCGTTTACGACTGTTTTATGGGCAGCGGGACGACCGCCAAGGCCGCGATGCTCAATGAGCGCCGCTGGATCGGCTCCGAAATTTCGGCTGAGTATGTGGCAATTGCCGAAGAGCGTATCGCTACGCACCTGCGCAACCGAAAAATGACCGCCGCAAAATAACAACCATTTCGCCACGGCAAGCGTCTATTAAGGAAATACCCCCGATCCGTCAACGGATCAGCTTTCGAGAGGTTTATTCAACAATGAGATATTTCGCACTTTTCGCCGTCCTTATCGCTGTTTGCGCCGTTTCGGCCCAGGCTCAGCCGAGGCCGATCGGCAGTTCGACGACGACCGCCAAGGCAGCACCGGCGCCCGAGTCGTTCGGGGCTAAATATGAGGGCGGTCTGTTTGGATTTAATGACAAACAGATGGGCACGCTCAAGTTTGATGACGCCAACGACCGGCTGGTATTTTTTGGAAAGGAACAGAAAGAGCTCTTTGGAATTCCGTACGACGCGCTCCTGGTCATCTATCCGCAGTCACAATCGGTGACCTCGACGACCGGTAACGTGCTCAAGAATCTGCCGCTGCCCGGCGCGTCGCTCGCCGGCTTTATCAAGGAAAAACGCAGCTACCTGATCATCCAGTGTGAGGATCCTGACATTGACGTCAAGGGCGTGGTCAACTTTAAACTCGAGAGCAAGGACCTGCTCGATTCGGTCCTTCGCTCGCTGGCCGAGAGGGCTAAATTGACCCAGCGGGGCGACGCATTTTACCGGCCGCGGGCCAAGGCTCCTGAGCCTAATTGATATCTCCGAATAGATTCTGAACGATCGCGGTGATAGCGATCGCGGCCGTTTCGGCCCGCAGTATACGGCCGCCGAGCGTTATTATCCGGCAGCCCGTTGCCCGTGCGGCGTCGATCTCAGCGTCGCTCCAGCCGCCTTCGGGCCCGATGACGACCGTTCGTATCACATTACGGCCTCCGTCACCCAACCGCTCGCCGTCTCGCTCTGCAAATAGCACCGTTTCAGTATTGTCGCCGGCGGCGAGCATCGTCTGAAATTTGACGGGTTCGCCGATCTTCATCAGGGTCGCACGGCCGCACTGCTTTGAGGCGTCCAGGATTATCCGCTGCCACCGCACCATTCGCTTTTCGGCATGTTTCGTGTTCGCCTCGCAGCGGTCTGTGATCAGCGGCACCAGTTCGGCGACGCCAAGTTCGACGGCCTTTTGGATCACCAACTCAAATTTATCGGCCTTGAGCATCGCGGCGGCAAGCGTGATGCGGGCCGGCGATTCGGGCGATCTCGGCTCGACCTCGCGGACGATCTCAAGCTCGGCGGACGACCGCGCGATATTGCGGATCACACAGACGAATTCACGGCCCTCACCGTCAAAGACCGACACCTCGTCGCCAGGACGCTGTCGCACAACATCGCGCATATGATGCGCTTCGTCGGCACCGAGCGTTACTGCCTGGCCGGTAAATGTCTCGGGCGGTGAATAGAATCGTCGCATTATTCGTCTTCGGTACTTTGTATGTGGCCGAATGTCTCACGAAAGCCGGCCGACCGCTGACGGAGTTCGACCCAATCATTGAACAGGTCGGGCGTCTGCAGCCAGACTGAAAGCCACTCGGCGATCTCGATGCTTACGCTGCGTTTTAGCCCCTCGGTACGCGCGTCGTCGATGACAGCTTTGAGTTTGCGTTTTGCGTCGAGAGCGGTTTGCCTCGCCAGCCGAATTCCCTCGCGGTCGTTGTCGGCGGCGTACTTTTGCCGCAGATTGTTAAGCTCCCTAATGGATCGCAATGCGCCGCGAAGGCTCTCGGTATCCATCAGATTGCGAAACGCCGCGTCATACGGCCGATCGGACGCCCGCTCGACGAACAGCCGCATTATCTCGGGGTGCCGCAGTTCAGCCCCTTCGTCGGCAAGCAGCCGGGCGATGATCATCGGCGAATCTACCGCCGCCTGTCCGTACTCAGCCGCGACGGCTGTCTCGATCGCCTCGATCTCGGCCGCACCGACACTCTCGCAATCAAGCTTTTCCCATACTTCGATGATCAGCTCATCCTTGGTTCGCGCATGCCACATCTGATTCGCGTTTGCCGCCCGGCGGCCCGGGCGTTACTTGTCAGCGGTCTTGACGGTATTGATCAGTTCGGTGGACGAATGGTCCTTCGGGTCGCCGACGATCGCCACCCTGCCGCCGTACGAGCGGACGATCTCGCGCTCCGGCACGCTGTCCACGGTGTAGTCGGTACCCTTTGCATGAATGTCCGGCCGGATCGCCTCGATAAGCTCGGTGACCGTCGGCTCGTCAAAGATCGTTACCAGGTCGACGCCCTTGACCGCACCGACGATCTCGGCCCGCTCGCCCTCGGGGACGAACGGCCGTCCGGGCCCCTTGAGCATCGACGTTTGCCGATCGGAGTTGATCCCCACGACCAGAACGTCGCCGAGTTCGGCCGCACCGCGCAGATACCGCACGTGGCCGACATGGAACAGGTCAAAACAACCGTTCGCGAGGACGATGGTCTTGCCCTCGCGGCGGAGCCCTTCGACGACTTTGATAAGTGTGCTGCGATCGACGACCGGCGATTCGTTAGGCATTACTCGATAAAATATCGTCAGCCGCGATCGAGTTGATCGAGGCGATCAATTCCTCGGGAGCCACGGCGGCGGTCCCTTTTTTCATCACTACGATCCCACCCGCGTGGTTGGCGAGCTTGGCGGCGTCAAAATAGCTCAACCCCGAGGCGAGGCCGAGTGCGTACGCGGCGATCACGGTGTCGCCCGCTCCGGTCACATCGACCGCCTGGTCCGAACCGACGGCGTCGATATGCTGCGGCTGACGGCCGCGTTCGATCAGCGTCATCCCTTTGTTACCGTTGGTCACCAGCAAACTTTCGAGACCGAGTTCGTCCCGAAGCCGGTCGCAGTCGGCGTCGCCGAAACCGGGCCCGAGAATCTGTTCGACCTCATCCTGATTGGGCGTCGCGGACGACGCTCCGCGAAAATCCTGCAGCCTGAATCGCGAATCGACAAGAAGCGGTATCCCGCGTTCGGCGGCGGCCGTTCGGACCGCCTCAAAGATCTCTGTGTCAGCGGCACCGTAGTTGTAGTCCGAGAAAATAACGGCGTCGGCCGACCGCACGGCGGCGACGGCGTTGTCGATCACTTTTTGGCGCGTTTGGGCGGCGTACGGAGCTCCGTTCTCGTAATCAACGCGGATCACCTGCTGACGTGCGGCGTGCTGCTGGCCGGCCAGTATCCTGACCTTTGTCGTCGTCGAGGCCGCGTCGTCCTCGACCACACTGGCGACATCGACGCCGATCTCCGTCATCCGCTCGAGCAGCAGTTTGCCGTTCGCGTCAGCGCCGATGACACCGACTATGCAGGCCCGTGCACCGAGCGAAGCGACGTTCGCCGCGGCATTGGCCGCCGCACCGGGCAGCGTCGTGGTTTGATCATGCCTGAGGATAAAGACCGGTGCCTCACGCGATACCCTTGAGATCGTGCCGTTGAGGTATTGGTCCGCCACGATATCGCCGATTATCGCGACTTTGGTGGCCGGAAAGACCGTTTTGATTGTTTCCGTGATGTTGGCCATTGGTGACGTCAAGATTATTGCAAATCACCGGCATAAATAAAAATGGTTGAAGGCTTTCGGCCTTCAACCATTACGCCGTAGACGTATCGTCTAAAACTAGTGTGTGTCGTAGCCCGCGACCGGGAAATCGTTGCTGGCACCCCATTGTGCCTGGATAGCGTTCTGGAAATTGCTCGAGCTCGTCAGGGCATAGAAAACGCCCGTCGTGTCGCGCCAGATCGCAATATCGCATTTGCCGTCGCCGTCGTAGTCATTCTGTGCACTCAGGTCCGAGCCCGTAAGCCCGAAGCTGGTGGCGATGAACGAACCGTTCGAACTGCGCAGGACGTACCAGATCAGGTTCGCCGTCGGTGTCGCACCTTCGCGAACGACCGCCAGGTCGGTCTTGCCGTCACCGTCATAGTCGCCCGGAACGACAAGGTCGTTGCTGAGTCCCCAGTTTGCTACCGTCAGGCCGCCGTCGCCGCTGCGGAGAACGTAAAACGTCGCCTGAGCTGCCGCCGTTGCTCCCGGACGCTGGACCGCAAGGTCAAACTTTCCGTCGCCGTCATAGTCGCCCGGTGCCGTATAGTCGGTCGAGAGGCCGAACTGCGAAGCCTGAAATCCGCCGTCCGTGCTGCGGAGGACGTACCAGATCATCGCTCCGTTCGAGCGGCGAACCACCGCCAGATCGGTCTTGCCGTCGCCGTCGAAATCGCGGGCGATCGGTTCATCGCCGGTCGAGCCGAATGCCTGAGCGACAAACGTGCCGTTCGAGCTGTTCAGGCGGTACCAAACGCCGTTGGTGTCGCGCCAGACCGACAGGTCACCCTTGCCGTCGCCGTCAAAATCGCCCGGTGCGGTGTAGTCCTCGTTGGCGAGGCCAAACTGCTGGATCGAAAATCCGCCGTTGCTGCGGTTGATGTACCAAACGTTGTTCGAGGGCCTGAAGACCGTGTAATCGGCCTTGCCGTCACCGTCATTATCCAGAGCCTTGCGCAAGCTGGCTTGAGAAAAAGCCGAAACGGCCAACAATGTCACAACTGCTGCCAAGGTGGCAAACTTGCGGCTCACGGCGAAAAATCTATTCATTATCGTCTACCTTTCCAAAAATTAATACGGCGGATCAGGCCAGATGTGCAAAATGACCAGTCCAATGATTGTACTACCTGAGGGCCGATCTGCGCAACACAAAGTATCGTTACGCATCGGGCCCAAAACGCCTTTATTTTCAACGCATTTCTAACTGTTCTTAGGCTTAGACGCATCCGGCCGGCCGAAAGTTGGAAATGCAAAAAACAAATTATCCGCTAATTTCGCTTCTGAACTATCGTCAGAGCCTGACCGCCGATCGAGATACTTCCCGTTCGGCTGATCGACGGATTCAAACGGACGTGAAACGTCACCGACCCGTTCCCGGAAAGTTCGGTGCCGGATGTGACCTTGATCCACGGCGAATTGCTCTTGACCGTGTAATCGCAATTTGTTCCGGGCGTGACATTTACCGTGAAGTATCCGCCCTTGGTCGGAACGGTCATCGAACCGCCTCCGACGGTAAAATTGCACACCGTCTGATTACGGAGTGCACGGTCGACGTTAAGGCGGCCGCCGGTCTTGACGAATGTCGACCAGCCTGACAAAACGTCGACGCTGTTCATCAATGTCGCCTTGAGCGACGGTACGGACAACGCCGGATTGTATGCCGACAGCAGAGCTGCCGCTCCCGCGACGTGCGGCGTCGCCATCGAGGTGCCGCTCATGTTCCCGTAGCTCGAATTTGTCGTCCAGATCGTGCTGTAGATCACCGAACCCGGTGCGGCGAGATCAACGGTCTGCAGCCCGTAATTAGAAAAGCTCGAACGCGTGTCGGTATTCGTTGACGACGCAACACCCAGAATACTTGGCGAAGTATAGCTGACCGGATACGACGGAACTGCGTCATTGTTGCTGTTATCGTTACCGGCTGCAAAAACGTTCAGAATACCGGCATTGCCGAGAGCGTCGATGCCGTCCTTGGTCGCCTGATCGTAGCCGCACGCCTCATCACAGCCGCCGTACGAATTATTGGTCACGCGAATGTTTATGCCGCGATCCTTCATCATCTTGACGTAACTGTAGGCGTTTACAAGCATCGCCGAGGTCGTGCCGTAACCGTCGCTGTCATAGATCTTGATGGCCATTATCTTGACCGTCCAGTTAACGCCGGCGACGCCCAAAAAGTTGTTCCCTGCGGCGCCGATCGTTCCGGCCGTGTGCGTGCCGTGGCCGTGCTCGTCGGCGGGGTTGCTGTCGTTATAGTAAAAATCTGCTCCGTAAATGTCGTCGACAAATCCGTTGGCGTCATCATCGACGCCGTTGCCGGCGATCTCGCCCGGATTGACCCAGGCGTTGCTGACGATGTCCTCGTGAGTATATTTCAGGCCCGTATCGATATCGGCGACAACGACCGCCGAACTTCCCGTCGAAAGGTCCCACGCCGACGGAGCCGAGATCTTGGTCAGCCCGTAGAGGCCCGAGTTTGCAAATTGCGCGTCATTGGGCGTTGCGAGCAAACGATAATAAAAATTCGGCTGAACGGCCGCGATCGCATCCGACCGGCTCAGTTCTTTCATGGCCGATTCGGCCATCACGCCCGGTGTCAGTTTGATCTTGTGCCACTCGGTGTTGCCGAGCTTTTCGGCTGACTCGACGCCCGCCGAACGCATCGCCCGTTTGGCGGCAAAATTGTCAGCGGCGACGGTAAACCGCACCAGCAATTCGTCCGGCACGTATGAACCCAGCTTGAAACTCTGGGCGAAACTGACCGCCGCAAACGCCAAAATGACGGCCGCGGCCGTCGAGACCATTGACAATATCGATGTCGATCTTCGGTCCATATATTACAGTGTCCGGAAAACGGGATTTAATACCAAATTATAAGTCCGCAATGGCAAAAATTACAATTTTTTTTGGAGGGAGTCGAAATGTAAAAATAGTAAGTGGGGCGGCTAGAGGGATTCGAACCCTCGACATCCTGAACCACAATCAGGCGCTCTAACCGCTGAACTATAGCCGCCACAAACTTTGATCGAACGAGAGGTGGACGTTCGAAATTTCAATGAAGGTTTTACCCCCGGCACGACTTGAACGTGCGACCCACAGCTTAGAAGGCTGTTGCTCTATCCAACTGAGCTACGGGAGCATAAGTCCGAGCAACTTTTAATGTTAACTTTTGCCCGCGATCTAGTCAACCATTATCCGGCCGATGGGTATTTTTCGTCGATCTTGGCAAGCATCTGCTCAAAGACCTCGCTGAGGTCCAACTCGCTCGTGTCGATAACCACGGCGTCGTCAGCGATCGTCAGCGGCGAATCCTCGCGTGAAACGTCGCGCTCATCACGTTCGTTGATCTCAGCGAGCGTGTTTTCATAGGACGAAATGCGGCCCTTGGCCTGGTCTTCCATATAACGGCGGCGGGCCCGTGCTTCGGGCTTTGCCGTCAGAAAGAACTTGATATCCGCCTTTGGAAAAACAACGCTGCCGATATCCCGCCCCTCGAGCACGCATCCATTCGGGGCAGCCTCGCCGATCGCACGCTGGTGTTCGACCATGATCCGGCGGACCTCGGATATCGTCGAAACCTGCGATGCAGCCTGAGCGGCACTGAGTGTACGTATCTCAACCGACACATCTTCGCCGTCTAACATTACTTTCATCGCATCCGGCTCACCAACTAGGTCGATGTCGGCCGTTTCGGCGATCTCGGCAATTCGATCGATGTCACGCAAAGGCACATTGGCCCGTGTAACGGCCAGGGCAACGGCGCGGTACATCGCGCCGGTGTCGAGGTAAAGCAGATTCAGTTTTTTGGCAAGCATCTTGCCGAGCGTAGATTTACCCGCTCCGCTGGGCCCGTCAATAGCAATGATCATCAGTTTTGAGTTCCGGCTTCAGCCGGCATTTGCCGAGGTCGGAGCCCGGCCAATGTATGGACTGCAAGCTCATTTTGATCTCGGATGCTAGTTTAGCAAAAACCTTTTGATATGACTTGCCGATGAGTGATTTTACGTTCGCCGCGAGCGGTATCGGCCTCGCCCAAGCCCCTGTAGCCAAACCAAGACACGATTGGCATTTAAGTGTCGGCCAATGTGCTGAAGATCAAACTTCGTTCTTAAGCCTTCACCTTGCGGCGTTCGTTCTCAATGCCTCGGGCGAGCAGCATCTTTATGAGGCTCTGGTAAGGCACATCATAGCTGTTAGCGATGGTCTTCAGCGTTCCGATCATACCCTCGGGCAACCTGATCGAGATCGACTTTAACGACGGTTTCAGGTTGGGCAGGACCTCACGTCTGGCCTCGTTTACGTCAAAAAAGTCCAAAGGCGAATTCGACGACCAGAAATCACGCTCCTCATCTTCGTTCTTAAACTTTGGGATCTTTTTCATACTTTTTGTAAAACCCCCTTTCCTTTCGGTTCATATCGCGTGCCGAGATGACTCTGATAAGCTTTTCTCGACCGGTAAATACCACCGTGAGCAAACGGCCGGAATTTGTTACGCCAAATGCAGCGAAGCGGTTTTCGACGCCCGAATGTTTCACGTCATGGAGAAACATTATCGGCTCATTAAAAAAGATCTCTTCGCATTCTCCGTCCGACACATCATGCTTGACCAGATTTTTGCACGAATTTCCTTTGTCCCACTGGAATCCATGAAAATCAGGTAGATCGCCCATCATCTTCTCAGCAATATTGTATATGTATGCGATATACAATTACAAGGATCTTTTTTTAGGCAGCGAAGCCGCCGACTCGAACCGGGCCCATGTATTATCTGCGATCCTCGTAAGTACGCGGGCAGGGTCCTCATCACAGTGCTGAGCCCAGAGCCGCGATTACCGTCTCTATTTCGTCTTGAGACACGTCCAAATGCGTCACGAACCTGATATTGCTGCCAAACCCGATCGCCAAAACACCGTTATCCTTTAGTCTGCCGACGATCTCAGCGGCGGACTTGCCGGTTCCTGAGATGTCGAATATGACGATATTTGTCTCGACGGTTTTGGCATCGATCGCGATACCCGGAATTTGGGCGATGCCCTCGGCGAGGCGCCTTGCGTTGTCGTGATCTTCGTGCAGGCGTTTGGGCGATTCTTCGAGTGCGACGAGGCCCGCCGCGGCCAAAATGCCGGCCTGCCGCATGCCGCCGCCGAACCGCTTTCGCCAGATGCGGGCTTCGTCAATAAACTCCTTCGAGCCGACCAAAACAGAACCGACGGGAGCACCCAGCCCCTTCGACAAGCAAAACTGCACCGAATCGCAATGACGCGTCAACTCGGCAACGGACCTGCCGGAGGCGACGGCGGCGTTGAAGATCCTTGCCCCGTCCATATGGACCGCGATCCCGGCCGAATGCGTGTTATCGCAAAGCTCGGCGCAGTGCTCTGCCGACATGACGGTACCGCCGGCCAGATTGTGCGTATTCTCGAGGCACAGCAGCCCGGTCTGCGTGTGGTCGTAAATGCCGTCGGTGCTGAGTACCGCGGCGACCTCGGGCCACGTTAGGATTCCCGAACCGTCGGCACTGCGGACCGGTCGTATCGTCACTCCGGCGAAAATCGCCGAGGCGCCGAGTTCGTAGTTCAGGATGTGTCCGCGCTCTTCGATCACGATCTCCTGACCGGGTATTGTATGCACCTTGACCGCGATCTGGTTGCCCATCGTACCGCTCGGGACAAAAAGCGCCGCGTCTTTTTCAAATATCTCGGCTGAGAGCTCTTGCAGGCGGTTGACGGTCGGGTCTTCGCCGTAGACGTCGTCGCCGACCTCGGCGGCCGCCATCGCGGCACGCATCGCCTGAGAGGGCCTTGTAACGGTATCGCTGCGGAGGTCGATCATCTTTTTGCTGATTTCCAAAACGGGCTTGACGGCAGAAGTATAATATCAAACACGATAATTTAATTGCGAAATTAGGAGCAAATACTATGAGCGTAAAACCGATCCCTGACGGTTACGAGGGCATCACTCCCTATCTCATCTGTCGAAACGCCGAGGCGGCGATGGATTTTTACAAACGTGCATTCGGAGCGGTCGAACTGTACCGCATCGGCGGCGGCGGTATGATCGGCCACGCCGAGATGAGGATCGGCAAAGCGATATTCATGCTCGCCGACGAATTTCCGCCGATGGCCAACAGCCCCGAGACGGTCGGCGGTTCGCCGGTCAGTCTCTATGTTTACGTCGAAGACGTCGATTCGTTTACCGAAAACGCCGTCGCCGAGGGCCTCGAGGTGCTAAAGCCGGTCGCGGACCAATTCTACGGTGACCGTTCGGGGCATTTTCGCGATCCGTTCGGGCACCTCTGGGGATTTGCCACGCACAAAGAAGACTTGACGCCCGAGGAACTCGCCGAACGCGCAAAAGCCGCTCACGGCGGCTGATCGTGCCGTTAGCTTGTTCTCGATACAAGCTGCGAGCCGAGGCTTTCGAGGACGTGTTTCATTTTCTCGTCGGTCATCTCTGAGCCGTCGCCGTCAAATTTTTGCCCGACGAACGGCACCGCGACCTCCATCGGCAGCACGTGCAACCCGAGTACTGTCAGGACGCCCCGCAGATGCGCCATGCACCGCAGCCCGCCAAACTGCCCCGGCGAAGCGGTGATCAATGCGGCGGTCTTGCCCTTGACGGGTTCGTACATCTTAAATTTATCGTTCGCCCGCGATATCCAATCGAGCATATTCTTCAGCCCGCCCGGGATCGAGCCGTTGTACTCGGGCGAGGCGATCAAAAAGCCGTCGTGCCCGGCCATGTTCTCCTGCAGTTTAAGGGCGTTGTCGTCGAACTCGCCGTTCTCGATACCGTCAGCGCAGAATATCGGCAGCGGATATTCGCGGAGGTCGAGCACCGTGACCTCGGCCCCGGCCTTGCGGGCACCTTCGGCGGCGACCGCGAGAACGCGTTTGTTATACGAATGTTCGCGGTAACTGCCTGCAATAGCTATTATTTTCGGCATAACTAACAAAGGTCGTCCTTTTCGATCTGCGTTATCTTATCCACGCGTCCGGCGTGCCGTCCACCCTCAAAATCCGCGTCGAACCATGCCTTGACGATGTCCGGGATCGTCCCTTCCGGCGAGGTACGGGCTCCGACCGCGAGAATGTTGGCGTTGTTGTGCTGTCGGGCGAGCCGTGCGGTCTCGGCGTTCCAGGCGACGGCCGCCCGGATGCCGCGGACCTTGTTCGCCGAGATCGCCATGCCGGTCCCCGAACCGCAAACCAGCACGCCCTGCTCATAATCACCGCGGGCGACGGCCTCGGCGACCTTGCGGGCGTAATCCGGATAATCGACCGATTCGGCCGAGTACGTTCCCATGTCGTCGTACTCGACGCCGATCTCGTCGAGCGTTTGCTTGATCAACTCTTTTCCCTCAAATCCGGCATGATCTGCCGCTATCGCGATCTTCATAGTTTTTATTTTGGCTTTAAGGGAAATTCTACCGTGTTATCGACCCGCCGTAAAACTGGTGCCGCGTGCGGGCCGCGAATTTGCCGCCGTCGCTCAATTTGTGTGCAAGAACTCACTTTCCGGCCGTTCTTACTCAAAATACCACTGGAGGATGACCATGAAAATTAGATCTGCACTGATGGTAACGCTGCTTTTGCTCGGGGCCTCGCTTTCGGCCCTTGCCGCGGGACCGACCGCCAATGAGCTGGTCGAATCGGCCGTCGCATCGGACCATGACGAGGCCGCTGCCGCTATCAAAGGGCTTCGTGCGATGGGCCGCACCGGACTCGACGCCTTGTTCGTGAGATACCGCGCCGAGATCGAACGATTTGCCAGGACGGGTGAGGCAACACCCGAATGGCTGCGTGTGGCGAACGCAATCGACACCGTCGGGATGCAAAAGGACGAATACGCCGCTCAGCTCTACTGGTACACCGATCTCAACGCCGCCAAGGGCGAGGCCGCACGGCAAAACAAGCCGATACTCAGCCTTCGCCTACTCGGCAACCTTAACGAAGAGTTTTCGTGCGCCAACAGCCGCCTTTTCCGGGCGATACTCTATCCGAACGCGGCGATCTCAAAGTACCTTCGCGAAAATTACGTCCTCCATTGGCAGTCGGTTCGCCCGGCACCGCGAATCACGATCGATTTCGGCGACGGCCGCAAGATCGAACGCACCATCACCGGTAACAGCATCCATTACATCCTCGATAAGAATGGCGACGTCATCGACGCCCTTCCCGGGCTTTACACGCCCGAGATGTTCCTGAGCTATCTGACGCGGGCAAACGAGTTGGTCCGGTCGATCGCCGCGATGGACGCCAAGGCCAGAATGACGGCACTGCTCAAATATCGCGCCGACAATTTTGCAAAGATCAAGCGTGAGCGCGACGCCGCGATCGCCAAGGCCGGCGTCGAGATGACCGAAACGCGTTCCGGCACGTTGGCGATCCTCGCGGCCCCGATGGCCGTGGCCAAGATGGTGGTCGTCGACGAGTATTCGATCCTTCGCGTTTACGACGATTTCGCCAAATTCGAACCGTCGATCAAGTTTGACGACTGGGGCAAGCTGGCCGCCGTTTACGCGCCTTCGGCGGCGATCGACAGCAACAGCGTGGCGTTCATCCGCCGTCAGAACGCAAGGACCGGGCTGACCGAGGCCGAGTTCAAGTCGATGTTCGCCAAGGTTGAGAACTTTGTGGCTCTCGACAGTACGCGAAACGATTTTATCTTCCACACCAAACTCTACGAGTGGCTCAATCGCAGCCGCGGCGTCGAGCTCGAGTCGCTCAACGCTCAGGTGTACGACCAGTTGTTCAAAACGCCGAACACCGATAAATGGCTCGGCCTCTATTCGAACGACGTTTATACCGCTCTCGACGGCAACGGCATCATCAAATAACCGGCGTCTTCCACACTGAACGGACGCGGGCCTTTTGCGGGCTCGCGTCTTTTTTTGCAAAAAACTTTGTTGCCGCACGCGAAAGAACATATAATCGACACTCGGCCATACGGATGACAAGGTTCGCTTACATATCGGTGTTTTTGGTATTTATGCTCGCCGCCGGGTTGTGCGGCACCGCACGGGCGCAGGATTTTTTGCCCGAACTGGTCAAGCGCATCAAGCCGTCCGCCGTCGCCATCGAGACCTTTGACGCCAGGGACAATACCCTCGCCCGCGGCAGCGGTTTCTTCATCGCCGCCGACCGCGTCATCACCAACCGGCACGTTATCGAGCGGGCCGCCCGCGTCGAGATACACCTGCTTGACGGCAAGAAATATCCGGTTCGCGGCGTCCTGGCGATCGACGGCGAGGGCGATCTCGCCCTGCTGCAGGTCGATGTGCCGCGCGGCCAGGCGATACCGCTGCCGATAGTCCGGACAGTGCCGCAGGAGGGCGAGTCGATCGTCGTTATCGGCAACCCCTACGGCCTCGAGGGCAGCGTTTCAAACGGCATCGTCTCGGCGGTGCGCGAGATCTCGGGCTACGGCAGGATCATCCAGATAACGGCGTCGATCTCGCCGGGCTCGTCGGGTTCGCCGGTCGTAAACATGGCGGGCCAGGTCATCGGCGTCGCGACACTGCAGGCGGCCGAGGGCCAGAATCTGAATTTTGCCGTGCCCTCGGAGCGAATATCCCAGCTCAAGATCACCGACGTTCAGACGTTTTCGTCGCTCGCCTCCGAAACCCAGCGAAACAAACGCTCGGCTGCCGAGCGCCTGTACTCGCAGGGCCTCGCTCAACTGTCGCGGGACGATTACACGCGGGCGGCGGCATATTTCGAGAAGGCGGTCGAGACCGATCCTAACTATGCCGAGGCGTGGTATCAGGCCGGATACTGTTACGGCGTGCTCGGGCGGCACACCGACGCTCTGCGGGCGTCGCGGCAGGCGGCAAAACTGCGTCCCGAGTGGTCAGCGACCTATGTGAATATCGGAGCGTCGAGCTACGCTCTCGGGCAGTTCAAGGAGGCCGTCGACGCCTATCGGCAGGCGGCACGTTTTGATGAGAATGACCCTGAGATCCAGTATTCGCTCGGCCTGACACTGGCCAAACTGAGCCGCACCGACGAGGAGATCCTCGCTTACCGACGGGCGATCGCTATCAAGATCGACCACATCAACGCTATCGAACGCCTCGGTGCCGCTCTCGCTAAACTGCGTCGAAACGCCGAGGCCGCGGCCGCATTTGAACAGTTGAAGATCTATCGGCCCGACGCCAAGACATACAACTATCTGGGCGAGGTCTATTACGAACTCGGCAAGATCGACGAGTGCGTCGAGGCACTCAACAGTGCCCTCGGTTACAATCCCGACTATCAAAAAGCCCGTTTCAATCTCGGCCGGGCATATCTCAAGACCGGCAACCGCGACATGGCACAGGTCCAGTACGAGATCCTGAAAAACGCCCGCTCCGACTGGGCCGACCGCCTGCTGGTGCTGCTCAATCCATAGACTCGCTCGCATCAACGAAAAGAAAAAGGCCCTGGCGGGCCTTTTTCTTTTGAGTAAGTTGTCCGTCAGATCAACCAAAGATATTCCTGACCTTGTCCATGAACGACTCGTCGTGAAAATCGACGTCCTCGATCTCGGCGAGTTGTTCCAGCAGTTTGCGCTGTTCCTTGGTCAGTGATTTTGGCGTGATGAGCGTAACGGCAACGAAAAGGTCGCCTTTTCCGCGGCCGCCGAGAGCCGGCATTCCGTGGGACTTCAGCCTGAAGACCGTTCCGGTCTGCGTTCCGGCGGGCACCTTCAGTTCCTCCTCGCCGTCGAGCGTCGGCACCTTGATCTCGGCACCGAGTGCCGCCTGGGCAAACGTGATGGGCACCGCCGAATACAGGTTCGCTCCCTGACGTTCAAACCGCTCGTGTTCTTTGACGTGCAGGACGACAAAAAGGTCGCCCGACGGCCCGCCGTTCACACCTGCCTCGCCCTCGCCCGCGATCCGCAGGCGCGAGCCAGTTTCGACGCCGGCCGGTATCTTGAGTTCGATCGACTTTTCGCGTTCGACACGCCCCTTGCCGCGGCATCCTTTACATGGGGTTTTGATGATCCGGCCGCTGCCCGAACAGTTCGGACACGTGCGCATAACGCTGAAAAATCCCTGCTGGTAGCGCGTCTGACCCGCACCGCCGCAGGTGACGCACGTTTCGGGCTGAGTTCCCTTTTCGACACCGCTGCCGGCACATTCATCGCACTTTTCAAGCCGCGGGATGCGGAGCTTTTCGTCCTTGCCGGTCGCGGCGTCCTCGAGCGTGATCTCGAGGTCGTACCGCAGGTCCGAACCGCGTTGGACCGACGAACGACCGCCTCCGCGTTGGCCGAACATGTCGCCGAACCCGAACATGTCAAAAATGTCCTCGATATTCGAGAAACCGTTCGGATCAAATCCCTGTCCGCCCATACCGCCGGCCTGATGGCCAAACCGGTCGTACGCCGCGCGCTTTTGCGCGTCCGAAAGGACAGCGTACGCCTCGGCCGCCTCTTTGAATTTCTCTTCGGCGTGCGGGTCATTCGGATTTTTGTCCGGATGATGCTTCACCGCCAGGCTGCGGTACGCCTTTTTTATCTCGGCGTCACTGGCCGTTTTGGCGACGCCTAATACTTCGTAATAATCTCGTTTCGACATATGGTCAATGGTTGGCGGCGTCCGGCCGCTAACTAAAGAAACGTCAGCTCAAACCATTGAACTGACGCCCTATTTATTTTGCGACATCAGCCGCATTTTCTCAAGCTTCAGGGCGGCAATGGCGGGATCTAATTCTAAGATCGAGTCGCTTGCAAGGCTCCCGCCAATTCGTTGCGTCTATGAAATATTACTGCATCTCTGCAATTTGTGGTAAAATTTATAATACAGATCTTTGAAAATTCATAAAACACGCTCGACAGTCCGGTGAGTCGAGAGTGTCAGGACACTCGGGACACGCAGGACAGTCAGGACAGTCGGGACAAGCTGGACAGTCAGGACACGAATTCGAAACTGAATTTAGAATATCGAATAACGAATCACCTGAAAGGTAACTTGAAACGCTCAAGGTGGTGTAAATACTCTAAACAGACGGTTTACGCCCTTTTGCCCGACCAGGGATCGAACGGTGGTCGCATCATTTCACAATTTGAAACAAAATCGGGAGTTAAAGTCACTAAATAAAGGACTTAACCTGTTCCAAATTGTAAAACTATTTTGAAACGATAGCTGCCCGTAAACTACTGCACCCACAGGGCTTAGCGGCACAAAATGGGTCAGCCGTTTGTTTCAAATTAGAGCGGTCAATTTTAAACGCCCGGCGGCGAAAGAATTGCAATATCGAGAACTTGAAAAGGCGGCGGGCATGACGCTCGCGGCCGTGGAGGTCTTAGGATTTGAACCGGCATTTACGCCATCGTCAGCATCGCCGCGGTAATGCGGTTGGCGGCCGCCTCGACCTTTGCCATCTGCTCGCGGATCTCGGAAATACTTT
>CAZQGN010000012.1:0-87744 GCA_964592865.1 uncultured Chloracidobacterium sp. | reverse complement strand
GGACTGCAGTCTCTGGATCTGCCTATCGGGGTTCGAATCCCTGTCTCCCAGCCAAATTTCTTATGGACGGCTGGCATGAAACCGACATTCGGGTACGCTACGCCGAGACCGACCAGATGGGGATAGTTCATCATTCGAACTACCTGGTTTGGTTCGAAGTTGGCCGCGGTGACCTTTGCAGGGCGCGCGGCTTTTCTTATAAGGAAATGGAAGAGGTTGACGAGGCTCTGATGGTCGTCGCCGAAACCTACTGCCGCTACAAATCTCCGGCATATTACGACGACATTTTGACGATAATGCTTAAGGCGAGCGAGGTTCGCAGCCGCAGCCTGAGGTTTATTTACAAGGTCTATCGCCGGTCTGACGACACGCTTATCGCCGAAGGCGAGACCCTGCACGTCGTTACGGACAACAACAAAAAGGTGAAAACCTTGCCCGACATCTACCGCCGCCGCTTTATGGGTGATGATACGGAACCGGTGCCTGACGGGCACGCTCCCCGCTGATACCCGCTGATAACGAGCCGTTCCCGGGCTTTCTGAGCGTATTGGATCGCCAACTTGAATCTGCCACAATCGGACCCTAAACTAATCGTATGCCCGGAGCCGGAAGAGCTGAGATCTACTTTATCACCGCGATGATGATCCTTATCCTGATCATTTGTGCGGTGGCGGTCTATTTCTTTTTCAAGACGTACAAAAAAGAAATGCGTGAAAGGGAAGCGGAAAAGCAGCGAAAAGCAGAGCAGCGAGCGGCGGAAACGGGTGGCGAGTAAAGGGGCCGTAAAGCGATGCATCGAAACACTTTAGCTGCACATTCGACCGCGCTTGTCGTTGTCGATATCCAAGAGGCGTTTCGCGAGGCGATACCGGACAGTTTGTCTGTGATCGAGCGAACGGTGATCGCCGTACAGGGCTTTCAGGTGCTCGGCGTGCCCGTGATAGTTACCGAGCAATATCCAAAAGGGCTCGGGCGAACAGTCGAGGAAATATTGCTGTCGCTCACGGATGATGTAAGCATCATCGAAAAATCGACCTTCAGTGCGTGCGGCAGTTCGGAGTTTGTCGAACGGCTCCGGACAGTTGGTATCACCACGGTGGCATTGTGCGGCGTTGAGGCACATGTTTGCGTCAATCAGACCGCACACGACCTTTTGGCAGACGGGGTCAGCGTACATCTGCTGACGGACGCGGTCAGTTCACGAAACGACGCTGACAAATCTGCCGGCGTTCAAAAGATGATACAAAGCGGCGTCGTGCCGTCGTCGGTCGAAATGGCCCTTTTTGAACTGATGCGGGACTCGCGGCATCCGCATTTTAAGGAGATCCAGGCACTGATCAAATGACCTTTTTCGGGTCAGGGGTTATCGAATAGGCTCGAGCAAAGGTCTTAATGGACATATTTTCAACACTCAATCCGCAGCAGATCGAGGCGGTCAAAACCACTGAGGGCCCGCTGCTGATCCTTGCCGGTGCCGGGTCGGGCAAGACCCGCGTGATCACCGTCAGGATCGCGCATTTGATCGCTGATAAAAAAGTGCCGCCGCATAATATCCTCGCGGTCACCTTCACCAATAAGGCCGCCGGCGAGATGCGTTCGCGAGTCGAGGAACTCCTCAAGGGCGAAAAGCTGCAGTCGGCACCGCTGATCTCGACCTTTCACAGCCTCTGCGTTCGGATACTAAGGCAGGACATCGAAAAACTTGATGAGGGTTACAACAGATCATTTACGATCTACGATACCGACGATTCGCTTAAAGTGGTCAAGGCATGCATCAAGGACCTTGGGCTGGATGAAAAGCAGATAGCTCCCCGGGTCGTGCGGAATGCGATCAGCTCAGGTAAGAATCGCGGCGACGACTCGGACGCGTTCGCCTCTAAGATCGAATACGGCGACGAAAAGCGGGCAGCGATGGCAAAGGTCTTCAAGATGTACGACCAGCGGCTCAATACAGCCAATGCACTCGACTTTGACGACCTTCTGATCAAGACGGTCAAACTGCTCAGGACATCGCCGGAGACTCGTGCAAAATATAACGAGCGCTACAAATATATACTTGTTGACGAATATCAGGATACCAATGCTCTGCAGTTCGCGATGATCAGCTATCTGACCGAACAGCAGCAGAATATTTGCGTGGTCGGCGACGACGCTCAGAGTATTTACGGATTCAGGCAGGCCGACATCCGCAACATTCTTGAGTTTGAGACGCATTACCCTGAGGCAAAGGTCATCCTTCTCGAACAGAACTATCGTTCGACACAGACGATCTTGGACCTCGCCCACGCGATCATAGACAACAACCTAAATCAGAAGAAAAAGAAACTCTGGACGGCAAATCCTGGGGGCGAGCGGATCTTCTATTTTCAGGCGTTTGACGCGGACGGCGAGGCTCGGTTCGTTGCCGCGAAGATCCAGGATCAGTTGCGTCGAGATCCAAGTGCACGGATGGCTGTCCTGTACCGCACCAACGCCCAATCGCGTTTGTTTGAAGAGGCTCTGAGGCGTTTTAGGATCGAATACAACATCGTCGGCGGGTTTTCGTTCTACGAGCGGGCAGAGGTCAAGGACATCGTCGCGTATCTCAAACTGGCGTTGAACCCGTTCGATGATATCGCTTTGCTGCGTGTGATCAATACGCCGGCACGCGGCCTCGGGAAAACGAGCCTGGACGAACTGCAGCGACTCGCGAAATCGAGCGGTTCATCGCTGTGGATGACGATAGCGGCCATCACCGAGCCGATGTTTCCGGTCGAGGCCAACCTGACGCCGCGTGCCCGCGAGGCAATGCGGGGTTTTCGCCGATCGATCGAGGAACTAATTAAAAAGGTCCGCGACGCGGGCGACTCAAGCAAGCCCGTGTCCGACGTCGTGATAGCGGCGATCGAAGACACCGGATACGCGAACAGCCTGCGCGCCGAGAATACCGATGAGTCGGCGGCCAGACTCGAGAACCTGGAGGAACTCGTCAATGCTGCGGTCGATTACGACGGACAGGAGGTTGACGGCCTGCGGGATTTTATCGACCACGCCGCATTGACCTCGGATACCGATAAGTATGACGGCCAGGCCAACGTGACATTGATGACCGTCCATTCCGCAAAGGGGCTCGAGTTTCCGACCGTGTTTCTCGTCGGACTCGAGGACGGCATATTCCCGCATTCGCGGTCAATCAACGACCCGAAGGAACTTGAGGAAGAACGCCGGCTCGCGTACGTCGCCATAACCCGGGCGGAAAAGGTCCTGTATGTCACCCACTCGATGCGGCGTCGTGTTTACGGTGAGGAGATCGCCGCCGAACCGTCGCAATTCCTGAACGAAATGCCGCTCGAGCTTATCGAGGATCTTTCGCAGGGTTCATCGTGGCTTTCGTACGCACGCAGCACCTCATCGACATCCCCGAAGCCGGCGTCGGGCAATAAGGTTAGTCTACCGGAACCGCCGAAACCGAAGAATGTCTATACCGGCAAGACCTATAACAGCGTCGATGCGATAGCCGAGTTCTTCAAGAAAAAAGATACTGGCGGCAGCGAGCCGCCGATCGGCGAGATGAGGCCACAGACGCCGCCGAAACCTACGCCGTACGAAAGCCTAAAGGCGGCATCGTCAGCGGCAAAGGGAATCACCCCGCCGAAGGACAGCGGGCAGCTCGGGCCCGGTTCGCATGTGATCCACGAAAAATACGGCCGCGGCCTTGTACTCAGGCGCGAGGGTTCGGGCGACAACGCGAAATTAACGGTCAGCTTTGCAGGCTTCGGGCAGAAAAAGCTGATCGAGAAATACGCCAATCTGCAAAAAGTGTGAACGAGCAGCGTCAATGAGGCGTAATAGGTTGGTCGGTGGGTACATTACTATGAAAAATAAGATCGGATTAATAATCGTTTTGGCGATCCTCGGAGCCCTGGTCATTGGATGCTCCTCGATCAACCCGTTTTCGGAAAAGAAGACCGGTTCGGCCTCGAATGCGTCGAACAAGACGTTGACCGATAAGGCCGTAGATACCGCAGTCGGCGAACAAAAGATCGGCGTGCCGGAGTGCGACGAGGTCATGGATATGCTGGCCGCGGAGGCAAATAATCCGGACGACAATTTTGTTTCCAAGGCGATCAAGGCGACCTTCCTGAACAAGATCAAGGAATCGATCAAAAAGAGCGTCGAGGAAAACAAAACAGACAAAGCCGAAATGGCAAAGAACTGCCGCGAGTTCAAGACCGAACTCGAAAAGTTCAAGGCCGAAGAGAAAAAGAAGGCCGAAAAATAATCTGCTATTGCGAGTCGCGTTCGGCCTTATCCGCGTCCAGCTTACGCAGCCACTCGCTGTTCGGATAATTCTTACGCAGGATCGCCGCCACGGCGACCTGCGTTTCCTCACTGTTTCCGCAACCGTACTTCGTCCAACCGTTGGCATTGTGAACGATATAGAGGGCCTCGGGCACGCGCTTATCGAGCGGTGCCCGTTTCTGCCACTCGATGACACGCTGGGCCAGCAGCTGCGGAGCATCGCCGAGGTCGATCAGCTTGCGGCGCTCGGCTTTGGCGGACGCCTTCTGGGCAGCGGACAAAAAGCCGGGGATCCTCAATGGCGGAAGGTCCGGGTTTTCATCACCGTCGGACATGTACGACGAACACCACCAGTCATTTGAATCCCATTCGCCGAACTCATTGTCCGACTTTCCGATGCCGTCCTCGATCCAAGGGCTCATTACCGGATTTTTGAGAATAAAGTACAGAGCGGCACGATCCATCGCGACCTGCGTCGTGGCGGAGGTGATCTTGGCCAGTTCAGGCTCAAGCGCCGGGTCATATTGTGCGACGGCCGGCGTCATTTTGAGGAGCGTCGCCATATCGTCGAGCAGGTACGCACGTGTCCAGATGGCGATCGCAAATTTCGGCCGCAAATAATCGGGGAGAGCCGGTGAACGCTCGACATCGATCAGTACGGACTGCGGAAATGTCTGATTCATCATATTGATTGTCTCGGAAGTGAACATTTTCCGGCCCATCCACAGCCGCTCTTTCGCGAACCTCTGCTCGACCTCCTTTTCAAACGCCTCACGGCCCTCTTTGTTGTACTCGGGGTCATAGTAGGTCTTTTGCTGAGCGATGAGGTCATCGATCAGGCCGACCGAGCCGTCAAAATCGTACGCGAAAGGCCGCTGCAGGGAGTAGGTTAGAAAATCGTCGAGTGATTCGGCAAGCCTAAGTTTCAGCGTGACAAAACTGTTCTGGCTGGCGATCGAGAGGTCGTCGCCGCGGCCGAGCATCTCGTCAACGATCTTGCGGGCGTCAGTCGTCTTGCCGAGATCGAGCAGAAGCCGTGCCCGGTGGTATGCGGCGGTCTCAAACGCAGGCGAAAGGGTACTTACGCGATCGGCGGCCTCGAGCAGTCTCGCAACGCCGGGCGACGACTTATCGGCCTTGGTCAGAGCGCTGACAAGCCAATGATCCGCAGAGGTTTCGACAAATTTTCTGAAAGAGTACTCGTACGCCTCCGGCGTTTCGGTCTGCATCGAAAAGAGCCAATCGGTCAGATCGTCGTTTCTCAAAAACGCCGGCAGCGACTTGAGCTCGAGCTTATCATCACTATAATAACCGCCCTCGTAGACAGGCTGACGATTGTCATTGAACCGCGATGAATAAGCCTCCTGGCGGGCAATTATGACGCGTTTAGCGACGTCGCCCGTCAGATCCTTACCAATGATCTTTTCGGCGGCGGCAAGGGTCGCCTGGTCGCTTGAATCGACCGGCACCTTTATGACCCAGCTTTTTTCATAATTTTCAGTATAGACGGTAAATACCAACTCATTTTCGTCGAACTGTTTTGGCTCTTCGGGTGTCGGCTCGGGTGTTTTCTCAGCGTTCGGATTCTTGGCGTTTTCGATCTCGGCCTTTCGCTTAGCTTCGGCCTCAAGCGTTTCGCTTTCGAACTTGTCGAGCAGCCACGTATAGTCGATCACATCCTGTTTGAAATTCGCGTTGGCGGTCTGATAGGCGATATTACGGGCCAATTCGCCGACACGCTCCTTCGGGTAGAGGCGAAAACGGATGAGTCCTATCATCCGCTCGGACGACTCGCTGAACTTGCCCGAACGCGAAACAAATCGCTGCAGATGCGATTCCGCCTCTTCGAGAAGCGGCCGTGACGCCGCGGGGGACGACATCAGGCTCGCCTGCCGGACCAGGGTGCGTGCGACGAGGTAATCAGCGGTCTCCTGCCACGGCGATTGAGTGTCCTGAGCGATCTCGGCAAAGTGCTTTTTCGCATTTCGAAAATCCAGTGAGTAAAATTCAGCCGCGGCCTGCTGATAGGCCCGGTCCTTTTCAAGCCACTCGGGGGAGCCGGCCGGTACGTCGTCCGGGATGCGTCTGCCGCTGGAGCAATTTTGGAACACCTCGTCCTGGCCGTTCACCCAGTTCTGAACGCCGGGATCGTTCGGCCCGTGTGCAGCGATGCGGTCGCCGAGCGTTTCTGTCGCCACTTCGAACGCGTTTATACTGCAATTCGGAAAAAAGTCATATCCGCCATACGATCGCTCGACATAAACTGCCGGTACCTTTTCTTCCTTGCCGACGACGGCCTTTCTCTTTTCGAGCCAGGACTTTACAACGGGCGTGACGTCGTCCGTCTGCGTGTAATCGCGGTCGATCGTGGCTTTCCACAGGTCAACGAGGTCACGCTGTTCGTCAGCGGAAAAGCTGCCGCCGCCCAGATACCTGTACGCGGCGATGAGTACCGACCGACGAAACGTCGGTTTTATGATGCCCAATCTGCCGGCGGCAAAATTCGTATAAGGCTGCTCAGGCGACTTGGTGAAATCGAATACGGGTGTCACGTAACCGGGGCCGCAGGGCAGGGCACTGGACAGAAAAGCCAAGATCAGAATAAGTGCGATCGCAAAACGAGACAGGATATTCATATATGTTTCGGGCGGAGAGAGAACGGGATAAATATACCCCAAATCACGAACGATAGAAAGTAGTTTCTTTTGCACAAAAAATGCCCGCATCGCTGTGGCGAAACGGGCATTTTCGGTTGATGCAGAGTGGGTCAAACACTCATGATCTCGTGTTCCTTGTTTTTGGCGAGTTCGTCGATCTTGGCAATATAAGTATTGGTCAATTTTTGAACATCGTCGAGGCCGCCGCGTTCTTCGTCCTCGGATATCGCCTTATCCTTCAGCAGCTTTTTGAGATGGTCGTTCGAACCGTGACGAACGTTTCGGATCGCGATGCGGTGCTCCTCAGCGATCTCGTGAACCTGCTTGGCAAGCTGACGGCGCCGCTCTTCGTTAAGGGCGGGGACCGGCAAGCGGATCAGCTTTCCGTCATTTGACGGGTTAAGCCCGAGGTTTGACGCAATGATCGCCTTTTCAACGGCACCCAGCTGCGAAATGTCCCATGGCTGGACCGTGATAAGCTGCGGTTCGGGAACGGCAACTGACGCCATCTGATTGAGCGGCGTCGGCGTGCCGTAGTAATCGACCGAGACCGTGTCCAGCAGGCCGACCGTTGCACGTCCTGTACGGACATTCGAAAGCTTGCGTTTGAAATCTTCCACCACACCGTCCATTTTCGGCCCGGTCTCTTTGATAATGTCTTGTGCACTCATAATCAACTAGTAACAAGTGTGCCGATCTCTGTATTACCGCACACCGCCTTAACGATATTACCACTCTCCCGCATGTTAAAGACCATGATCGGAAGGTTGTTATCCATACAAAGCGAGATCGCCGATGCGTCCATCACTTTGAGCTGCTTTTCAAGAACTTCCTGATAGGTGACCGTCGAATAGCGGACCGCATTCGGATTTTTTACGGGATCCGAATCGTAGATGCCGTCGACCTTGGTCGCCTTAAAGATAACATCCGCCTTCATCTCGAGGGCACGAAGAGCCGCAGCCGAATCGGTCGTAAAGAACGGATTACCGGTACCGGCGGCGAAGATGACCAATCGCTTTTTCTCAAGATGACGGATCGCACGCCTGCGGATGAACGGCTCGGCCAACTGCGGGATGTCGATCGCCGACATTGCCCGTGTGTAAACGCCGACCTTTTCGAGAGCGTCCTGAAGCACGACGGCGTTCATGATGGTCGCCAGCATACCGATATAATCGGCCGCCGCACGATCCATGTTACCGGCGGATTCCGACACCCCGCGAAAAATATTGCCACCGCCCACTACGATAGCGATCTCGACGCCCATATCGTGTACCGTTTTGATCTCGCGGGCGAGAGCCTCAGCCACATGGGTGTCGATGCCGTAATTCTGCTCGCCCATGAGGGCCTCGCCTGAAAGCTTGAGCAAAATTCGTTTGAAAGATGGCGTTGTCATATTGAAAGGGTTGCAAGGCTGCAGGGCTAATTACCTCACAACCCTGCAACCTTGAATGCAATGCAAATACTAGCCGACCATCGACGCCACTTCGGCGGCAAAATCGTCTGCTTTCTTTTCGATGCCTTCGCCCATCTTGAATCGCGAAAAGCGGCGGATCGAGATATTTTCCTTGATCGAACCGATCTTTTCAGCGACAAGCTCGCCGACCGTCTTCGACGGATCTTTGACGAAAGGCTGATCGATCAGGACGTTGTCCTCATAAAACTTATTGAGACGGCCCTCGATGATCTTGTTGAGAACGTCTTCCGGCTTGGAAGCATTCTTCGGATCATTCTTGAGCTGTTCCATAAGGATCTCACGTTCCTTGTCCAGCACGTCGGCCGGAACTTCCTCGCGGTTCGTGTAACGCGGGTCAACGGCCGCGATGTGCATCGCGACGTCCTTGACCAGCTGCTGAAACTCATCGCCGCGTGAGACAAAATCGCTTTCGCAATTTACCTCGACGAGGACGCCGACCTTTCCGCCCATGTGAATGTAGGAACCGACCGCACCCTCAGCGGTGACGCGTCCGGCCTTTTTACCGGCCGTCGCCATGCCTTTCTTGCGGAGGATCTCCATTGCTGCATTTTCATCGCCGTTGGCCTCGACCAGGGCGTTCTTGCAGTCGATCATTCCCGCACCCGACTTTTCACGTAGTGACTTAACTGCGCTTGCTGTAACTTCTGCCATAAATTGCTCCAAGATCAAAAATGTTATGTTTGCTTATAAAAAAGCGTAGCCCGTCGCCTACAAAACGAAGAAGAGCTACGCTTTCAGAAATAAAAATGTAAACTAGCCGGCGGCTTCGTTGCTTTCTTCCGTTGTTTCGGTTGTTTCGGCTGCTTCCGGAGCGGCGGCCTCAACAGCGGTTTCGTCGGCCGAGGCCGTCTCTGCCGCGTCATCGTCATCTTCCTCATCGTCAGGAATATCGGCAGACTCGATCTCGGCAACCTCGTCAGCCGAAAGATATTCTTTCGGGATGGCGTTGAGCGAGATCTCAGTGGCTGCGGCCTCCGGAGCATCTGCTTCGTCAATGTCAGCCACCGCTATGCCGCCTTCCGTTCCGATCTGTTTGCCCTCGAGGATCGCGTCAGCGATTCGCGAAGCGAACAGGCGGATAGCACGGAGTGCGTCGTCATTGCCCGGGATCACGTGATCGATGCCCTCAGGCGAGCAGTTGGTGTCAACCACTGCAACGATCGGGATGTCGAGGCGATTCGCTTCCTTGACAGCGATATCTTCTTTGCGAACATCGATAATGAACATCATATCCGGCATGCCGTTCATATCCTTGATGCCCGAAAGGTTCTTCATCAGCTTTTCGTACTCACGGTCGAGGCCGAGACGCTCTTTCTTGGTGAGCATTTCAAAACGGCCGTCTTCACGCATCGTTTCGATCTCTTTCAATTTGTTGATCGATTTCTTGACCGTGTCGAAGTTGGTGAGCAGTCCGCCTAACCAGCGGTTGTTGATGTAAAACTGTCCGCAACGTTCGGCTTCCTCTTTAATGGCATCCTGAGCCTGACGCTTGGTGCCGACAAAAAGGACCTTCTGATTAGGGCGCTCGGTTAACGATTCGGTGACGTAATTGAGTGCGTCACGGAAAAGCTTCTGCGTCTTTTGCAGATCAATGATGTAAATGCCGTTTCGCTCGCCAAAGATGTATTCTTTCATCTTCGGGTTCCAGCGGCGGACCTGGTGACCAAAATGAACTCCTGCTTCGAGGAGTTCTTTCATCGTTACTGTAGCCAAAACTTTATCTCCTTGGTTTATGTACTCGCGGCAAAGGCAAATGAACCAAATGTTTGCCGCGATGGTTTATTGAACTTTGTCCCGAGGCGTCTGACCGTTTGGATCAGCATGACTGCTGTCTCAATGATCGATACACCCGGGACAAAGATCGGAAATTTATCTCTTCGAGAACTGGAATCGCTTACGGGCGCCCTTCTGACCGTATTTCTTACGCTCTTTCTGACGCGGGTCGCGGGTGACCAGTCCGGCCTTCTTCAATGAAGGGCGAAGGTCAGCGTTATATTCCATCAACGCACGAGTGATGCCATGCCGCACGGCTCCTGCCTGTCCGGCAGTACCGCCGCCGTCAACATTTACCAAAATGTCGAACTGCTCAGCCGTCTCGGTGAGACGGAGCGGCTGGCGGATGATCATCTGCAACGCTTCGTTAGGGAAGTAGGCGTGAAAGTCGCGCTTGTTGACGACGATCTTGCCGCTGCCCGGTCGAAGGTAAACGCGTGCTGTCGAAGTTTTTCTGCGGCCTGTGCCGTAATACTGTATGTCTGCCATAAATGATTTTTGAATGTTGAATATCGAACAAGGGGCCGTAACGGCTGCTCAATATTCGATCTTCACGATTCTATATTTCGATCGCCTCGGGTTTCTGAGCCGTATGCTTGTGCTCGGCATTGGCGTAAACCTTCAATTTTTTGAACATGGCACGGCCGAGCTTGGTTTTCGGCAGCATGCCCTTGACCGCGAGTTCGATAACCTTTTCAGGCTTTTTCTCGAACATTTCTTTGACGGTCGTCTCACGCAAACCACCCGGGTAAAGGGTGTGGCGGTAATAGACCTTCTGGGCGTCCTTCGAGCCGGTAAAGATCGCTTCGCTGGCGTTGATCACGACACAGTGGTCGCCCATGTCCATGAACGGCGTCCACGCAGGATTGTTCTTGCCTGACAATATTCTGGCAACCTCAGTTGCAAGCCGGCCGACAGTTTTACCTTTCGCATCGACTACCAGCCACTTGCGATTTTCGGCCAATCCTTTACCACTCGGAAAATAAGTACTCATAATTGCACACACTAAGAGAAATATCCGCAAAATTGCGAACGCATAGAATATCGAAAAGCGTTCAGGAGGTCAAGCCGTAAAAGTGACATTGCGGTACCGGCGGATCGGGCTGCTTTGGACACCGGTGCCGATCATGAAAAAAATCGTATGACGCGAAAGGTGAGCTATACTTAAGTAATAAACCCAAATTGACACCGAGCGTTCAGCGGACGGTGACATTTGTTGACGTGAAAGGACCGGTATCCTATGAAAGTTGAGCCAAGCGTGAAGAACCTTTTCAAGTTGCTGTCGCTTTTGATCGGCATCGGAGCTTTTTATTATCCGGTAAACGCCCAATGCGGTGTTTACCTGCGTCCGATCAATACCCAGCAGATACCGTACTCAAAGGTCTATCTCGACCGAACGGCCGATATTAATAATGACGGCAAAGCGGACCTGATGGCGACTCAGGACATAAGCGGGACCGATTCGACGCGCGAGCGAATATTGGTGCTGCCCGGTAATGGTAACGGGACATTCGGAACGGCCATAACGATCGACGCCCCGGTAACATTTGACGATAATTACACGGTCGCCAAGATCAACAACGATGATCTGTTGGACATTGTCGCGTTTGCTGATTACTCGACCGACCCCGTGTCGATGCTGATCTACATTAACAACGGGAACGGTACGTTCACGGCGTTACCGTCAGTCAGTGCGTCCGGCCGGGGCAGGCCAATAGATTTTGCTGATCTGAACGGTGACGGTAAGACCGATTATATCGGAGCGATGTGGAATGGCGGCCAGATTCGTTACAGCCTAGGGAACGGCGACGGCACATTCGCCGCTGCCGTGCCGATAAACTCGGGCGGAACGGGTTATGCCGGCGATTTTAACGGCGACGGAAAGCGCGATTATGCCAGCAGCGACCGAAACGTCTATCTAAACAACGGCGATCTTACGTTCACTACGTTTGATTACGGATCGATGCTCCAATTCAATGAGGTCATCTGGGGAGTGGCGGATCTTAACGTCGACGGAAAGTCCGACCTGATGATCGCCAGTCTTTCGGCGACACCGAGTTTTGCGATCCTGACATCGACCGGCAGCGGATTTACGCGTGCGGATTACGTTATTACCACTGACACCACCGTGCAGGGAAACAGCTCGATCGGGAACTTCGCCGGCAATTCGGCTCCGGACATTGTTTTTACATATCGGTATCAGGACAAAAAGGTCGTATTCGTTAATGACGGGGCAGGAAATTTTACACGTCACGATCTTGGCCAGAGGTTCACACGTTATAACGGCCTCAGGGCATTACAGGCAGATCTAGACGGCGACGGTAAGGTCGATTACGTTCAAGCCAACAGTGCGATCACCAATTCGCGTCCTATGTTGTCGGATATGTCGAGCATAACGGTTCTCAAGAATGTCTGTTCAAGGCCGGGCCAACCCCGAATCGTCGATATTGACGGCACAGGTATTTCGCATTTGAGCTATTGGAATCCGGCAACTGGTGACTCCTACATCGTAGCGACCAATAATCCGTCCGATCAGCCGACGGTCGTCAATTGGGGGCTCGGCAGCTTTGGCGATATTCCCACGCCGGGTGATTTTGACGGCGACGGCGTTACGGACCGGGCCGTTTATCGCAACAGCACGGGCTATTGGTATATCAGGCGAAGTTCGGACCTGGGTTGGTTCGTATTCAAATTCGGGCTGCCCGGCGACAAACCGATCGCAGCCGATTTTGACGGCGATACGATCAGCGACATCGCCGTCTTTCGCCCTTCGGACGGCAATTGGTATCTCTGGTATATGGGCACGCAGCAATTCTCAGCCCTACATTGGGGAGCGGACGGCGACAAGCCGGTCCCCGCCGATTTTGACGGCGACCAGAAAGCCGACGTCGCGGTATACCGTCCATCGACGGGCGTTTGGTACGTTTATAAGAGCTCGGACGCAAATTTTATCATTGCTCCGTGGGGAATTAGCTCGGATACGCCCATCCCGGCCGATTTTGACGGCGACGGCAGAGCTGACATAACCGTCCATCGCGGATCGAACGGTTTCGCTTATATTCTGCGCAGTTCGAACGGTGCGGCATCGTATTATCAGTTCGGTTCGCCGGGAGATATCGTGCAGGTCGGTGATTTTGACGGTGATTTTGTCGCGGACCTGGCGATGTTTCGGCCGTCGAATAACTCGTGGTGGCTAACGGTGTATCCGTTCCAGTCGGTTGGGACCTACGGCGTTGCCGGTGCCATCCCGACATCATCGATCTTGCGGGTCGAATAGCCGTGCCCGGCGAACACAATTGCCGGTTCTCGTCCTACGTAAGAATGCCCAATTTTGAACCGGCCATCATCAATCCGATGATGGATTTGGCGTCTTCGATCCGGCCGTCGCGAGCCATTTCGACAGCGGCCGCGAGCGGAATCCGTTCGATCGCGATGTTCTCGTCTCCGTCCAGGTTTTGAGCCGTTTCGGTCAGGCTCGTCGCGAGGAAGACATACATCTTTTCGGTCAAAAAGCCCGGCGAGACATAAAACTCGGTGATCAGTTCGACGTTTTCGGCGACGACGCCAACCTCCTCTTCAAGTTCGCGTATTGCTCCCGTGAGCGGGTCTTCGTCGATCTCGAGCGACCCGGCCGGTACTTCGAGCATAAATATTCCGGCGGCGTGGCGATACTGACGGACAAGTGCGACCGTTCCGTCGTCAAAGACGGGCACGATGACCGCACTTCCTTTATGAACGACGATATCGCGGGAGTATTCGAGTTCGCCCTCGCGGATCCGATCCGTACGGACATCAAATATACTGCCGTTGAAAACGAGCTTGGTCGAGAGGGTCTGAGGTTTCATTTCAAAAGAGGAAAACTCTCAATTCTGGCGTTCGTCATTGCCGGACGGGTTATTGTCGGCGTTGTCGGCGGGCTTGGCTTTCGGCTTGCGGATAAAGAGAAAGTAACTGGCGACAACCATTATTGCCAAGATGACAATGTAATCGAATTTCATAGATCTACACCTCGCATAGAATTACCATTTTACAACGTTTGTTTTCGAAATTCGCCGTCGGGCAGGACTACTGCCTAGTATTTCATCGATTTTATCAGTTTGCCGTTCTCCCAGGTGCCGGTGATGGTCCGCCCTGCGTTCGCGGATTTGCCGCTGCGGCTCTCCGTAAAGATGTTCGAAACAGCTCAGGAAGAGCGATGGATAAGACTGATGAGCTATCCCGAAAATGAACTTCGAAATAAAAGGAAAGACCAATGAACCGGCGGCTAAACTAAGGTAATGAGATCAGGATCGGTTCACTTTTGAGGTAATAATAATCACCATTGAGCGGTAAATTACCGAACTCGACCCAACGACTCTGCACGGTACGAAATAAGCCAGGGTCTTTCTTATAGCTTGCGGCAGATAGTCCGTATTCGATCTGCAAATACGAAGACCTTGCCTTCTTCACTACGACGGGAATTGATGCAGAAAAGGAATTTCGGAATCTAGGCTCGATCTTTAGCATGAATTGTTCGTGTGCTTTACGCTTGTCTGCGATCGTTGTCTCTAGTGACTTTTCGTCGACATCAAATCCTGTGTTAACTACAACTGTCTCACGGTATTCAAAATAGCCATCCGGAGGGACAATAGTGAATTGGGCGCTTCGGGGGGCTGACATTCTTGCCAAGGATTCAAATTCTTGACCTAAAAAATCGTAATTTTCAGGATAACTAGTGTAGCCTCCTGGCGTTCTCGGTTTGTTCTTTGTCCTCTTCGCTTCAACCCAATCGATCGTGCAGACATCTTCTACAGTATGGGTTAGTGACAGAAAACTGACCTTTTTGTTACCAATGAAATAGTCGGGACGAAACAAGATCAAAGGCTCGTTCGAAGGATTGCGGACCTGTAAATAAAGATCGATAGTAAATCTCTTTTCGATCCTATCGCCACCCACCAGGGCCTCGGCACTTATGCCAATGATGTTGCCAGATATTACTGGTTGACCAACAGTAGGCAGGCTCAAAATGCCAATAAGCCCGATGACCGATAAGGTTAAGGAGATTGGGAACATTCGCATTTACATGGACTCCGTTCACTCGATTTCAGGTATACTATCACCATTTGGTTGAAACCATCGATAATATTTCTCATGGTATGAATAAATTTCGTGTCGGATTGGGGGTCACAGGCGGGATCGCGGCTTACAAGGCCGTCGAGGTGATGCGTTCATTGCAAAAGGCAGGCTGCGAGGTGAGCGTGGCGATGACCCGGCATGCGACCGAGTTCGTACAGCCGCTCACATTCAGGGCGTTGACCGACAAGCATGTGATCGTTGACGATTATGACCCGCAGAATCCCGACCCGATCGCCCATATCAACTTCTCACAGAATATCGACCTGCTGCTGATCGTTCCGGCGACAGCGAACACCATTGGCAAGTTCGCCAACGGCGTCGCCGACGATTTTCTGTCTTCGACATATCTCGCGACGACCGCACCTGTGATGATCGCACCGGCGATGAACACCACGATGTGGGAACAGCCTGCGACGCAGCGGAACGTTGCCCAGCTGCGGGCGGACGGTGTGTATTTCGTCGAGCCGGTAGCGGGTGAACTTGCCTGCAAGACCGTCGGAACCGGGAAACTCGAGGACGTGGAGAATATCGTCGCCCAGGCGCTCGCTTTACTAGACGGGGAGAAACGGAGTCCGGGAGAAGGTGAGGCAATATCCAACGACCAAAAACCAATGGACCAAGACCTCCTGGGTGAACGCTTTCTGATAACGGTCGGCGGCACTCGTGAGGCGATCGATCCGGTGAGGTTCATTTCTAATCATTCTTCAGGGAAAATGGGTTTTGCCGTGGCTGAGGCGGCTGCCGCGAGAGGGGCCGATGTAACGGTGGTGGCCGGAGTGACGGCAGTTGAGCCGCCGGAAAATGTGAAGGTGATCCGCGGAATTTCGGCCCAGGATATGTATGAAGCCGTGATGACCAAACTCCCGGACGCGACCGTCTTTGTCGGGGCGGCGGCGGTGGCCGATTACGCACCAGCCAATGCCGCGAATGCCAAGATAAAGAAAGAAGGCCGTGACGAGATGACGCTCGAATTACGGAAAACGCCCGACATACTTTCCAACGTTTCGCAGAACCGGCACGACGGAATGATAGTGGTTGGTTTTGCGGCCGAAACGAATGACGTCGTCGGCTATGCCCGATCTAAAATGGAGAAGAAAGGGCTTGATATGGTCGTCGCGAACGACATTACCAAAGACGGTGCCGGGTTCAACACCGATACAAACATCGCGACGATCATTTCTCGTCGAGGCGACACGGAATTGCCGCTGATGTCGAAACGCGAATTGGCGGATCGGATACTGGATGAGGTTTTACGCATCCGGGCCTCATGACGGGTGATCATTCCCCGAGCGATTTAAGATCTATTTCTGATGTCAGCGAACAACGAAATTTCCTATCTGGTTGCGGATATCCGCGAACAAGTGCTGTTTATGCGGGAGCTTGGTGTCGACGCGATCGACGCTGAACTGCTTTCCGTGGCCGAACCGCAAATGCGGGCCGCCGAGCGAGCTTCAGATCGGCCTCTATCATCGTCCCTACCGCCCGCGGTGTCTGTTTTGCCGCCGATCGCTCGGCCTGTCGAAAAGAAGGCCGAACCAGTGAAGCCTGGCGTGTCGAGATTGTCGACGCTGCCGTCATTGTCGAACCGACCGAACCCGAAGCGAACGACAATTTCACCGCCACCCCAAATGCAATCTAACACACCCGATGAACCGATGACCGCAATAGAACCAAGCCACGCCGACGATCCTAATACGGCCGCCATTTTATCGATCCGCAAGGAGATCGGTGCGGATTGTACACGATGCAAACTCTCAACGCTGGGGCGCACCCAGGTCGTAAACAGCGTCGGAAATTTCAACGCCGACCTGATGTTCGTGGGCGAAGCTCCCGGGGCTGACGAGGATCTGCAGGGCGAACCATTTGTCGGGCGAGCCGGCCAGCTTTTGACGGACATCATCGAAAAAGGATTGCAGATCCCGCGACGGGACGTATTTATTGGCAACATCAACCGCTGTCGGCCGCCGCAGAACCGTGCTCCTGAGCCGGATGAATCGATCGCCTGCAAACCGTTTCTGCTCCGCGAGATCGAGGTCGTCAGACCGCGAGTCATCGTCGTTCTCGGGGCGACCGCCGCACATAACCTACTGGAAACAAAGGTGCCGATCGGCAAACTCCGCGGGCAATTTCACGACTATCGCGGATCGAAGGTGATGCCGACTTTTCATCCCGCATATCTGCTTCGTGATCCGCACAAAAAGCGCGAGGTTTGGGAGGACATGAAAATGGTCCGCGATTATCTCGCCTCGACTGAATAAATCGTGGTTCCACTGAATCCGATATCGTATTATTTTCGAAGAAACATCTGTCAACTATTAATTCTTCCGACCGAGTTCGCTTTCCTTAGAGCGGACCTCGACAGAGTAACGTTGAAAGATATCGAAATGAGATCCATTGCAACCGAGAGATCAGAACTTGTACTCCGCGGCCTCGAAGAATGCCGGGAGATAACCCGTCGGTACGGGACGAGCTTCTATTTCGCGACCCAGTTCTTTCCGCGTGAGACCCGCGAGGGCATCTACGCGGTATACGCCTTCGCCCGCATTCCGGACGAAATTGTTGATGATCCGGGCACGACGACGAGGGCCCAGCGGGTCGCCCGCCTTGAGGAATGGCGTCAGACCTGGCTGGAAGCAATGCGTGAAGGCGGTTCGGACGATGCCGTCATGGCAGCGATCGTTTTTGCCTTTAGAAAATACGAAATCCCGGTCGAGGACGGCGAGGCGTTCCTTAAATCGATGTTCATGGACGAGGATAAGAAATCCTACGCCAATTACTCTGAACTTGAGGAATATATGTACGGGTCAGCGGGCGTCATCGGGCTGATGGTGACTCGCATAGTCGGATTTTCTACACCGGACGCGTTCCCGCACGCGATCAAACTCGGGTACGCGTTTCAACTTACGAACTTTCTTCGGGATATCAAGGAAGACTGGGATGAACTCGGTCGGGTCTACATGCCGCAGGACGAGCTTGCACGGTTTGGCCTGGATGTCGCTGATCTCGGCCGCAAGCGGTTCGACGATCGGTTCGTCGAGTTCATGAAGTTTCAGATCGAGCGAAACAAGCAGGTTTACAGGGAGGCTTTTCCGGGCATCAAGATGCTCAACTGGCGGGGGCGTCTGGCGGTAAAGATCTCGTACGTTCTGTACAAGGCGATCCTGGGCGAGATCGAACGCGCCGGGTACAATGTCTATAAAGGACGTGTCCGGACGGACCTGCCAAAGAAGATAAAACTGTCTATCCGAGCCTTGGCCGGAGTTTATGAATAAAAAGGTCATCATCATCGGTGCGGGAATAGGCGGGCTGGGAACGGCCGGCCTTTTTGCAAAAAAGGGCTACGACGTTGAGGTTTTCGAAAAGAACGAGAATCTCGGCGGGCGGGCGAATATATTCGAGCAAGATGGCTTCAAGTTCGACATGGGGCCGTCGTGGTACCTCGCCCCGGATATCTTTTCGCACTTTTTCGAGTTAATGGGCGAGCGTGTCGAGGATCATCTCGATCTCGTTAAGCTTGATCCGTCGTACCGTATCTTTTTCCGAAGCGATTCGAGTAAACTCGATATCTACTCCGATATCGAGCGTGACGCTGCCTCGTTCGAGGCGATCGAACAAGGCGCCGGCGATAATCTGCGTAAGTATCTGGCCCAGAGCGAATATCAGTACGAGGTTGCGACCCAGCACTTCATGTTCAAGAACTATGACCGCATTTGGGATTTCCTGAACAAACGTGTCGCTACCGAGGGGCAAAAGCTCTCGGTCTTTTCGAAGATGCACACGTTCGTCTCGCGATTCTTCAGGTCGCAGAAACTGCGGCAGGTGATGGAATACACGATGGTGTTCCTCGGGACCTCGCCATACGAGGCCCCGGCCTTGTACAACCTGATGTCGCACATGGATTTCAATCAGGGCGTATTTTATCCGCAAGGCGGGTTTTACGAGTTGATCAAGGCACTTGCAAGGATCGCCGAGAAGAACGGAGCAGTTGTCACAACCTCTTCGCCGGTCGCCGAAATACTCGTAGCGAACGGTGTCGCAAAGGGCGTCCGACTGGAAAGCGGAGTGACCGTCGAAGCCGACATCGTAATTTCAAATGCCGATATGTACCACACCGAGACGAGGATGCTGGAGCCGAAGTATCGGACGTTTACCGAGCGTTACTGGCAAAAGCGAGTAATGGCACCGTCGGCGTTCATCCTGTATCTCGGCATTAGCGAAAATCTGCCGAGCCTGGCTCATCACAATCTATTGTTCAGTGAGGACTGGCGAAAGAACTTTGCCGATATCTACGACGATCCCCGACTTCCGGACGAGCCTTCGCTGTACGTTTGTGCACCGAGCGTGACCGATCCGAGTGTCGCTCCGGCCGGGAAGGAAAATCTCTTTGTGCTGGTCCCGATCGCGTCGGACCTCGAGATAACCGAGGCGGAAAAAGACAAGTATGCCGACCGTGTCCTTTCGCTAATGGAAAGCGAGATGGGAATGGAAGGCCTCAGAGACAAGATAGTTTACAAGCGGATCTATACGGTCGAGAATTTTGCCGCCGACTACAACGCGTTCAAAGGCTCGGCTCTAGGTTTGGCTCATAACCTGATGCAGACGGCGATATTTCGGCCAAAGAACTTTTCAAAAAAAGTCAAAGGCCTCTACTTTGCGGGAGCGGGAACAAACCCCGGGATCGGGACCCAGATCTGCCTCATCTCGGCCGAACTCGCGTACAAACGCGTCCACGGCATTACCTCGGCTGGCCCGCTTGCGTCATTGTAGCCGCGAACTATGTAGTCGCGATCTATTTAAGAACGCCCGGATCGCAAGGGATAAAAAGGCACATCAGAAATTTGGATATCGCCACATACCAAAACAGGCAGAATCCGACGACGGCATTCACGATCGGAAAATATCGATAGACGCTAAAGACACCTTCGCGTCGTCGACTGAAAGACGAGATGATCATCATCGACGCGTAAACCACTCCGCAGATAATGCCGAACGAACCCAGGAACGGGACAGAAAGAGCCGCGGACGTGATGTACGCGATGAGACAAAAAAGAAGAGTCCCGCCGGCCCCTAGTTTGGTCGCAATTGTGGCCACGCCGGCCTGGCGATCCGCATCAATGTCGGGGATCGCGGAAAACGCGTGCATGGCAGCCGTCCAAAGCCCGCCGGCGACGATCGCTTGCCACGGAGGCAGGCCGCCCGTCACGAATGTGTAGGCGAAAATGCCGGGCATGACGTAGAGGATGTTAAATGCGGAGTCGAGAAACGGCACTGCCTTTGCCCGAACGGGTTTGGCAGAATAGAAAACTGAAAGCAGCAGAAAAATGACAAGCACGTTGATCGCCGCAAGCGGCACGGCGATCAGTCCGGCGGCAAACGGCAGATTCAGGAGCATTATCGCTGACAGTACCGATGTACGTCGTTCAGGCGTTACCAACGCTTCGTAATCAGCCTTTTTGGGGTTGAGTTTGTCCGTCTCATAGTCGCAGACGTCGTTGACGCCGTAAACCAGAAGGTTTGCCGGCAACGCAAAATACAGAGCGAAAACGGCGAAGTGCCAGTTTACGAGGTCTTCGCGTGATGCTGCCCCGGCGACCAGCCCGACCAGATACGGCCCCAGCAAATAGACCCAAAATCGCGGGCGGCTGACCTTTAACAAATAGGCGATGTCGGGCATAGTTGGATTATAGCTTTAATGAACAAAGATCGGATCATAGTCAGCGGAATATTATGCTTTTTGGCGGTCGGCGCGTTCTTTATGGTCAACGTCGAATTGCCGCCGTGGTCGCACTATCTTTCGGGTCTGAACGTGATCCTATTTGCACTTCCTGCATTTTGGGCGACGCGTCGCTGGTTGGGCCGACGTGACGCCGCGGTGCTCTGGGCGATTCTTGGTGTTTACGCTCTGTTGATCGAAACCTCAGCGATATATACCGGTTTTCCTTACGGACATTTCGGCTACTCTGAACTGCTTGGATTCAAACTTTTCGGCGTGACGCCGTGGACGGTATTTCTGGCATGGACGCCGCTAATTTTAGGAGCATATGCGATCGGCCGGGCACTGATCGGCAACATTGTAGGCCGAATTGTTGCGACCGCACTGATCGCGACGGCTTTTGATCTGGTGCTGGATCCTGGAGCGGTAAAGCTTGGATTTTGGCAGTACGAGGGGCAGGGCGGTTTTTACGGCGTACCACTATCAAATTTTGGCGGATGGCTGATCACCGGATCGATCGCCGCAGTGATGATCGAAATATTCCTTCGTTATCGAAAACCGCTACTGCCGACGCCTGTCCAACTGACGTCAAGTGCGTTCTTGACCGTCTTTTTCTGGACCGCGATCGCGGTTTTCGGAGCAATGTTCTGGCCGGCGGTCATTGGAGCAATAATACTTGCATTTGGCATGGTGTTTTGGCTAAGGCACCACTATCGGTTTGAAGAAATGCTCGTGTATGTGGACGAAAACGGCAATCCGCTCGCCACCGAGGCCAAATCGCTGGTTCACCACGCTGAGACTAAATTGCACCTGGCATTTTCGATCTTTCTGTTCAATTCAAAAGGCGAACTGCTACTGCAGCAGCGGGCCAATTCAAAAAAGACATGGCCGGGCGTTTGGTCAAATTCGTGCTGCGGGCACGTGATGCTTCATGAAAAGACGATCGACGCGGCCCGGCGGCGATTAAAGTACGAACTGGGGATGAGCGGCATCGAACTGTTCGAATTATTGCCTGATTTTCGTTACCGAGCCGAAAAGGACGGTATTGTCGAGAACGAGATCTGTCCGGTATTTGTCGGGTTTACCGACGCGATACCTCAACCGAATCCGGACGAGGTCGGTGCGACGAAATATATGGCGTGGAGCGAATTCTTGACTCTTGCGAGTGACCCGTCGGGCGGCATTTCGCCGTGGGCACGCGAAGAGGCCGAGTTGCTGGCGGATCACCCCGATTTCGGGCAAAAATACATCTCTAATACACGTTCCTGAGCGGATCAATTTGGATATTGTTGTGATACCCTTTGAGCAAATCGGGCCGTTCCGACGAGATAAATATATGAAGATCTATATTTCATTATTACTGATCGCTGTGCTGGCATTTCCGTTTGCAGCATTTGGCCAAAAGAGTAGTTTTGGCGAGATCAAACAGCTCCAGTCGCCTCAGAATCCGCGGCTTGGATTCATTATCCACGGCGGAGCAGGTGTCATCAGAAGGGAAGCGATGACGCCGGAAAAGGAAAAGGAGTTTCGCCAAAAGCTCGAGGAAGCGGTGGTCGCCGGATACAAGGCTCTTCAGTCAGGTAAGACGAGCCTCGACGCCGTCGAGATCGCGATCCGGATAATGGAAGATTCGCCGCTTTTCAACGCCGGAAAAGGAGCGGTGTTTACGAATGATGGTAAGAACGAACTTGATGCCTCGATAATGAACGGAAAGACGCTGGCAGCCGGTTCCGCCGCGGGACTCAGACACGTTAAGAACCCGATCAGTCTGGCCCGTGCGATCATGGAAAAGTCCGAGCATGTGATGATGATCGGCGACGGTGCGGAAAAGTTCGCCAAGGAGCAGAAGATCGAATTAGTGGACGAAAAGTATTTCTGGACCCAACATCGATGGGATGCATTGCAGAACATTCTAAAAGAGGAAAAGCAAAAAACTGAAAAGGTCGAAAAGGGGAAAAATGACAATGCAAAACCTTCTATCTCAGCAAATCCTGCTAGGTCACTAAAAGACCCTCGAGATCGTTTCGGCACGGTCGGTGCGGTCGCATTGGACCGTTACGGGGATCTCGCCGCCGGCACCTCGACCGGGGGAATGACAAACAAGAAATACGGACGCGTTGGCGATGCCCCGATCATCGGTGCCGGCACATATGCAAACAACGATTCATGTGCCGTTTCGGCGACAGGATGGGGCGAGTATTTTATTCGGCTCGGGGTCGCCCGCGACATCGCGTCGTTGATGGAGTATCGGGCGATGCCGATACAGAACGCCGCCGACATGGTGATTAAGCAAAAGCTGCAGAAACTCGGCGGTGACGGCGGCATTGTCGCGATGGACAAATTTGGAAATATGGCCATTTCGTTCAACTCTGAGGGGATGTACCGTGCCTATATCGGCTCTGACGGAAAGCCGGTGGTGGAAATTTACTGAAGTAGCGGCGTGAGATGCCGGTATGGAAATATGCTCAGTGCAGAAATAATTGCGATCGGATCGGAGCTTTTGACGCCGACCAAAACGGACACCAACAGCCTTTGGCTGACGGAAAAGCTCAACGATATCGGGATCGAAGTGATGCTCAAGACGATCGTCGGTGATGACGGGGCACGGCTCGAGGAGACGGTGCGCGATGCACTTAAGCGCTCGAATGTCGTGATCACGACCGGAGGCTTAGGGCCGACCGCGGACGATATCACGCGTGAATTTACGGCAGCGGCAGTCGGCCGCGAATTGGTATTTCATCCCGAGATCGAACAGCATCTTCGAGAGCGCTTTCGGTCTTGGGGACGCGAAATGCCCGAGATAAACAAGCGGCAGGCTTTTGTGATCGATGGAGCCGAGATCCTGCCGAATCCGAATGGTTCCGCCGTCGGTATGCTGGCCGAGATCGACGGCAAACTGTTGATCGTTCTGCCGGGGCCTCCGCGTGAGAACCAGCCGATGTTTACCGACAATGTTCTCGAACGGCTGAAGGCGCTCGCTGGTGAAACGCACGTAAAGCGGCGTGTCCTGCGTGTGAGCGGGCTTGGCGAATCGGCCGTCGATGAGATCGCGGCCCCGATCTACACGGCGTATCCGACGGTTCAAACGTCTATATTATTCAATAAGAGCGAGGTCGAGATCCACATTGCGGCCCGCTACGATAACGAGGCCGATGCTGCGGCGACGTGCGACCGGCTCGCTGATGAGCTGATCGCGGCGATCGGGAAACCGGTGTTTGCGACCAACGGCGAAACGATGGAGCAGATCGTCGGCGGCCTGCTCAGCCGTCGGGTGGAAACCGTTTCGGTCGCCGAAAGCTGCACGGGCGGGCTGATCGCCCGGCGCCTTACCGAGGTGCCCGGATCGTCCGAATATTTTATCGAAGGTGCCGTTACATATTCGAACGAAGCAAAAACGCGAACATTAGGCGTGCCGCCGTCGTTGATCGATGAGCACGGTGCCGTCAGTGCTGAGTGCGCCGAAGCAATGGCAAAAGGAATGAGGGAATATGCCGGAACCGATCACGCCATCGCGGTCACGGGCATCGCGGGCCCGGGAGGCGGAACTGATGAAAAGCCTGTCGGAACCGTATTCATAGGATATTCGGGGGCTAAAGGCACGAAATCGGTCGGGTTGAAACTGCCCGGTGACCGCTACTTGATCCGTTGGCGTACCAGCCAGGCGGCGCTTGATTACCTTCGCCGGCAGGTGATGTAGTCAAGAAAATTTGCTAAAATGTCGAAATTGTATGGTTAAGCGTGTATGGAAACCAATTAAAGATCTCGGCCATCTCGGGCCGATGGCTTTGTTGACCACGTTCATGCCTATCATCGGCAGCTTGCTGCTGATCACTTTTCTGGAGCCGATCGGGCAGTGGCTGCGTGAGAACTGGGGCAGCGGAGCGATCGTGTACCTTTTCGGGACGCTATTGCTGTGCGGCCTCGCCCTCTTGCCTACAAACGTCATCGGGATCGTGGGCGGATGGGCTTTCAGCTTTGAACTCGGCATTCTGATCCTTATGCTGGTGGTGGTCGGGGCGGCTTTGATCTCGTTCAAGATCAACTCCCGGATAAGCGGTGACCGGTTGCCGGATGTCGCGGGTAAACATCCGCGGGCAGAGGCGATCTATCGATCATTGCTGGGAGAGAATTTTTGGCGAACGACCCTGATCATTTTTCTGATCCGGTTGTCGGTGGTGATGCCGTTTGCGTTTACCAACTTCTTAATGGCGTCAGCAAAGGTACCTTTGAAGTCATTTTTATTGGGTACCGCGGCCGGAATGCTGCCGCGGTCGTCCGCGATGGTGCTTGTCGGAGCCGGCCTCTCCGAACTGACGCTCGAAAATACGGGTGACTCATATGTCCTGATCATGGGTATCGCCGCCACCATCTTTTCGGCGATCGTGATCGCGGCGATCAGCCGTCGAGCGCTTGCCCGCCTAACCGTCGATACCCTCGCCAACCCAACGAATTGACGCCGAATCAACGCTTTTGCCGTCGCTCACGCCCTTGCCAAAACAGTCTTTTACTATTGCATTTTTAAGCATTTAGGCTGAAAATTACGGGAGCGCCTTGTTGCCAATGTGCCGGATCGACGTTATTTGCAACTTTTGACGTGTTGGACCGTGTATTAGGTTCGCGGATCCGATCAATTTGCCGGCCAACGCGATGCTTCGAACCCATTATTAGCAAATCAGACGATTATGAAAAGATCGAATTTCCTTCGCATACTGCTCAGTTTACTCCTGATAATCTCGACCATTTCGCCGGTTGCTGCCATCGCCTTGGGCGACGGCAAAAAGCACTTCAAGATCGGTATGCGCCACGAAGCGGCCGAAGAATGGGACAAGGCAAGCGAGGAGTTTGCGATCGCGGTATCGGAAAACCCGAAAAATCCGGAGTATCGCCTGCATTTGACGCGTGCGTTGTTCAATGCGTCGCAGCAGTACATTAAAAAGGGTACACTGGCGGCGAAAGAAAAAGATTATGAAAACGCCTATGTAGCGTTCAGGAAGGCATACGCCTTTGACCCGACCAACGAGTTGGCCAAATCCGAAATGGAGCGAATGGTCCGGCTTCAGAAGGAAGTTCTGGACGGGAAATCAGAGAAAAAGAACGCTGATGGCAGTGTGAAACTTGTGCCGACCGCATTCAAGCCGGACACCGCACAACAGTTGCCGCAAAAGCTCGAAAAGCTTCGCGACCTACCGTTTCCTGCCGGCGTCGATCTTCAGTTCATCATCAAGGAACTTGCCCGCGATCTCGATCTTAACGTGCTGTTCGATACCGAGTCGTTTCGAACGCCGAACCGAAAGGTCAACATCGATCTCAAGAACGTGACGGCCGCAAGAGCCCTCGACTATATATTTCTTCAGGAAGGGCTTTTCTTCCAGAAGGTCGGCCCGCGGACGATCATAGTTGCACTGCAGACGCAGCGGCAGAAGTTTCAGCAGCTCGTTCTTCGCACGTTCTATTTGCAGAATGCAGCACCTAAAGATATTGCAAAGGTCGTCCAGACGGCCATTCCGGCGCAGCCCGGACGCACGCAGACCATCGTTTTGACCGACGATGCGACTAATAGCGTGACCATCCGCGATACTGAGGAAAATATCAGGCTCATCGGAAAACTGATCTCATCTCTCGATAAGGATCGTGCAGAGGTCGTGATGGACGTTTCGATCTATGAGGTCAACAAAAATGACCTGCTGCAGTTCGGCAACCAACTAGGTTCGACCGGACAGAACGGAAGCCTTCTCAATATCGGCGGTGCCGCGATACCGAATATCAACTTGGGATCGTCCGGGCCGATCACGACCGCCATGGGCCTGCCCAATATTTCAAGCCTCGGGTTCGCGCTCGGTCTGCCGGTAAGCAATATTACCGCCCTGCAGTCAAAATCGAACACGAAACTTATTGCTTCGACCCAGATCCACGCCTTTAATAACGAGGATTCGTCGGCCCGGATCGGGCAGCGTGTACCGGTGCAGACGGCTCAGATCTCGAACGGCAACTTTAATAACCAAACGAACAACAACAACTCGAACGGATTTTTGTCCAACGTCATCAACTACGAACAAGTTGGCCTGACGCTCAAATTCAAGCCGCTCGTCTTCCCGAATCAGGACGTGCAGGTCGCTATGGAGATCGAATCAAAGGATGTTGCCGGTGCGTCATCGCTCACGCCGACCTTTACTGAGAGAACGATCAAGGGAACTGCCCGCGTCCAGAATAACAAGACGCTTCTTCTGGCAAGCGTGGCCCAGGGCGTCGAAACCAAGAGCCGTTCGGGGCTGCCGCTGATAGGCCTGATCCCGATCATCGGGCGACTTTTCACGGCTCCGGTAAATGACAATCGGCAGGTCGATATAGTGATCGCCGTGACCCCGAGAGTGATCCGTGCTCCGGCGATATTGCCTGAGGACGAGATCGAGCGGCCGACCGGCAGCCTTGCCGTGCCGACGTCGAATTCGCTTGAGGCGATGATCATCGACGAAGAGCGCGAAGAGATGCTTGCACTTGCTCGCAAGACGCCGACGAACGTCAACGTTCAGCTTCCGGATCAACCGGCGGACGCTCCGGCATATGTCCGAGCCGACTCCACGCAGGGAACCGCCGTCGCTAGAAGCGAGGTTTCCGAGCCGTCGCTTGTCCCGATCGACTCGGCCGTAAAGACGCTCCAGCTTAATCAAACCGCTAATGTCGTCAAAAATAACGCCGTTCCGGCTGAAGTTACTGCCGGACCGTCGGCGGACCTGGCACTGGCCGGTGAAATGAAAGAGATGAAAGTCGGTGAGCGTGTGCGGTTCGCGGTCACACTGACGGGATCGGCGACTTTCAGGTCGGCCGTGCTGGGGCTGAAGTTCGATCCGGCGAAGGTGGCTGTGCGGTCGGTCAATCTTGGTGACGTTTTCGGCCCGGATGAGAACAAGGCGGCTATGCCGTTCCTTAACCAGAACGGCAAGATGTTCGTCTCGCTCACAGCGAACGAGGGCATCCGGACGCTCGCGGCCGGTACACTTGTGACGTTTGAGATCGAGGCCCTGGCCGACGGCAAGCCGGCGATCGCGTTTGACAACGATGTTGTGAATCTGATGACCGCGGACGGCAAGAATTTCGCGATCAAGATCAACTGATAATTATGACGCGGAGAACGGCGGCCATTGACAGGGGTGCGGCGGGCTACAGCCTGCTCGAACTCGTGTCGACGCTCGCCGTTCTTGCGATCCTCGTAATGGGCACTATCCCGATGGCCCAAAATGCGGTCAAGCGGCAAAAGGAACTTCGGCTTCGCGAATCGCTGAGGCTGATGCGCAACGCGATCGACGAGTTTAAGCGGGATACTATCGGGGCGTGTCCACAGGGAGCGGTTACCAGCGGAAACCCGACGATCGCGGCGCAGGGTGGAAATATCCCGACAGATCCGCGAAGCCGCGTGGTCGTGGACGATTGCAAGATATTTGAATCTGATAATCCGGATCGATATCCGCCGACCATAGAAACACTGGTCGACGGGGTCAAGGTCAAAGCTCGCGGCGTCAATGTAACAGGCGGCAGCGGGATCTCGGGCGACAGTAAACAGGCGACCGAATTAAATGAGCTCAAAGAGCTGAACAAGATATACCTGCGGGAATTGCCTATTGACCCGATGACCGGAAAGGCGGATTGGAAATTCAGGTCTTCGTATCAGGATAAGGACTCGGATAATTGGGACGAGATCAACGTTTTCGATGTGCGGTCGTCTTCAGACGAGGAAGCCATGAACGGGGAAAAGTATAGTGAATGGTAACCCCCGCGTCAGGAAACCGGAGATCATAAATGAACATCAGAGAACTAATTAAATTTGCGAGTATCAGAGCCGGCCGCCGCTCAGCACACCGGCAGCGAGGCTTTTCGCTGCTCGAATTAATGATCGCGATGTTCATCCTGATCATCCTGCTTTCGGTTGCGATCCCGACCTATCAGAGGAGCGTGCAGCAGGCCCGCGAAACCGTACTTAAAGAGAACTTGTGGCAGATGCGGCGGGCCATAGACCAGTTTTCCGCCGATAAGGGAAAGCTCCCGAAGTCGATCGATGAGCTTGTCGAAGCAAAATACCTTCGCGAAAAGCCGCTCGATCCGATCCTCGAAAAGCCCGAGTGGGACGAGGTGCAGGGTGAGGACACCAATTCGCCCGATGGCGAGTCCGGGCTCAAGGATGTAAAGAGTATGGCCGAGGGCGAGGATTCGGAAGGAACGGCGTATAACAAGTACTAAATAATGCTCTTTTCACTCACGAAACCAAATTTTCCAAACGCGGCAATTGGTATCGAACGCGACCGTGTGTCGGCGATCGCACTTACCCGAGGCGGCCGATCATCGTTTTCCATCAAGCAGGCGGCGACGATCGCCCTGCCGCCCAACGTTATCGAACCGAGTTTTTTAGAGATAAATATCACGGATCCGCACGAATTTCGGGCAAGCCTCGAAGCGGCACTGCAGAGTTCAGGTTTGATGGGGCAAAAGCGTTGGTCGATCGCACTGCCAAGCAGTTCGGCAAGGTCAGCGATCCTTACGCTCGAGGCCGAACCGGCCGCAAAACAGGAAGCCGAAGAGATACTTGACTGGAAAGCTGAACAGACCTTTGGTGCTCCGGCTTCGCAATTGCGGATCTCTCGTCAAAAGATCTCGCCGAATCGCGAGGGCCGTCCGCGTTATTTCGCGACCGCGATCTCGTTAGCTGTGATCGACGAATACGAAACCCTGTTTGAGAACATGGGATGGAAGGCCGGACTGATCTTGCCGCGGGCGGTCGGTGAGGCCAATTGGCTCGTGCGTCGAGCCGACAAGGCGGATTCGCTTTTGATAAGCGAACAGGATGACGGTTTTACGGCCCTGCTGCTGCGGGGCGACGAGCCAACGGTCGTTCGGACCGTCACATGCCTGCCGACCGAGGTCGACGACGAGGTCTATCGTCTGCTGATGTTTTACAATGATCGCTTTGGAGCCAACATGAACGGCGGCTATCTTGACCGGGTGCTCCTGATCGGAAGCAGGCTCGTACCTGCTAAGATCACCCAGATCGCCAGCGAGGCACTGGGCAGATCGCTCCAGATACTCAGGCCCGAGGATGTCGGCCTGTCGATCCCGGACACGAGTTTTAGATTTGATGAGATCGCCGCACCTGCAGCACTCGCCGCGCTTGCCTGAACCAGCGGCATCGGTCTTGAAGTTTGAAACAAATTCGAAGACAATACCGTATTCGATCCTGAACGATGACCATTCACGCATTATCGATCGGTGATATCCGAAGCCTGACGGACGGCGAATTGATCGTCAATGCCGTGTCCGGCAGGACCGACGGCTTTGAGGAGCTTGTTCGCCGATATCAACGGCCGATCACGAGCTATGTGTTTAGGATGCTCGGCGATTACGAATCCTCGCTGGATGTGACGCAGGAAGTCTTCATCAAGGTCTATAATTCACTTTCAAAATACAGTTCCGAATACAAATTCTCGACCTGGCTTTATCGCATCGCTCATAATGCCGCGATCGACCATATGCGTAGAAATTCGGTGGTCGCGATGAGCATCGAGGCCGAAAACGCCGATGGTACGTTCCAGTTTCAGATCGAAAGCGGTCGTCCCTCGCCGGAACAGGATCATGAGCGGAGCGAGTGGCGAAACGAGATCGATGCCGTGATCAAGTGTTTGCCGCCCGGATACCGCGATCTGATCGTGCTGCGGCATTCGAGGGATCTGTCGTATGACGAGATAGCCGAGGTTACCGGGCTTCCGCTCGGTACGGTCAAGAACCGACTTTTTCGTGCACGCGAGATGATGAGACAGATGTTTGTAGAACGCGGATTTAAGGGGATCTAAATATGAGTTACGAAATGCAGTTTCAACCGCCTTCATCGTTGCAGACGCCCGAGCAGAGACAAATGGGAATGTGGCTGCATCTTTCCCAGCTCGCTAACGTTATTTTGTTTCCGGTCGGGATAATCGTGCCGATCGTTCTGTGGCAAACGCAGAAGGACAAGATCCCCGGACTCGATGCCCACGGCAAGATGGTCGTCAATTGGATGATCTCATCGGTCATTTACGCCGTTGTAAGTGTCGTGCTGATGTTTGTACTGATCGGGTTTTTGACGATCCTCGCGGTCGGCATTATGGGAATTGTGTTTCCGATCATCGGTGGGATGAAGGCCAACAATGGCGAACTTTGGGAATATCCGCTAACGATCAAGTTCTTGAAATAGGCTGGAATCTCTCTGATATTACCTGAGATGGCACAGTTTGACGCAAACTACCAATCAGATTGCCCGACCCTGGAGATCGCAGCCTACGCGGACGGCGAACTTGCGAACGAGCGCGAACTCGAGATCGAGGCACACCTTGCCGAATGTGCCGAATGTTCTGAAGAATTGCGTCTTCAAAAACAATTCCTCTGCTCACTTAACTCATCGCTGTCCGGCGAATTCGACATTGACCTGCCGGCAAATTTTACCGAACGGCTCGTCACGAACGCCGAAAGCTCGGTCAGCGGACTGAGAAGGCCGAGCGAGCTCTACAGCGCCGTCTTTGTTTGTGCCGCGTTATTACTCTTCGTGCTATTTGCCCTCGGGCCCGACGCCAATGCGCTGATCGGACAGATCGTGATTTTTGGCGAAAAGATCGCTGCGGTCGGAAACTTTGTCGGCCACGTCGCGTACTCATTACTGGTAGGTTTCGGGGTGGTCCTGAGGACCGTCAGCGGACAATTCCAGATCCCTGCCGTTTTGTTGATGCTCGCCGGAGCAGTTTTGGTCTTGTCGTATTTGGTCTCAAGATCCAGGTCCCGGCTTAGGCGCACATAGACTTTCCACTAACGTGATACTTACGAGTTTTTTCAATATCCGGTCACACCACATTGTGACGGCGACGATAACCGCGTCCTGGTTATTCGCGATGATATTGTTTTGCTCGAATTCGATACACGCCGCTCCTGAGATCTCTCTTTCGGACGACGAAAAGACGTTGATTGTCGAGGACGCTCCGGAAATGGAGGTCATTGCGATCGCCAAGTCGGTCGAGGTCCGCAAGAGCGCTAAGGGCGTATTTTCATTTGGCGGCGATGTCATCGTCAACGGAAGGGTCGAGGGTGACGTTGCCACGATCGGCGGTTCGGTGATCCAGAAAGAGAACGGTTATATCGGGGGTGATGTGATCGTATTCGGCGGTTCCTACAAACACGAAAGTGCGAACGCACTGCGCGAAGCCGGTAAGGAAACCGTCGTCTTCGGCGTATGGGAAGAAGAACTCCGCGATATTGCTCAAAATCCATCACAGATACTAACTCCCGCGGTAACATGGACATTCGTCGCACAGAGACTGCTGCTGGCACTTTTCTGGTTTGCGATCTCGATGGTGATGACGACGATCGCTCCGGGGGCCGTAGGCAGGGCAGTGGCCAGGATCCGGCTGTCGACTCTCAAGATAAGCGCACTTGGTTCGGTAGTTTTCATCGGAACGATCATCGCTATTGTCGGCAGCCTTAGCGTGCTGCCGGACTTTCTGAGCGCGACGCTCGGGTTGATGGGGCTTGTAATGATCCTGCTCGGCTATGTTTTCGGTCGCGTGGCATTGCAGGTGACAGTTGGAAAGCTGTTGCAAAAGCGATTTCTGTCTGACGCGAACCGGTCAGAAACACTCGCGACGCTGTTAGGCGTGGTCGTTTGGACGTTCCTGCTGTCTGTACCCTACCTGTGGGTGATAGCCCTGTTTTCGGTCTTTGCCGTTGGTATTGGCCTGATCCTGACCGCCCGTTCTTCGAATGTCTGGCAAAAGGCATAAGCTGATTGTTTGCAGACTTTTACATTTCTTTACAAATAGCCTCGAACCATACTGATAGAATTAACGTCATAGAATCTGATTCGTGCAACTCGACGAATAGAATGGTCGTAATCTGACTAGACAAATTTTGCGGAATTTTAGCAATGAAAAAGAACTTATTCATAATTAATCTTATTCTGTGTGCCGTGGTCGGCATCGGAGCACAAACTACCCCGACAGCGTCGATCAAACCCTCGGTCATCAGCGGTGACGTGGTTGCGATATCGGCCGAAAGGATCACGATCAATTCAAAGGCCGGTAACATTGACGGCGTGCTTTCGGCCAAGACCGAATTTAAGCGGGTCGATCCCGCCAAACCTGATCTCGCCGCGGCCACGCCGGCGACGGTTTCGGACATCGCGGTCGGAGACCGGGTGATGGCTACCGGCGTTCTCGACGCCGAAGGCAAATCATTCCCGGCTCGGTCGGTATATCTTATGTCAAAATCGGCGATCGCTCAGAAAAATGCGAAGGAAGCCGAAATGTGGCGGACCCGCGGGATCGCCGGTAAGGTGACCGCGGTCAATGCTCAAACCAATCAGATCACGGTCGAGGTTCGAGGCCTGATGGGCACGACCTCGACGGTCCTGACGCCGAAAGGTGATGCCAAATTCAAACGATACGCCCCGAATTCGATCCGTTTTGATGAGGCGGTGGACAGTGCGATAGCCGACGTTAAGCAGGGCGACATGATCCGTGCACTGGGCGACAAGAGCGCCGACGGGACCAGTTTTTCGGCTGAGCAGATAGTCACCGGTGCGTTTCAGACGATCGCGGGCACGGTCAAGTCAGTCGACACCGCAAAGAACGAGATCGTGATAACCAACCTGCAGACGAAAAAAGACGTTACCGTCGAACTCGGTTCAACGTCCATAATGAAGAAATTTCCGGCTGAAATGGCCGAAAGGCTGGCAGGAGGCCAGATTGGAGCCGGCGGCATGCGCCCGCCCGGACAGGGCGGAATTCAGCAGGGCCAGCCCGGTGGCCAGCCCGCAGGCGGCCAGCCTGGAGCAGGTGCCCCGGGACAGGGACGTCCGGGAATGGGCGGAGGACGCGGCAGCGGCGGTATCGACGATATGCTCGAGCGGTTTCCGAACATTACAGCCGCTGATCTGAAGGCGGGCGATATGATCGCTATCTCAAGCACCAAGAATGGGGATTTGACGAAAGTAAATGCCATCAAACTCCTTGCCGGCGTTGAGCCCTTTCTGCGAATGGCCCAAGCCCAATCGGGTGGCGGCCGCGGCGGACGTGGATTAGACGGCGGATTTTCTATCCCGGGTCTGGACGGCATCGGTTTCCCTTAAAAACAAGATATCTTCGCCCGGAGGTGGCTATTGCCTGAAAAACCTCCGGGCGTAATCAATTTGCTATTTATAACAAAAATCATGAAAGTCATTAAAAACATAATACTTATAGGCCTCGTTACCGCACTCGCTGCGGGAGCTGCCTTCGCTCAATCGACGGGCAGCATCGCGGGCTCGGTCACCGATTCGCTCGGGGCCGTGCTGGTCGGAGCGACCGTGACGGTTGTCTCCCCGAAGGGTACCCAAAAGACGGCTATCACCAACGCTCGCGGCGAATACAGTGTCACGGGACTCGAAGCCGGCAAATATACGGTAAAGGCGATCGCACCGAAATTCGCCCTCTACGAAAACACTGAGGTCGAAGTCACGGCCGGCGAAAAGAACGAACTTTTTGTCGTTTTGACTGTCTCAGGCGTCGAAGAAACTGTCGATGTTTCCAACAACGAAGCGGTTTCGAACGACGCTGATAACAATGCCGACGCGACCGTGATCAAGGGCAAAGACTTGGATTCGCTGCCGGATGACCCGGATGAACTCCAGGCCGCACTTCAGGCGTTGGCAGGCCCGTCGGCAGGTCCGAACGGAGGTCAGATATATATTGACGGATTTACCGGCGGCCAGTTGCCGCCCAAGGAATCGATCCGCGAGATCCGCATCAACCAAAACCCGTTCTCGGCCGAGTTTGACCGCCCTGGTTTCGGACGTATCGAGATCTTGACGAAGCCGGGTTCGGACAAATTCCGCGGTTCGATCTCGGGCAGTTTCAACGACGAAAGCCTGAATTCGCGAAATCCTTTCGCAACTAATCGGGCCCCGAGCCAGTTGCGTTCATTTGGCGGTAATTTGTCGGGTCCTATCAAGAAAGGCAAAGCTTCATACTTTTTGGATATCATGAATCGCGATGCCGATAACAACGCGATCATTAACGCCGTTGTTCTCGACGCAGGGCTAAACCCCGTCAGCTTTCGTGAAGATCTGACGATCCCCAGCCGCCGATTCTCGATCGGGCCGCGTGTCGATTTTGCTATCAACGACAAGAATACGTTGGTTGCAAGATACAGCTTCGACCGCTCGACGAATAAGAACCAAGGCGTCGGCGATACGTCGCTGCCGTCACGAGCTTATAAAACGACCAGCTTCGGTCACGAGATACGATTGACCGAGACGGCGATCATTAACGCTAAGACGATCAACGAGACCCGATTCGAATACTCATTCAACAAGCGTTCGCAGAATGGGGATAATTCGATCCCGACGATCAACGTCGCGTCGGCTTTCACCGGCGGCGGGGCTCAGATCGGTACGAGCTTTAATACCAACAAGGTGTGGGAGATAAGTAACAATACAACGACGTCGTTCGGCAAGAACTCGCAGCACTCGGTCAAGTTTGGCGTGCGACTGCGTAATGTCAGCATCAATGACAGGTCGGAGAGTAATTACGGCGGTACATATGTTTTCCCCGGGTTCTTCGGTGCCGATGCGTATGACCTCAACGGTGACGGCATCGTCTCGCCTATCGAGCAGTATCGGGCAAGCGTCCTCGGTGCCGCCGGTACGCGTTATGACCCGACGCAGTTTTCGCTTACGACCGGTGACCCGCTGGCAAATGTCTCGCGTTTCGACGCAGGCCTCTTCATAACTGACGATTGGCGCATCTCGCCGGCTCTGTTGTTGAGTTTCGGGCTGCGCTACGAGAATCAGACGAACGTAAACGACCCCAAGAACTTTGCTCCGCGTGTCGGTTTCGCGTGGTCGCCGGGGGCCGGTGGTGCGAAAGCGCCGAAAACCGTGTTTCGCGGCGGTGCGGGCTTCTTTTATGAGCGATTCAGCGAAAATCTGACGCTTCAGGCCGAGCGTTTCAACGGTACACGTCAGCTGAATCTGATCGTCAGTGCCAATGACCCGGATCCGGCACGCCGGGCTGCCGCACTCGCTCTGTTGGCTCAACCCGTATTTACGACCGGCGGCGTGACGAATTCGCCGACCGCAGCCCAGATCCTGGCTGCACTTCCGCAGTCAAACACGATCCGCACTATCGACAGCGGGCTCAGCGTGCCCTATACGATGCAGGCGACTCTCGGTATTGAAAGGCAACTGCCGTACAAGACCACATTCGGTGCTTTCTTTATTACCTCGAGGACAATTCATCAATTGAGGGTGCGAAATATCAACGCTCCGATTTGTCCGCTCCAGACGAACTGTCTGAATGCTCCGCGGCCACAGCCGGCATTGGGTAATATTTATCAGTACGAAGCTAGCGGTGTCAGCAACCAAAATCAGCTGATCATGAACTTCCGAAGCATGATCTCGTCGAAGATCTCGCTTTTCGGAAACTATCGCCTCGGTTTCGCGAAGAGCGACACTGACGGAGCCAACAGCTTCCCGTCGTACAATTACGACCTCACGGGAGAATACGGCCGGTCGTCTTCGGACATCAGGCACAATTTCGTGATCGGCGGAAACATCACTCTGCCCTGGAGCATCTCGCTGAATCCGTTTATCACGGCAAGTTCGGGCCGCCCGTTCAATATTACCCGCGGCGTCGATCTCAATGGCGATTCGCTCTTTACCGAACGTCCGACGTACGGGGAACTCGGGGCAAAATGTTCCGAACTTCGAATTACTGCCTCGTACTGCGATGTTGCCGGCAAAGATCCGAATTTGATCATTCCTCGAAATTACGGCGAAGGACCGGGCTACTTCAGCGTCAATCTGAGGGTCGGTAAGAACTTCGGATTTGGTAAAACTGCCGGATCAACAGCGGCTGCCGGAGGCAATCAGGGCGGCGGAATGGGTGGTCCTCCTCCGGGCGTCATGATGGGCGGCGGCGGCCGTGGAATGGGCGGCGGCGGAATGGGCGGTATGTTCGGTGGCGGCGGCGACCGACGCAAGCCTTATAACTTGAACTTGAGCGTCAACTTTAACAACTTGTTCAACACCGTCAACCTCAACACGCCGATCGGCAGTTTGAGTTCCGGCAGATTCGGCCAGTCGACCAACATCGCCGGAGGATTCGGCGGATTTGGCGGCGGCGGTGGCGGAACGGCAAATCGCCGTGTGGAACTGCAGGCCAGATTCAGTTGGTAAGTAAACGGGCCGACACGGCGCGATCAATGAGGGGCAAATACTAAGCAGTATTTGCCTCTCTTTCGGCATCTGAAACATAATACAAAGGCTTTGCAATAAATTATGAAGTACGTTTACGTTTTGATCGTGGCAATGATAGTTTCGACCGTGGCATTCGGACAAAAGCCCGATATTCAAAAGTCGGGTCCGAAGGCCGCGGCCGTTGAGGCATCAGCTGACGACATTGCCAAACAAACGCTGGCGGCGCATGGCGGAGAAAAGCTAAAGGCGATGAAAACGCTGGTCATACGCGGTTCGCTTGACCTTAACGTCTTCAATCAGGCGACACCCGCTACGTTCGCGACGGCGATAGCCGGCGATCGGTACTCGTTTATCATCAACAGCCCGTTTCAACCGCTCAAACAGGTTTATGACGGCGAACAAACATATTCCTCATTACAGGGCGTGGCTCTCCCGCCGGTAACGAGCCTTGGATTTCCGGTGATGCAGCGTATCGGTGACAAGGGATTTGTCGTTTCGGCTCTCACGGGCGAAAAGAAAAAGAGAAAGGGGTTTCGGGTGACGACGCCTGAGGGGTACTACACTGACTTTTTTCTCGACGACAAAACAAACCAGATCAAAGGTTATGAATCCAGTTATGAGTTTCAGGGACGTTTGATCTCGACGTCGGTCGAGATCGACAAATCAATGCTTGTGGAAGGGATCCTGGTGCCGGAAAAATACTCTCAGCGGTTCGATCTCGGGCAGTTGACCGCTTACGCTGCATTCAAGGCAAAGGAGATACTCGTCAATTCGAAGCTGGATGACGACGTATTTTCGATACCAAAATGATCGGCAATCAGGCGGCGAAGCGGCTCGACTTCCACCAGTCGATCGTTCGACGCAAACCTTCTTCCAATCCGACCAACTCCTGATAACCGAGCCACTCCAGAGCTCGCCGATTGTCAGCCTGCGAGTGTTTGACATCACCCGTCCGGGCTGGCTTATAGTCAGCCGTCACATCCGGATTACCGGCGATCCTTTTTAGAACATCCAGCAACTGGTTAAGCGAGACCCGATCGCCGTTTGCGACATTCACGGTTCGCCCGAGCCCCTCAGAAGCCTGACTTGCACGAATATTCGCGTCGACCACATTTGCAACATAGGTGAAGTCACGCGACTGTTCACCGTCGCCGAATATCACGGGCGTAGTGCCTTTCATTAATGCATCGATGAACCGGGAAATGACGCCGGAATACATCGACGACGGATTTTGACGCGGCCCGAAAACGTTGAAATAACGAAGAGCCATCGTTTCCAGGCCATAGACGATGTTGAACGATCGGCAGTACAACTCACCCGTCAGCTTGGCAACGGCGTAGGGAGAAAGCGGGTCGGGACTCATCGTCTCGACCTTTGGCAACGTGGGTTGGTCACCATAGGCCGAGCTGGACGCGGCGTAAACAAACCGTCTGACGCCATTCTCTTTGGCGGCCAAAAGGACGTTGAAGGTGCCGTCAACGCATACACGATGTGTCTCGGACGGGTTTTCGACCGAGCGGGGAACGCTCGGCAGGGCAGCCTGGTGAAAGACGATCTCGGCTTCGGACATTGCCTTTTTCAGCAGGGCTGCATCATTGATGTCGCCGTGGAAAAACTGGAAATCACCGCTGATCTCCTCGAGATTCTCGCGGCTTCCCGTTGACAGATCGTCGATGATCGAAACCTTGGCTCCCTGGCGGATCAGTTCGTCCGCCAGGTTGGAGCCAATGAAACCGGCACCGCCGGTTACGAGTACCTTGGATGTAAGCGCCATTTTCAAATCACCGCTGCAGAGTCGCGGTCCGCGACAATTCTATCGGCCAACGCCGACATATTCAAAGCCCAGTTCACGCATTTCCTTCGGCTCATAGATATTGCGAAGATCGGCGATCTTCGGTGCGGTCAAAAGCGACTTCACACGTTCGAGATCGAGGGCACGGAACTGGTTCCATTCGGTGACGATCACCATCGCGTCAGCTCCGGCGATAGCGTCATATTCGTCATGGGCGTATTCGATCCCTGAGATATAGTGCTTGGACTCTTCCATCGCGACAGGGTCAAAGGCCTTGATCGACGCTCCGCGCTTAATGAGTTCGGCAACGATCTCGATCGCGGGCGACTCGCGCATATCATCCGTTTCCGGCTTGAACGAAAGTCCGAGCATGCCGATCTTTTTGCCGTTGAGATCACCTACGAGCTTCTCGATCTTGGGGATCATCGCATCACGCTGCCGTTCGTTGGCCTCAATGACGGCGTCGACGATGAGTGTTTCAACGCCGAATTGATCCGCGACCGTGGTCAACGCACGCGTATCTTTCGGGAAGCAGGAGCCGCCGTAACCGGGGCCGGGATGCAGGAATTTCTTACCGATACGGTTGTCCATCCCCATTCCGCGGGCGACGTCATGGACGTCACAGCCGATGGCGTCGCAGAGGTTGGCGATCTCGTTGATAAAGGTGATCTTGGTTGCGAGAAACGCGTTAGCTGCGTATTTGATAAGCTCGGCGGCCTCAAGGGAAGTGATAACGATAGGCGTCTCGATCAGGTACAACGGGCGATACAGTTCTTTCATTACCTCTATCGCACGGTCTTCGTTGCTGCCGATGACGACCCGGTCCGGACGCATAAAGTCGGTAATGGCGGCACCTTCGCGTAAGAACTCCGGATTTGATGCGACACCGAACTCAGTGTCGACCTTTAGATTTTCCTGAACAAAGTTCCTCAGCCATTTTCCGGTGCCGACCGGGACAGTTGATTTCGTGACGAGCACCTTGTACTCATTCATAGCCTCGGCAACGTCCTTGGCAGCCTGACGATAGTAACTCATGTCCGGTGTTCCATCCGCCTGCGGCGGCGTGCCGACCGCGAGAAATACGACCTGGGCACGCTCAACTGCCGAACGGATGTCGGTCGTGAAGTGCAGGCGCCCGTCCTCAACGTTCTTTTTGACGATGGCGTCGAGTCCCGGTTCATAGATCGGGATAATGCCGTTATTCAGCTTTTCGATCTTTGACGCGTCGACATCGACGCAAATGACATCGGTCCCAAACTCAGCGAAACACGCACCGGAGACCAAACCAACATAACCTGTTCCAATTACTGCGATATGCATAGCTACAAAATTACTAGTTTGTTAAATAATTCACAATCTACAAATAAAAGATTGCGGGTCACGTAAGTTACATGACCCGCAAAACAAAGAGAACGTTCGTTCGAGAATTAACGCGTCGGGCTGACGATGATCGTGCCGCCGCCAAGCGTGGTGTCATTCTTGGTGGTGCCGAGGAAAACAGCAGCACCGGCGACACCGGCAGCAACAAGGATCAGCCACGGCCATCCGGCGATAGCAACTCCGGGAGCCGAACCGGGACGCAGACACGGCTTGCAGCCTGACTGCTCGACATTACCGGCGGTGGCTGACGAACCGGCAGCGACCTGCTTGTCGTTCGAGCCTTCACGCATGGTGACGAGTCCGGTCGACGTATCGACGTGAGTGTGCGAGCATTCAACTTCGATTGCAAAGCTGTCTGCCTGGCCGGCATCAGCAATGATCGTAGCGTTCTTGGTGGCAAACGTCGTGGCGACGCCGGCAGCATTCGAGACACGATACTTACCTTCTGAAAGGGTACCGACGATGCTTGATTCCGAGAAAGTCAACGTCAGGCTCGAATTCGCAAGAACTTCGATCCGACCGGTTTTGCCCAAGCTAACAACCGCACTCGAGTCGGCACCGGTAACGATCGTGCTTCCCGACAGGATGGTCGAATTTGAAACAGCGGCTTGGCCATTGACGGACACCTGTCCAGAAACGGTGATCTCGCCGGCCATGTTGACAGGCACAGCGAAGGCCACCGATGAATAAACACACCAAACAGCCGCTACGGAGACCGTTGTAATAAATTTGCGAAGACTATTTTTGCCGAACATTTGTGTTAATATCCTCCTGAATCATTCCTATCAAATAGATAATAAGCTTAGCCGCCGGGGCGAGATGCCGCGGCGGCTAAGTGCAATAAGATTTAGCGATTGGGGCTAACGACGACCGTTCCACCGCCAAGGGCGATATCGTTTCCGCCCTGCGATGCGGCCCAGATGATGCCTGCTGCGGCTCCACCCATGACGAGTGCCCACGGCCACCATGTGGTCATGCTGTCGCACTCTTCTTTGCCGTCTTTGTCAGCGTCGATACATTTGCCCGAAGCATCCTTGTAATCGTCGGTCGAACGGCCGGCCTGAGCTGAAGCTCTTTCGCCTGCGTTCAAGCTCATCGAGGTTCCGGCGGCGTTGACATTGACCGGGTTAGCGGCACGGAGAACTGTAAGCGAACCTGCACTGAGGTCGATCGTAGCGGTCTTCGAATCAAACGAAACCGTTGCGACGCTGTTCGGAGCAAGGTCGATCTCGCCGGCGGCTCCGAGGCTAATAACAGCGCTCGAATTGGCCGGGGTCGATACGACGCTCGACGAAAAGATTGTGCGGCCGCTTTTGGCTGCTTCGCCATTGACCACAACCGACTCACTTCCATTGACGACGATCTCGCCGGTGGTTTTTTCAGTATTTGCCAGTGCAACCATCGAGTAGGTCGCAAGCATTGCAATCATCAAGCACGACGAAGTCGCCTTTCGAATCCACAGTTTACTATTCATAGTTCTCCTCTTGTATCGCTTCAGTTCAATAAAATCAAAAAAACAAACCTTTCAATCTTTTACACGAGTTCGAGCCCAATGTCAATAAAAACAACACGTTCAGCGTTAAAACCGAATTATCGTTACGTTGCTTACTTGGACTGCTAAGCTAAGATTTGCCTAACAGTTATACCACATTTCGAAACTGATTCAAATGGAAAAGTGTATAAAATGGCCGGCGTTGGATTTTTTTCAGAATCACGACTTTTGGGGCCGATGTGACAACTCGCCGCGATCCTCGATGGCGGGCGATTCGGCACATTGCCGAATCGTGCTTTTTTTGGTTTAATTTGCACAGTCCGGCATTTATTTAAGTAGTAAGGATCAAAATTTACGATGATGAGTAAACGACTGTTGATATTGGTTTTCGCCGCCCTTTGGGTGGCCTCGTGTTCAAACGGCCCGCAGGAAAAGCGGATAAAGATCGGGTTTGCGATGGCGACCGTCAAGGAAGAGCGGTGGCAGCGTGACCGTGATGCCTTCGAGGCGCAATGCAAGAAGTTGAATGTCGATTGCGTGATCACCGTCGCTGACAACAGCCCGGACCGGCAGGCAAATGATGTTGATAACCTTCTGACGCAAAAGGTTGACGTGCTTGTGATCGCCCCGCAGGACGCCACCCAGGCGGCATCAATGGTCGATAAGGCAAAGGCCCAGGGCGTACCGGTCATCAGTTACGACCGGCTGATCAATTCGGACAAGATCGACGTCTATATTTCGCATCAAGTTCCTGTGATCGGGCGAAAGATCGCTGAGTACGCTCTGAGCAAGGTTCCGAAGGGCAACTACGTGATCGTAAACGGGGCATCAACGGACAATAACGCTCACATTATGAATAAGGAGTACATGGCCGTACTCAATGATGCGATCAAAAAAGGCGACATCGTTATCAAGGCCGAGCAGTTCATACCGGACTGGAAGCCCGAACTCGCTCTGAATTTTGCCGAGAACGCACTAACGCAGAACAATGACGATATTCAGGCATTTGTCGTTTCAAATGACGGCATGGCCGGCGGCGTGGTGAGCGCTCTGGCTAAGAAAGGCCTCGCCGGCAAGATCATCGTTACCGGACAGGATGCCGACAAGCGGGCGTTGCAGAGCATTGCTGAGGGCAAACAATCGATGACGGTCTATAAACCTATCATTCCGCTTGCCAATTCAGCCGTCGAAGCGGCGATCAAACTCGCTAAGAAAGAGAAGTTGGACACGAAGCCATTCAAGAAGGACGACAATTCAAAAGAGGTGCCGGCGATCCTGCTTGAGGTGGTGACCGTAGATAAGGCCAACCTCATGGACACTGTGATCAAGGATGGCTACGCGAAATACGAAGATGTATTCATGAACGTGCCCGAATCTGATCGGCCAAAGAAATAAAAGGTAACATTTAACCCTCCACATAATGAAAAGAATTGCTTTGGCATTAGATCTCGGCGGCACGAACTTACGTTTGGCCGCGGTTGGTGAGGACGGCACCGTTTATTCCCGTTCGCGATCTGAGACTCCTAAGGGGTCGTCCGGTGACGACGTCATCGACCTTATCGTCCGGTTGGCCGAGAATTGCCGCAATGGATTGGCTGACCCATTGTCCGTTTGTGCGATCGCCGCCGCGGTCCCGGCAACCATCAATATTGAAAAAGGCATATTGAATAAACTGCCCAATTTGCGTTGCCTCGAAGGCGTCCCGCTGCGGGATATCCTGGCAAAACGCCTCGGCGTCGAAGCTGTCCTCGAAAATGACGCGACGGCGGCGGCGATCGGCGAGAATTGGCTCGGTGCTTCGCGCGGTGTCGATACTTCGATCTGTGTGACGCTCGGCACCGGAGTCGGCGGCGGGCTCGTGATAAACAGTGTGCCATATCGCGGCAAGGACGGCACTGCCGGAGAGGTCGGCCATATATGCGTCGAACCGAACGGGCACCCTTGCGGTTGCGGCAGTCGTGGATGCATCGAGCAGTACGCCTCGGCAACGGCAATTATCAGATCGGCAATAAGTGCCGGACTCGAAGTGGCGTCATCATCGGACGTGTATGAGGCGGCAAAGAACGGAGATGAAAGGGCGTCAGCCGTTTTTTCGTCGATGGGCAGCTATCTCGGGATCGGACTGGCCGGACTGGTCAACGTGCTTAATCCGGAAATGATCGTTCTTGGCGGAGGCGTCTCCGCCGCATGGGACCTGTTTGCTGACGAAGTGCGGCGGGAGGTCGATGAAAGGGCGTTTCCCGAACCGGCGGATCGTGTTAAGATCGTACGCGCCGAATTGGGCGATGACGCCGGGATCCTCGGCGCGGCCCGGGCTGTTTTCGCATCGGTCGGCCGAGGCGCCACGAACTAACAGGTAGAAAATTATGGACGCTTTTCACAAGATACTCGTTCGTATTTACGAGATCACCGGCGGCCGCGAAACGGTTGATGTCGATCTGGTAGACCTGACGAAAAAGGAAGGTTATTTTCCGAGTATCGACAGTATCGCCGAGATGCTTAAAAGCGAGAGTTGGGTCACCGAATCACGTCCGAACGTTGTGCGGATAACCCATTGGGGCGTCGCCGAGGCCAAAAAAGCGGGCAGTGTCAGGCCGGATGCTGCGAGGGCCGTGGAACGCGATGCACGGAGACTTCACGCCGGATCGCGTGATCTCGGGGTGATGATCGAAGAGTTTATTGCCGATCCGCAAAAGGATCGATTTGCGGCGGTGATAGGCAAGTTGGGCGAAATGCAGAGGCAGGCGAAGGACATCGAGGAATTGCTATAGACTTGTTGCTTGCATTTATAAGTATTTTCCTTATATACTAGTCGTTTGCCGCGATGCGTATTGTCGGAGCGTATCAAGTGGGTCTCGTGCCCACTTTTTATTTTTTATAAGTGATGGTATCGAAACAGCCTTTTGCCGGACGAGTCAATGAAGCAGCTGCCGAGGTTGCGGCCAAATGCGGCGTTGAGTTCGTCCACGCTGAGATACTTGGTGCGAAGCGCGATTCGGTCGTTCGGATCTACATTGACAAAGAGGGCGGCGTGACGATAGACGATTGCACCCGATATTCCTCAGCCATCGAGGAGATATTTGATGCCGAGGACTTGATCCCATGGGCATATGTGCTCGAGGTTTCGTCACCGGGGATCGAGCGGGAATTGTATTCGTTGTCTGACTTTGTAAAGTTCATCGGCGAATTGGCGAAGGTAAAGGTTTCCACCGAGATCAACGGCCAAAAGAATTTTGTCGGCGTTATCTCGGGAGTTGAAGATGATCTGATCGACTTTGAAGACCGCACTTGCGGCACGGTCAAAATACCGTACGGAACGGTCGTTAAAGCGAATTTGAAGATCGATCTTGGTAAGGAATTAAAGGGACGAAAAGAATAGTTTAAGCGAGGCCTGTATGGCGGCAATTGCACGCCGGGCAGATTGGAAGTTATGACATCATCCATCGGACAGAGTATTGAGATCTTGTGCAACGAGCAGGGACTTGACCGCGACATGGTCATCGAAGCGATGAAAGAGGCCGTTAAAGCTGCGGCCCGAAAGCAGTTTCGCGGACATGACAGGACCGGTGAAGGCATCCAGGTCGACTGGAACAACGAAGAAGGAATGATCGAGATCTCCGCGCAAAAAACTGTGGTTCACGACGTTGAAAACCCCTCAGAGGAGCTTTCACTCGAAGAGGCGCAGGAACTGGCCGGGGACGATGTTGAGATCGGCGATTCGCTTCTGATCCCGCTGCCGAATGAAGAAATGGGCCGTATCGCCGCTCAGACAGCCAAACAGATCCTCGTACAGAAGGTCCGCGAGGCCATTCGCGAAAAGGTCTATGAGGAATACATCGACCGAAAAGGCGAATTGATCAACGGAACGGTCAAGCGATTTGAGCGCGGCGACATGATCATCGACCTCGGCAACAATCTTGAGGCGTACGTCCCGCGTGCCGAACAATCCCGCGGTGAAATGTGGAATCAGGGTGAACGTATCCGCGTTGTGATCGCGGACGTGTCCAAGGATCAGAAAGGCCAGCAGATCAAGGGGTCGCGTGCGTCGGCCGAATTGCTCAAGCGGCTGTTCGAAATGGAGGTGCCTGAGATCTATGACGAGACCGTCGTTATCAAGTCGGCGGTTCGCGAACCGGGCGACAGAGCCAAGATCGCAGTTGCATCTAACGAAAAAGACGTCGATCCGGTCGGAGCCTGTGTCGGAATGAAAGGGTCGCGTGTACAGGCGATCATCAAAGAGCTTCGCGGTGAAAAGATCGACATTATCGAGTGGTCGGATGAACCGTCGGTGTTTGCGGCCAACGCTCTTTCGCCGGCAAAGGTCTCGCAGGTCAGGATCACCGATATCGTCAATCGCCAGATGGAAGTAATTGTCGGCGAAGACCAGCTGAGCCTCGCGATCGGCAAAAAGGGCCAAAATGTGCGGCTTGCCGCACGCTTGGTCGGTTGGGACATCAAGATCGTCAGCGAAGAACTGCTTAAGAAGGAGATCGCTCTCAAAATGGGCAAGATGATGGCCTCAGGCGAAGCAGTGCCGATCACGGCCCTTCAGGGCGTCACCGCCTCACAGGCCGAGACATTGTCTGAAAAAGGCATCGCTGATGTTGAGGCACTTGCGGCGACATCGGTCGATGATCTGGTAGATTTTCTTGATGTGTCGTTGGATGAGGCCGAGAGCATTCTCGCATCGGCACAGTCGATCGTTGCCGCGAAGAATGTCGAAGTCGGCACTGAAACTGATGGCGAAGCCGCCGTAGAAGCGGAAATGCCTGAAGAAGCCGAAGTCGCCGAAGATGTCGAGCCGCCCGCGGCCTCCGAAGAGTCGGCGGGATCTACGGATGCTCCGGCGGACGAGGACGACTCATCGGAAGAAAAAGGCGAGTGAGCCTCTTGGATGCGGAGCGTTGGCGTCGCACGATAGAAATTGTTTTGTGGTTTGAGCCGTGAGTAGCGAAATGTGATGCACGGCTGACGGTTAGGTTGAAACGAAATTATATATGGCCATTCGAAAATCAGTTCGAATCTACGATCTGGCACGCGAGTTGAAACAGGATACAAAGCGCGTGATGGAGGATCTGCGCCGAGCCGGTGCGGATGTCAGTGTGGCATCAAATTCAGTTAGCGCCGAATTTGCGGAAAAGGTTCGTAATAAGTACTTTCCGAAGACCGAAACAGCCCCAAAACGAGCAATTAAGGTCATTAAGGCCAAGAAAGAAGATTCGGCGCCGTCTGAAACCGTTGAAGCGGTTGAAACCAGCGAGGCCGTGACTGAGCATGTTGAGCCTGCCGTGGTCAAAACGGTCGAGGTGACCGCAGAACCGGCCGTTGTCGAAACCGAAACCGCTGCCAAAGCGGAAGAATCTCCGAAGGCCAAAGAACCCGTCGCCGAGACACCGGCCGCAACCGGTAAGACCGTAAAGGTCAAGAAGCTGGTGGTATCGAAGGTCAAACCGGCTGAGCCCGCCGAAGAACCGGAAGTGCCGGCCGCGGCCGAGGTTCCTACGGCGGAAGTTGCTCCTGTAGAAGCCGCAGCCGAGCCCGCTGAAGCGGCTCCGACTGCCGAAACCACAGCGGCGGTTACTGAAGAACCGGCCGCTGATCAGGAAGCCCCGAAGGTTGTGAAGCCGGGTGGTACAACGGTTAAGACACTTACGCTCACCAAATCAGCCATCGAGAAAGGCATCAAGCCCGGTGATAAATTGGTCAGCGATGCGCCGACAAAGACCGGAAGACTGCTTGGCGATCAAAAGGCCCCGATTGACCCCAGAACCGGCCGACCGCAATTTCGCGGAACACCCGGTGAGACCGCGGCACCCCAGATGACTTACACGCCGCCGGCGGACAACCGCCGCCGTCCGGGCCGTGGGGGCAGCGGACGCAAGGGCAAGGACGATAAGGGGGGCAGATTTGCCGAACGCGATCTCGACGCACCACGCCAGCGGTCTATTGAGGAGCGAATCCTTGATCAGGTTGGCGGTGGCGAAAAAACAGAGATCCGCTCGGTTCGTCTTACTGAGGGAGCAACCGTTCGCGAATTTGCCGAGGCTCTCGGCATCACGCCGCGTGACATCGTTCAACTTCTCATCAAGCGCGGTGTATTTGCGACACTAAATCAGCCGATCGGCGAAAAAATGGCTATTGAGATGGCTCTCGAATACGGATTTGACCTGAGCTTTGTGCCGTTTGAAGAAATGGTGATCGAGCAGGAATTCGAAGAGTTGATCGCGGCCGACGCGGACGACGTCGAACTTCCGAGAGCTCCGGTCATCACGGTGATGGGACACGTCGATCACGGTAAGACCTCGCTGCTCGATGCCATTCGTTCTGAAAATGTGGCTGAAGGCGAGGCTGGCGGCATCACTCAGCACATCGGTGCCTACAGCGTTATGGTGCCGAACGCGGACGATCCGGATCAGCCGCGTCGTGTCGTGTTTCTTGATACACCGGGGCACGAAGCCTTTACGATGATGCGAGCCCGCGGAGCAAAGGCCACGGATATCGTTATCCTGGTCGTTGCGGCCGATGACGGTGTTATGCCGCAGACGATCGAGGCGGTCGAGCACTCAAAGGCGGCGGGCGTTCCGATAATTGTCGCGATCAACAAGATCGACAAACCCGACGCTAATCCGGACAAGGTGAAACAGGGCCTCGCGGGTCTTGGCTTGCAGCCGACCGATTGGGGCGGTGACACGGAAATGGTTCCGGTCTCGGCCAAAAAGCGTGAAAATCTAGATACGCTGCTCGAAACCGTATTGATCCAGGCGGACATTCTTGCACTTACTGCGAGCCCGACCCGGCGTGCTTCGGGCGTTGTTCTCGAGGCAAAACTCGACAAGGGACGCGGTGCGGTCGCGACGGCCCTCGTACAGCAGGGCACGATGCGTGTCGGCGATCCTTTCATTGTGGGCCAGTTTTATGGCAAGGTCAGGGCGATGTTCTCCGACCGCGGCGAATCTGTTTCCGAGGCGGCTCCGGCTACGCCGGTTGAGATCCTGGGACTCCAAGGGGTGCCGCAGGCCGGTGATACATTCCAGGTCGTGTCAGATATTGATAGGGCCCAGACGATTGCCGGACAGCGGCAAATGCACGCCCGGCAAGCCGCGATGCTCAAGACCACAAAGCGTGGTATCGAGTCGCTCGGCCAGGCAGAGATCAAGGAACTTCTGGTCATTCTCAAGGCCGACGTTCAGGGCTCGGTCGAGGTTCTCAAGGGAACGCTCGAGAAGCTTTCGACGGAAAAGGTCAAGGTCCGTGTCATCAGGGCCGGTGTCGGTGCGATCGCCGAATCGGATGTTCTGCTTGCTTCGGCAACGCAGGCGGATGACGATTCGACAGCAGTTGTCATTATCGGATTTAACGTGAGGCCCGAGGCCCGCGCTGGTGATATCGCCAAGCACGAGGACGTCGATCTTCGCCTGCATTCGATCATTTACAAGGTTGAAGAAGAGATCAAGGCCGCCATGATCGGCATGCTCGACGCTATCGAGAAAGAAGTCATTTTGGGCAAGGCCCTTATCTCGGAGACCTTCAAGGTTTCGAAGATCGGCACCATTGCCGGTTGCCGTGTGATCGACGGCGTCATTCGCCGACAGGCAAAGGCGCGTTTGATCCGCGACGGCGTGGTTGTGTGGGAAGGCGACATCGCTACTCTCAAGCGTTTCAAGGATGACGTAAACGAGGTCAAGAACGGTTTTGAGTGCGGTATCAGCCTGGTTAACTTTAACGATCTTAAGATCGATGATCAGATCGAAGCCTTTACGATCGAGAAGATCGCGGCGACGGAGTTGTAACTGTAATGCGACGTCCAGAGCGATTTGCCGAGGCCCTGCGCGAAGAGATCGCGGAAGTCGTCGGTTTTGAATTAGATGATCCGCGAGTTGAGTCGGTCACGGTCACGGAAGTGGTCGTTTCGGCGAACATGCGTGACGCGAAGGTGTTTACGTTTATCCAAGGCAGCGATGCCGAGGTACAGGAAGCCCTGAAAACGCTTCGTCACGCATCCACGTTCGTCAGACAGCAGGTCGCGATGAATCTGAACCTTAGACATGCTCCGCACCTGCATTTTGTTCGGGACACAGCGGAGGAGAATGCCTCACGGGTCGGCGCGATCCTACAGGATATGGCCATTAAAGGCGAAATAATTAAGGAAGATAGTGACCAAGCGTGATCGGTCGGCAGCGAACCGCTCGTATCGGGACGGTTCGGCGATCGATCGACAAGCGGTGGTCACTGTGTACTAAGTGTTAAGTCAAGTTGTTGAGTTAATTGAAAATAAGCGTGATTTTGCCATCACGACGCACATCAAGCCGGACGGCGACGGTGTCGGATCTTCTTTGGGACTTTACTGGCTCTTGCTCTCGCTGGGAAAAAAGGCCGAGGTGATCGTGCACGGGGATGTGCCGGCCGCATATCGCAGTTTGCCGGGTGCTGAAAAGATACTCGACGTAAGGACGATCGAAAGGCGATACGACGCCGTTTTTGTCATCGAGTGTTCGGATATTCATCGGCCGGGGATCGCCGGTTTAGAATCTCAATTCACCGTCAATATTGACCACCACGCGACAAGCGAGCATTTCGGCACAGTCAACTGGATCGATTCCACTGCCTCTGCGGTCGGCGAGATGATCTACAACCTCTGTAAGGCCATCGGCGGACGCATCACGAAAGAGATCGCCGAATGCGTCTATATGGCGTTGGTCACGGATACAGGGTCGTTTCACTTTTCAAATACATCGGACCGGACCCTGAAGGTCGCTTCGGAACTTATCAAGGCGGGGGCGAAGCCCGCAAAGATCGGCGAGGCGGTATATGCCAACTATCCCTGGTCGCGAATCGAACTGATGCGGCGTGTCCTGGATACGGTCAAACGCGACGATTCTGGCAGGATCGCAACGTTACGCCAAACTATCGAAATGAAGCGGTTGTCAGAGGCGGTGGACGGCGACAACAACGGTTTCGTTAATATACCGCTCGCCGCGAAAGACGTTCTTGCTGCCGTCTACATGCGTGAGGTCGGCGACGGCGAATACCGTGTGAGTTTACGATCAAAGGGTGATATCAATATTGCTCGAGTAGCGGAACGGTTTGGCGGCGGCGGGCATAAGAATGCGGCCGGCTTGCGGATCTCCGGTGACTGGGACGAAAAAGAAAGCGAAATAGTCGAGGCGGTCAGACGAGCGATCGAATCTTCAGAGGGCGAGGTTTCGGCCAACGGGTCGAACGGCCATCAATCGAAGTAATCAGGTAGTTTTCGGAGACCGAAGGCAGTTTTGGGGGATCAGCGGATCAGGTTGCCGCTGCCTTTAACAACTGCCATAATTTTTTAATGGTTGACCCAAAAGAAAAGCGTTACAAATGGCGTCGCGATGATTACCGCGAAAATACCAAAGGGCTTTTGATGCTCAATACCGGCGACGGGAAGGGGAAGACGACCGCCGCGATCGGAGTTCTTGTCCGTGCGGCCGGGCGGGGAATGGACTGCTGTATGATCCAGTTCATGAAATCAAAGAACGACCGGTACGGCGAACACGAATCTTTTGAAAAACTGGGGATCGAGGTCCACACGATGGGCGACGGCTTTACCTGGGACACGAATGACCGATCGCAGGACATAAAAACCTCAGAGGAAACCTGGCGGTTGTGTGTCGATAAGATGCGAAACGGCGATTACGACGTTTTGGTATTCGACGAACTACTGTATGTGCTGAGTTACGGCTTTTTGGACATTAATAAGGTCATTGAGGAGATCAGGTCGGTCAGGGCAGCACATCCGCATCTGCACCTGATACTAACAGGGCGAAATGTCGACAATGCTCTATCGGCGATGATCGACGAAGCAGACCTCGTCACCGAAATGGTCGAGATCAAACACCCGTTTCATAAGGGGATCTTCGCCCAGCAAGGTATTGAATTTTAATGAGATCACCAGTAGACAAGCGTAAGCCCGACGGTATCGTCGATCTGTTCGCACTAGGCCTGACGACATGCGGTGTCGGTTATCTGCCGTTGATGCCGGGCACCTTCGGGTCCATGGTCGGTGTGGCCGTTTATTTGGGGATCGTTTGGATAGACGGCGTTGCTGGACTACGGGCGATGACGGCAGGATTTACCGGCGATCAAGTTTCCGCGGTCGTCTGGGCGGCGAACTCGTCGTTGCTGGCGATCTTGATACTCGCCGGGATCTGGGCGTCCGGCAGAGCGATCCCGCTGCTCGGTGACCTTGATCCGCCGGAAGCGGTGGTCGACGAGGTTATGGGCCAGATCATAACACTGCTCTTTGTGCCGCTCGGTGTCGCCTGGCCGTTTGTTTTGGCAGGATTTCTTCTTTTCAGACTTTTCGATATATGGAAACCGTATCCGATCGACAGTCTGCAGCATTTGCCTGGCGGTGTTGGCGTGTGTGCGGATGACATCGTAGCCGGTGTTTACTCGGGGATGTGCCTAGCGATCGGTTACGCGATTTGGATGATCATATGACCTACCATGTTCTACCGGGCGATTCGCTCGTGGAAGAGTTTCGCAAAACGGAGATCGCCGGTGAGGTGATAGTCTGCCGCGAGTGCATGATCGTTGGCGACGTTTCCGGCGAAACGTTGGACGAGCTTTTCGATCGGCGGGCGAATTTCTTACTTATCACGTACGGAACTGACGAGATCGATTACCACGAAAAGGTTGCCGACGAGTTGTCGCGGCTGATCGACCTGCCGCCCGACGCCGAAGTAAATCTCTGGTTCGAATACGAGCTTTTTTGTCAGGCAAACTATTGGTTTTGCCTTTATCTGCTTGCAGATACGGAATCCGCGGTCTTTCGGGTCGAACCGAGTGTCCGGGACCCGCATGATATATGGAAAGGATTTGGCGGTTTGGATGAAAATGCTCTCAAGACCTGTTTCGGTGGTCGCAAACTGCTTTCTGAGGATGACCTTAAGTTGGGTGTGGACCTTTGGAACGCCTATTCGGCCGGAGATCACAGCCGACTGCGCGAACTCGGGAAGATCGAATCGCCGTGCTTTCCGAAACTTGCTGAGGTCATCGACGCCGAGATCGAAAAGGGCGTCAGACCAGCCGAGATCCTGCGAGAGGTCCGCGGCAGCGGGATCAAGGAATTTGAAGAAATATTTGTAGAATTCACCAGGCGGGCCGGAGTTTATGGCCTTGGCGATACGCAGGTAGCCGCAATTCTCGATCAAATGTCGTAATGGTCGCTCTCGTCGTGGTTGGCCAGATCAGTGCCGAGAGCGTCCTCTTTTTGAAATATCCAACCTAAACGCCAAAAATATCCCAATAAGAGAAGGGTTATCACCAACATTGCCGCCAATGTGACAAAATAACCGGTCCGAGTTTTCAACTCGGGCATGTATTCGAAGTTCATCCCATAGATCCCGGCGATTAGGCTCAATGGCAGGATGATCGACGACATCACGGCAAGTGTTTTCATTACGTCGTTCGTTCGATTGCCGACGACCGCGAAATGAATGTCGAAAAGGCTGCTGACCAGGTCACGATATCCCTCAGCCAGGTCCGAAATGCGGACCAAATGATCGTGGACGTCGCGGAAAAAGGGCAGCACCATTGTTGGGATCTGGGGAAATTCCCCGTGCGACATTCGATACAGCACCTCAAGTTGACGCGACGAAATCCGCTTGAGACGGGCAACGCTGCGGCGGAGGTCCATAATGTCGCCGAGAATGGTATTGTTCCCTTTGCGCATATCCAACACGCGTTCCTCAAGTGAATTTATCTCCAGGTCAAAGTCGTCAACGATCGGCATATAGAGGTCAACCAGTTCGTCGAGTATCCGCTGGAGCAGATACGCCGCCCCGCGTTGGCAAACGAACGGGCTGCTCCGGATCTGTTGTTTGGCCGTCTTAATACTGCGAAACCGCTCAACATGAAAGGTGACAACGAAATTATTGCCCAGATAACCGTCGAGCTCCTTGGTGACAAAATTGGCGGGGTGCGTTAGTCCGGGTTTAATGCCGTGGACGATGAAATAGAGATAGCGCTCAAACCCCTCGACCTTTGGCTGATTGCGGGTTTCGAGGCAGTCTTCGACCGTAAGCGGATGAAAGTTGAAGACATTGAGCAAAATATCTTTGGCCTCGGACACGCCCTCTTCCGTCTCGCCCTGAAGATCGACCCAGACGACATTGGTCTCATCAGCCAACAGTTCCGGCAGGTCGTCGCGGCCAAACCCCTCTTCGACCGCCTGACTGCCATTTCTGTATACGAATATCTCCATAATTTCCCGAGAAGTATGACTAATTAGCGGCTTTCGGGCAAGTTGAGACCGCGGTCCCGGTTCGCTTGATCCGATGGTCAAATGTTCCCGAGCGATCCATTCGTGGACGAGCTACTGAAAGCCGATCTAAACCTATGATATCTTGGATCTTATAGTTTATGAGCGACAAAGACGTGACCCTAAGGGTCGAGAACGTGACCAAAAGATTTGGCGACTTTACCGCGGTTGACGGCCTCTCTCTGGAAGTCAGGGCCGGCCGCGTTTTTGGATTTCTGGGCCCGAACGGCGCCGGAAAGACGACGACTATTCGGATGATCGTCGGCATTACGGCACCCGATGAAGGGCGTATCGAGCTTTTTGGCGAGCGAATGTCCGCAAGATTACAGGATCGGATCGGATATCTGCCTGAGGAACGCGGCCTGTACAAGAAAATGAAGGTGGCAGATCAACTACGGTACTTTGCGGCCCTCAAGGATCTGACCGGGAAAGAAGCCGACCGGCGCATTGACCGATGGCTGGAGCGCATGAACCTGTCCGAGTGGAAATTCAAAAAGACCACCGATCTCTCGAAGGGAATGCAGCAGAAGATACAGTTCATCTCAACGGTGCTGCACGATCCGGACCTGCTGATACTTGACGAACCATTTTCAGGCCTCGACCCGGTCAACGTCGAATTTATGATCGATGTGCTTGCCGAATTTAAGCAGAAAGACAAGACGGTCATTTTTTCAACTCACTTGATGGAAACCGCCGAAAGGCTCTGTCACGACATCATTTTGATCAACAAGTCCAGAAAGGTGATCGGCGGCAGTCTGCGTCAGGTAAAGGAGAGCTACGGACGCAATGTGATCGCCCTTCGGGCGGTAGGCGGCGGCGCAGTTCTTGCGGATAAAACCCTTGTAAAGTCGGTGGTGTATCACGCCGACGAGGCCGAGATCGAGATCGCCGACGGAGCGGACGCTCAGTCGATACTCAAACAACTAGTCGGTTCGGGGGCGGAAATTACCAAATTTGAGCAGGTCGAACCAAGTTTGAACGACATTTTCATCGACCAGGTCGGAGGTGAGAAATGAAAAAGTTCATCGCTGTAGTAAAACATGAGTATCGCAAGATCGTTCTGAAATGGACATTTTTACTTGGCACGCTTCTGTTCCCGGTTATCGGAGCCTGTTTCGCTCTGGTGCCGGCGATAATATTCTCGATCAAGGGTGAACCGACGCGGATCGTGATCGTCGATCCCTCAAATAAGATCGGTATGAGAATACGCGAGAATCTTGCGCCGGATAAGATCGCCGCCCGCACAGATCAAGCGGTACGGGACGCGGTGAAGGATATGCCTGTCGCCCAGCCAGGACAGATGAACCAAACACCGATGCAGGGAGAAGCTTCATTTGTTTTTATCGACTACGATCCATCCGGGCGTACGATAGACGAAATACGAAGGGACCTCAATGAAATGGCCGCGGCAAATAAGATCGACGCATATTTGATCGCTCCGCCGAACATCGATGGATCGGATGCGAGATTTGAGTTTCGGTCGCGAAAGGCGGGCGACTTTGTCGCAGGCAATATCTTACGCGATGTTATCAATGACGCCGTCCGGTCTCAGCGGTTGGCCGATGCCAACATTAACGAAAAAAGCGTAATAGAACTTAGCCGGCGAGTGAGTATCGACTCAAAATCGCTCGATGACAAGGGCCGCGAAAAAGACAGCGATATGCTCCTAGCCGCATCCTTCGTTATTGGCCTGATGATCTACATAACGCTGGCGATCTATGGTCAGGTAATAATGGGAGCGGTTGTTGAAGAAAAGGAGACGCGAATAGCCGAGATCCTGTTTTCGTCGGCGAGGCCGTACGAATTGATGCTCGGCAAACTTGTCGGCGTTGGCCTTGCCGGACTCACTCAACTCTCGATATGGGTGATCTCGATCGCAGGCCTGATCGGATTTATGGCGGTCCAATCCGATATGACCAGTTTGTTCGGCGGTATGCCGCACATTACGCCGTTGATGGTCGGATACTTTCTGCTGTATTTCCTGCTGGGATATTTTGCCTATGCGTCGATATTCGCATTGATCGGTTCGGTCGTGACGACGGTGCAGGAAGGCGGCCAGTTCGCATTTCCGCCCGTGATGCTTATGCTGATCGGGTTTTATTTCAGTTTTGCGGTTATTCGCGATCCAAATTCGAGCCTTTCGTTTTGGGTTTCGATCTCGCCATTTTTTGCACCAATGACCATGCCGGTGCGAATATTGGCAGAAACGCCTCCATTTTGGCAGATCGCACTTTCGATCGGTATCAATGTTTTAACCATTGCGGCGTTGGTATGGCTGGCGTCGCGGGTGTATCGCGTCGGCATGCTGATGTACGGCAAACGCGCCACGGTACCTGAGATCTGGAAGTGGATACGGCAGGTTTGATCGATCATGGCAATAGAGATCGAAAAAAAGTACCGGGTCAACGCCGACCAGTTTGCTGTCGTGATCTCGGCGTTAAGCGAAGACGGGGCGATCTTTCATGGTGACGAAGATGAAGTTAACATCATCTACGGCGGGCCGCCGCTCGATCCGGCCGGCGCGGTCGTTCGAATAAGAAAGACCTCAAAAGCCAGCCTGCTCACGTACAAACGCCGTATCGAGAATGATCTTGCGGTCAAACAGCAGATCGAGTATGAGTCGGCCATCGCAGATCCCGACGAGGTCAATTCGATACTGACCTGCCTCGAACTCGTGCCTCGATTGATATACGAGAAGCGGCGGCAAACCTGGAAATATGGCGAGGTCGAGGTCGTGCTTGACGAGCTGCCCTTTGGCACCTACATCGAGATCGAGGGGCCGATGTTCGCGATTGCCGAGGCCGAGATGCGGCTGGGAATGGAAGATTTTGAGGTCGAAAACGAAACTTACCCTCGGTTGACAATGCGATACGGTACATTGTCGAACGGCATCATCGAATCCCGCTTTGGAGCGAAATGACAGTTACCTCTATGAAAAAGTTTTCCTTGCTAATAATAGCGGCAACTTACTTGCTCGGGTGCGGCAACCCGCCGCCGTCAAATAACGCTGTCGAGACCAAGAGATCGTCAACGCCATCGGGAAATTCGCGAAATGCTGCGTCTGTTGCGAAGCCCGATATCACTGAAACAATGCCCGAGGGTCAGAAGATCGTTGAGCCCGAAACCGTAAAGGCCGTGGACAAGAGATTTGAGGGCGGATGGCTGTGGATCGATCCGGACGGGCATTATAATCCGACACCGTATGAATTCAAGCAGGGCAAGTTTGCCATGCGGATCCCGACAACCAAAGATCTTTACGGCGAAAACCGGACCGCTCCGAGGCTGGTCAAGGCCGTGAGCGGGGATTTTCAGATCGAGGCTCGGATCAATTTTGATCCGGTCGAGGACTATCAGGGGGCCGGCTTGCTCGTTTACGTTGACCGTATCAATTATCTTCGCCTGGAAAGGTCATTCGGCGGTCTCCGCGATGGCGGGAGCGGGATCAGGCTTGATGTGCGAAAGCAGGACCAGTATGAATCGCTCACTACCCCCGGAGAGGTGCCGACAACGTCTAAATCTGTTGACCTCAAAATTTCAAGACGCGGAAACGTGTTTACGGCATATTGGCGCCAGAATGAGAATGCCGAGTGGCGCGAGATCGAGGAGTTTGTTTCCACGTTTCCCGAAACCGTCCTTGCCGGCGTGATAGGGTGCAACACGGCGAACGAGATCGCGGTCGAATTTTCAAATATTCGTTTATTGCCGCAACCCGTTACCAATCCGCTAAAATGAACTATTGTTCTGCAGGGATCGTAATCCCAATTATGATGTGGCCGGTGTCATTCCGTCTTCGTCCGACAACTGTTAAGATCGGATCGAATAGAACACGATAAAGGAGAAAATTATGTTTTCACTGATTTGGCAACTTTTGGTCGGTCTGGTGATCGGTGTGATCGCCCGGCTCCTGCTCCCAGGCAAAGAAGAGATCGTAGGCGGTATGCTCGGATGGCTGATAACCGCTCTGGTCGGCATGGGTGGATCGTTCGTCGGGACGATGGTAGGACGGGCGATCTGGAAAAAGGAAAATTACGCTGCCGGATGGATAATGTCGATCCTTGGAGCGGTCGGACTGCTCTTACTCTTGCGATTCCTTTTTTAGGTTCGGCAAACAGAGATTCGTTAAACGCGCCGTCGGCATCACGCTGGCGGTACGTTTTTTATTCGTCGACCTTTCTTTCGATTCGGCGGTCCGGTATGAACCACATAGCCGCGACGAAAACGTAAAGCACATTTGAGATCCAGGCATTTGCGAACGCGAGCGGGATCGCCAACGTGTAGCATACGATCGAGATCTTTCCCTTAAGGTCGCTGCCGATAGCCGACGCGAGCAGCTCATTCTCACCCTTGGAATGCTTCATGATCTTGTTCTGCAGGATCGTGTACGATATCGCAGCCAGAAGCAAAACGATACCGTATCCGGCGGTCGGGATAGGAGCAAAATGATTTTCGCCCATCCATCCGGTCGCGAAAGGAAAAAGCGACAGCCAGAACAACAAGTTGAGATTAGTCCACAGTACCTTGCCGTTGACCTTTCGGGTTGCCTGGAGCATATGGTGATGATTGTTCCAGTAGATGCCGAGGTAGACAAAACTAAGTACGTAGCTCAGAAATATGGGGACCAAAGGCCGGAGAGATTCGAGGTCGGTACCGTGCGGCACCTTTAGCTCAAGCACCATTATCGTCATGATAATGGCGATCACGGCGTCCGAGAATGCTTCGAGTCTGGTCTTGTTCATTGTTTGTCAGGTCGCGGTGCCGATCAATTTACCATAGAACTTTCGCTTACGGTACCGTGGTCCGGTTTTGACTCGGGCAGAGCCATTTTCACAAGCCCGTCAAATGCAACGTGATATGCGACACCCTTTACCGGTATCGACATCTCCGCCTCAGTCTTTCCTTCCGAATTGGCAATGCTCACGCTGGCAAAATAACACGCGGCCCCGTGGGCTCCGGCGTGCCGGACCTGTGTTTGAAATACTTCCTCGCCCTCAATGCGGCCGCGGTCGGGGTACATCGCCGTACGTACAACAAAGAAACCGATCTCGCCGTCCTTGTGAGCGACGATCTGAGGTTCAGTCAACGGGTCAGCAAATACATCGGCAGATTCGATGATCCATTCGGCCTCCTGAAGTTGTTTGTATACGATCTCGACACCGAACGCATGAATATCGGCCGCGGTCATTAGTTCTTTTTCGCTCATTGTAAGTATTCTAACCGCCGGGATGCCCGGCAATCAACATCGCCGGATCAAGGCGGCTTGTCCCAGAGCAGGGATTTTGTTGTGAACCAATTTAGCTCTGCGGCATCAAAACAGACGGAGGTTTTTTTGTAATGAACAAGCTAAAAACATCTACTTTCTATATCATTGCCGTGTTGGCGTTGAGCGTTGTCGGCGCACTTGCGCAGGGTGTCGAAAAGACCACATTTACCGGCACAGTGGTCAGTTATGGCAGCGGCTTTAACACCAGAACAACTACCAACACATTTACCCTTAACCTTACCGGAACAACTTCAGATGCCGATGCCAAACGGCTTTTCGGGATACTTGACGATAACGGCCAGGGTGATCTTTTGAAAGCTATCCGATCGACCGATCTCGGTAATTTTGCCATCGGCGGAAGGCTCGGCCGCACCGTCAACGGCGTTAGTGTCAGCCAGGTCGGCAACAAACAGCGTATCCGAATAATCTTTGAGAGATGGCTCGGTGTCGCCGAACTTCGGGGCGGTTACCGTTCGATCGACTATCCGTTCGGTTACATCGAACTGATGGTTGACCCCGTTACCGGAAAGGGTGACGGTACTTACATCGCTGCCGCACGTCTCCGTGTGAAGACCGATAAGAAGACCGGACAGGAGGTCGTTGAGGTCGAGGATTTTGCGACCTTTCCCTCAAAGTTGATGGGAGTTGTCGTCCGGGGGCGAAAGACGTTGTAAGCCGCGTCATTTGCAACTAATGTCAAAAGGGTGCATTCTAGGGAAGTAGTCCTTCTCTTGCGATGCGCCCCTTTTGCGTTGCACTCATCAAAGACGGTTTTTGGATTTGGCAAAGAGCAGGTTTTAATTGGAACAGAAGTAGCTCTTGCGTTAATTGAGCATCCGAAACTGACACTTCGCTGCACCGTTTTTCTGCGAAGCCGATCAAATCGACACTTCTTTTGATCTTCCCGACCGAGGGAAAGGGTAACTAATTTAATGTCAACGAAAATTTACGTAGGAAATCTCCCGTTCAGTACCACGTCGCAGGATCTCGAATCGATCTTCGGCGAATTTGGAACGGTTGAGTCGGCCAATCTCATTGAAGATAGGGAAACTGGCCGCTCGCGAGGGTTCGGCTTTGTCGAAATGTCGAACAAAGAAGAAGGGGACGCCGCGATCGCCAGTATGAACGGCAAAGAACTGGATGGCCGGGCACTCACCGTCAATGAAGCAAAGCCCCGTGAGGATCGCGGCGGTAGCGGAGGCCGTGGAGGATACGGCGGGGGCCGCGGCAACAGCCGGGGCGGTAATCGCGGCGGCGGATACGGTGGTGGCGGACGATACTAAACAAAGATCGATATAAGATCGCTGTGGTGCAGTACCGATCGGATGCCCGATCCGTACTGCACGCAGCATAGCTAGACAGAAAGCACAGGTATAGTGAATGAAAGAAGAACTGATTGAAATGGGCGGTGTCGTTGTCGACAAGCAGCCCAACGCATTTTTTAAGGTACAACTCAACGATTCTGAGCACATGGTGCTCGCTACTATCTCCGGCCGTATGCGCAGAAACCGGATCCGCATTTTGATGGGCGACCGTGTTGATGTCGAACTCTCGCCGTACGATCTGACGAAAGGCCGCATTACGTATCGCCATAAATAGAGTGTATTTTGGTTGCCAATTCGACCGAGATCACCAGTGACGCCTAATTGAATGGCCGGCCCGGATGCGACTTGTTCGTTTTTGGCCGGTCATTTGTCGTCATGCGGCCGACGCATATCCGCCTTGTGGACGGACGTCTCTCAATAGGCTCTCAGATCTAAAAACAAATCACGGTCTCTGGGATCGGCGCGTGTCCGAGCACGTTCACCGAACGTGGATAGGAGCGGAAATTCTTCTCAAAACTAGTGACCACCGTCACATCAATCGTGCCTGACCGGGAACACAATGGCGCTGATAGGGAAATTTTCAAGCTCTGTCGACTGGAGGTGAAAAGTGATGAGAAAGTATTTCAAGACTGCTTTCGTGATAGCCGGATTTGCGGCTGTGTTGTTCCTCCTTGATGGTACCAGCCAGAATGCTCAGGTAATGAACAATAAGGTTGCACCGCCATTCGAAATGCCAAAGGTGATCGAACTGGCAAAGGGTTCAAAGCAGGGGACTGTGACGTTTAACCACGTCAAGCATAATAGCGGGGAATACAGCGTTTCGGGCCCGATCCAATGTATCGAGTGCCACCACACTGCGCAGCCCGCCTCGGAATTGGCTAAACATCCGCCGCTTAAGACCGACTGGCCGGTCGGCCGCACGACCACGCTGACCATGGAACTCTTTAACACGGACGCCAAGGCGGCGGGAATTGCCGCTTGCCGAGACTGCCATGCGAAGGCCGGTGAAAAACCGAAGCTGCTGGCGGCCCTTCCGATACTCAAGGATCCGGGCAGTACCACTATGACCACGCTGACCAATCAGCTGGCATTTCACAGGACCTGTGACGCGTGCCATTTTTCGATCGCGATGAATCGACCCGAATCGAAGGTCCCGAATGCGACGATCTGTGCATCGTGTCATAAACGGGCCACCTAATTTTGGCCGGCATTTGTTTGCCGTCAGCTATGCCGAACGGCATCGATGTAGAATTGTGCAAATTGCCCGGAGTGCGGCGAAGATCAATATGGAAGGGTTTAATATGACGAAACCGGCGGTCTAACCGCCGGTTTCTAATATGGTGATGGATTTACGCTGAGCGAATTATTTGTTTACAAATGAGAAACTCTGAACTGCCTCGCTGATCAACTCGGCCGAGTTCGCAACCTTGGAATTAGCTCGTCCCGAAATCACCACGGTAAACTTTTCCCAAACAAGCGCAACCATCAATGATTTGTCGCCGTCAATCGTGAGTTGGTACGCCGCGCCGCGATAATCGCCGACGTTCGCAGATGTTTCGCCGAGGAGTTTCACGCCCGAGTCGCCTTCCAATGCTTCCCGGAAACCGCTCAAAAACGCCGCTACGTCCTTGTCGGTCTTTATGACGTTCGTTCCAAGAGTTATCGAAACGGACACGCGGCCTTCCTTAAGGTCGCATATGTAATTGCGGCCGCCCTCGGTGCTCTTGACCGTTACGCAGGAATTCGGTAAGGCGATCTCAAAACCATCCGCCTCAGAATGGTAAACCTCATCGCCGACTGCGGCGAGCGAAGCGGTCTGGGCCGAGGCGGCAATGCTAAAGATCGCGATAGCGAAGACGGCAAATACGAGATTGTTGAGAATTTTCATATCCCGAGATTCTACCCGAATTCTGTCAGTCTCTGCAATGCCTAATTGCCGTACGTTTGGAACACGCCATCGACGGGCCGGTTGGTCTTGTAAGTTGGTCCAAAAAATGTCATCTCGCCGACGATATTTAACGTAAATTGTCAGTGCCAAGGTCCCCACTCTCTCACAATCGCCCAATTTACAGGTTTTTTCCGAGTGGCACGGCAATTGAATGAGGTGCCGCTGTCCGTGGACTGTGGTTAGTGCCCCGATCTAAACGAATAACAGGAGCACCTAAACCAATATGAAAAACAGCAAAGGCTTTTCACTTATCGAACTTCTTATCGTGGTCGTGATAATCGGCATCATCGCCGCAGTCGCCATCCCGAATCTACTTGCATCGCGTCGTTCGGCTAACGAGGGCTCAGCGATCTCGACACTGCGCACATATCATTCTGCTCAGATGACGTACAAGGCGACGGCGGGCAACGGATTGTTTTCAAGTACGCCATATCCTGAGCTTTCAAATTTAGGGATAATGGACAGCAGCTTGTCGGACGGCGTCAAGAGCGGGTATACATTTACCGGATGGGGATCGGTCACGACCGGTGGAACACCTCAGTTTGGCGGATGGGCGACCCCGACAACGGCGAGCGGCGTGACACAAACCGGAACCAGGAATTTTACTCTGATCACGCAAGGTGTGTTGCACACCGACGTTGTGGGCGGTTCGATGTATATAGGTCTTTACGGTGACAACAGTCTGGTGATCGTCAACGGATCGCCGATGCAATAGACCGGAACCTGATACGATTCCCGCTGGGAACTCACGGCCGCGAGCATTTTGCTCGCGGCGTTTTCATTTTGCGACGTTTTTTGAAACCGAACAAGTTGAAGACCATTGGAGCAGGGGACGCTACAGAATGAAAAAAACGGCACAAACGCGCAGAGCTCCAACGTGCTCTTGATCATCTTGAGTGATAGCGCCGAACAGACTATCATCAGGCACTGGCCGCGATCCTTTTTCGTGCAAGCATGATCGCCAGATAAATTCCGATCACGATGTCGATCGACATACAAAACATCGGCCACCAAGACGGAAGTCCGGCATTATCGATAAAAAGGTGGTGGAAAAGATCGAAAACGCCGTGACCGACGATCGCCGCGGCTACGAGCCAAAGGCTCGTTCGAAAGCCGACAGCCGCAATGATGACAAATGCGGCCCCAACGGCCGTTTCGATCAAAATAGCGCGGTTTGAGCCGCCCTGTACCGCAAAAAGACAATAGTACGACGCAATTACGATCAACATCGCCGGATAAAGGGCTCGGTCACGGTCGAGCCCGACGACGGTTGAAAATATCCCGATCCCGATACCCAGGGTTACACCGATGGCGTATTCCATTGTCTATTTTGCTCCCAGTATCTGAGTCGAGATGAAACCCCACAAAATGACCGCAAGTCCTCCGATCTCACCCACGGTAAGTGCATAAACATACCAGGTGGTCGAAAAATTCCGTTTGTGAAAGAGATTGTCGGTCTTATTCATCACACCGTGGGAGAAATATCCTACGATCGTAACCGCCAGAAAGATCAGCACACTTCCCATCGAAACCAGCTGAACTGTTTCGGAATATGGGCTGAATTCAAGCAGTTTGGCGATAACGAGCATCGCAAAACTGTAAAGAAAGGCCGCGCGATGAGCGATGTCGATGTATGCAGGAGCGTTGTGGTCAGGGCTTGTGAGCATCTTTTGGTGCTTGACGATGCCGATGAGCATTCCGACCAGCAAAAAAAGCCCCGAGGCAAGTACACTGATCTTGACAGCTAAAGTCATAGTTATCTCCGTTGTTCGGCGTAGTATTGACCAGAGTAGTTATCTCACGGATGCTGAAAATGGCCAAATTGGCTCCGGAGATGGAATTAAGGCGAACACACTGTCGCCGCCGACGATGGCCGATCAGTGATCGAAAGGTGCTCGGCCAAACCACCTTAATCCTGACTGCATGGTGCCCGTGGTGTTGGAATCGGGCGTAAAAATTTGGTATTTTTTACAAATGGAAAATTCAAGCGGAATGAGTAGTTTAGCCGGACGTGCAGGAATGTTGCTCGTCGTTGTCGGCGTGGTTCTTTTCATGGCGGGCATCTTCGGGGCTCCGCGTGTTTTGGCGTTCACGGGCGTCGGCCTGATGGCTGTGTCGCTGGTTGCGTTTTTTATCGAGGAGCACGGCCAACGTAAACAGACCTATTACTAAGCCCCTCGTCTCCCTCAGACAGAGTTTTGGTTTTCAAGCCCGGCGTCCCGCTTTGCGTCCGCCTATTGTGCCAACGGATCCATTCGTCGGCCACCGTGCAATTGAACAAAAAATTGGTGCCCCGTCGTCCGTTCAAGGACCGGCCGGAGCACCTTTTCCTTTTTTGACTTCGTCAAACGATCTACTTGATCACCGCGCAATCGATCTGCTGAATCTCGCGGCCTGTGATCAAACCAGGTGTGCAATAATGAGGGGCAATATGAAAGCGATCGTTTGTGGATCATATGGCTCGCCCGAGGTGCTCGTGCTGAAAGAGGTGCCAAAGCCGTCTCCGCGGGATAACGAACTCCTGATACGCGTGAATGCGACTTCTGTAACGGCGGGCGAGGTTCGGCTTCGCAAGCCGGACCCGTTTGCCGTCCGCTTCGCGTTCGGGTTGACGAAGCCAAAATATCCGATCCTCGGCGTTGTACTGGCCGGTGTGGTCGAGGCCGTCGGGGCGAATGTCACGCGTTATAAGCCCGGTGACAAGGTTTTCGGTTCGGCCGGTATGACCTTTGGCACGTACGCCGAGTATGTCTGTGTGAGCGAAGACGCGACCCTAGCCGCGATGCCGCCGGAAATGTCCTTCGAACAAGCCGCCGCGATACCGTTTGGCGGAACGACCGCTCTTTGGTTCCTGAGAAAAGGGAATATTCAGAGCGGCGATAGTGTGCTTATCTACGGAGCCTCAGGTGCGATCGGAACATCGGCGGTCCAACTTGCCAAACATTTTGGGGCGCATGTTACCGGGGTCTGCAGCACAGTGAATCTGGAAATGGTAAGGTCCCTTGGGGCTGACACTGTCATCGACTATATGGCTGGCGAGATGACGTTTCCTGAGGGCAGCTTTGACATCGTATTCGATACGGTCGGCGAGAGCCCTTTCGCGGCGTGCGTCCGGGCGCTAAAGGAAAACGGTAAGTATCTTCGCGCCGTTCATATGCGGCCGGCGGAAATCATTCGCGGGGCTTGGGTCTCATTCACCACCGGCAAGAAAGTGATCGGCGGCGTTATAAGCGAAACGGCGGACGACATGGCTTTTCTGCGAGACCTCGTGGAAACGGGCAGCCTCAGGCCCGTGATCGACCGAACCTATAATCTGGAGCAGATCCCCGAAGCCCACGCCTATGTAGAGACCGGCCGCAAAAAGGGAAATGTGGTCGTAACGGTCTGAGTTCTCTCTGCTCGGGGCCAATTCGGCGCTGTCAACTACCCGCAGGGTGTGGAAAATATCGATCGGCCGAGCGGTGCAATGAATGTTCGTCTGAAGGTCAACATTGCGGTCAAGAAGTTTGATGCATTCGTCGAGCCGGGGCCGTCGCTCATGGACCGCGTTCTGTCGTCAGGGCGGCTTTTTTCGAAGCTTGTTACACACAAAACCGCTTTCGGATCGACAAACCGGCTGTCCCATGTTGTGGGGCTGGGTCGGGCATTTTTCCGAAATCGCGTAAGCGTCCTTTTTGCAATAGTTACATTTTCATAACGACGCAATAAGTGTCCCAAAGTGTCCCAGATCGTCCCAAAGTGGGACACCTGCGAGTTCGTAAGTTGTTGAAAACATTAGGCCGGTATTTTCGCCAAAGTGAAAGTGGGACACTTTGGGACACCTTGGGCCGGTTCGCAAGTTATACGATAAGAATTGCAATATCGCCCGCCATACCCCGCATCCTGCCGAACACCTCACGGCGGAGCAAAAAACGTCAATATCAAGGTGATCGGCTGACAAATAATGTTACCCGTTCGATCGTCCATGTCGCCTGACGCCCTGTTTTATTGACGTTCACGAATGGCATACAAATTGATACTGGTGGCGAGAACCGGGCCGTCGAGCCCGAAAGATCTTTAATCTTATTGTTAGAGGGTGAATTTGTAATGAAGGATCAAAAGGGCTTTTCGCTAATCGAACTCCTGATCGTCGTCGTGATCATCGGCATTATCGCGGCCATAGCGATACCGAACCTATTGGCCTCACGCCGTTCGGCAAATGAGGCGAGTTCGATCAGCGCATTACGAACGATACATGGAGCTCAAATGACGTATGCTTCCACCGCTGGTGGCGGAAGCTACGCCGGCGATTCCACATTCGGCAGTTCGGTTGGGATGACGGCGTTGATGAACGTACAACTCGTAGACTCGACACTAGGTTCGGGGATAAAGAGCGGCTATCGTTTTCAGACTGGCAGCCGCCCAGCTACGTCAAGTGCTCCGGCCACGTTTTGGGCGTCAAGCGCCCCAACAACGGCCACCGGCGTAACCCAGACGGGGTCGAGGCGTTTTGGTATCATCACCGAAGGTACGATCTATTGGCGAACGGATTTTCTAGGCAACGTTCAGATCGACGACAACGACATCAAACTCGGAACTCCGATCGGCAATTAGCAACCCGGTTAGTTCGCCGGCATACGCTTGATGAGCTAACTAACATCTGCAGGAAACTGGCCGCGAGGATAATCTTCGCGGCCCTTTTGTTTTTGGATCGCGATCTGATGCACGTTACTACGGCATCGGGCTAATGCTTGAGCGAGATCATGCCAAACTTTGCGAAACGATCTGCGGTTTTGTCGAGTGCGTCGGCAAAGTCCGTACAACCTCGCTGCTTTCGCGATTATCAAAGCAGCGATCCGGATCTTGTTATACAATGTTCGCGATAATGATCAGCCTATGAAAAACATCATCTTCGTCATCGCGGCATTTCTATTGCTTGCCTCTGCGGCGTTGGCGCAAGGTTCTGTCGAAGGAACGATCACCGATGCTAAGGGTAGCGTCGTCAGCCGAGCCGTAGTATCGCTCATCGACGTCAAAGGCACGACCGTTGCTCAATACACGACCGACCCCGAAGGCTACTACACGCTCGATGACATCGAAGCGGGAACGTATCGGCTCATTGTAAATGCCGGCGGTTTCAAGCCGGCGACCAAAACTAACGTCCTCGTGGTTGACGATGGTTTGACGGTCGTCGATCTCAAACTCACCGCGAATGCTGTCGTCGCTGCGAATCCTCGGCCGCAGCCGAAATTCGCCTTTTCTGTCGAATACACTGTTAACGGCAAGACGTCGAAGTTTCATGTCCAAGACGTCGCCGGTCTTACTGTCGAAGAGCCCGAATACCGAGCCGACAACAAATCTAACATTGCACACCCGAACATGCCCGACATTGCGAAATACGGCGAAGTAATGCTAAAGAAAGCCGTTTTCGTAAGGGATATTACCTTTTTTGAGTGGAATAGACAGGTCGCCCAAGGAAATACGATCGTGCGAGGAACCGTCGTGATAAACCTTCTCGATGAAAAAGGCGGCACAACGATGTCCTGGACGCTCACCAACGCCTTTCCTAAAAAGATCCAGGGCGTAAACCAAGCCACAGGCTCAGTCGAAACCATCATCATCGTCCACGAAGGCATGAAGATCGCGAAGTAACTACGAACGGACCACACGCGTCTCGCGCGCAATTCGTCGACTCCGCCGCCACCGCGAAGCGGCGCATAGCCCCGTCCTTTAGGGCGGGGTTAGTTGGCCCCGCGATCCCGCAGCCCGTTTCAACGGCCTTACTCCTGATCTGGCTTAAGCCGCCGGAAATAGGGACGGAGACCCTAGCGCGGACACTCTTGTCCGGATGAGCGTCACCGCGACGCGAACGCGTGATCCCAGTTCTTCATGGACAACCACGCTGTCATTATCACTATCCAAGCAGCGATCCGGTTTTTGGTATAGAATATCGGCAATAGTGATCAGCCTATGAAAAACATCATCTTCGTCATTGCGGCATTTCTACTGTTGGCACCGGCGGCGCTTGCGCAAAATTCCACCGCAGATTGGCCGACGCCTAAGTTTCGGTTCGAGGTCGAATACACGCTTAACGGCAAGGCCTATACGTTTGAGGTCCAGGAGGTCACAGGCCTCGATTCCGAGCCGCCTGCGCTCGAATACCGGAAAAACGGTGATCCGAATTTTTCGGTTCAGAAAATGCCCGGCCTCAAGAAATTTATCGACCTTACGCTAAAAAAGGGTATATTTACCCCGGATAATAATTTCCTTGAGTGGTACAGATCGAACCGCGAAAACACAAAACCCACGCGCGGCACTGCCATTATCAAGCTGCTTGACGAAGACGGCAACCCGACGATGACCTGGAAGATTGAGAACGCTGTTCTGAGAAAGATCGCAGGAGTTAACGAAAATTCCGGTTCATTCGAAACCCTGATCATGGCCCATGACGGCATAAAGATCGCAAACGATTGATCTGAGCCCCGGTCAGCTAAAACAGGAGGAAAACACTATGACGTCGATAAGATCCGGAAAGGGAATTGGTGTGAAAAGGTCGGCGATCACTCTTTTACTTGTATTAGTGGTGTTTGGTATTACCGCATCGGCACAGGAGGTGCCCGACTTTTCCGGGACCTGGACCCTAAACAGAGCGGCGAGCGTATTGGACGACCAGTTCACCATGGCGCCCGGGCAAATAAAGGTCGCTCAAGCCGGCAATGATCTGGTCGTCGAAAGACATTCCAACTTTCAGGATCGGGAATTTATCGTCAAAGATAAATTTACACTCGATGGTAAGGAGTGCATCAATCCGGGCTGGGCGGATTCTGAAAAAAGATCGACGGCAGTTTGGACTGCCGGCAAGGCTTCATTAATGATCACCACCAAGATCCCGATGGGCGATAACGGTGAAATGACCGTGGTCGAAACCTTCCGGTTGAAAAATAAGCAGTTTGTTATAGAAACAAGAGCGTCGTCCACGTTTGGCGACAGGAACGAAACGCTGGTTTTTGATCGAAAGTAAGACATCGCTTTCCCGCCGATCCGAAACCGTCGAAGACGGTGACAAAGGCTCTAGTGCTTTTATGAATTGCCCCCGGGTTCTGGCGTCAGAGCCCGCCAGTGCTAAAGCCGTAGCCGGGGGGGTGCTGTTTAAAGGGTATCGGGACTTTAGCCCAATGTTCGGCTAAAGCCGGGGATATTTTTGCCTTCTATCCACGCACTGAAGTGCGTGGCAATTCATAAAATATGCCGCCGCCTCCGACGGCTCGTGTTTTGGTGGGCATCTTTCCCACGGTTAGCACCGTGAACGGCGAATACGGCGTTAGCTCTGATGATCTGTTGTCGCCGTAGGTGACCAATTCAATAGCCCGGGTTCATGCTGCGCGAAACCCCGGGATGCGATGTCTATCAAAAAAACTCCCCTCCTTACGAAGGAGGGGTGGCCGCGTTTCGCGGACGGGGTGGTTCTCTCACTCGTTGCTCCCTTTCAGGGAGCGATGTGTTTTTCGGTCCTATCGTAGGGTTATACCCTACGCTATTACCTTTGTCCCTTTCAGGGACATGAACGGCTCCAACGACGCCGAAAAGAAAAGGACGGCCCTTGCCGTCCCTGTATCCTCCGGTGCAAAAAACGGTTTACTTCTTAAACTCGTAGGTCAGCACGCCGGCGATCTTGACGGGTTTGCCGTCGTGCAGCGGCGGGTCAAAGCGAGCCATGCGGGCGGCTTTAGCGGCGGCGGACCAGAGCGATGTCGGCCCGCTGACCACACTTGAGGTCGAAACCTCGCCCTTTTCATTGACGATCACTTCGACGGTGACGGTACCGCTTTCATTGGCGGCCTTTGCGGCTTCGGCGTCGGGCGGCGGCAGTTCGATCGCGATATCGTTGAGCACACCGGCAAGGATCGTGCCCTCGGCCGGCGTGATCGACTTCAGAGCAGGTCCGGCCGCCGGCTTGATTTCCTTGCCCACGGGCGGCGGAGCGTCCTTTTTAGCGGCAGGCTCGGCAGGCTTGGCCGCGACCGGGACGTTGGCCGGGGGCGTCTTGGTGTTGCCGGGAGCGTCGCCGGCTTTGCTGCACCCGATGCCGGTCAGCGTGATCAGGGCAATGAGCAAAGTGAATGTCAGGGAAATGCGGCTGTTCGCCGCGTCGATCGTTGTGGGCATTATAAATTTTCTCCGGTCTTGATATTTACTCAAAGGTATTGCCGAAAGCGTTCGCCACGCCCCCGGCACGACCATTTTGCACCGACCGTAATTATTTCACAATGCTATCGGCGAAGATCGCTCGGTCTGAAGAAAAGCACGAACGCATAACCGAAATCATCTGGTGTTTGATCCAGAGTTCTCTTTCAATACGACGTATAGATAATATGGGCCTTGACCTAGGAATCCGCCGCCGCCATGCCGTTGGTTGCAAACGCGCTCCCAATAGTATTCTGTTAGTTCTTTTTCCAGCGATCTGATAACTCGTGGGGATGTTGTCCTATACAAGGCATGCATTCTCTCATACTCGTGCTTGTACGCTTGCCTCCAGCGAGTATCCGGACACTCCGTGATCCCAATCTTAAAATCACCATTTTCACACGAACTTGTGAGTCCACTAATGCTACGTTTAATTGAGGATAGTAGTTGGTTTTTGTGTCCGGTCCAGTAAAAGATAATCGGCGACATAATGTCTTTAAAAACAACGAATGCCATCCCGATTCCCATGTATGCGACACGTCTGCCGCAGGCTGTAGCTCCGGAAGGGCCATGACGCCGTGGCCTGGTGATATTTCATGAACACTATGATGAAGAAATGTACCGAAGCAGGCCGGACCACATGACAATGAAAATGGATTTATACAAAATCAAAGATTATCTTGTCGCCAGCCGCAGGACTTTGGGCCGCTTGTTCGGCAAGGCCACCTTCGAAACAATTGAACAGACATCTTCCAAGTAAGGAAGCTGCGCCGGGGAGACTGAATTAAGAATCCATTTCATTCGCACATTCGCATCTTCAACAGATGATGGACGATATTCCAGGAATTCATCGATCATGCTTTTTCTCAATAAACCGTCAGCACTTGGACCTTCGCCTGTCTCTTGCCAGATTCTTTTCCGAAGACTGATCAATTCATCGCGAGCTTCCCAGCTACTTATTTTTGCTACTTCCTGTTGGAGTTGGCGTTGAATTTTTTCGATAAGGTTTTCAAGATCAGTTAGGCGTTCGTCTTCAATCACTTCGTTTCCATCGCTGTCATCAAACTCCAGGTCGGAATACTCCAATTCATTATTATTCCTTATGCCATCTTCATCATTGTCATTGTCGGAAACAAAAAAATCGCCTTCGCGTAGATCGAGATACATCGAATCAACCGTTGAATGTAAATCTCGAATATTCGAAAGGACTTTCGCTTCAATTCCCTCTATCTTGCCCTTTAACGAGTTCATGGGAGAGAGCTTTTTCTCGATATCTAATAGCTGCTTCTTTATTGACGCAAACTCGCCTTCTGAAATATGAACTGGACCATTTAGTGAGTTAGTTTCAGATTCACGTGGGGAGGAGGACGCTTGAACTTCATAGGTGATTTCGCGAATGGTATTCGTAAAGAAATCTCTGTCTTCCGAGCTCAGAATTTGTTTCTCTCCGTCCGTATCGAACCTTTCTGGCTTTGTCACTTGAGCGACCTGTACAATTAGCTCTTCAATGCTTCTATCCAAGATATCTAACAACTGATTGGTTTCCGCGTTCTCTTCGCAAAAGCGTGATAAAGCTTCCACAGAACGTTGAATAATGACAAGATCTGCGAGTTGATCCTTCGAGTGCGGATTTGAGAACCCACTCAAATGGGAATACTTATCTCGTAGATTTCTTATAAAGTGCAATTCGTCAAGAGTCGATTTTTCAATCTCATAATTTTCGAATAGCGTCCACACTTTTTCGAACCGGTTAAATTTGGCACTTTTAGTCAACAGTTTTAGGAAGTCTTTGTATTGCATCGTTTCGAAAGTCTTTCGATTCGGAAAATCCTCATCCAAACACGATGTATCGTTATTTGACCATTGAATACACAGTCTACCGAAGAAGTGCCTTAGAGGGTCCTCTAGACTTTTGAAATATGTTTCATTTGCCATATGCAGGTTACAAGTTGAATTGATAAAAGGGTGAAATGGGATCTATCTCGAAGCGAGACCTATTAGGAAGTTCTGTTGAGCCCAATCTTATGTGCTCATAGATTAAATAGATTCATAATCAGCATACGTTTCCAGCGCAGGTGCGTACAGTTTGGGCTCTTCGCCACCAACGTAAGCCACAAAAAAAGACGTTAGAAACGCCCTGCGAGATCAATTGCCGACCCAACCCCGCCGTAGACGACGGGGCTATTCATAGAAAAAAAGACCGCTGAAAGCGAGCTCAATTATCATGTATCGAAAAAATTGTGATTTACTCAATTTGAGTGTTAATTTCATTTGCTGGATCGGCCAGTTGCCAGTCCAGCTTGTTGTAATTTGTGACACCGTCAATCGAAGGGATGTCTGCTATGTAAAGATCTGCTCCAGCAGCACTCTTTCTAATCCACGAAATCACTTCATCGAAAGCTTCCGGTTTCGGTTCGCAATTCGCAATCCTAGCCAATTGCTGGCCTGCTGGTGTTAGGAGGTGACCATGGATCGTCATCGAAAATTCGTCCTTGGAGGGCATTTGAAAGGCGATTGCTTTTCGATGGGCCGAAAGGTCGAATACTATTCCGCGGTCAGTTTTTGTTAGTTGGCTTTGAGAACTTGCATTAATGAGACCGGCGTCATCTAACATTAATAGGGCAGAGTGGCTGAGTCCTAGCTTCCAAAGAAAATGGTCCTTGGACGATTCTTGGTTAGGGATAAACGTTCTGTCAATGACTACATTCTGCAACAAGCCAAAAGCTGCAGCAGCTTCGTAATCAAGATAACGTAATACGCCAAGTGTTCGAAGAGAAAAAGCGCCGGGTGACTGAAACTCCTTTGAAAGCACTCTCGCGTAAATTTCTTGCACTAGTTCATCGTCCACGAGGCTCGCATCCTCACGAAACTTGTTGATCCAATCATCTGAGGTTGCTTGGGTTTCAAGGGGCGGGCCATCGTTTTCCTCTATTTCGCTCGTAGTCGAGTTGAGAAGTTTGGGCTCATCGGTGGACTCACGCACGAGTCTGGTTGCACGATCGTGAATCCTTGAGAGCCGAAAAAATTTCTGAGCCCGATCAGAAAGCACACCATCTAGAAAGGCAAGTTCAGCATCGGTAAGAGTATTATCAGTTCGGATTTTACTTAATATTTGGTTCGCAAGTTCATTGTCGACTGAGCGACGCAACTTACTCTTGAATGGAAGCAATCTTTCCAACACACTGGGCAAGCCGCTGCCGACTGAAGCTTCCAATCCGGTTGCGTCGACTCTTAAGCGAATGAGATCTGATGCGGATTTTTCAGTTTCGGACATATCGACCTATTCCTTTCACGTTAGAATTCATTGATTGCCCAAGAAGGATTTGTTTATGTGGTCATCCAAATTTCGCCACGAAACGTCGGTAAAACAATAGCATTATGTAGTGAAAGATGGCAACAAAAAGGCCCCGGCGGTTGACGGGGCACTTTTGTGATCGGCGAACTGGCCGCCCGCTTACGCAGGCGGTTCTGACATTAGTACTGGCCGCCCGCTTACGCAGGCGGTTCTGACATTAGAACTGGCCGCCCGCTTACGCAGGCGGTTCTGACATTAATTGCCCATGCCGCCGGGCTTTTGGGGGCATTCCCTAAAGAACGGTGTCATTTGACCTCGGTCTTTGGACTCCACATTTCTCCGTCGGGTGTTCCGTAGTTGATCGTCACGCTATCGAGAACCCATTTTCCGCTTATCCCGTCGAAGATCGCGGTGCCGGTGCCGGACTCGGTCTTCTTTTCGCCTTTCTTGGACGTATAGGTAAAGTCCTTATAGCCGAACTTCAATGTGATGAGTGTGTCGTTAGTGGAAGGGTCGAGCTTAATGCCCTCGACCTTGGCGTTGGGATTATCCTTTGTTATAAAGGCGGTGAGTGCCGCCGAGACCGCTTCGGCAGAGGGTTTGGACTTGCTGCATGCCGCGGTGAGGCAAATAGCAACTGCGATAAATACAACCAGAAAAGTCTTCATCGTTTTTCCTCCAATTAGTATGTTGTTAGCGAGCAGTATTGTATTTCGGCTCTTGGCTTATGTAAAGAAAGGCCCCGGCGGTTGACGGGGCACTATTGGATTGGCGAACTGGCCGCCCACTTACGCAGGCGGTTCTGACATTACATGCCGATGCCGTCAACTACGTTGACTGAGAACCGCAAGCCAGTCCACGATCGTGCTTTCTTCAAACTTTTTGCTTGGACATTTTCGGGATATGACGTAACGTTATACGCATTCGTTTCCAATATCTTGTCAATTTTGGGGGTAAGACTATGCAGGACTGGACGGCAAAGGCCGGTGCGAGCCTTTACGTATTAGGCTTGGCGTTAGTCATCGGGTTTTTCGCGAATAGCGATGCGATTGCCCAAAGCACGAGCATCGAGTGTGCCAAGGAAGGCGAGCGATGCTCGTTCACCGGCACGGCCGAGGTCCAGTACGGCGTCGGGACCAAATGGGCCAAGAAGGTAGTGACCTCAACGATCCATTGCGGAACTGCGGGATTTGGCTACGATCCGGCTCCGAACCAACTCAAGACCTGTGTGATCACACCGACAAGATGTGCCGCCGAAGGAGCCCGGTGCGATTTCAGCGGTGTCAGGACCGTGCGGTTCGGTACAGGCAACCGGTGGTCGTACAAGACCTTTAAGGACGGCGTTGACTGTAACAGCTATCAATTCGGAGTCTCGACTGCTGCCCAGGGCGAACCGGCGAGACTGTGCTTCCTGTCGCCGATGCGGCCCGAAAAGCCGATCAACGAGATCACATGGCTGGGCACTCATAACGCGATATCCTCGACTTATTACGGCTTTTTTATTCAAAACTCTCAGCGCGACAGTATCACCTCGCAGCTCGATCGCGGAGCACGCTCGCTCGAGATCGATATTGTCGGTGATACGCCGCCGGGCTTCGACAAGGGCGTGTACGTCTGCCATTGCGGCATAGCCCCGCACAGCCTCAGCGTCCGCGAGCTCAACCGGTTTGCCAGCGGCGGTAAGAATCAAACCGTTTGGCCGTTTCAACTGCCGGGGTGGACGCATCCGACGCCGTATATGAGGTTCAGCACGATCCTGCAGGAGGTCGACCGATGGTTGATCGCGAATCCGGGCGAGATCGTCATCGTCCTAATGGAAAACAACAGCGCGAATGTCCTGGAGTTTGACCAGGAGATCTTTGCGGCAAAGCTGAAGACCGGCATCTTCCAGCACCCGGACGACAAGCCGTGGCCGACGAAGTCCCAACTCGTGAGATCCAACCAGAGGCTGATCCTTCAGGTCGGCGACGATAATGTGCGTGCATTAGGCCGCCGCGGCGAAGCTGAACAGAGCCAATTCGCGACGCCGAAGTATGCGTCTGAGATGGTGAACGGCGTGGCGACCGAACGTGAGATCCTGCAGTTCGGGGCTCTCTCGCCGGCCGCATATGGCAACCTTAACCAGTACTCGTCCGCAAAAGCAAAGACCGCAGCCAGCGGAAACCAGCTTCTTATACTGGGAGCTTTCAGCAGCAGCCTGACGGATGAGACGACCGCACGGGCTCACAACAATTACGCCTTTCTAAACTCAGCAAAGAGAAAATGGCCCCTCGCGGGCGACGGCCTCGTCTTCCCAAGCATCCTTCAGGTCAACCAGATCCATATCGGCGACGCTCTGAGGTTTGTCAACGACCTCAACGGCACCGACTATCTCGTTTCGTCAAAACATGACACTATCGGCGACACGTCGGGCAACAGCTGGCAGATCAGGTTTGAGAATAACGGAGCCTATAACGCCGGGATCCAGGTCATGTATTGGGAAGATGTCGTAAGCGGCGGGGTAACGGTACCCGTGCCCAGGGTCGTTCAGTCGGGCGTTGCCAACGTCGCCACCGGCGTCGCGAGAATGGTCAATATTCCCCGTAATACGACACCCGGAAAACCGATCAGCGTGAGCATAATATTGTTTTCGACCGCCAACTTCGAGCTCTATAAAGAGGACATACCGGCGGATTTCACCGGAAGCCCGGTGCCATGCTTCATGGCGTCAGGCGTCCTCACAGCGCCAAAAGGCGGGAGATGTGAATAGCGCATCTTGTGTCATTGAGAAAAAGGCAGCGGACGCGGTGACCACTGAAGCCGTTCAGATCGTCGCGCGGCGACGAAAATCAGAATTGGCGCCGCAGCTGGTGGTCTCCCTCCGAAATGAATTGCCACTAGCTTAAGCTAGTGGATCGAGGCCCAATTGACTGCGGGCTTTAGCCCAAATTTGGTAAAAGCCGATCAGAACATGATCTCGCAGAAATTCGGCTAAAGCCGGGGACAAAGGTTAGCCATGGACCACTAGCTGAAGCTAGTGGCAACTCAATAACCCCACAAAACCGCTAATAGCAGCCTCGCCAATAGGGAATCGCAATATCGCATGCCAGGCCCTGCTTTCTTACAAAAAAGGCCCCGGCGATTGCCGAGGCCTTTTTGGGTTGGCGAACTGGCCGCCCGCTTACGCAGGCGGTTCTGACATTACATTCCCATGCCCATGCCGCCCATGCCGCCGCCCGGCATGCCCATGTCGCCGCCCTTTTCGTCGGGGACGTCGGCGATCATGGCTTCGGTGGTGAGCATCAGGCCGGCGATCGAAGCCGCGTTCTGCAGAGCGGTGCGGGTGACCTTTGCGGGGTCGATGACACCGGCTGCGACGAGGTCTTCGTACTTCTCGGTCGCTGCGTTAAAGCCAAAGCTGTCGCTGCCTTCGCGGACCTTGCCGACGACGACCGCACCTTCCTGACCGGCGTTCTGCGCGATCTGGCGAAGCGGTTCCTCGAGGGCACGGCGAACGATCGAAACGCCGATCTGCTCGTCGGTGTCTTCGGACTCGGTGCTAAAGTTGTCGAGCACCTTTGAGGCACGGACCAGAGCGACGCCGCCGCCGGCGACGATGCCTTCTTCAACAGCGGCACGCGTGGCGTGCATCGCGTCTTCGACACGGGCCTTCTTTTCCTTCATCTCGGTCTCGGTCGCGGCTCCGACTTTGATCACGGCAACACCGCCGACCAGCTTGGCCAGACGCTCCTGCAGTTTTTCACGGTCGTAGTCCGAGGTCGTGTCCTCGATCTGGGTGCGGATGGTCTTGATGCGGCCGTCGATGGCCTCTGCCGAACCGCTGCCCTCGACGATGGTCGTGTTCTCCTTGTCGATGGTGACCTTCTTACAACGGCCGAGGTCCTCGAGCGTGATGGTCTCGAGCTTGATGCCGAGATCCTCTGAAATGACCTTGCCGCCCGTCAGGACCGCAATATCCTCGAGCATAGCCTTGCGGCGGTCGCCGAAGCCCGGTGCCTTGACAGCAGCGACATTCAGCGTGCCGCGGAGCTTGTTGACGACGAGCGTGGCAAGGGCTTCGCCCTCGACATCCTCAGCGATGATGAGCAGCGGACGGCCCATCTTGGCAACCTGCTCCAGGATCGGCAGCAGATCACGCATGTTCGAGATCTTTTTCTCGTTGATCAGGATGAACGGCTCGTCAAGAGCACACTCCATACGGTCAGCGTCGGTGACAAAGTACGGCGAGAGATAGCCGCGGTCAAACTGCATGCCCTCGACAACCTCGAGCAGCGTGTCCATCGTCTTGGACTCTTCGACCGTGATGACGCCGTCCTTGCCGACCTTGTCCATCGCCTCGGCGATGATCGTGCCGATAGTCTTGTCGCCGTTTGCCGAAACCGTGCCGACCTGTGCGATCGAATCGCCCGAAACCGGCTTGGCCATCGTGTGAACCTCGGCAACTACGGCCGAAACAGCCTTTTCGATGCCGCGCTTGAGGGCCATCGGGTTTGCACCGGCGGCAACCGTGCGGACGCCTTCCTTAAAGATCGCCTGGGCGAGAACGGTCGCGGTCGTCGTACCGTCACCGGCGACGTCCGAGGTCTTGCTGGCGACCTCGCGGACCATCTGCGCACCCATATTTTCGAGCGTGTCCTTCAGCTCGATCTCTTTGGCCACCGTAACACCGTCCTTGGTGATCGTCGGTGAACCGAATTTCTTGTCGATAACAACGTTGCGGCCTTTCGGGCCCAAGGTGACCTTGACCGCGTCGGCGAGCTGGTTAACACCGCGCAGGATCGCCGCGCGTGAATCTTCTCCGTGAACTACTTGTTTTGCCATTTCTTTATATCTCCTTCGTGGATATGATCTTAGATCTTTGATTTTCGATCTTTGATCGGAACTCTGAACCAAAGGTCAAAGGCCCAAGATCAAAGATCACGGATTTTAGGCTGCGGCTCCTGCGCGGCTGATGATGCCGAGGATCTCGTCCTCACGCATGATGATGAACTCTTCGCCATCGAGCTTGATCTCGCTGCCCGAGTATTTGCCGAAAAGAACGCGGTCGCCGGCCTTGACGTCCAGTGCCTGACGCGAACCGTCATCTTTGTACTTGCCGGCACCCGCGGCGATGACTTCGCCCTCTTGCGGCTTTTCCTTTGCAGTGTCCGGGATGAAGAGGCCGCCGGCCGTCTGATTGACGTTGTCCTCGATACGCTTGATGATCACGCGATCGTGAAGCGGTGTGATGTTTGTAGCCATAACTGATGTACTCCTTTCGAAATAAATTGATCTTTTAAGATTACCTTTCACACCTACGGCCCTAAAACGCAGTTTTAGCACTCATAGGTCATGAGTGCTAGTATAGGTGAATCAAGACATTTGTGTCAAGTATTATCTCGGCATAGCAGAAAATCTGATAATGACGTTATCAAGTTTAGAAAATCAGAGGAAGCGGCGTTTCAGTTGGTTCGGATTAGTATTTGCCGTCATCGCTTTGATCGGCCTGCTTTACCTGAAATTGTTCTTTCCTGTCGATCCTCCAGCTTTTGCACTGTTTCTGGTAAGGAGCTCATTTATCTTCGGAGCACTGGGACTGCTTCTGGCAGTATTTTCGTTACCGCGTAAAGTTGGTTTTGCAGGGTTGGCGATTTCGTTGATCAATTGGTTCCTGCTTATTTTCGGTTGGCCGTTGTATGCTGTTTTTTAGATTGCAGACTTACGAAATTACCATCCACTCGTTTAAATCACCACGGTTTGTGATTGCCGAATAAACGGCAATCTTTTCCCATACGTCAGCTGCCGCCAGATCCATTCCATTGGGCCAAACTGGAAGAATTTTAGCCAGAACGAACTAATGGCGATCTGAGAAATGAAGATGATCACTGCGATCAGCGTTACGGCCGCGGCTCCGAGTTGACCGAAATAGCCAAGGCCATACCCATAAAATATCGTAACGCAAACTGAGGTCTGCAATAGATAATTGGTCATTGCCATTCGTCCGACCGGGGAAAGGACAGACACGATCCTTTTTCCACGTTCGCTCTGCCAGATCGTCGCGATCAGTGCCGCGATGCCGAGTGCCAAACTCGGCACACCAACTCCGTATAGAATGCTACCGAGAATGCCAATAGTCTGTGGCGGTAAAAGGGACTCCTTGCCGGAAATGTACGCGAAGACGAAATTGACTACCAGACCAAATGGAAGCGCGTAAACGAGACATCTGCGAATGAGTGTTTTGTCCGAAAAAGCCTGTTGTCGATAGGCCCAGACTCCCAATAGAAACATCGCCAATATCTTGGGCAATCGCATATCAATGATCAGGCCAATATAACGTCCAACGATGTAGTTTAGATTAAAACCTGAAATGATCTGGAAATACGAGCCTCGCCCCAACTGTTCCTGGGCTCCCTGGAAAAAGCCTGCTTGGCCTGCTTCCATTTGTTGTTTTACATCTGGCGGAGCGAACGAAATGAAAAGCACAAATAGTGCGGTATACCAAACAACCGGCACGACCATCAGGCCGACCGCCCATTTGATCAGCGAGCGGTCGCTTTTCTTTCGAAAAAGTAATAGAACGAAGCCCACCAGCGCGTAAATGGTTAGAATGTCGCCGGCCCAAAGCAAATAAGCGTGAAGAATACCGATCACAAGCAGCCAGAAAAGACGGCGCTTGAACAACGATGCTCGGGTGTCTCCGCGCTCCTCGGCTCGGGCGATCTGAAGAGCAAATCCGAATCCGAATAGAAAGGAGAATATCGAGTAGAACTTACCTTCGATCAACCAATGCACGACAAAGCTAACGACTCGGTCGAACTCGGGCGACACCGCAGCGATCGACGTTGGAGCCATTCCGTAGCCGGAAAACCACTGCATATTTCCTATCAGAATGCCACCGATGGCAAGGCCTCTGAGGACGTCGATCACTTCTACTCTTTCTGCAAGCGGTATTGGCTGCTGTTGCGATGACATAGTTGCTCGTTCCTTTTTAGAATTGAAAGTAAATGTAACGCAAGATCACGCGTTCATGTTCCCAAGAAATACTGATTTCTTGAGCGGGGTTGTATCACGCACGCCGGACGGATAAAGTTATACTCGTTATGCGAATTTCCGAGATAAATATATATCCGATCAAATCGCTGAAGGGGATTTCGGTCGAATCGGCGGTGGTCGAGCGTCGCGGCCTGCGGCTTGACCGGCGATGGCTGATCGTCGATGCGGACGGCAACTTTATGACGCAGCGTGAACTGCCGCATATGGCCGTCGTTTCCGTCAGCTTTAAGGGCGACGGTGTCGAGGTAAGTGCGGCCGGATTTCCGACGCTGTCGATCGAACCGCCCGCCGACGGCGAGCGGGTCGCCGCCATGGTCTGGGACAGCGAAAGCGAGGCGATCGCTCATGATCGGCAGACAAACGAGTGGTTTTCAGACGTGTTGGGGCAGGACGTGAAGCTGCTTTACATGCCCGACGACGCCGGACGCCCGATCAGCGAACGGTTTAATAAAGGCGGCGAGATCGTGAGTTTTGCCGACGGCTACCCGCTGCTCGTGATCGGTGAGGCGTCGTTGGCGGACCTTAATTCACGCCTCGACGCGCCGCTGCCGATGAACCGCTTTCGGCCGAATATCGTCGTGAGCGGGTCGGCCGCTTTTGCTGAGGATGACTGGGCGGAAATGCGTGTCGGCGAGGCGGTATTTCGCTCTACCAAGCCGTGCGCCAGATGCGTGATAACGACGGTCGATCAGGCAAAGGGTGATTTTGACGGTAAAGAGCCGTTGAAGACACTCGCTTCGTATCGAATGGCGAAAGACGTGATCCCGGACCGGTTTGCCGCGTTCGGGATGAGCGAAACGGCGGTTCTGTTTGGCCAGAACCTGATCGCTGAGTCGCCGGGTGCCGAAATTCGTGTCGGCGACCCGGTCGAGGTCATCAAATACTACTGACCGAACTGCTGGCCGGTCAGCAGCTCATATGCCTTAACGTACCGCTCGGAGGTTGCCGCGGCGACCTCCGGCGGCAATGCCGGTGCCGGCGGCGTCTTGTCCCAATCCAGAGTCTCCAGATATTCCCGTACAAATTGCTTGTCGAATGACGGCTGCGGATGGCCGGGCTCGTATGACGCGGCGTCCCAGAATCGCGAACTGTCCGGCGTCAGTGCCTCGTCGATGAGGATAATATTGCCCTTGCGGTCCGCACCGAACTCAAATTTGGTGTCCGCGATGATGATGCCCTTCGACAGCGCGTATTCGCTGGCCTTTTTGTAAATGGCGAGTGTCGTCGATTTGAGCTCGGCAGCGATGTCATGACCGACGATCCGCACAAACTCGAGCTGATCGATATTTTCGTCGTGTCCGGCGGCGGCCTTATTGGCAGGCGTAAAGATCGGCGACAACAGGCGGTCGCAGTGCTTGAGGCCCGGCGGCAGTTTGTGGCCGCAGACGGTACCGTTCGTGCGATAGTCCTTCCAGCCCGAACCCTCGAGATAGCCGCGAACGACGCATTCGACAGGGAATACCTCGGTCCGCTTGACCAGCATCGATCGGCCCCGCAATTCCGGATACGAACCGATCGGAGCCGGCATCTCGTCAATATTGGAGGTTATGAGATGGTTGTCGATGATCCGTGACAACTGGCCGAACCAAAATTCGGACAGAGCGGTCAGCACGGCACCCTTATGTGCGATCGGTGTCGGCAGTACACAGTCGAAAGCCGAAAGACGGTCGGTCGCAACGAGCAGCAGCCGGTCTTCGTCGACGGCGTAAACGTCGCGGACCTTGCCGCGATGCAATAACTCGAGCTCCGGGATGTTGGAATCGATCAGTGGTTTGCTTTGGTCCATCTTGAACAGTGCTGCAGGCATAAGCATCCTCAAAATCACTATTATGAAAATCCTCGCGATCAATAACAAATCGCTTCGGTATTTTATTTTCTGGAAGTCACGTTTTGTTGAAACTCTATTAACAGCGTTGATAATTAGCGTGACAACGAAAACATTATATGGCACAATGTAAAAGGTTCGAAGTGCCGGTCGAACCGCCCGCCATACCCGCTCCGCTCTTTGTTACCTATTTTTTATCGGTTTTGGGCCCGTACGGGCGATCTTTTTATATGTTAAGCAGTTCTCCGATCAGACGTTATTTCTTTGCGGTCATCGCCGCCATGTGCAGCCTCGCGGCCACAGTGGCAGCGCAGTCGTCGCTTGCCGAAAAGGAGCGCGAGATGATCGAATCCTCAACCAACCGCTGGTGGTACACGATGGTATTCGTCGTGACGGTGCTGGCTGTCGGGGCATTTGTGATCTGGCGACGGAGAGCCAAGGGCGCGGCCGACCCTGAGTTCGGTTATGATTCACGCTATCAGGCGATCAAGCCGAATGTCGACGATCGCGAGGGCCTCGATCTGGACGAAGAGCTTGAGTGGTTTCGCAAAGCCAAAAAGATCAGCACCCGAAAGGCCGATAAGCCCGATCTGTCACCGCTTGCGGTCGCGGGGCGTGACCGTCGGCTGCGAAGGCGTCCGATCGAAATGGAGGCCAGCGGGGTAGCCGCTGACGACCTCGAAATGAGTACGAAGATGTTTCAGGAAAAAATGAAACGGCTTCAGTTCTCACAGCTGCCGATCCATTCATTTTTGCAGTTGACCGCGGCCCGCACGTTTGAGCAACTGCCGCTGTCGGCAGACCCGGCATTGCTCAGTGCGATCGAACAGACCAATGAGGAGTTTGAAGAGGACGAGGCGGTTCGCGAGTTGGCACTCCGGATACTTGCGGCGTTCAAAACGCGAAATTCGGTCGAGGCTCTGACCCAGATCGCGCTTTACGACCTGTCATCAAACCTCCGGTCGAAGGCCGTGGCGACGCTGACCGATTTTGATCACGAGTCCGTTTTCGAGGCATTGCTGCTCGCCTGTGCCGACCCGACCCGCGAGGTTCGTGCTGCCGCGGCAAGGGGATTGTTCAGATTGAGTTTTGACCGCGCCGAAGCGTGGAAGCGCCTGATCGCGACAAAGGACGAATTCAGAATGTCCCACGCGGCACGAGCGGCGATCGAATCGGGCATCGTTCAAAAGTCGTTCGACAGGTTATTGCACGAGGACATGCGGATCGCATACGAAGCCGTCGCCTTGACGGGTGTGTTGATGAAGGCCGGCGAAACGGATATGATCTTCGACGCGATCCAGCATCATTCAGACGAACGCGTTAAATACGCCTTGCTCCACGTCATCAAGATCGTCCGTGACGAACGGACCACCACCCGGCTGGCCGAATTGCTCAGCAGAAACGTATTGCCCGCCGATATCGCTGAAAGAGCGGCCGCGATCGTGAAAGAGGCTGAGGCCGTCGCCGCCTAGGAACCCAAACCTTATCATCTCAGCTTTTCGAAATTGCATTACTTGATCTATGATCGAGTAATGCAATTTCGTCTCATTTCTGAAAATACCCCAAAGGGCGATCAGCCCGAGGCGATCCGGAGCCTGGTCGCAAACCTTAATGCCGGGACCAAGGATCAGGTACTGCTCGGGATAACCGGCAGCGGCAAGACATTTACCATAGCGAATGTGATCGAGCGGACCCAGCGGCCGACGCTGGTGCTCGCCCACAACAAGACGCTGGCGGCCCAACTTTATCAGGAATTCAAGTCATTTTTCCCCGAGAACGCTGTCGAGTACTTTGTTTCGTACTACGACTATTACCAGCCCGAGGCATATGTCCCGGCGGCGGACCTGTACATTGAAAAAGAAGCCACGATCAATGAGGAGATCGATCGATTGCGGTTATCGGCGACCAGGGCGTTGTTCGAGCGGCGTGATGTGATCGTCGTCGCGTCGGTCTCGTGTATCTACGGGCTTGGCGATCCGGACGCTTATTTCGGGATGCTGATGTTCGTCGAGCAGGGAATGCAGATCAAACGCGAGGAGTTTCTGCAAAAGCTGGTCGAGCTGCAGTACGAACGCGTCAATGTCGATTTTGATCGGGGTAATTTTCGCGTGCGGGGTGACGTGGTCGAATTGTACCCGAGCTATCAGGACCAGGCATACCGGATCGAGTTCTGGGGCGACGAGGTCGATACCGTCTATACTATCGATCCGCTGTTGGGCGAAGTAATAAAAAAGCACGATTCGCGAGTACCGATCTATCCCAAAACGCACTATGTAATGTCCAAACAGACGATCAAGAGTGCCGTAAAGACGATCCGAGCCGAACTCGACGAACATGAAAAATATCTGGTCGAGGAAGGAAAGATCGTCGAGGCACAGCGGCTGCATCAACGGACGATGTACGACCTCGAAATGATAAAAGAGATGGGATTTTGTCGCGGGATCGAAAATTACTCGCGGCACTTGACCGGCAAGGCACCGGGCGAACCGCCGCCGACCCTGCTCGATTATCTTCCGAAAAATACGTTGATGATCATCGACGAGTCGCACCAGACGATCCCGCAGCTCGGGGCAATGTTCAAGGGTGACCAGTCGCGAAAAGGCACGCTTGTCGAGTACGGTTTCAGGCTGCCGAGCGCGAGAGACAACCGTCCGCTCAATTTTCAGGAGTTTGAAGAACGTGTCGGCCAGACGATCTATGTCTCGGCGAAGCCCGGGCCGTACGAATTGACCAAGACCGAAGGCGAGGTCATCGAACAGATAATCAGGCCGACCGGATTGCTCGATCCGCTGGTCGAGGTAAGGCCCGTGAAAGGGCAGATCGACGATCTTCTGGAGGAGTGCCGGCAACGCTCGGAGCGAAACGAGCGGGTACTGGTCACGACCCTGACCAAGCGGATGGCCGAGAATCTCAGCGAGTATTTTGCCGAGGTGGGCGTTAAGGTCAGCTATCTGCACAGCGATATTCACACGCTCGAACGAATCAAGATATTGCGGGATCTTCGCCGGGGTGAGTTTGACGTTTTGGTCGGCATCAATCTGCTGCGCGAAGGGCTCGACCTGCCCGAGGTATCGCTGGTGGCGATCCTCGACGCCGACAAGGAAGGCTTTCTGAGGTCGGAAAGGTCACTGATCCAGACGATCGGGCGTGCCGCCCGAAATGCCGGTGGCAAGGCCATTCTTTACGCCGACAAGATCACAAAGTCGATGGAGTACGCGATCAGCGAGACCGAACGGCGGCGAAAGATCCAGGAGGAGTACAACGCCGAGAACGGGATCACGCCGACCACGATCATCAAATCGATCGACGCCACGCTCGTAACGGCGTATGAAGCGGATTATTTCAAGGTGCCGCTCGACCTCGACAGTTATGACGAATACTCGCCGAAGCAGTTAAAGGAGACTATTCAGCAGCTCGAAGCCGATATGCGAAACGCCGCCAAAGAGATGAAATTTGAACAGGCAGCCGAGATCCGCGACAAGATGAAATATCTGCAGGAAAGGCAGCTGCAGTATCAATGATCGGACCGTCGAACTAGATCGTGAGTTTTCCGCGAAAACCGCGTGCCGCGTAATACGACTCGGCGCCATTGTGATAGGTGAATACGCGGCCGAAACGATAGTCGCCGAATAGTGCACCGCCGAGCCGCCGAATATCGCCTGGCGTTTTGAGCCAGCTTGAAGTTTTGGTGTCAAAGGTCCCAACCTGCTGGAGCTGCCAATAATCTTCTTCGCTTAAGAGTTCGATGCCCATCTCAGACGCCAGTCCCGCGGCGCTGTGAACGGGTTTGTGCTCTTTGCGTGATTCGAGAGCTTCGGGGTCGTAGCAGAGGCTTCGGCGGCCCTTGGGAGACTCCTCAGAACAATCAAAAAAGACCACCTCGCCGGACGCGTCGTAAGACCCGATAACGTCGGGCTCGCCGCCGGTTCGCTCCATTTCACTCAGCGACCAGAGCTTTTCTTCGTTTGACGCGAGCTTGTCAAGGACGACGTTCCATTCCAGATCCGGATGGCGGTGCATATTTTCCTCAAATCTGGCCTTCAAAATGGTTAGTAGCTCTGCTGATCGATCTGCCATCGTTATCTCCTGTCTTTGCAATTTTGACGGGTGCCCCGAAACTATCTCGCGGGGCGATCGGTCCCGGTTCGCCGGCCGCAGAGATCTCGTTCAGAGTGTCACTCCGAGGTTCCGAAGATTTTAGCACATAAAAGTCGTCCTAAGTTCCGCGGATCAGGCTGATAGGTCGCGTTTCGCGGCGATTTTGGGTAAAGTTTTGATGTGCAGGTAAAAACCCAGAAAGACGACATTCAGATCTACCTTTCCGATGCAAGCAATCTCGCAGGTGGTGGGGCCGACACGCTTTTTGTGCCTGAAACGGTCGAGGATATTGCCAAGATCCTTCGTGATGCCAATGCCGCCGGCACACCGGTAACGATCTCGGGTGCACGCACGGGAACTGTCGGCGGAGCGATCCCGTTCGGCGGGATCATCGTTTCGCTTGAAAAGCTGAACCGGATCAAAATGATCGACAAGTCCGGCATGTTCGCGGTCGTCGAGCCGGGCGTGATACTTGCGGACCTTCAGGCGGCGATCGATAGCGAGGGGCTGTTCTATCCGCCGGATCCGACCGAATGGAGTTGTCAGATCGGCGGAACGGTCGCGACCAACGCGTCCGGGG
>CAZQGN010000011.1:0-94747 GCA_964592865.1 uncultured Chloracidobacterium sp. | reverse complement strand
GTATTGAACGGATCGCGGCGGATGTGCTTGCAAATCCGGTGATCGAGGACTTTCGCGTGGAGATCGATAGTTGATCGTCGATCGTTGTTGGTTGTTCGTTGTTCGTTGCATTAGAGTTCTGAACTGATCTTTAAGTTTCGATTATGAGCAAGACAAATTTTGAGAATCTGCGGGTTTACGTGTTGTCTGAGGAACTGGCGGATGTTATCTGGGAGATCTCTTGCGAATGGCCACATTTTGATCGGGATACGGTCGGAAAGCAGATCGTTAGGTCAGCTGACAGTGTTGTAGCAAACATTGCGGAGGGCACCGGCCGATACGGCATCCAGGACAACAAAAGGTTCGCATACATTGCGAGAGGCTCGCTAAATGAAACAAAACACTGGCTCAGACGGGCTTATAAGCGCAATCTTTTGAAGGAAGACGAGATCCAAAGGCTAAGGCCGATCTTGGACGAACTCGGCCCCAAATTGAATGCTTATATAAAATCGATCAAGCCCGTTGCGGTTGAAAAACAAAGAACAACCGACAACGAACCATGAACAAACTATGAAATTTGGGGTTATCGTATTTCCCGGATCCAATTGCGACCATGACGCTTATCACGTAGTGTCTAAGCACGTTGGGCAGCCGGTGGACTTTGTCTGGCATAAGGAAACGGACCTGAGCGGCTTTGACGCGGTGATCGTGCCCGGCGGCTTTTCTTACGGCGATTACTTGCGGTGCGGTGCTCTCGCCCGGTTTTCGCCGGTCATGCAGGCCGTCAAACAGTTTGCGGCTGACGGTAAGTTCGTTTTCGGGATATGCAACGGTTTTCAGATCCTCTGCGAAGCGGGTCTGCTGCCGGGTGTCCTGATGCGTAACGCGGGCCTGCATTTTATCTGCAAGCATGTCGGCCTCAAGCTGGCGAATCCCAATACGCCGTATACCAGTGAGGTCGATCCTAATAAGGTTCTCTCGATACCGATAGCCCACGCTGAAGGCAACTATACCTGCGACGACGAGACATTTGCGAGGCTTGAGCAGAACGGCCAGATCGTCTTTCGCTACTGCGACGAGGACGGCAACGTCACCGCTGAGGCAAACCCCAACGGGGCACGGTCAAATATTGCGGGTATCTGCAATGAGCGGCGAAACGTACTCGGAATGATGCCGCACCCCGAGCGAGCGTGCGAAGAACTGCTCGGCTCAAACGACGGCCGCGATATCTTTCGTTCGTTGGCCAAGGCCATTGCGGCGGTCGAGGCTGCGGCCTGATATGGCATGGGACAAAAAAGCACAAAAAAAAGGGCGGCCGTTTCGGTCGCCCTTTTTTAACCTTGTTTGGAGAGATTGACTACTCTTTTGTTGAGATCTTGATACCGCCGTTGGTCGTGACAACCCGGATCGGGGCACCACCGCCGTTTATCGCCGTGACGACCCGTTTTGAACGGGTATGTGAATCGCCGCGTTCGTCCTCGGTGGTAACCGCAAGAGCCGGGAGGTCGCTCTTCATTCCGCCGTTGACTGTGCCGGTCTCGATGTTTGCGGCATAGTTTGCCGGCAGGATCAGGTTTACACCGCCATTGGTGGTTTGGACGTCGAGGCCCGATCCCTTCCATGTCGAGCCCGAAAGCGTGACCCGGACGCCGCCGTTTGTCGTCAAGCCTTTGACGGTGCCCGCGACATTTTCGAGGTTCAGCCCGCCGTTGACCGTTCGCAGGTCGCTCGTTCCGTCGACATCCGCGATCGAGATACCGCCATTTTTGGCAGTTACCTCGACATTGGTCGAACGCGGCACCAGGATCTGATACGACACAGCCCAGTTGTTTTCGTCATTGCTCTCGGCCTTTATCGTGCCGTTCGTGCTGATCCTGATCGCCGAGGCGGCTGATCTGGCATCAGCCGCCGTGCTGCCCCAGGCCTGAACGCATGCGCGGATCAGGACGTCGGCGCGGTCCTCGCCCCGGATCGCCACACCGCCGTTCTTGCCGGCGTCGACACTGACACCGCTGCCTGCGGCGACGGTCATTTCCCGAAGGTCCGAAACCGACACACGGTCGTCAGATGATACGTTGTTATTGTTGCAAAAGCCGGTCTCACGCTGGTACTTGCCCTGCGGCCCCTGGCCCAAAACGGCGGTCGCCGTCAGTCCGATCGCGAGCGCGAGCGATGCCGCGGCGATATTCTGCAGATTACGATCTATAAATCTCATTATTACGAAGTCCTCCGGTCGATGTATTGATGTAGAAAAGTTGCTTTCTACGTGTAATACACCGCCGGGGCCGATTTCGTGACAATGATCTAGATAGCCGCGGTCGAGCTGCCCGAAACGTTGACCGTCAGGCCGCCCGTCTGGACCGACCAGTCGAGGACTTTTGCACCGTCGTGGGCCGACAATGCCTGTTCGACATCGCCGCGTCGGCCGCGTTCGCAGTAAAACGCGATACATCCGCCGCCGCCGGCCCCGCAAACTTTTGCGGCGATCGCGCCGTTGGCGAGAGCGGTCTCGATGATCTGGTCCATTTGCGGGGTTGTGATGTTGGGCGAAAGCCGTTTTCGGTTCGGGAAAGCGTTGGCGAGCGTCGTCCCGACGGCGTCCCAGTCGCCGGCAAGAAGCTGCGTACGCACATCGCGTGCGGTGTCGCGTATGCGATCAAATATCTCAAAAATCTCGGCGTCGCCGTCGATGTGCCGCTTGGTTATCTCCCAGTTATTCGTTCCCGAGTTTCGGGGCTCGCCCGTATAGCAAACCGCTATCCGCGCCTCGAGCTCGGCAACGTCAACGCCGAGAGCCTCGCGTTCCATACCGGCCGGGCCGAAATGGATACTCGCAACCCCGCCGTATTGGGCCGAATAGTAATCCTGATAACCGGTCGGTACCTTGATGACCTGACACTCGACCGCGGCCGCGATCGGGATGAATCGGTCGGGCGTATAACGGTCGCCGACGAGTTTATTGAGTGCCCCGATGCAGGCGATGTTGAGCGTGGACGAGCCCGCAAGGCCCGCACCGGCGGGAGCCTGCGACTCGGTGGTCATATGAAATCCGGTTTCCGGACGGAAAAAATAGACGAGCTTTGAGAGCAGCTCGAGCCGGGGTTCGTCCTTAAGGCCGGCGATCTCGCCGACGGTGGTCTCAAACCTCGAACGCTGGTCGATCGACTCCAGGATTATGCGGTCATCGTCACGGGTCTCGATGCGGCACGACGCCATCAGATCGACGGCAAAATTAACGGTTGCCGCACCTTCGTGAAACAAGAAAAGAGGTGGAATGTCGATAGTGCCGCCCGCCAGGTCAACCCTGGTCGGAGCTGAAGATTCGATGATCATATTAAATAAAATCTGGCCGCTGGCCCTCAATCCTTGCTGTCCGGCTTTGGCTTCTGTTCGCCGTCCCGTTTTAGCTCTTCTTCAAATTCCTCGCGGGTCATTTCTCGTGTCAGGTGCAGCCTTTCGCTAAGGTCATGCAGCTTTTCCTGGGCGACCTCTTCGACGGCGAGGAGCTTCTCTTCGATCTTCTGGATCGTTTCGGGGCTTGCGTCCTCGACCTTTTCAGAGAGCCAATAGCGTTCGATCACGTAAAAAACGATGATCAGGACCATCACGATAAAGAACAGCGCGATGCCGATGCGTTTATAGTCGCCGATGATCGAGGTGATCGCCCCGCTGAAAAAATAGCCGACGCCGGCCAGCAGCATCACCCAAGTCAGACAGCTTATCGCGCTGAGGCCCAAAAAGCGCCAAAATGGCATCTTGCCGACGCCGTAAAAGACGCACATCGCGACCCTGATCCCGTAGATATATTTCGAGATGATGATCGCAAACCCGCCAAACTTCTCGATCAGTTTTTCGACCCGCGGTTGGGCGACCTGATAGAAACGATAATGTTTGGCGTTTTCGTGAAATATCCGGCCGACCAGATAACCGAAGCAATCGCCGACAATGCCGCCGAGCGTGCCGAAAAACAGGACCTTAATAAAACTGTACGATCCGAAAAAGCCGCTATGGGCCAAAACCCCCGATATCAGCAGCGTGATATCGCCCTCGACCGTGCACAAAAGGAAAACGGCATAAACGCCGTATTGTGCAATTATCTCGTAAAGGGGATGATCCATAGAAATAAGACGGACAAGACAGTCCGTCTCGCTTCGTGCCGCATTAGAAAGATTAACTTTCTAAGGGGTTTGAGTCAAAGATAAGTGCCTTTAGAAATGTGACCTTAACCGGAGCGTTGTGCCGAAAACCGACTGGCCCGTTCGGCCTCCGGCAAAATACCCGGGCGATCGTCGAACACGGCCGTTTCGGCGAGAGCAAAATCTGCTTTACCTTTTGAGAATTTATCTATAAACTTTTGGCAGTGTAAGCAACCCGTAGTTGGAGGTCGGTCATCATAGCCCAAGAAGAAATTCTACAACCTGGCAGCGATCTATTAGGTGCGACTATGGAAATAGCCTCAGCGGCGATCGATAAGGAACTCGCCTTTGGGTTTGAGGGTGCTCTGCAGCCTCAGGCCGGTGCCTCGACGACGTCTGTAAGCGGGACCGAATACTTTGACGCGGACACGCCTGACATCGAGCTTTGCCGTCTGGCGACCGCGGGCAATATCGCGGCCTTCGAACTGTTGTATCAGAAGTACCACCGCCGGACCTACAGCCTGTGTCTGCGGATGACCAGCAGCCAGACCGAGGCCGAAGATCTGACACAGGAAGTTTTCATCCAGCTTTTTCGCAAGATCGGCAGCTTTCGCGGTGATTCTGCGTTTTCGACCTGGCTTCACCGCCTCACGGTCAATCAGGTGCTGATGCACTTTCGTCGGCGGAGTGTAAAGAACGAAAAGACCTCGGATGACGGCGAAATGCCGGAACAGACGGTCGCCGGTTCGGCCAACCCGAACAAAATGCAGGTCGTTGACCGCATCGCACTCAAAAATGCCATCGCCGAACTTCCGAACGGTTACCGGCGTGTGTTCCTGCTCCACGATGTCGAGGGTTTTGAGCACGAAGAGGTCGCCCGCATCATGGGCATCTCGGTCGGCACCTCGAAATCGCAGTTGCACAAGGCGCGGCTGAAACTGCGCGGATTGCTGGTCAAGCAAAAAGATTAACCGACACACGAACAAGGGGAACACGAACAAGATAAAGTTTTGTTCGTGTTTTTTGTGTCAATAGACTGCGAAATAAGGCCTTTAGGGCTAAATTAAAAGTTGCAAAAGGCAACCTAACCGGCGGATGGGTAATCTATTGTAAAGGAATTGTAAATCACCCGATCAACGTGGCTCGTGCGGCGTGAAAGGGTCGGTCATAATGCGGGATCTCAAAGCGTGAATTGCGAAGTTTGTAAAGAGTTGCTGAGTGCCTTTCTGGACAACGAGCTTGACGAGAGTCAGGCCGGCCTTGTCCGGGAGCATTTGGCTGTCTGCTCAGAATGCGCGGTCGTTTGCGAAGATCTGTCGGCGATACTTTTTACCTGCACGGCCGAGGACGCCGACGATCTGAATCCGTCGCATGCACAGGCGATCTGGTGCCGCATCAGCAACACGATCGAAAGTGAGATCAAACCCCCGCAAGCTGAGTCGCCGGAGCCGGCAAAGGGCAGATTTTGGAGCCTGTCGCTCCCGCAGCTTGCATCCGCGGTGCTGGGTATTGCGATAATAAGTTCTCTGCTGACGGTCGTCGGTATCAGAAATTATATGCAGCCGTCGGGCGACGATTTTACGACCCGGTCGGCCGCGACGATGTCCACGTTTGAAAAAGTCCTGGCAAAGGTCGGCCTGATCGAAACACCGCAGCAGTCGCGTGAGCGTCGGCTGCAGGAACAACGGGCAGCGATCGCCTATTGGAACGACCGGGTTCAGGCACGCCGTATGCAATGGGACCGCGTGACGCGTGACGCGTTTGACCGTAATTTGAAGGTGATCGACGAGTCGGTCGAACAGTACACCCATATTTTGCAGCAGGATCCGGATGACGAACTTTCGGTCGAGATGCTTGACGCCGTTATGTCGGATAAAATGAGCCTGCTGCGCGATTTTGCGGATCTTTAGTTTTTTGGTGATGTTGGCTGGATCAAACATGCGCTTTAGCCCCGCGGGGGCGGCAAAAACTACGATTCTTCTCTTGATGAGCGTAGTTTTTTTCTTTGCGCTTGCGGGGCCGGCATCGGCGCAGAAAAAGTTCTCAAAAACATATCCCGCCGGTCAGAACGTCAGGCTCCAGCTGATGAATCGTTCGGGCACCGTTACCGTCGAGGGGTGGAACCGCTCGGATATTAATATCACGGCGACACTCGAGGCTCCGGCGGCCAACATCGTGCCGCAAAATTTGAGCGGGACGATAGTCGTCAATCTGGTCAAGGACAATCAGGGACGGCCCGAGGTCGGGAACGTCAATTTCACGATCAGGGTGCCATATTACGCCCAGGTCGATATCGAGACGCGCATCGGCAACCTGAACGTCAGCAGCGTCCGCAGCGGATTGGTGCGGGCCAAGATATCGAGCGAGGGCGACATTACGCTGACCAATATCGGTGCCGCCGCGGTCTCGGCCGAAAATCTGACGGGCGATATATTCTTTGACGGCGAGATCCAGGACGGCGGTAATTATCGCTTTTCCTCGATGAAGGGCAGCATCAATCTTCGCATTCCGGCCAATTCAAACTTTCGGTTCGTCGCGACCGCGCCGTCAACACGCAGCATTTCAATGGGCGATTTTGCCCGCGGCGATCTTAACTATTTGAGCGACGGCCGTCGCGTCGCGGGCCGTTTCGGCTCGGGGGCGGCCACGCTTTCCGTGACCAATCAGCAGGGCGGGATCCGCTTCATTCGCAGATAGTCATTGACCCGCCGGACGCTTTACGGGTAACATCGCTCAAGTTTCTTTCCGCTCGCCCGCAGGAGATCTAATGTCAAAATTCAAAAAATCGGCCGCACTTTTGATTGCCGTCGCCGCGATGGCAACGGCCGCATACTCGCAGCAGCTGTTAAAAAAGACCACGACCAAAACCGACCGGCTTGATTTCGGGGCTGGCGGTACCATCGCGATCGCGGGTGCGCCGAACGGCTCAATAACGATCGTCGGTTCGACAAAGAACGAGATCGAGATCACGGCCGAGATCGAGGTGCAGGCGGCGAACGAATCCGACCTTAACCGTCTTGCCGCCGTAACTGATTTTGTTACACAGGAAAGCACGGGCCGATTTGGCGTGATAACTGTCGGAACGCAGAATCGGGTTGGCGACAAAAAACTCTGGAAGAAATTTCCGAAAGGTCTGCTCGGACTGCCTTACCGCGTTGACTACAAGCTGTCAGTGCCGCGTTATTCGGATCTCGAGATCGACGGCGGCAAGGGCGACCTGAACGTTTCGGGCGTCGACGGTTCGATCAGGGTCAATTTTCTCGACGCTAACGCCCGTATCGAACTTTCGGGCGGCGGTACCAACATTACGATCGGCACCGGCACTGCGGATATCACGATCGCGTCAAAAGGGTGGCGCGGCCGGTCGGTCGACGTTCAGATGGTCAAAGGCGACCTGACGGTCCATTTGCCGACGTCGATCAGTGCTGAGATCGACGCTGCGATACTTCGCACCGGGAAGATCGAAAATCTCTTTCCGGGGCTGAAGCCGCGCGTTCGAAAGGGCGAATTTACAGAAAGATCGATCGTGGCCAAGGCGGGGAACGGCGGTATACCGATCAAATTTACGGTTGGTGACGGCACACTGAAACTGACCGATCATTAGTGCGGGCGTATTCGAGATTTGCGTGTAAAGGGTGATAAACTGTCGAGGTTTATTACCCTTTTCAATTTGACGATATGACCATCAAATCAGATATTTGGCTTCGGCGAATGGCCGAGGAACAGCAGATGATCGAGCCGTTTTTGCCGGAACTCGTTCGCGAGATCGACGGCCGAAAGATCATCTCGGCCGGGGCGTCGAGCTACGGTTATGATATGCGTTTGGCAGACGACGGTTTTCGGATCTTTTCGAGCGTGCATGGAAAAGAGATCGACCCGAAGCGGTTCGACGAACAATATTCGCTGATCGAACCCGACCTTCAGACCGCCGAAGACGGCTCGAAATATTACATCCTGCCGGGGCATCACTATGGGCTCGGCGTAACGGTCGAGACGTTTCGCATGCCGCGAAATGTGACCGGCGTCGCACTTGGCAAATCGACGTACGCGCGAGCCGGACTCTTGGTAAATACGACGCCGCTTGAAGCTGGATGGACCGGACGGCTGGTCGTCGAGATCGCGAATTTGGCCAATTTGCCGCTGCGTGTTTACGTCAACGAGGGCATCGGGCAGATCCTCTTTTTTGAGTCCGACGAGGATTGCGCCGTCAGCTATAACGACCGCGGAGGCAAATATCAGGGCCAGACCGGCCTCACATTCGCGAAAGTATAGTCAGGCGTCGCCCGCAAAAGCGGCGGCCCTTGACCAAAGATCTAATGCAACGCATTGCCGGACAACTGTTTATCATTATTGCGGCTTTGACGGCGGTGATCTCTGTTTCCGCACAGGACCAGAGGCCGCGGGCTGCTGACCTCGGGCTCAAGATCGGCGTGCTGCCGCCGGGGGCGTTTAACGCGATCACCGATGTTGCGGGCGTGACCGTCGGGCAAATGACCATCATTCGAGGCGACAACGTTCGGACGGGGGTGACGGCGATACTGCCGCACGGCGGAAATCTGTTTCAGGAAAAGGTCCCCGCGGCGGTATATGTCGGTAACGGTTTTGGCAAACTCGCCGGGTCAACACAGGTAAACGAACTCGGCGAGATCGAGACGCCGATCCTGCTGACCTCGACATTATCGGTGCCGAAGACCGCTGACTATCTGCTCGACTACATGCTCGGCCTCAAAGGTAACGAAAATGTGCGTTCGATCAATCCGGTGGTGGCCGAGACAAATGACGGCGGATTGAATGACATTCGCGGCCGCCATGTGACACGCGATGACGTCTTCGGAGCGATAAAAAATGCCAAAAGCGGTGCGGTCGATGAGGGCTCGGTCGGGGCCGGCACCGGAACCGTCGCGTTCGGCTGGAAAGGCGGGATCGGGACAGCGTCACGAAAATTGACGGCACCGCTCGGCGGCTACACGGTAGGCGTGCTTGTACAGTCAAATTTTGGCGGGATTTTGTCGATCGACGGTGTGCCGGTCGCCAGAGAACTGGAACAATATTACTTGAAAAATGCCGTATCCAAGCGTTCGTCCGAGCCTGACCCGTCGGCGGACGGTTCGATCATCATCGTGATCGCCACGGACGCCCCGCTTGATCACCGACAGCTTCGGCGGCTTGCCGAGCGGTCAATGGCGGGACTTGCTCGTACCGGTTCGTCGATGTCGAACGGCAGCGGCGATTACGCGATCGCATTTTCGACCGCTAACAGAATAGTTGCATCGCAGCCGGTCAGAGAGGTCAAAGTGCTCGGCAATGACGCGATGTCGCCGCTCTTTCAGGCGGTCATCGAGGCGACCGAAGAGGCGATCTTGAATTCACTCTTCCGGGCAACCACCGTCACCGGCAACGGCCGGACGGTCGAGGCCCTGCCGATCGATAAGGTCAAAGAGATCTTCAGAAAATACGGTAAGTTGAAGTAAATAACGAGCTTCGATCACCGGCCCGGCGATCAGCCCGCAACTTCGGTCTCGGACAAATACCTCCAAAAATAGGCCTCTCGGGTCGATCGCTTATTTTGACGAGCGGCCGTCATCCGGCTGCGGCTCATACGTCATCGGTCCCGGGATCATACGAGGAGGCTGCACTCGAATCGACTGTTCCGGCGTCAAACCCCGTGTCCACATCCGCAGCGTCGTACGAACCGCCCGACTCGACCGCCGACGACGGATCATAATCATAGCCCGCGCTTGTCGGGTCTGCCTGGTCGGCAAAATCATCCGCCCGGGCGTCGTAAACACCCGCTTGGTCGGCCGAGGCGGCCGCCGCGTCCGGCAGATCGTGCTCGGCGTACCATGCAGCATCCTGCCGGGAACTATCGGCGTTCTTTTGGTCCCAGGCGGCCCAGTCCAGATTCGAAACATCACGGTCCGACTGTCCCGAGTGGTCATCGCCGCCGGCCCGCCAATCAGAGTCCTCAGTCGCGTACGCGGCATTTTGAGCGTCCTGTTTCGCCGCTTCATAGTCGCCCGAGGCGATGTGTTCGGCTTGCTGATCGCGATATTCAGCCGCGGTCTCCTGTTGGTAAGCTGCGTTTTCAAGGTCACCCGAACTCGACGAACCAAGCATCGAATCGTCACCGGCAGCGTACGCTTCGTCCTCGGCCGTGGCCCTGGCTTCGGCCGCGGCCGCGTAATCGCCGCGATCGATCAGATCATCAGCCGCCGCCTGGGCATCTCTCGCGGCTTCAGCATGGGCCGTTTGTTCAGCTTCGGCCGCCGCCGCCACTTCATCAGAGGTCTCAATGGCAGGTGTCGTGTCAGGCGTGTTGACATACCCGGCCGGGAACGTCTCCTGGCCGATCGAGAACTCGACCGAGTTCATATTGATCTCATCGGCTGTCGGCAGCGTCTGGTACATCTCGGCGTCACCGGGATCATCAACATCGGCGGCGTCGATGTCTCCGTCGTCGGCACCGTCATCAAAGACGGCGTCAAATACCTCTTCGATCAAGGTCTTATCGTCCGCATCTTCGGGTTTAGTGGTGGTTATTTCGATCACGGTTTGCGTTCCGTCAGGAGCGGTTTCCGTAATCGTCATGTTTTCGACATTGTCTTCATTCGGCATCAGTTATTTCCTCCCCCGGCCGTTTGGGCCTTTTGTTTGTTGGGTGCGTGGACCGCTTTTCCAGACGCGTTATGGCTCCGCATTTTGAATTGGGGCACCTGGCCGGCAACACGAGTTTTCCCTCGAGAACCGATGCCGGCACCTTCATCGGAGCGCCGCACGTCGAACACTTGAACCGCAGCATTCGCTCGCCCGGTTGGGGCCGCGGACTGCCGCGCTTGATCGAGTCGGCAATGACGCCGAGGTAATGTTTGAGTTCCGGGCTTGCGGCATATTGCGATAGCAGCTTAAGCCGCGGACCAATGTACGGCGTCGATGTAGTTGTTATTTCAGACAATTTTGAATAATTGTCCTCCTCCTCGTTCTGCTGTTCGAGCCAGGCGTCAATATTGATCTGCCTGAACATCACCGACGAACGAAGCGACCAGGACAGCAACACCCGCCGTGCGACTTCCTCACTGCCGACGGCCAGCAGTCCGGCCCGGTCGGCTGTGATCTCCGCCTGACGGGCCCAGGCGAGCAGCGGAACCTCGATCGCCCCCGAAACGAGATGGCTCGGGCTCAGGATCGCCTGAAAGATGCCGCCGGCGAGAATACCTTTCGCCGGGCCCTGTTCGCCAAGAAAGAAGCGGATGACGGTTTTCCAAAGTGCATGGCCCGCACGGCAATGTCCCATTTCCCGAGCCAGCAAAAAGAGCATATCGACGCCCTGAAAGTTTGCCGCAAGCGCCGAGCCGATCACGATGAACGAATTGCTCCTGGTCCCGAACGTGAGGCAATCCCATGCTCGATCTCCCGACAGGTAAATGTCAGGCATATGCGACATTCCCAGGATCCTGGCTGCCCGCACGGCCTGGCCGTAGATCTGCGGCAGCTGCTTTTCGCCGAGCAAAATGCCGTTGAACGTCACTTCGATCCAGCGGCGCCCGACTTTTTCCGAGACGGCCCTGGCGGCGGCGTTGAGCGGCGTCATGCTCTCAAGTGCCGCCATCGCCTTGGCGTCTGCGGCCCAGGCAAAAGCCGAATTGTCCACCGAATAACCGGGTACGAGGGGTTTCAGCAGCCGACATTCGCGGCAGACGACCGACTTTCCCGGCAGATTGTTCGGGTTGCCGCCGCACAAGCCGCAGACGATCGGTTGTGCACGAACCGGTGCTTGCCCGTAATAAGCTTGTTGGACCGGCGGATACTGTTGTACTTGCTGGCCATGACCGGGCGGAATCGGGGGTTGAGGCGGTCGGGCTGAGCTTGAAGGATCTAACTGGACTTTCGGCGGCATCGAAGCGGTGCCGCCCTGCTGCTGTTGAGGCGGTGCGGGGCCCGGAACTTGGGCAACAGCGATCATCGGCTGACCACAGTAGATACAGAAATTCGCACCGGCCTCCGGTTGTTCATGTCCGTTCCTGCATTTCATAACGGCTCCTTACAACATCAGTAACCATATGGATTTGACGATGCCATCATCCCCATCAAAAGGTATAGGACCCAAACAGCTCCGTGGATGACCGTGACAGCGATGCCGCCCCACAATCCGGTCTGTGCCATCCATTTGCCGGCGGGCGACGACCTGCCGTTCTTGATGGCGTCGAGTTCCATCCACCCGACTATCGCGGCCGGAACGCCGGTGAAGCCGCCGCAGCACAAAAGGCCGATAATGGCCAAAACCAACGCCGCGATCGCCTTTTGGCTTGCACCTACGGCCGGACCGCCGGTCTGCGGGCCGACATTCTGTCCGCCAAACTGCGGCGGAGGAGCTCCGACCGTCGGGCCGATCGGGGTAGCGCAGTTGCGGCAAAAGGCTGCTTCAGGGGGATTTACTTGATTACACTTTGGACATATGCGGGTCATAAGAATTGTTCGAAATTCGTCGTTCGCTCAGGACCAGGCAACGCCAAATTTCGTCCTCCGAGATATCTATTACGATTCCTTGCAAAAGCAAGTCGATTTCGGCAATCTTCTGTATGTTCTCACTATATTCCTGATTCAGTATGAATGAAAGCAACTTCGGTTCATCTCGCTGATTTCGGAGTGATTTATTTTCGGATCCCAACGTAAGCGCTATGAAACTGCTCAACTACATTGGCGGAGTGCTGGCTGAACCCATTTCGGGTAAGTATCTCGATAATTACAACCCCGCGATCGGCGAAGTCTATTCGCAAATACCCGATTCGGATGAGCGTGACGTCGAGGCGGCCGTTGCGGCTGCCGAGGCGGCATTTGCCGCGTGGTCGGCGACCTCGCCCGACGAGAGAAGCGCGATCATATTGCGGCTCGCCGCCTTGATCGAGCGTGATCTGGAATCTCTGGCGCTTGCCGAATCAACGGATCAGGGAAAACCGGTCTCGCTCGCCCGCACGGTCGATATCCCGCGAGCGGTGGCAAATTTTCGATTCTATGCTACCGCCGCTATGCACCTGGCAAATGAGTCGCATGACAGCGTCGGACAGGCCGCGATCAATTATACGCTGCGTCAACCGGTCGGTGTTGTCGGCTGTATCAGTCCGTGGAATTTGCCGCTTTACCTTTTTACGTGGAAGATCGCACCGGCGATCGCCGCCGGCTGTACCGTCGTTGCCAAGCCAAGCGAGGTGACGCCGATGACGGCGTTCGAGCTATCGAAACTATGTATCGAAGCCGGACTCCCGGCCGGCGTCCTCAATATCGTTCACGGAACCGGCCCGCAGGTCGGCTCGGCTATCGTCAGTCATCGAAGGGTCAAAGCTATCTCATTCACGGGCGGCACCGCCACCGGCGAAGCGATCGCCCGAACGGCCGCACCGATGTTCAAAAAGCTGTCGTTGGAACTCGGCGGAAAGAATCCGAATATCATCTTTGCCGACTGCAATTACGAGGAAATGCTGGCGACGACCATACGGTCATCGTTCTCAAATCAGGGCGAGATATGTCTGTGCGGTTCGCGCGTCTTCATCGAACGTTCCATCTACGAAAAATTTAAGAGAGACTTTTCGGACCGCCTTAACGCCTTACAGGTTGGCGACCCATTGAAACCGGCGACAAACGTCGGTGCCATCGTTTCGAGGCCGCATTTTGAAAAGATAATGTCGTACATCGATCTCGCCCAACGAGAGGGCGGCACGATCGTTGCCGGCGGCAGCGAGGTTGTCCCTGAAGGCCGTTGTTCAGGAGGCTGGTTCATACGGCCGACGATAATCGAGGGGTTGCCGTTCGATTGCCGTACCAATCAGGAAGAGATCTTTGGCCCGGTCGTGACGATAACGCCGTTTGATACCGAGGACGAGGTGCTCGGATACGCGAACAGCGTGCGTTACGGACTGTCGGCGACGGTCTGGACCGAAAACCTCTCGCGGGCGCATCGAATGGCGGCAAGGCTCGAATCGGGGATCGTCTGGATCAACTGCTGGCTGCTCCGCGACCTGCGAACACCGTTCGGCGGGGTCAAGGACAGCGGTGTCGGCCGCGAAGGCGGCTTTGAGGCATTGAGATTTTTTACGGAAGAGAAGAACGTTTGCATCAAGTATTGACGCTCTCGAAACTCTCTTTCGTACCAAGGAGAGAAAAATGAGCAAATTGTTGAAAAAAGGCGTTTTAGGTCTCTTGGCGGTCGTAACCGCATACCTGGTCCTCGGGGTCGTGATCAGCGACTATGTCATTCCGCCCGAGAAAGTTCAACTCGGATCATATTTTCGATCAGGCGACAAATTTATCAGCAAAACCGAGGGGTTTGACCAAACCATCCTCGCAAACAAAGACGGTTGGATACATCTGAGCCTTGAGGCACAGCCGTTTGCCGAAGGGCCGCCGATGCACCTTCACGAGAGCTTTGAGGAAACCTTTACCGTTAAGTCGGGCACCTTGAGTATCATCGTCGCCGGCGAGAAAAAGACGCTGCGTGCCGGCGAATCGCTTACCGTGCCGAGGATGACATTTCACAAGCCGTTCAATGAGACCAATGAAAAGGTCGTGGTCGAGAGTTCTGAAAACACGAAAACGATGCCGACGCAATTTGCGTACATCCTCTCGCAGATCTATCCCATCATTGATAAGGCCGAAGGGCGGCCGAGCGTTCCGGCGATGATGATGCAGATGGCGGTCTGGGGCAGCGATATGGATTCGTACCTGGCCGACGGCCCGCCGGTCGTCGTTCAAAAGGCCCTGCGGCCGCTGCTCAGGCCGACGGCCCGTCTGCTCGGCTACAAATATCATAATGATGAGTACAAACCGATTCGCCTAAATTGAAGTAGTCGCTTTTGGCTTCTACAATAGTGCTCATCAGAGGTCAGAATTATGAAGATTCTTTACGTATTTGTCGTTTCTCTTGTCCTTGCGTTCACGATGTCGGCACAGGTCAAACCGCCGACCGAATCGGCCATGTCGCGGTTCCTGCGTTATGTCAAGATCGACACGCAGTCGGCCGAGGACCAACCGGCACCGCCCTCAACAAAGAAGCAGCTTGTTTTGGCTGAATTGCTGGCCAAAGAGCTGAAAGAACTCGGCGTCAAGGACGTCCGGATCAGCGAATGGGGCATCGTTTACGGCATGGTGCCCGGCAATCTGGCCGATAATAATGCCGTGCCGACGATCGGATTTATCGCCCATATGGACACCTCGCCGGCCGTGTCGGGAGCAAACGTCAATGCGATTATCCACAAGAATTATCAGGGCGGCGACATAATTCTGCCGAATGATAAGACCCAGGTCATAACCGCCGCTCAAAATCCCGACCTCAAAAATTTGATCGGTGATGACATAATCACGGCCGACGGCACGACATTGCTCGGCAGCGACGACAAGGCCGGCATCGCCGAGGTGATGACGATGATCGATACGCTCAACCAGAACCCGTCGATCAAGCACGGCAACGTCGCGGTCGCATTTACACCGGACGAGGAGGTCGGCGGCGGCATCGAGAAGTTTGACATCAAGGGCTGGGGAGCAAAATTTGCGTACACGGTCGACGGCGAACAACTGGGCGATATCTCCAACGAAACCTGGTCGGCCCGGACGGCAACGGTCACATTTCACGGCCGGTCAACCCATCCCGGTACGGCTAAGGGCATTATGGTCAATTCGTCGATCGCCGCCGGTGCGTTTCTGGCACAGTTTGCCAAGTATCCGTTCCGGCCTGAGACAACGGCCGGGCGGGTCGGATTTTTGCATCCGTATGTCGGCACGATGGACGTCGAAACTTCGACCGTTAAGATACTGATCCGCGATTTTGACCTGAGCGGTGTCGCTGCCAAGGAAAAAGCGATCAAGCAGATGGTCGCCGCGGTTCAGAAACAGTTTCCCAAGACCAAGATCGAATACGCGAGCACGCTCGGGTATTTGAATATGAAGGAAACGCTGAAGGATTACCCGCAGTTGACCGACTATGCTATCGAGGCGGCAAAACGGGCCGGGATCAAGGCCGAACTTCGCCCGATCCGCGGCGGCACCGACGGGTCACGGCTGACGGCGATGGGCCTGCCGACACCGAATCTGTTCACCGGCGGACACAATTTTCACGGAAAGCTCGAATTCAACTCGCGAAAAGGCCTCGAGAGATCGACCGAGACGCTGGTACATCTGGTTCAGGTTTGGGTCGAAAGATCGAAGTAGCCTGGAGTTATTTAACCGCAGATGACGCGGATAAGAACTCATTTTTTAGATCCGGTTCTATTCTCGGTATCGGCGTCATCCGCGGTTAGCTTCGCCAGTTACTTTTCGACGTAAAGTGCAGGAAATTTGGCTTTTAGGGCCTCGACCTTCGGTTTATCGTGGACCACGATGTACCGATCGTTGGGGTTCTTTTTCATATAATCCTGATGGTATTCCTCAGCGTCGTAAAACGCCTTAAGTGGTTCGAGGGCAGTTACGACCGGTGCCGAAAGAGCTTTTGACGAGTCGATCGCCGCGATAAAGGCCTTGGCTAAATTTTTCTGATCATCGTCAGCGTAAAAGATCGCCGAACGATACTGCGGCCCGTGGTCGGGGCCCTGAAAGTTGAGTTGGGTCGGGTCGTGGGCGACCGCAAAAAAGACGTAGAGCAGCTGCTGATAGGTCACTTTGGCCGGATCGAAAACGATCTTAACGGCCTCGGCATGGCCGGTTTCACCGGAACTTACCATTTCGTAATTAGCCGTAGCCTTCGTCCCGCCCGAGTAGCCCGACACGACACTTTTTACGCCTTTGACGTGCTCGAAAACAGCCTCAACGCCCCAGAAACAACCGCCGGCGAAGACCGCGGTTTGTTCCGCGGCCGCGACCGAGACCGAACTTACCGAAAACAGCAGAATGGCGAAAGCCGCTTTGGCGAAGATGCCTTTCATAGTACGTTTTATACCCCACATGACAGTATATTCGGTCTGTTGGTAAAAGCGGATTCTAAACCGCCGATTGCCGGTCATGAAAGGCTGCAATTCGGTCCGCGGCCGACTTCTGATAAAATCTACTTCAATGAATGATAAGATCGTCAATTCGGGCAAGGCACCGGAGCCGGTCGGGTTGTATCCGCACGCCAGGCGAGTGGGGAACCTGCTATTTTTGTCGGGCGTCGGGCCGCGGGAACGAGGCACCAAGAAGATCCCGGGCGTTGAGCTCAATGACGGGGGCGAGGTGATCTCGTACGACATCGAAACGCAATGCCGCTCGGTCTTTCAAAACGTCCGCTACATTCTCGAGGACGCGGGGTCTTCCTGGGCGAACATCGTGGATGTGACCGTTTTTTTGACCAATATGAAGGACGACTTTGCCGCGTACAACAAGATCTACGCCGAGTATTTTGCGGAAAATCAGCCATGCCGGACGACCGTCGAGATCAACAAACTTCCGACACCGATAGCCATCGAGCTAAAGGTGATCGCAACCATAGAATAACTAAAACAAGGGGATATTACAGTGATACAAACAAAGGGTTACGCAACGCAGGATAAGGAAGCAAAGTTCGCACCGTTCACGTTTGAACGCCGGGATGTCGGGCCGAACGACATTCTCATCGACATCGTTTACGCCGGTATCTGTCATTCGGATATTCACCAGGCAAGGGCCGAATGGGAACCGATGGTTCCGTCGATCTACCCGATGGTGCCGGGCCACGAGATCGTCGGCCGCGTCTCGCAGGTGGGCAGCAATGTTACAAAATTTGCGGTAGGCGACATCGCGGGTATCGGATGCTTTGTTGACAGCTGCCGCGAGTGTCCGGCCTGCACCGGCGGCATCGAACAGTATTGCTTCAAGGGAAGTGCCCAGACCTATAACAGCACCGAGATGGATCGAAAAACGCCGACGTACGGCGGATACTCCAAGAACTATGTCATCGACGAAAAATACGCGTTGAAGGTCTCGGCCACCGGTGACCTTTCGGGGATCGCACCGCTGCTCTGTGCCGGGATCACAACCTACTCACCGCTCAAGCGTTGGGGTGCCGGCCCGGGCAAAAAGGTCGCGGTCGCCGGCCTCGGCGGGCTGGGACATATGGGTGTGAAGCTGGCCGTCGCGATGGGAGCAGATGTAACCGTACTGAGCACCTCGCCGTCAAAAGAGGCGGATGCCCGGGCCCTCGGGGCGACCGGATTTATCAACACGCGGGACGCCGATGCAGTCAAAGCCGCTACCGGCAAGTTTGACCTTCTGCTCGATACCATTTCGGCCAATCACGACTACAATGCGTATTTGGGCATGGTCACAATTGGCGGTGTAATGGTGGTGGTCGGTGTGCCGACCGACCCGGCACAACTCAACGCGTTCTCACTGATCGGCGGAAACAAGGTGCTTGCCGGCTCGATGATCGGCGGCATACCGGAAACGCAGGAAATGCTCGATTTTTGTGCCGCGAATAATGTCGTGTCCGATGTCGAGGTGATAACTCCGGACCGGATCGAAGAGGCATATGACCGCACGGTCAGGTCAGACGTGAGATATCGGTTCGTTATCGATATGCAAAATGCGTAAGAGATTTGCCCACGAAACATACGAAAGATACTAAAAGAAGAAATTCTCTATGGCGGAGATAATTTATAGAGAAGAATCTTACAAGATAATTGGGGTCTGTTTTGAAGTTTACAAAGAGAAAGGCTCCGGATTCACCGAACCCGTTTATCAGGAATGTCTTGGGATTGAATTTCAAAAACAAGGCATTCCATTTGTGTCGCAGCCAAATATCGAACTTGAATATAAAGGCACGAGATTGCAACAGTATTTCCGACCAGATTTTGTGTGTTTCGGTGCAGTTATTTTGGAGATCAAGTCAACCTCAAAGCTGATCGACGAAAACCGGGCACAAGTGTTGAACTACCTTAATGCAATGAAATTCAGGCTTGGATTGCTTGTAAATTTCGGACACTATCCAAAAGTGGAATATGAAAGGATCGTTGTTTAGTTTATCTTTATTTCGTTTCTTTTGTGTATTTCGTGGGCAATCTTTCTTATGCGTTACATAGCTCTGCTCCGCGGCATTAACGTCGGTGGAAACACCATGATCAGCATGGCGGAGCTTCGTCTTGTGTTCGAAGGGCTGGGCTTGGGCAATGTCGTCACGTACATTAACAGCGGAAATCTGGCGTTCGATGTGCCGTCGATCGAAACCGCCGAAAGCTCTGACGCCGAATCGCGTTTAGCAGGGCAGATCGAGATTGCGATCGAATCAAGGTTCGGTCGGGCTGTTCCGGTGATCGTCCGCCGACAGGACATCATTCCCGACATCATTGCGGGTAACCCGTTTGCCGGCCAATACGATAGCCACAAGGAAATGCACGTATTGTTTTTGAAGGAGCCTCTCACGTCCGGGCAGATCTCACAGATCGAGGAGCTCAAGTCCTCAGAGGAGCGATTTGCCGCGTCCGGAGGGCACGTGTTCGTCCACCTGCCGATGGGCGTGGCGGACAGCTTTCTCGCGAAAGGACAGGTTGAACGAAAACTTGGAGTCACATTTACAGCCCGCAACTGGCGAACCGTAGAAAAACTTGCGGTATTATGACCATTTGCAGCATCATCAAATGATATGAAAACACTTCTCAGAATTTCGATCCTGATCGCCGCGTTCTTTGTTACCGGTGCCCTTGGGCAGAATGACCCGTTCGACGTCGGGCTGAAGCAATTTCAAGCAAAAGATTATGTCGCTGCCGCGAACTCATTTGGCAAAGCGGTACAGCAGACGCCGCAGAATTATCAGGCTCATTTTAACCTCGGCCTCTGTTATTACAATATCAAGCGTTATGACGACGCCATCGGTTCCTTTCAAAAGGCGATCGGCATCAAACCGGATTATGTCAGGGCAAACTACTGGCTGGGCAATTCGTATTACAGCCTGAGACGCTATGACGAGGCCGTGAGCTGGCTGCAAAAGGCGATCCAGGCCGACGCGACCCAGCCCCAGGCTTATTACTTGCTCGGCATCATCTACCAAGCGCAAAAACGGTTTCCTGAGGCCGAAACGGTGATGAAAAAGGCGCTTGATCTAAAACCCGCCGATATCGATTACAAGGTCGAAATGGGAAATGTTCTCGTCAATCTGAAGCGGTACCCCGAGGCGATCGTGCTGTTTGACGCGGCGATAAAGGCCGATCCTACGAACGCCAACGCCCAACTCGGAATGGGAAACGCCTATTACAACAACTCCAAAAATTCTGAATCGATCCCGTACTATAAACGTGCTACGGAACTCTCGCCCAATTGGGCGACAGCTCACACCTATCTGGCTGACGCATATTACCGGACCAAGCAATACTCGCTGGCGATATCCTCGTTCGATGCGGCCATTAAGCTTGACAACAAGCGCGCCGACACCTGGTACGGGCTCGGTCTTTCGTACGCGGCATTGAAGAACAAGCCAATGGCCCAATACGCTCAGAAAGAGTTGGTTTTGATTGACGCGGCTAAGGCCGACATCCTTCAGAGAGAGATCGATGGGAAGCCTGGGGTGGCGCCGATGAGAGAAGGAAATACGAGTAATAACAGTAATATTGGGAGAATCAAACTTCAGCGGGAAGGTGGAACTTATAAAGTGCCAGTGGTCATCAACGACAAGATCACGCTTGATTTCACTCTTGATTCGGGGGCGTCCGATGTCTCAGTGCCGACAGATGTAGTACTAGTCCTGATGAGAATGGGAACAATTCGTGCTGAAGATTATGATGGACAATACAGGACGTATACCTTGGCAGACGGCTCAACGGTTCGCAACAGGGTTCTTAAGTTGAGGTCGCTTTCCGTGGCGGGCATCAAATTGACGGACGTGGAGGCCTCTGTGACAGACGTTAAGGGATCGTTGCTGCTTGGACAATCCTTCCTGAAGCGTTTAGGTTCCTGGTCTATAAATAATCGCACTGATGAGTTGGTGCTTGAGCCATGATTTTGTCGATGAGGACTCTATTTGGCGATATGTTCATTTCGTGGGTGTTTCACTGAAGGACTTACCGCAACTAGAAAGAGTCCCTGTTCTTCAACAATTGAGTTAAGATTAACCGAGGATTCGAACTGCTGTCGGTTTCTGCGACATCAAACTCAGATATAGCCAATGTTGCGGATCCAAACGGAGCAGGCATTCAAGAGTGCCGTTTTTCTCTAATAGGGCTCTATAGCATGATGATCGATTCTTGGTGCAGACTGTCGCTGCACCATGTGTCGATGAAGAACAAACCGATGAATCAAATGTACTAGAAAGAGTTGCTTTTACTTGACGCGGTGACAGCCGCAACGCTCCAAAAACAGGTCGACCAGCTAAAGTAAGCGGAGAAGGCGGACATGATCAGAAGGCCCTTCAATTTCAAGCAGTGGATCGACGAGCACCGGCATTTGCTCAAGCCGCCGGTCGGGAACCAGTGCGTTTACGACGACGGTGATTTTATCGTGATGGTCGTCGGCGGCCCCAACTCGCGAAAGGATTACCACTGGGACGAGGGCGAGGAGCTTTTTTACCAGCTCGAGGGCGACATCAAGGTGCAGATCCAGGAGAACGGCCGGGCGGTCGAGGTCCCGATCCGCGAGGGCGAGATGTTCCTGTTGCCGGCTCGGGTACCGCACAATCCGGTCCGCGGAGCGAACACGGTCGGTTTGGTGATCGAGCGAAAACGCCAGGTTGGCGAACTCGACGGCCTCCTCTGGTTTTGCGAGAACTGCAACGAAAAGCTCTACGAAGAGTATTTTCAATTGGACGATATCACCACGCAATTTCAGGGCGTTTTCAAGAAATTCTACGGCAGCGAAGAACTGCGGACCTGCGGCGCATGCGGCTGCGTGATGGAACCGCCGACCGTGCCTGAATGATGCTCAAGATCGACGTTCACACACATATCCTGCCGCGGGACATTCCGTCCTGGAAAGATCGGTTTGGCTACGGCGGATTTATCACGCTCGACCACTACGAGCCGTGCTGTGCCCATATGGTGCGGGACGACGGCAAGAAGTTTCGCGATATCGAGGCAAACTGTTGGGATGCCCGCACGCGGATCGCCGAGATGGACGCGGCCGGTGTCGGCGTGCAGGTACTGTCAACGGTCCCGGTAATGTTCTCATACTGGGCCGAAACGAAGGACGCCGCCGAGATCGCCGTATTCCTTAACGATGACATCGCCGCGGCTGTGGCTGCACATCCGGATCGGTTTGTCGGGCTCGGGACAGTGCCGATGCAGGACACGGAACTCGCCATTCGCGAACTCGAACGATGCCGTGAGATCGGGCTTGCCGGCGTTCAGATCGGGACCAATGTAAATCAGCTCAACCTCGGCGAGCCGCGATTTTTTAACTTTTTTGCTGCGTGCGAACGCCTCGGTATGGCCGTTTTCGTCCATCCGTGGGAAATGGCGGGCGAGGCCGATATGCAGAAATACTGGCTGCCATGGCTCGTCGGAATGCCGGCCGAGGTGTCACGGGCGATCTGTTCGTTGATATTCTCGGGAACGCTCGAACGGCTTCCGAAATTGCGGGTCTGCTTTGCCCACGGCGGCGGGGCATTTCCGTCAACGATCGGGCGCATCGAACACGGATTTAACGTGCGGCCCGACCTGTGCGCGATAGACAACCCGTACAGCCCTCGGAAATACTTGGACCGGATCTATTTCGATTCGCTTGTGCATGACCCGGCGACGCTTCAGTTCCTGGTCGACCTAGCCGGGAGCGGCCGCATCGCTCTCGGTACCGACTACCCGTTCCCGCTTGGCGAGCTTGAGCCGGGCAAACTCATCAACTCGATGCTGTTCGACGCGGCTTCGAAGGAAAGAATGCTTTACGGCACCGCACTCGAATGGCTCGGTCTCACGCCGGCCAAATTTCAATAATAGTTATTTCATCGAATCCAGAATATCGGCGATGTCCTTTTCGGTCGTATCCGGATTGATAAAGCAAAATCGCGAGACGGTCTCGACGCCTTCCGGATTTCTCCATTTTGTCGGAGCGACGAGCGCAAACCCGGCCTTGTGGTTGCGAAACGTCCAATCACGGTAATCCTCGGGCGACCAGCCTTTTCTCCGATACAGCACACACGACAGATTTGGTTCGCGGACCAGTTCCGTATGTTCCGCCTCCTCGACCATCCGGCCGGCGATCTGCGCGAGTTCGATGCCGCGGCTGATCGCCTTTTCATAGCGGTCGGTGCCGTGCATCGCGAGCGAAAACCAGAGCGGCAGCCCGCGAACGCGGCGAGTGAGCTGTATCTGATAGTCCGACGGGTTAAAGCCCTGATAGCCCTCGTCACTGAAGATATCCAGATACGAGCCTTCCTGTGAATGGGCACGCTTGGCGAGTGAAGGGTCGCGATAAAGCACCGCTCCGCAATCGTATGGTGAAAAAAGCCATTTATGCGGGTCGATAGTGACACTGTCGGCCCGCTCGATGCCGTTGAATAGCGGTCGGACAGACTTTACGGCCATCGCGGCACCGCCGTACGCCGCGTCGACGTGAAACCACAGTTTGTGCCTGCCGCAAACATCCGCAATGCTCTGCAGGTCGTCGATGATCCCCGAATTTGTCGTGCCGGCGGTCGCGATGACGGCAAAGATCCGTTCACGGTCGGCCGGGGTCATGTTGTCGATGGCGTTTTCGAGGAGGTTGCCGTCGAGGCGGTCGTCTGTCTCGATCATCAGAACGTCGGCGTCGATGACCTTTGCCATTGCCTTGATCGAGGAATGGGCTCCGTTTGACGTGATGACGATGCCGCGTGAGGTCGCCTTAGCCGGATCGACGCTTCGCCAATATTCGCGGGCCGCGACCATCGCCGAAAGATTTGCCTCGGTTCCGCCGCTCGTGAATACGCCGAACGCCGGCGGCGGCATTCCGGTAAGCGAGACGAGCCACTCCATCGCCTGATTTTCGGCAAAAATACAGCCGGCACCTTCGAGCCAAAACGCTCCATGCACGCTCGCGGCCGAGGTCACGAGGTCGAATAAAACGGCCGAGCGGGTCGGGGACGCGGGAACAAAAGCCAAATGCCGCGGGTGGTCGATCGGGATGCTGGCCTTGATCAGGACCTCGCGAAAAAGTTCAAACGCATTCTCGCCGCCGATGCCCGCGGGGGTGATCGTTTCGCCGACGAGCGATCTCAATTCGGCCGCGGTCTTAGGAAACCCGAGTTGCGGATCGGTGTCGGAAATACGGCCGATCGCAAACTTGATGACGTCGAGGGACATCTCGACGAGGTCAATATCAACGTTATGCATAACTTGAAAACATCAAATGCCGGCCGATGAACTCGATCATCGCCCTAGATCCCGGCATAGTATCCGACAATGATCGCAGCAACGGTCAGCGTGCCGTAAACCACCTCGAGGATCCCGATCTTCATCGCCTTTAGCTTTCTGCGGTTAGGTGACAATCCGGCGACGGCCCGCACCAGCAGCACGACCATCATTGCCGGAACGAGAACTGACGCGAGACCATTATACGCTAAAACACCGGCGGTGATGACCGCGGCGGCGTTGGTCATGACGACCGCGGTAAGCGAGAAACTCTTGCCTTTTTCCAATTTGAGCCGGTTTCTGACGTATATGATCGACGGGATCAATCTCGAGACCAACACCAGCCAAAGAGCCAGTGCCGCCGGCCAACCGAAGCCCGCAGCCAGCAATATCGCGGCGGCGGAAGATGAGATCGTGACCGCCCCAAATATCTCGGGCAGCAACCCGCGGCTTTTTCGCGAGCCGTCGAAGTATATCTGAACGCACGCAAGCGGCAGTACGATGAAAAACGGGACAAACGGGTGCAGCCCGCCGGTCAAGACCGCTCCGGTAAAGCCGATCAGGGCGATCGACGCAAATATCGCGATAAAGCCGGCAGCGACACGGGCCCGCTCGGCATTTCGCTGGCCGGTGCGGTCAATGATCAGCACCTTTAACGGCTGGCGGGCAAGAAAGCCGCCGATGGTCATGATGGCGATCATCGCCCCGGGCAATGAAAAGCCGATCGCCAGCGATGCGACGATCGGCTCAAATAAGAAGCCCCATGATCCGTGTTCCGACGGCAACGCGATCTGTTTGCGATCGATCTTAATTTGTGGGCGGAACGCCGAACTGTCGGGCATCTGTCAAGAATAATCGAATCTCAATGAGATCGAAAGGCGGCCGCCTCCATCTCGGCCGCACGCGGGAACAAGACGTTATTTTCCAGATGGATGTGTTGATGCAGGTCGCGTTCGAGTTCCTCAAGCCGCGTCAGGAGTCCCTGATAGCTCGGGCATGCACCGACCGGTACGGCAAAGTTGCCGGATAGTGACCGCATCTCTTTCAACATATCGCCGACCGCGTCGTGCTCGCCCATCATCATCCTGATCGGGTGCTGAACAGTTCCGAACGGCGGGTAACGAGGTGTCAGGCCGTTGAGTTTGGCGTACTCGAGATCCTTGATGTACGGGAACAAGACCTGTTCCTCCTTGTACATATGCGGCAAAAGGTCATCCCGCATCGCATCGAGCAGGTCGGACATTTTGGCAAGCTCGGGATGAACGTCGCCGTGAACCCGGTTGACCTTGTCCATCAGCGGCTGCAAACGGTCAAGTTCGGTATAGGTAAACCGATGATGCGTATCTAAAATATGGTCGATCAGCTCAGAAAGCGTCTTGGCCGCATAGTCCGTTTCGCCGAGTGTGCCGGCATCCAGCAGAGCCTCAAGGTCGCGTTTGACGATGTCCGGATCGACCCCGGCTTTTTGACAGGCATCTATAAAATTCACCCGGCCGCCGCAGCAATAGTCGATGTGATGCGACTCGAAGATCCTTGTGGTTGCCGGTGATTCGATCGCGATCTCGCGAATAGTTCGGGTCGTAATATTTTGCATGGTCCCTCCGAAAAAATTTTGTAACAAGGCTATGTTTGTTTATTCTCCGGCGAAAAAATATGATTTAGATCATAAGGACGAAAAAAGTTTTCCGGACGCGGCCTATTGCCCGATAAAATGAACAAGTCGATCGATGCATTCATCCTGGCGGGCGGCAACTCCAGCCGAATGGGCTTTGATAAGGCCGCTTTGACGCTTGGGGGCGTCGCCGTGATCGAGCGTGTCGCCGATGCGCTTTCGGGCATCGCCGGCGAGGTCTATGTTGCGGGCGGGAGCGGTGAGATCGCCGGCCTGAAGCGAGTTCCTGATATCTCCGGCGAGGGAAGCCCGCGCAGTTCGCTGTCAGGCCTGTATTCGGCACTGGTTCACGCGGGCACCGACTGGATAGTGGTCGCGGCATGCGATATGCCGTTTGTGACCCGCGGCCTGTTTGAGGAGCTTGCGTCACGGCGGGCGGGCGGCGATGACGCGGTGATCCCGCGTGATCATTCAGGATCAGCTCAGCCGCTCTGCGGGCTGTATCGGGTCGAGCCGTGTGCAGAGGCCTGCCGGAGGGCATTGGAAGGCGATGACCTCAGTTTGCGTGGTGTGCTTCGGACAGTTGAGACGCGATGGATAGATTTTAACGAGTTCGCTCATCTGCCAAATGCCGAAAAGTTCTTCTTTAATTTGAATACGCCCGAGGACATTGCGTCCGCGGAATCGATCCTGGCCGGTGTCGGCGGCCATTGGTGACCAATATGCTCAAAACAGTACTAAAGATCTGTTGTGTCCTGATCCTGGCGGCCGTCGCGGCCCTGGCCGTATTTTGGTTCTCGCGGCCGGCTGATGTTGTTTTTGACGATCTCAAGTCATCTGTACCGCACTCGCAATTCAGCAAGTTCGCTGACCTCGACGGCCTGCGCATCCATTATCTGGAAAAGGGCGAGGGCACGCCGGTGGTTTTGATCCATGGATACACGTCGTCAACATACACGTGGAAAGATCAGTTTGACGAACTCGCAAAACGCTACCGCGTGATCGCCATTGACCTCAAGGGGTTCGGGTTTTCCGACAAGCCTGACGGCGACTATTCGCGGCGTGCCCAGGGCGAGGTCGTAGCCCGTTTGTTGGATAAATTGAGCATTCAGCGGGCGTGGCTCGTCGGTAATTCGATGGGCGGCGAGACGGCCCTGAATATGGCGGTCGATCACCCCGAAAAAGTCCTCGGACTCGTCCTCATCGACAGTGCCGGCGTCAAAGTGCAAGGGCGAACCAGCCTCGCTCCGTGGTATCTGCAGATGCCGGTCGTGGGCCGTCTGCTGACTGCCCTGGCGTTGACGTCGGACACGTTGGTCCGTGCCGGCCTGGAAAAGAGCTTTTTTGACGACTCAAAGATCACCGACGAGCGCGTCAATGCCTACTATCAGCCATTGAGAACACAGGGCGGCCAACTCTCCGCCACGCGGGCCCGTGCCCAATTTGAGCTTTATCCGGTCGAAGACAGGATCGCGTCGATCAAGGCCCCGACACTGATAATCTGGGGATCCGAGGACGAACTGATACCGCTTGAGGCCGGCCGCAAGTTGAATGAACTGATAAGCGGATCGAAACTGGTCGTGTTTGAAAAGTGCGGTCACGTGCCGCAGGAAGAAATGCCTGAGAGGGTTTTGAGCGAGATCATGGGATTCGTGCAATAGCCCGCGATCGCCGCCGGCCGGCCGAGCACTTTTCAATCCGCGGCGATTCGATTAAATTCGACAGAGTGGTAAATATGACAGAGAGCACAAACCCCGCGGAGGCGGCCGTTTTGGACGCCGCCGACCCGCTTACAAGGTTCAGGGACCAATTTTACATTCCCCGGCGCGAGTCGGGCGAGGAAGTCGTGTATTTTACGGGCAATTCGCTCGGGCTGCAGCCGCGTCGCGTCCGCGGTTACATCGAACAGGAACTGCAGGACTGGGAAACGCTCGGTGTCGAAGGGCATGCCCGGGCTAAGCATCCGTGGATGCCGTATCACGAATTCCTGACCGCCCAAACGGCCGACGTCGTCGGTGCCAAACCCATCGAAACGGTCGTGATGAACTCATTGACCGTCAACCTCCATCTGCTCCTGATATCCTTTTATCGCCCGTCCGGCGAACGCCGAAAGGTAATGATCGAAAAGGGAGCTTTCCCCTCTGACCGATACGCGATCGAGTCGCAGATCAAGCTTCACGGGCTCGATCCGGCGTCGGATCTGATCGAACTCGAACCGCGGGAAGGCGAGGCGACGCTGCGGACCGAAGACATTATCGCGGCGATCGAGCGCGAGGGCTCGTCGCTGGCGATGGTCCTTTTCGGCGGTGTGAATTATTACACAGGACAGGCGTTTGAAATGCGGGAAATTACCGCGGCGGGCCATGCTGTCGGGGCGATCGTCGGCTTTGACCTCGCACACGCGGCGGGCAATCTTGAACTGAAACTCCATGATTGGGGCGTAGATCTTGCCGTCTGGTGTTCGTACAAATACCTCAACGGCGGCCCGGGTGCGGTTGGCGGGGCGTTTGTGCACGAACGGCACGCAGATTGCCCTGATAGACCTCGATTGGCCGGTTGGTGGGGGCATGACAAGGCGACACGGTTCCTGATGGGGCCGAAATTCAACCCGATCGCCGGTGCCGAGGGTTGGCAGATATCAAATCCGCCGATCCTGCAGATGGCGTCATTGCGTGCGTCACTTGAAATTTTTGCCGAAGCGGGAATGGCGGCACTGCGTGAGCGGTCGGTGAGGTTGACGGCGTACCTCGAACAGATGCTTGCCGCGATCGACGATGACCGGATATCGGTGATCACCCCGACCGATCCGGAACAGCGTGGCTGTCAGTTGTCGATTCGCGTCAAGAATGCCGATAAGAGCCTGTTTACGGCGATCTCTGAACGCGGTGTAGTGGCCGACTGGCGTGAACCCGATGTGATTAGGGTCGCTCCAGTCCCGCTTTACAATAGCTTCGGCGATATTGAAAAGTTCGTCCGGATCCTGGGCTCGGTGCTAAAATGACCGGCGGCTCGCGGATCTGAGGCGGTTAAAAAGGAATAGTTTATGATCCGTGCAACGATCAACGGGATAGAAGCGGCATTTGACGAAGGCATCACGATCCTCGCGGCGGCGAGGTCGCTTGGGTTTGAGATACCGACACTCTGCAACGACGATCGGCTCAAGCCCGTGGGTGCCTGCCGGATGTGCCTGGTCGAGATCAAGGGCCGTGCCCATGAGGCCGTATCGTGCACAACGGCGCTCGCCGACGGAATGGAGGTCGAGACCCACAGCGGCCCGATCGAGGACGCCCGTAAATGGAATTTGCGGATGCTGGCCGGCAATTACCCGGCTGACGCGTTCACCGCGTATCCTGACAAACCCTTTCACACTCTGGCCGGTCAATACGGTTTGACGGCGGATGATTTTCACGGCGATCACTCGATCAATGCCGACCCCTCTCATACATATATCAATGTCGATATGTCGCGGTGCATCAACTGTTACGCCTGCGTCCGCATCTGTGCTGACGTTCAGGGGCAGTTCGTCTGGCACGTGCTTGGCCGCGGCGAAGAATCTAAAGTGATGCCTGACTCATTCGGTGCATTTGGCGACAGCACTTGCGTTTCGTGCGGAGCCTGTGCCGACGCTTGCCCGACTGGTGCCCTCGAGGATAAGTCGGTGATCGAACGCGGCTATCCGACCGATTGGACCCGTACGACGTGCCCGTATTGCGGCACCGGCTGCGAGATGAACGTCGGCACCCGTGACGACAAGGTCGTGCAGGTCAGGCCGGTGATGGACGCTCCGGTAAACTCCGGGCACCTCTGCGTAAAGGGGCGATACGCGTTCGATTTTATCGATGCCGACGACCGCGTTACCGAGCCGATGATACGCGAGAATGACGGCTGGCTGGTCGTTTCGTGGGAAGAGGCGATCGCATTCGCCGCCGCCAAACTAAAGGCGATCGACAGCGAATACGGCCGGGACAGCATTGCCGTGCTCGGTTCGGCGAGGGCCACCAACGAGGAGAATTATCTCGCACAGAAATTTACACGGGTCGTTCTCGGCACGAACAACGTCGATTGCTGCGCCCGCGTTTGCCATACGCCGTCCGCCGCGGCGATGAAGATGATGATCGGCACGGGTGCGATGACAAACTCGTTCGATGATATCGAAAAGGCGAGGACGATCATTCTCTGCGGTGCAAACCCGACCGAAAATCACCCGATCCCGGGTGCCCGCATAAAGCAGGCTGTGCTCAAGAATGGAGCAAAGCTGATCGTTGTCGATCCGCGAAAGACCGAACTGACAAAGTACGCCGACGTGCACCTCCAGCTTCGGCCGGGCACGAACATACTGATGTTTAATGCCCTGGCTCATGCGATCATCGACGAAGGGCTGGTCAATATCGAGTTCATCGAAAATCGGGTCGACGAGTACGAGCAGTTTAAGGCGTTCGTCGCCGAATATTCGCCCGAGGCCGTCGCCGAGCGGTGCGGCGTGGACGCCGAACTGATCCGCAAAGCCGCCCGTATCTACGCATCTAACACGCCGTCGATGGCGATGCACGGCCTCGGAATGACCGAACATTACCAGGGCACCGAGGGCGTGATGTCGATCGTCAATCTTGCGCTGCTGACGGGCAATATCGGTAAACCCGGATCGGGCGTCAACCCGCTGCGTGGGCAGAATAACGTACAGGGTTCGGCCCATATGGGCTGTGACCCCGGCATTCTGACCGGTTCGGTGACGATCGACGCGGGCAGAGAACTGTTTGAGAGCGTCTGGAAAGCACCGGTGCCGACCGCCGCCGGGCTCAATCAACTTCAGATGATCGACGCCGCCCGCGACGGCAAGCTCAAAGCACTCTGGACCATCGGCTATGACGTTTTCCTGTCGAACGCCAACGCTCACGAAACGGAAAAGGCGTTTGCGAATATGGACCTCGTCATCATTCAGGATTTCTTTATGAATGAGACGGCTAAGAAGTTTGGCCATGTCTTTTTCCCGGCCGCGACGTCGTTTGAAAAGGACGGAACATTCATGAACGGCGAACGCCGTATCCAGCGGATCAGGACCGCGGTCAGTCCACGCGGCAATTCACGTTCCGACCTGGAAATAATCTGTGATCTGGCGGCGGCGATGGGACACGCTGACGATTTCGCGTTCACAACCGCCGAAGAGGTATGGAACGAGGTGCGGGCCGTCTGGCCTCCGGGATACGGCATTACCTACGACCGTATCGAAACGGCCGGCCTGCAATGGCCGTGCCCCGACGTCGATCACCCGGGAACCGAGATACTCCATGGCGAATCGTTTTCGAACGGCGTCACGGCCGCTCTTAGGCGGATAAAATACCGGCCGACGAAAGAGGTCGTCTCGGACGAATATCCCTTCATGCTGACGACCGGCCGCGTGCTCGAGCAGTTCAATGCCGGAACGATGACGATGAGAACGCCGAACCGCGAATTGCGCCCGACCGATCTCATTATGATGTCAAAGGCGGACTCGGCCCGATTGTCGATCAGCAACGGCGAGGTCGTCCGGCTCAAGAGCGGCCACGGCGAGGCAGTTTTGCCGGTCGAGGTCACCGACAAGGTTAAGTCAGGCGAACTTTTCGCGTCATTTCACGACCCGGCGGTCTTTCTGAACTACGCCACGGGGCCGACCCGTGACCGGTTTACGCAGGCACCTGAATTTAAGGTCACGGCGGTACGGATCGAAAAACTCAACGCACCATCATAATGTTGAGGCCGCCGCCGGCGACCGGAGTGCGAAGAGACTATTGGCGAGAAGTCGGAGAGCTGATCTGCTAATCGTTCTCAGATCGAAACAGACCCCAAGGAATAGTTTTGCGCTCTCGCTTTGTGTTGACCGCTCCTGATGTGGTGAAATTGCATTAATTTATGTCCAATATCGTCATAATCGGTGCGGGCCTCGCGGGCTCGCTTCTTGCGATCAATCTTGCAAAACGCGGGATGACCGTCGATGTTTATGAGGCCCGGGGCGATATGCGTCTTGAGCGGGTCGAGGCCGGCCGTTCGATCAATCTCGCACTCTCGGACCGCGGGATCGCGGCTCTTCGTGAGGTTGGCATGGACGAATATATGCTGGCCGAGGCCGTGCCGATGTACGGGCGCATGATCCATACCGTTTCTGGCGAAACAAGATTGCTGCCGTACAGCGGCCGCGAGGGCGAATACATCAACTCGGTCTCGCGTGCCGGGCTCAACATAGCCCTGATGAACGAAGCGGACAAATACGGCGAGGTCACCTTTCACTTCAACGAACGCTGCGTCGATCTCGACTGTGGCAGCGGTGCCGCAAGTTTTTCGAGTGGGAAGACGGTATCCGCCGACACCGTAATTGCGACCGATGGGGCGGGCTCGGCCGTTCGTCTGGCGATGGAGACACAGATCGACGGATTTCGCTCGAACACCGTATTTCTCGATCACGGCTACAAGGAACTGCACATTCCGCCCGGACCGGGCGGCACATTTCAGCTTGAAAAGAACGCCCTTCACATCTGGCCGCGGCATCAGTTCATGATGATCGCCCTGCCAAATTTTGACGGCAGCTTTACGTGTACGCTCTTTCTCGCACACAAGGGGGCGATCGCGTTTGAACAACTGACGGACGCCAGCACAGTCAAGGAGTTCTTTGACCGTGAATTCGCGGACGCCGTTCCGCTGATGCCGACGCTAATTGAAGATTTTTTCGCCAATCCGGTCGGAAATCTCGGCACGCTCAAATGCTGGCCCTGGAACGCCGGCGGCAAGGCATTGCTTCTCGGCGATTCGGCCCACGCGGTCGTTCCTTTCTACGGTCAGGGGATGAATTGCTCGTTTGAAGATGTCCGCGTGCTGAACACGCTCCTGTCAGAACCGCCTGCGTCAGCGGGCGGCCACATCTTGTCAGAACCGCCTGCGTCAGCGGGCGGCCAGATCGACTGGAATTGGATCTACGAGAAGTACGGCCGTCTTCGCAAGGTGAATACCGACGCGATCGCCGATATGGCCGAAGAGAACTTTTACGAAATGCGTGACGCCGTCGCCGACCCGGTCTTTGTGAGAAAGCGCGAACTTGAGACAAAGCTCGAACAGACCTTTCCCGATTATTTCTCAAAATACTCGATGGTCACATTTCGCGAAGATCTGCCGTATTCTGTCGCCAAAGCAAAGGGCAACGCGCAGGACCGGTTGTTGATGCAGATCTGCTCAGAAGTTAACAGTGTCGCTGATATCGACCTGGCGTCCGCGGTCGAGCAGGTCAGGAGACTCTCGTGATGAAGCGCATATCGTTCGCCTACTTTTTAGTGATCCTCTCGGCATTGTCGGCATTTACGGCCGCCGCCTCGGCCCAATCAGTTAAGTTCACCGTTGCGCCTGCACCCTGGAACGCCGACACGTTCGGCAACATCCGGGCTGTCATTAGTGTTGAGAACGCCGATAAGACGGCCTTTGCCCGTATCGACTGGCGACGACGCGACTCAAACCCGGCCGACAAGTCGATAATCGTTACGACAGCCGGCGGCCGACGCGTGACGACGGTGTCGTTCGGGACGATAAACCGCGAGTACGGCGAGGTGTATTTTGAACCCATGGCCGGGCCGGGGATCTATTACGTTTATTATCTGCCGTACGCAAAATCGGGAAGTGCCAATTACCCGAAGGATTTTTACCCGAAACCGGCGGACGGATCCGGCGAACATTCGGTATTGGTCGGCACCGAGGTCGCGTTTGCTAAGGTCGTCGAGATCCAATCGATCGACGCGTTCAATTCGTTCTATCCGATGGAGGTCATCGCAACGGCCGCAGAGACCGGCGCCTTGGTCAAGGCCAACGGGACAAAGGACTTTCTGGTCTTTCCCGAAGACCGAATGTTCCCGATCCGAATGACGAACGACCTGCCGCAGCGTTGGATCGAGCGCGGACTGCAGACCGGCTTTTCCGGGACGGCACGAAAGGGTGAGTTTTACGCGTTCCAACTAGGTGTTTTCGCTATCAAGGACCTCAAAAATATCCGCGTCAAATTTATCGATCTGAGGTCGGCGGGCGGAGCAAAGATCGCCGCGGCCGACATGACGTGCATCAACACGAACGGCGTCGATCACCGCGGAGTGAAGTTTGAAAAAACGGTCGATGTTGCGTCCCGCAAGATACAGCCGATGTGGTGCGGCGCCGACGTTGCGGTGAACGCAGCCGCCGGTGAATACAAGGGCACGGCGACCGTGACCGCCGCGGGCGAGGCTCCGCAGACGATCGCATTAGACATGAAGGTCGTGAACGAAACGGCACCAAACGGCGGATTCAACGAGCCCGAAAAAATGACGCGGCTTAAGTGGCTCAACTCGACGCTTGCACAGGAAAACACCGTCATTCCGCCGTACACGCCGATCGAGGTCAAGGGTAATGTCATCAGCATTCTCGGCCGCAGCATGAGTCTCAGCAACGACGGCCTGCCCGGTTCGATCGCGACACGATTCAGCCCCGAAATGACCTCGATGAGCGGATACAATCAGGTGCTTGTGCGGCCGATGTCTCTGTCGGTCATCGGGTCGGATGGAGCGGCCATCGTGCCGATGCCGAAAGGCGTCGTCTTTACGCAAAAGACGCCCGGAACCGCCAAGTGGCGAGCCTCGACCAAGTACTCGAATGTGCAGGCGGACATCGAAGGAGCGATGGAATTTGACGGCTTTGTCTCATACACCGTCAAGGTCACGGCACTCGAGGATGTGAGCCTCAACGACATCAGCCTCGATATCCCGTACTCGAAAAACGCCGCCAAATACATGATGGGCCTTGGCGAAAAGGGCCGTGCGACACCGCCTTTCCTAAAATGGAAATGGGACGTCGCGGCCAAGAACCAAGACGGTGCGTGGCTCGGCGGCGTCAACGCCGGAATGCAGTTCTCGCTGCGTGATGAAAAATACGTCAGGCCGCTGAACACGAATTTCTATCTTCAAAAACCGCTGCTGCTGCCGACCTCGTGGGGAAACGGCGGAAAGGGCGGGATTGATATTGACGGCAGTTCTGAGACCGCTACGGCCGTGAAGGCGTACAGCGGCCCGCGGACGATGAAAAAGGGCGACGTGCTGTATTACGATTTCACGCTTCTCATTACGCCGTTTCACACGATCGACACCGACTGGCAATGGGCGAACCGTTTCTATCATAAATACACGCCCGTTGACGAGATCAAAAAGACGGGTGCGACGGTCGTAAATATCCACCACGCCAATGCGATAAACCCCTATATTAATTACCCGTTCATCGCTCACAAGGAGATGAAGGCGTACATCGACGAGGCCCATCAGAAGGGGCTCAAGGTCAAGATCTATAACACGGTCCGCGAGCTGTCGAACCGTGCGTACGAGCTGCCGGCACTGCGGAGCCTCGGCCACGAGATATTTTCGGGCGGCAACGGCGGCGGTTTTTCGTGGCTGCAGGAGCACGTGGGCGACGACTATATCGCGGCGTGGTTCGTGCCTGAGCTAAAGGATGCGGCGATCGTCAACAGCGGTGTCAGCCGCTGGCACAATTACTATGTCGAGGGCATGAACTGGTTGACGCAGAACGTCGGCATCGACGGCATATATCTGGACGACGTCGCCTTTGACCGTGTGACGATGAAACGCGTAAAGCGCGTGCTGACCGCGGGCGGCCATCCCGGCATCGTCGATCTGCATTCGGCGAATCAGTTCAACAAGAACGACGGATTTAACAATTCGGCGATGCTCTATATGGAGCATTTCCCGTATCTGAACCGACTGTGGTTTGGCGAGTATTTCGATTATGAAAATAACTCGCCCGACTTCTTCCTGACCGAGGTCTCGGGAATTCCGTTCGGCCTGATGGGCGAAATGCTCGAGAAGGGCGGCAACCCGTGGCGCGGAATGATCTACGGCATGACCAACCGCATGCCTTGGTCGGACAACGCCGATCCGCGGCCGCTTTGGAAGGCGTGGGACGATTTCGGGATGAAAGGAACGCAAATGTACGGATATTGGTCGCCGAACTGTATGGTTCGCACCAACGACCCGAAGGTGCTCACCACCGTTTATTGGAAAAAGGGTGCGGCACTGGTCTCGATCGCCAGTTGGGCCGAAAATGACACCGATGTCCAACTCGAGATCGATTGGCGGGCGCTCGGTATCGACCCGGCAAGGGCGACGATCACCGCTCCTGAGGTTGCGGGATTTCAGACCGGAGCGACCCTCGAGGCAGACGATAAGATCCGCATTCCGAAGAACAAGGGGATGATGCTCGTCATCAAACAGGCTGGAAAATGATAATTACGTTCGACATCGACGGGCGGCCGCTTGAATATGACGCATCGGGCCCGATCGACATCTCAATACCGCTCCGATTCAACGGCCCGCAGCCGAACGCGTTCGGCGTTGACGCGGCGACGGCAGCTGTGCTCGGCGACACCCGCGACGGTTCGAGCGTAAATTTCGAACGGTACACCATTGTCCCGCACTGCAGCGGGACGCACACTGAGTGCGTCGGGCATATTACGGATCAGCGGATCTCGGTGCGGGAGTATTTGCAGGATGTGTTGATGCCGGCGGTGTTGGTGACGGTCGAACCGGAGATCGTGTCAGAACCGCCTGCGTCAGCGGGCGGCCAGTTTGCAGTTGATCACGTTATTTCCGCTGAAATGTTACGCCCGCAAATATCTAAGACAGACGGGGCAGTACCGCAGGCACTGATCATACGAACTGTTCCGAACGATGATAGTAAATTGACGCGAAGATACGATACCGACAACATCCCGCCGTATTTTACCGCTGACGCGATCGAGTACATCGTCAAATGCGGATACAAACACCTGCTTGTCGACCTGCCCTCGCTCGATCGGCTCGATGACCCGAGTCTGCCTGCTCATCGGGCTTTTTGGAATGTGAACCTCGGAAGCCGTGAGGTAAACGCAAATACTCGCGTCAATTCAACGATCACCGAGCTTATCTACGTTCCCAGCGAAGTCGCGGACGGCGAGTATTTGCTAAATCTTCAGATCGCTCCGTTTGATGCGGACGCGGCACCGAGCCGCCCACTACTCTTGTCAGAACCGCCTGCGTAAGCGGGCGGCCAGTGTATTTGTCCGAACCGCCTGCGTGAGCGGGCGGCCAGTTTGTTGGGATTCTGGCCCGCCGATTACGCAGCGGGTTCTGACACTGCGTGGTCGATAGCCTCTTTCAGGTTTGGAAACTTGAACTCAAACCCGGCGTCCTCGAGGCGCTTTGGCAGCACCTTGGTGCTTGCGAGCAGCAGGGCGTCGCCCATTTCGCCGAAGATCATACTCACCGCAAACTCGGGCAGCGGCAGGAATGTCGGCCGATAGAGCACTTCGCCAAGCGTTTTGGTAAATTCCGCGTTAGTCACCGGATCAGGCGCGACGGCGTTAACGGCACCGCGAATACTCTCATTCTCAATGCAGAAATTGATGATCGCGACCTCGTCGATGAGCGAGATCCAACTCATCCACTGTTTGCCGCTTCCGACCACGCCGCCGACACCCATCTTAAACGGCAGGAGCATTGTCGAAAGCGCACCGCCGTCCTTTGAGAGCACGATCCCGGTCCTGAGCAGAACGGTCCGGATGCCGGCGTCCTCGGCACGCCGCGATTCGGTCTCCCATTCCTTGCATACTCCGGCGAGAAAATTGTCTCCGGGAGGCGACGTCTCGGTCATCTCTTCGTCGCCACGCTCGCCATAAAACCCGATCGCCGATGAGGCGATGAACGTCTTGGGCTTGTTCTTGAGTTTTGAGATCGCGTCGACGACGTTTCGTGTCCCCTGAATGCGGCTGTCGCGGATCGCCTTTTTCTTTTCGTCGGTCCAGCGGAGCCCGCTGACATTTTCGCCGGCGAGGTGGACGACGACATCGATCCCCTCAAGTTTGTCGGGATCGGCAAAGCCGTCCTCAACGCTCCACTTTACGTGAGCGTCGTCGATCGGATCTTTACGTGAGGCTTTAATGATCTCGTGCCCCTTTTCGACTAACGACTTGGTCAGGGCCTGGCCAAGCAGGCCGGTCGCACCCGTTATCAGAATTCTCATACAGAATATTCTACTCGCAGATCGGGCCGGATGACACCGGAATGTGAAAAAAATCTAAGGCAAGTGCAGTTGTTGGGGCGATCCTAGTCCTTTTTTGCCCTGAGGCGATTGTGGATCAGGTCAGCCAGCAATTTGATCTCGCGGTCGGTCAGCTGGTTGCGAAACGGCGTCATCCCATTGCCGCCGTTGGCGATCTGATTGTAGACCTCGGCTTCGGTCTTGAACTTAAAATCTCCGACGCGCAAGCTCGGGACGACCTTGCCGTCAACCGTCTTACCGTTGCCCTCAGGGCCGTGGCAGACGGCACATTGCTGTCGGAACAGCGACGCCTCGTACGACTTACTGTCGGCGATGACATAGCCTTCCTGTTTTGTGCCGGAACAGGCTGTAATGAATGAAGCGACGGTGATGACCACCAAGAGAGCCTTAGATCGAACCATAAACCACAAGTTTTACCTATCGGGGCCGCGAAAGCAATCGGCGGATCAGGCGGCTTCTTCTTTCAGCGCACGTTTGAATATCTTGCCGGTCCCGCCAATGGGCAGCGATTCGCGAAACTCGACGTGACGCGGATATTTGTTGGCGGCAAATTGCGTCTTGCACCACTCTGTAAACTCGGCTTCGGTCATCTCGCAGCCCGGTTTGAGCACCACAAACGCCTTGACCTCCTCGCCGAGACGCTCGTCCGGTACGCCGATCACCGCACACAGCGACACGAGCGGATGCGTGATGATCACCTCTTCCAGTTCGCGTGGGTAAATATTGTAACCGCCGCGAAGGATCATATCCTTTTTGCGGTCAACGATGGCGAGATAATCTTCGTCATCCATTATCCCGATATCGCCGGTGTGAAACCAACCGTTGCGAAACGCCTCGGCGGTCGCTTCGGGACGTTTGTAATAGCCCTTCATCACGTTGGTCCCGCGAATAACGACCTCACCACGCTGACCGCGGGGAACCTCGTTGTCATTGTCGTCAAAACACCTGACCTCGACGCCGAAGATCTGCTGGCCGACCTTGCCGGGTTTCGAGGGCCTTTCGAAGTGGTTGAAACACGCCAGCGGCGACGTTTCAGACAGGCCGTAGCCCTCCATCACCCGCACACCGAACCGCTCCTGAAACTCCTTCATGACCTCGACCGGCATCGGGGCACCGCCCGACGAACAGACCTTCATGGTCTCGCGAACGCGGCTGATGTCATATCCCGTCTCGTCAACGTGGCGGAGCAGTGCCCAGTACATCGTCGGCACGCCGACCCAGAAATTTACGCCCTCAGCGACCATTGCGTCGAGGGTCGCCTGCGGGTCAAATCTCGGCAGCAGCACGATCCGGTGGCCGGCGTAGATCTGCGTATTCATCTGCACCGTTTGTCCGGTCGTGTGAAATAGCGGCAGTGTGATGAGACAGGTCTTCTGAACGCCGTCGGTAAAATCGAGCATCGGCAGATGGATCAGAAACGTCGTCGTCACATTGGAATAGAGATTCAAATGGGTAAGTTCGGCCCCTTTTGGCTGCCCAGTGGTTCCCGAGGTGTAAAGGATCGCGCACGTGTCGTCAGGCCGCGTCGGGTAAATGTCGAAGCTCTCTGATTTGTCGAATGTGATCTGGGTCAGCGTTTCGTGGCCGTCGAGCGGGCTTTTCCCCATCAGGTCCCGCGTCATGACGATCAGTTTTTCGCATGTCGGGACCTGGTCAAAGCCCTCTTTTACCGTCGCCGCCAGCGGCAGTTCGTCGGTGCCCTCAAATACAAAGACCGCCTTGGCGTCAGAGTCGGTCAGGTGATAGGCGATCTCGCGCGGTTTAAAGAGCACATTGAGCGGCACGACCGCGGCTCCGGCCTTCATAATGCCGTAATACACTATCGGAAAGAACGGCAGATTCGGGCAGCAGAGAGCGACCTTGTCGCCGTGGCCGATACCCATTTCGACCAGGGCGTTCGCCACGCGGTTAGAGAGAGCGTCGATCTCACCGTATGTGAGGCGGACATCGCCCCAAACGATCGCCTCTTTTCGCGGAGCAAGCCGTGCGTGGTGCGATACTATCGACGCCAGATTAAGGGTGGTAGCCGTATTTTGCATTTTGTGACCGATGCCGGAGAAATTTAGATTTGCTCGATTTTAATTACACTCTCGATGATATGTCAAAGTCCATCTTTTCAGCCGAGGCGATCGGGCGGCCGATCGTCTGGATCGAGTGATGCCGCCATTCGTCATGCTGTTCGGGAAAATCGGTCCGGAAATGGCCGCCGCGTGACTCTTCGCGCCAAAGTGCCGCGGTCGCCACGAGCGTCGCGAGCGTGACGAAGTTGCGCGACGAAGTGCTCAGATTGCCCGCGGATATCTGCGCAAATTCCTTCAATGCACGCTCGAGCGACGAGCGATCACGCAGAATGCCGACGCGTTCCCACATCACACGCTTGATGCGCTTTCTCACCGCGGTCGAAAGTGCCGTAGTCTGTTCAGCGGCGGCATCGGTCGCCGAAAGGTCACGGGTGACGCCGAGAGTCGTGAGCGAGGCGGTATCCTCGACCGCCGCCCGCCCGGCACGGGCACCGAAGACAAGGCCCTCGAGCAGCGAGTTTGAAGCCAGGCGATTGGCGCCGTGAACGCCGGTGCAGGTGACCTCGCCCGCGGCGTAGAGCCCGGGAACCGTGCTTCGGCCCCACAGGTCGGTCCTGATCCCGCCCATGCAATAGTGTGAGGCCGGTGAGACCGGAAGCGGATCCCTGGCGATGTCGAGCCCGTAGTGCCGGCAGGTGTCGTATATCTTCGGAAAGCGGTGCCGCAAAAAGTCACCGTCGAGAGCTGTCATATCCAACAGGACGTTGCGGGTGCCGGTGCGCCGCATCTCGGCGACGATCGAACGCGATACGATGTCACGCGGGGCTAGTTCGGCCCGCTCGTCGTAATTGGGCATAAACCGCTCGCCAAACTTGTTTCGGAGAATGCCGCCCTCGCCGCGCATCGCTTCGCTGAGCAAAAAACGCGGTGCGTTCGGGATGTTGAGTGCGGTCGGGTGGAACTGGACAAATTCCATATCCGCCATCTCAGCTCCCGCAAAATACGCCATCGCCATGCCGTCGCCTGTCGCGACCGACGGGTTGGTGGTGTGCTGGTAAAGTTGGCCGGCACCGCCCGTGCAAAGTATCACGGCCCTGCCGAAAACTTCACGCGGCGTCCGCAGGATCGGGTCCAGAAAACGAACGCCGACACACCTGCCGTCGCGGACGATCAGGCTCTCGGTATTGGCAAAGGGCGTGAGGTCGATCGACCTTTCCTGGCCGGCACGAGCGATAAGGGCTCGCACAAATTCGGCCCCGGTCGAGTCACCGTTGGCGTGAATAATACGCCGGCGTGAGTGAGCCGCCTCCTGGGTAAAGATCAATTTGCCGCCGTCACGGTCAAACCTTGTCCCCCATTCGATCAGTTGTTTGATGAAGACCGTGCCTTCGGTGACAAGGGTCGCTACTGCCGACGGATCGCAAAGTCCGGCTCCGGCGACCAGCGTGTCGCCCTCGTGAAGTTCGGCGTTATCGTCGTCCGAAAGCACGACGGCGACGCCGCCCTGCGCATATTCCGTATTTGATTCGCTGGCTTTGTCCTTGGTCAAAACGGTGACGCGGGCACCGCTTTTAGCCAGTTCGATAGACGAACGCAGGCCGGCCACACCGCTGCCGATAACGATAAAATCCGTTTCGAAAGACATTGTCAGAATTGTATTAGATTACCGTTCAGGTTGCGAGTAAAAAAAGCCTGCTCACCGAAATGAGCAGGCCTTGATCGCGGGCGTTACCGCGGTCTATGGAATCTTCAATTCCTGGCCCGGATAGATCTTGTCCGGATGATGGAGGATGTCGCGATTGGCATCCCAGATCGCCTTCCAGGCGATCCCGTACTTCGAACCGATCTTGCTCAGGCTGTCGCCAGAAACAACGGTGTATGTATTCATTCCGCCGCCGGCGTCACCGGCTCCGGTCGAAACATTAAGGATGAGATCACTTGACTGAAAATCAGGGTCGATCCGTTCGTACTCTGCCCAAAGCTGAGCCTTGGCTTCGTCGCTCGGGGCGGTTCCCGTGATGTGAAGTACGCCGTCGCCTTCGGCCAACTCGTACGACGTACCGTTAGCATTGGCGAGTTCCAGAAGTGTTTGATATTTCTCTTGTAATGACATATTTCCTCCGATATTCGCCTATTTGTTGAGGTTGTTGACAACCTTCTTCGGTTTCGCTTCGTTCGCGGCCATCATGATCTCGGCGACCTTCGCCTTATCGACGGTTCCGCTGAGGGTGACCTCGCCATCCTTGACGGCAACCGTTACGCCGGTGATGCCTTTCTTCTTGAGGGCTTCATTGACGGTGCCTTCGATCATCTTGTCGGGTGACGGCGGCTCGGGCGTCGGCATCGGCTTGAGCGTCAATTTGCTGTCAACCGATTTGATGCCTTCGACCTTGGCTGAGGCTTCGGCTTTCGTCTTGACCGTAATGTCCGCAACTTCGCCGGTCAGTGTCGCGACACCGTCCTTGACGGCAACCGTGACGCCCGTGACCTTGTCGGCAGCGAGTTTGTCCTGAACTGCCTTTTGCAGATCAGCATCGCTCTTGCCGCAAGCGCTCATGAAGAGTGCGAGGGCCAAAGTGAGAAGTGTTAAAGCTTTGATTTTCATCTTTCCTCCGGAAAATTGTTTAATATTCGCGTACCAAAAAATCGCAAATGCACAGGGCATCTGTTCGATCTAATAATGATCTCCGCACCCATTCAGATGTGGATAACTAGTTTTCTAGTAAGGTAATTTTGATTGATAACGATCTAATTATCAATAGCAAAGTGGGGTAATTCAAGAAAAAACTTGTTCGATGATCTGCTTGGCGACGTCAAACGACGTACTGTCCGACCGGATGACAAAGTGCCAGTCGGCAAGCGCGTAGAATTTCTGCCGCTGCTGAAACAGTTCGAAGGCCCGCTGTTTGTCGCGTGCGAGCGGGCGGTCCTTTTGCGAAAACGCTATGTTTAGCCAGCAATGCTCGAACGTCGACTCGAGCCAGACGCTTGTCAGGCCAGACGCCTTGATCATCTCGCGGTTGCGTTCGAGCGTCCATGTTCCGCCGCCGAGTGACAGCACCCGCAGGTCGGGCCGGTCGAGGGCCCGCCGCAGATAACGCGATTCGATGTCCCTAAACGCCGCTTCGCCCTCGGCATCGATTATCTCGGCAACCGTTCGCCTTTCACCGTGTTCGAGTTCCTGGTCGAGGTCGACGCGCTTTGATCTGAGCAGATGCGCGACATGGCGGGCGACACTCGATTTGCCGACACCCATAAATCCCGTTAATACGATCCGACGTTCTGTATCCATGGCCGCTTATGAGAGTACGACACTCGCGAGTGTTTCGAAGAATCCCGGAAACGAAACATCGACGCACTCGGCACCGTGGATCTCGACCGCGTCCCCGGCGAACAGCCCGGCGACCGCAAACGCCATCGCGATCCGGTGATCGCCGTGCGAGTCGATCCGGCCTCCGTTGAGGCGTGTCGGCAGGACCCTTAGCCCGTCTTCAAACTCCTCAACGTCCGAGCCCATTCGTCTAAGCCCTTCGACGACGGTCCGGATGCGGTCCGATTCCTTGACGCGCAGCTCTGCGGCCCCGCGGATCTCGATCCCTTGTCCCATCTGAGTTCCGAGGACGGCGAGGATCGGTATTTCGTCGATGATGTTGGCGATCATGGCGCCGTCGAGCCGCAGCATTTTCGCCGCTGACAGTTTTGCGGCCGACCCGCGAACGGCAATATCGCCGACCGGTTCGCCGCATTCAATACGCTCCGCCGTTATCGTAAGGTCAACACCGGCTTGCCTCAAGACGTCGATGATACCGGTCCGCGTCGGATTCAGCCCAACGCCTTCGAGAGTGATCTCCGAACCGTCAAGGCCGGCCGCCGCTACCAGAAAGAACGCCGCCGACGAAATGTCGCCGGGCACGCCGAATGATCTTGCCGAGAGCGTTTGCCCGCCTCGAATCGAGATCGCTCCCTCAGACGTCGTGTCGATCTCGGCGCCAAACCAGCGCAGCATCCGCTCGGTATGATCGCGGGTCGGTGCGGGTTCGTGAACGGTGGTCGTGCCCGAGGCTCCGAGTCCGGCCAAAAGCAGACATGATTTGACCTGAGCTGACGCGATGCGCAGCCGGTGTTCGATCCCGGTCAGCGGCCGTCCGGCGGCAATGACGAGCGGTGCTTTCCCGTCGGCCGACTCGATCGTCGCCCCCATTTCCTGCAGCGGATCGATGACGCGGCCCATCGGCCGTGACGACAGCGATTCGTCGCCAGTAAGCGTGGCTCCGACCTGACGGCCGGCCAGAACACCGGTCAACAGACGCATCGTCGTGCCGCTGTTTCCGCAATCGAGCGGCATCAGCGGCGGCGTAAAAGGCCCGCCGGCAATGGTCACGTCCGAACCCGACCGCGTAATGTCGATCCCGAGCGAACTCAGGCACGACAGTGTCGAACCGCAGTCAGCGCTAGCCGCGAAATTGCTTATTTCAGAAACTCCGTTTGCCATCGCCGCGATCATTGCGGCCCGGTGCGAAATTGACTTGTCACCGGGAAGGCGTAGCGAACCCGACAGCTTTTTGGCAGGATGAACGATCATTGCTATCATTTTAAGCGGAAACGAGAGCGTTTGTCTTGACAGGCGGCGGTTTCAGCCATTAACGTACTGAACATATATTTATTGTGACTGAGAACGTGCAGATTACATTGCCCAGCCGGATCGAATCCGTTGATGAAGCCGCCGCGGGTGCCGAGCGCTTTGCCAAAGAGGCCGGCCTTGCCGACGATATGATCTTTGCGATCGACCTCGCGGTCCGGGAATCGGTCGCCAATGCCGTCAAACACGGTAATAAGTTTGACGAGTCAAAATCGGTCGAAATAACGCTCGCCGGAACGGCCGACGCGATCGAGATCAAGGTGCGGGATCACGGGACCGGCTTTCGGCCGGAGGATATACCGGACCCGACCGACCGCGAAAATCTGCTCAAGGCGAATGGCCGCGGAATACTATTTATGCGGTCGTTCATGGACGAGGTCGAGTGGACCAACGCCGACGGCGGCGGTTTGGTCGTAACGATGTTGAAAAAGCGATAAATACGGGTCGCTACGTGGACTTTTACTTGAATGTTGGTCTAAAATCAGCTTTCAATCATTTCAAAGTTAAGAACAGGAGATAAAAATGGCAGATATCATAATTACTGAACGGCAAGCGGGTGATGTGACGATCCTCGACCTCGACGGAAAGGTCACGATCGGTGAGGGAAGCGTCGCTCTCCGCGGAGCCATTCGCAGGGTTTTGGGCGAAGGCAAAACGAAATTGCTTTTGAATTTGGGCCATGTCGGCTACATCGATTCGAGCGGTATCGGCGAGTTGGTATCGAGCTTTACGGCGGTGAACAAAGAGGGCGGCACGCTCAAGCTCTTGAATCTGACCGAAAAGATCCAGGACCTGCTGGCCATCACCAAGTTGTTGACCGTTTTCGACGTTTACGAGAACGAAGCTGACGCACTCGCCAGTTTCTAGTTAATAACGGCTCCGTTTTTAACGGCACAATGGGATAAAGGATGAACGTTGTTTCTCCTTTATCCTTTGTTTTATTATGTTGCCGTGCATCCCGGAGCGAAATATATTCATCTTTTTTTATTGGGCCGCAGACAGTCTGACCGATCGGTACTTTTTAACGCCGGGCCACGAAGTAAATGCGAAAGATCTTACTACTCATATTAGTTGCCGTTTTTGCGGCGGTTGGTTTTGGCCAAAATCCTCCGGCCGTGATGGACGTCTCGAATTACGGCGTCAAGATCGACCCCGACAAGCGCCTGCTCGTCGTACTAGCGGCTCTCGAGATGGCGCGGACTAAGAACGACGCCGGCCAGGATGTGAAACTGATCAACACGGCATTGTCCGAAAAAGGGTCGCTGTTCAGGGAACGGCTGATGCAGGACATGGCCGGGATGAACGAAGATCTGCGTCAGCGTATCTCGGTCTTTGTGACCCAGTATAAGAAGCGCCGCCCGAACGCCACCGATGCCGAGATCGTCTCGCCATTTATCTCGATGGCGTACACCCTCTCGCCGGCACCGGAAATGGCCGACCCGGCTTACACGGCCGATCTGCCCGGAACGCTGCTCGACGTGCTCGATTTTGCCCCGCTCGCACGCGAATTCTACCGCCGGTCGGGCATCAGCGGAAAGCTCGATGAATACGTCCGGGATTATCAGGCCGAGGCCGACCGAACCCTCAGATCATCGACCCGCGAAATGGTCAGCGACCTGCTGAACTATATGCATACGCGGCCCGAGATCTATTATTCAGAAAAAGTAAAGATCGAGACCCAGAAGGCCAAAAGCAAATCGACCGTACTGCAAAAGGTCGAAACGCGTGATTACGAAAGGCGCTTTTTCGTCGTGCCGGAGATGCTCGCTCCGGCCGGCAATATCATCTTTTTGAACGTCAAGGACGACTATTACCTCGTCCTGCCGCCGGACAAGGACCTCAGCAACACCGACGCCCGCCGGGCCTTTCTGCAATTTGTCATCGATCCGCTCGTGCTGAAGCAGTCTAAGGACATCGCACTGATCCGCGAACAAATTAAACTGCTGCTCGATGAGCGACGAAAGTCAGATCCGTCCATTTCGCCGGATGTGTTCCTGACCGTCTCGCGTTCGCTGGTTTCGGCCATCGACGCCCGCCAGATCGAATTTACGCGTTCGCAGATCGCCACGGCTCAGGCGCGTGAAAAGATCGGCACCATGAAGACCGACCCGGAAAAGCGGGCCGTGTCGGCCGAACTCGAACGGCAAAAGTCGATCCTGGCGGACGAAACAGCACTGATGCTCTCGGAGGCGTACGAGCATGGAGCCGTGATGGCGTTTTATTTTGCCGATCAGTTAAAGGGCACCGAGGATTCGGGATTTGATATCGCGTCGTCGCTGCGTGAGATGATCGCGACCTTTGACGCGTCAAAGGAAGGCGACCGTCTGGCCCGCAACGCCGAGGCGAAAAAACGAGCCCTGGCCGCCCGTGAATTGCGGCGAAAGAGCCCGGTCGCCGTTGAGACGGCACCGGACAATCCCGTTACCCGGCGTCTGCTCGAGATCCAAAAGATGATCACCGCCCGCGACCTCGCCGGTGCCGGAGCCGAGCTCAAGAAACTTGCCGCCGAAAACCCGTCCGAACCGCGGATCTACTATTCGATCGGCCGTGTTGCCAGCCTTTCGGCGGAGGGCGTCACCGACCCCGACGTTCAGGCCCAAAAACTGCTCGACGCCAAGGTCGCGTACAGCAACGTTCTCAGGACGGCCAAGCCGACCACCGACAAGGCTCTTTTGTCGCTGACGTATGTCGCGCTTGCCCGGATCTATGAATTTGCGGGCGAGAATGCCTACGCCGTGCAGCTTTACGACAAGGCTATCGAGCTCGACGACATACCGGGCGGTGCGTTTCGCGACGCTCTGGCCGGCAAGCAGAACTTGCTCAAAAAGCAGTAGATCCGTCGATTCCTTGAATCTTACGTCAAATCTGTTACCGTCTAATCGATGCAGGAAGATAAATTTCGCAGCGGCTATGCCGCGTTTGTCGGCCGGCCCAACGCGGGCAAATCTACGCTCTTGAACCGCCTCGTCGGCGAAAAGATCGCCGCCGTTTCGAACAAACCGCAAACCACCAGGCACCGTATTCAGGGCATCGTCAACATCGACGGCGGCCAGATAGTCTTTGTCGACACGCCCGGCGTACACAAGCCCGGCCATCTGCTCAATCGCCGAATGATGTCGGCCGTCCACGACGCCATTCTCTCGGTTGACGTCCTCGTACTGATGCGCGACGCGAGCGTTTCGACCGGCAACGGCGACCGGTTTGTGCTCGAATTAGTAAAGCAGGCCGCGAAACCTACGGTTCTGGTGCTCAACAAAATAGATAAGATTCGCGACAAGTCGACGCTGCTGCCGCTGATCGATATGTACTCCAAGGAGTACGATTTTGCCGAGATCATTCCCGTATCCGCACTCAAGGGTGACGCGGTCGATAATCTGCTCCGGCAGATCGTCAAGCACCTGCCCGAGGGCGAACCGATCTTTGGCGAAGACGAGATGACCGATCAGCCGTTACGTTCGATCGTCGCCGAGATGGTCCGGGAAAAGATACTGTTATCAACGGGCGAAGAGATCCCTTACGTGACCGCGGTCGTCACCGAGCTCTATGATGACACCGACCCTAACGTGCTCCGCGTCTTTTGCGCGATCTACGTCGAAAAGCCCTCGCAAAAGAAGATAGTCATCGGCAAGCAAGGTGCGCGTATCAAGGACATCGGAACCCGTGCCCGAGTCGATATCGAAAATTTGGTAGGCCGCCAGGTGTATCTGAAGCTCTTTGTAAAGGTCGTCGAGGACTGGCGCAACCGCGAAGCCTCGCTGGATGAGATCGGACTCGAAAAAAGCCGATAGTGCCTGCCGTCAGAGCCGGGATCTTTCGCTTAAAATCAAAATGAACAACAACAAAAAGCTCTGGTTCGCTGTCGACATCGAGGCCGATGCCGCGGCAACCGAGGCGATCGAATTTGCGTTGAACGAACTCGGCGCCCTCGGGACCGAGATCGACAGCTTTCTCAAACCGACCGACAAACCGATGCGTGTGTCGGGCTATTTTGAAACGCTGCCGACCGACGGTGAGATCCGTGATGCGGTATCTGACGCGTTGACGATATACGGATTCGAGCCCGCGGCGTCAGCGAGCATCGGAACGCGCAGCGTCGAACAGACCGATTGGCTCGCCGAATGGAAGAAATATTGGCGGCCGACCGTCATCGGCAGATTCATCATCGCTCCGCCGTGGGAACCGATCGACGACGATCAGCGTATCGTGATCCGGATCGAGCCGAATATGGCGTTCGGCACCGGAACGCACGAAACGACGCAGTTGTGTCTCGACGTGATCGGCAGCGAACTCGCACCCGATGAGAGCTTTCTAGACGTCGGGACCGGGACCGGCATTTTGGCGATCGCCGCCGCAAAGATCGGCGATCGGAGCATCACGGCGTGCGATATCGACGAAGATTCGGTCAAGATCGCTATTGAGAATGCCGCCGCGAACGATGCCGCCGGGATCGAGTTTTTTACCGGTGAGATCGACGAAACGGCCGATGTATACGACTTTGTCTGCGCCAATCTGACGATCGACGTCATTTTACCGTTGCTCGACCTTCTGCTGGCAAAGTCGGGCCGCAGCCTGTTGCTTTCGGGTATCCTTGCCGCTCAGTCGGATATGATCACTGATGCTCTGGATCATCGCGGAATTTCCAATTATTCGATAGCGTCGGCGGGCGAATGGATATCGGTCACCGTTAGACGGGGCTAGGGCTTTTTGGCGGGAATGGCGGCCGGGATATCGCCGTCATCGGTGATCGTGACCAGCGGCTGACGTATCTTCGGCTGCAGACGCGGGGCCGCCCCGGATAGAACGGGCGGTGTTTTCGGCCCGCTCAGCGGTTTGGGCGACAGCGGATCGGTCCGCTTAAGTATGGTGCCGCCGCGTCCGGCCGTCCAGACATTTTTGTCGCCGCGGTAAACGATCGCCTGCAGCACCTTTCCGGTAATGTTCGGCTGGACCTGCCACGAACGCCCGGCGTCCTCGGTCACTAGGACTGTTCCGAGTTCGCCGACCGCGACCGCGCCATCCTTGCCAAATGCCTGTACGGCGAACAGGTTTGACCGCGTCGGCGATTCCTGGTCCTTCCAGGTCTGGCCGCCGTCGACGGTGCCGAGAATGACGCCGCCCGCACCGACGGCAAAACCGATCCTGGCGTCAAAAAAGCTGACAGCGTACAGGTTTTCGCGGAGGTTGGTCTTGACCTTTGACCACGTCAGGCCGCCGTCATTGGTGGTCAGGATCGTGCCGACATCACCGACAGCGACGCCGTTCTTTTCGTCAAAAAAGCGAACGTCCTCGAGCCAGAGCCGCGTGCCGGATTCGAACTGTTCCCAGTATGCACCGGCTGAATCGGTCCTCAGCACCATGCCGTTGGCTCCGACGGCAAAACCGATCTTGTCCGTCACAAAGTTGACGGCGAGCAGGTCTTCGGTAACGTTTGAAACGCCCTTGCCCCAACTCGCTCCGCCGTTGATAGTGCGGAGGATCGTGCCCTTGTCGCCGACTGCCCAGCCCTTCTGCCCGTCGTAAAAGTGAATGGCGTTGAGGTTTTCGCCGGTGCCCGAAAATACGGGCAGCCAATACCGCCCGGCATCGTTGGTCAGCCAGATCCGGCCCTTTGATCCGACGGCGACGCCGAGTTCATCGTCGAGAAACGCGAGGTCATTGACATCCTCGCGGCCGCCCTCGCTCAGACGCTGCCAGCTCGATCCGCCGTCGTCGGTGCGCAGGATGAGGCCGCTCTCACCGACCGCCCAACCCGTAAAACTATCGGCAAAAAAGGTCGCGACGAGCTTCGGGTTGGTCCTGATGTTAAATGGCAGCCACGTCGTGCCGCCGTCGCCGGTCAGCCAGACGAGCCCATTGGCGTCGGTGATCGAGCCGGTCTTTTCAGTCGAAAAGTTGACCGACAGCAGGTCGGCCCGGCTGTAAATGTTGACGAGGTTCCACGTCGCTCCCGAATCGTTCGACCGTGCGATGCAGCCGCCGTAACCGGCAACTATCAGCGAATTTACCGACGTGTAGGCGACGCCCGAGACCACGGCACCGCTGCACGGGCCGGTGACGGTCCAGTTTGCTCCGCCGTCGTTGGTAAAAAGTACCGTTCCGCCGAGCCCGACCGCGGCGGCATGATCGGCGTCAAATGCCGCGACCTTGAGAATATGTTCCTTGGTATCGACGGCCTGCGTCCGCCATGTGAGCCCGCCGTCGGTGGTCTTCAGTATCCGGCCGTACGTGCCGGTGATCCATCCGGTCTTAGCGTCTGCCCCGGCAAACGCGATGCTGTAAAGGTGATCGCGGGCGTCGACGGCTACGCGGTTCCAGTCCTTGCCGCCATTTGTCGTCATCACGATCGTGCCGCGCGACCCGACCGCGATCGCGTTCTCGGCGTCACGCGTCCAAACGCCTGAAAATGTAACGTCGGTCGGAGCGTCCTGCCGCTCCCAGCGAAAGCCGCCGTCGCGCGTACGAAGGATAGTGTTGTCAGACCCGACAGCAAATCCGTGAAGCTTGTCTTTGGCAAAGTGGATCGAATAGAGCGGATTGCCCTGCGGCAGAGGGTTTTGCCAGACCCAGCCGAGCCCGGACCGCTGCGCCTGAACGAACGACACAATAAGAAGTATCAGTACCGCGGAGACGCAAAGACGCAGAGACAGGAATTCCACCCTCGGATGAGCTCGGAAAAGCCTGGTCAAAGCAAAAGACGGCGCATCTTTGCTTTTCTCCGATCTGTGTTTATCCGTGTTCATCTGTGGTTAATACTTCTCTTAGATCTCCTGGATACCGAGCTCGACGACAGCGTCTTCTAACAATGCCTGGTCAACATAACCGAGTTCCGCCATCTTGCGCGCCATCGAATCAGCGACTTCCTGAACGTCGTGGCCGTTGTGGCCCTTGACCCATTTCCACGTGATCTGATGCCGTTTCGCGGCGGCGTCGAGTCGTTTCCACCAGTCGTGGTTGGTCTTTCGCTTCCAGGTGCCGCCCATCGTCTCGACCACGTAGCGGGAATCCGACATCAGTGTCACCTTGCACGGCTCTTTGAGCTTTTCGAGTCCGATGGCGGCGGCCGCGATCTCGGCCTGCTGATTGGTCGCGTTGCCGAGAAACTCTCCGACCGCCTTCCAAAAGCCGTGAAACCCGAGCACGGCGACAGCCGCGGCACGAGGATTTCCCTTGCCGTTGCCGAGACTCGATCCGTCGCAGACTATGGTGACTTGTTTCATGATCTGATCATCCAACCGCAATTACATTGTCCACATAGCTGTCAAACGTTTCATCATGCGAGATCACAAACAGTTGATCAAAATTAGTGATCCGGCTGATCTGCATCGCGAGGTTTTCGCGGCGTTCGGCGTCCATATTGGTCGTCGGCTCATCAAAAAATGCGATCCTGATATCGGTCAGTTGCTTTAACAGTGCCAATCTGACCGACAACGCCGCGGCCATCTGCTCGCCGCCCGACAAACTTTGGAACGGACGCTCGTAACCGTCTTCCTCAAGCATTATGGCGTAATCTTCGCCCCATTTCAGCGTGCGTTCGGCATTTCCCGTGATCTCGCGAAACAGCAGGTTCGCCTCGAGCGAAACATGGTAAACGTAATTGCGGGCGACACGCGGTGCCGCTTCTTTGAGTGTGTCGCGGATGAAAGCGGTTGCCTCGGCGACCTTTTCGAGCCGCTCTTTTTCCTTGAATTCGCCCGCCAGCGACCGGCGTAAATCAGTAAATCGCTTTAGCTCGGCGTCGAGTGAGCTTTCGCGTTGGCGAGCTGCAGCAAGCGTCGCGGCAGCCTGAGCATGGCCGCGTTCGGCTTGGAGGAGTTCGGCCCGCCGCTTCGACTGGAGTTCGCTGTCAAAACCGATTGACGCCTCGGACAATCGGATCTCCGCCTCGGAGCGTCGCTTATCGGCCTCGCTCAGGTCCGCAGCAGCGGCGTCGAGGTTCTGCGAACGCTCGCCAAGTGCCTCGGCCTCGGCCTCGTTCGCGACAAATGTTCGGTGAGCGTCGGCCGTCGCATCGCGTTCGGCCGCGGCCGCGTCCCATTGACGGTCGAGATCCGCGTAAGATTCGAGCTTTTCGACCGTGATGTTGCGGTCATTTTCCAAACGCTCGAGATTGCTCTCGATCGCCGAAAGCTGGTCCCGCAGTTCCTGTTCGCGGGCGGCCGCCGATTCGAGAAATTTGATCTTTGCCCGCGGATCGTCCAGTGCCGCAAGCCTTGATTCGGCCTCGGCCAGGTCCTTTTCAGCCGTTTCGAGCATCTCCGAACGGCTGACCAGCTCGGCCTTTTCCGCGTTCAGGCGCGAACCTTCTTCGGTAAGTTCGGCGAGCCGCCGCTTCAGCGTTTCGACGGTTGAAAGTTGCCCGGCGGCCTCGCGGGCCGACCTCAGCGACCCGACGACCGAGCGATGTTCGGTCTCGAGTTGATCGATCTGCGAACGCAGTTCGGTAAACTGGCTCGACACAAAACTCTCAAGTGTCTGGCCCGGCTGCAGGTTCAGGCACTTTTGCGAAAGTATCGGGCACAGGCCGCTTTTGATCTCCTGCTGAAATTGCTCATCGCGTTTGAGCGAGGCCCGAAGTGCGGCGATCTCGTGCAGTAGTTTGACGTCCCTCGACTCCAGTTCGGCGAGTTGTGACGCCTCGGCGGAGCTCGCTTCGGCGGCCCGAAGGCGTTCGTTCGCCTCCTTATAGCCGTCACGCATCCGGCGGAGCTTGTCATCCAGGCTGTCGATCTGCGAGCGGGCCGAGCGTGCCGCTGCCGCGGTTTCGCGAAGCCCGCGGACATCTGCCTCGATCCGGTCCTGATCGGCCGCCAGCGGCCGGAGGTCCGCGATCTCGCGGTGAGCTTTTTCGACCGACTCCAGGTTTTCGGTGAGGCGTTTGCTGTCGGCCCTCACGTTCGCGACCGCGGTCTCGGTCGCCGCAAGTTCGGCACGGAGTTTATCGCGTTCGCCGCGTTCGCGTTCGAGTTCGCGAAGTCGGCCTAACATCTCGGTGTGCTTGTCGGAGAGCGGTTTAGCGGCAGCGGCCTTTTCGGCGGCGGCGGCTGAACTCCTGACCGAGTTCTCCAATTGGCCGAACACCAGACGGGCCCGTTCGCTCTCGGCCGCTGCCTTTTCATACGCCGATCTGAGCTCGGCGATACCGCGTTCCCGGGCGTCCAAAGCCTCCACCTCCGCCCGCAGCGTGTTCAGGCCCTCGGCCGTGTCCTCGATCTCTTTCGCGAGGTGAGCGATCTGATCGGCAAGGGAGCGATGTTCAGTTTCAACTGATTCCGAACGCGAAAGCTCGCCTTCGGCCCTCGCGATGCCCTCCCGAGCGGCCGCTACCTGCGTGTCGATAAAACGCGAGGTCTCACGCAACTTCTCGGCCGCCTGACGATACTCCTCGACCTTTAACAAACGGTCGAAAGCCGTCTTGCGTTCGGGGCCGCCGTCGAGAAAGATGGCCGTAAATGTCCCCTGCGGGACGCCGATCGCCTGTTTGTAAAGCGAACGCAGATCCGTGCCGGGCTCGAGCCCCAGATGCTGCCACAGAAATCTGAAGACCTCTTCCTTTTTTTCCGCGATCCGCATCTGCAGACGCGGATCTGTCACATAATATCCCGAACCGGTGTCGCGATAGACGCTGTACTCGCGTTCATCAAGGCCGCTCTCGAATGTGACCCTAACGGTGCCTTTTTTGGCACCGCGGCGTACAAACTCCTCTTTCTTATAGTCGAGAAAATCGAACAGGGCCCAGGCGATCGCCTCGATTATCGTCGTCTTGCCGGCGCCGTTCTCGCCCGTGATGGCGGTCGTGCCTTTGGCAAAATCGAATGTCGATGACGCGTGAGATTTGATATTCTCAAGCTCGAGCCTGGAGATCTGCATAAGGGAAAGGGATTTCGTTTTCCAGATAGATTCTAATTGAAACGATGCTAAAGAAAAAGAATCGGGCGCAAATACCGATCAGTCGTTTATCATGATATTTATCTCTTTGGCCTATTTACGAATATGAAGATCGAAAACGGCGAAACAGCGTTGATCGTGCTCCACAGCCCGCGGGAAAAACTGATCGGTATAGTGAATGAGATCGGGGCGGCCGGCATCCACATCCGGGCGATCGACCTTGGCTATTTTGACGATTGGGTGCGGTCGATCGCGGCCGGCGAAGAGCATTTACCGATGACCGACTATTTCTTCCCGATGTGGCGTGTAGAGCGTTTGACCCGCGACGAGTCCGGTCACGGCGTAGCGTCGATGACCGAACAATTCAATCAGCGGACGGGCAGGGAACTGGGCGAGTTTTGATCCGGCTAGGGTTTTCTGATCGTGATACTGCCGTTGTTGGTGGTTATGCGGAGCATCGCGTCGCCGCCGCCGATGCGGCCGACGGTACTCTTGACCGGGCCTTCGCTGATATTCTCGGTCAGGGGCGTGATCGGCAGTTCTGACTTGAACGCCCCGAATCCGTAGCTGACCGAAACGGTGCTAGACGTATCGGTCGGCAGCGTCAGCCTGATCGAGCCGTTTGACGTGCCAAAACTGTAGGAACCGCCGTTGAGCAGCGAGCCGCTGTAACTGACCGAACCCGAGATCGAGTTGACCTCCAACTGGCGGTGAGCGATCTTCTCCAGCGAGATCGCTCCGCCGTAGGTCTTGGCGCGAAAGATATCGCCGATATCGCTGGGGCCCGCCTCAAACACGACGATGTTGCCCGTCGTACTGTCGAGCGACATCGCCCCGGACGAATTTTCGACCGCTATTCCGCCCTGCCCGCCTGAGACTGTGACGCCCTCGGAAACGTTTCTGATAAAGGTATTGCCGCCGATTATTTTTACGCTGGCCTTGCGGACGCCGTCGATGGTGGACGTGACTTCCTGGCCCTTGACGTTGACCGAAGCGTTGACGGGGATGTCGATCTCGATATCGCCGCCGCGGATGCACTCGGAACGCGGAGCGGCCTTATTGCGGCCGCTGAACGCGTTGATCATGACCCAGACCGGATCACCGGACCGCGGGCTGGTCTGCTGGGTCTTGAATTCAAAATTGCTGCCGTCCTGAACGTAAACCCTTAGTTCATTGCGGTTCCAGCCGTTCACTTTCAGTGTGCCTTCGGTTACGCAGAGCGAAAGGTTGATCGACGGATCGACCTTGATCGACCGCTCGAAAGACTCGCCGGGCATGGGAGGCATATCGGCCTTTGCGATCGGACGCGGGGCTGGAGCGGCGGGCGGGGCAACGACCGTCTGGCCGGCGGCGGCCTGCGAAAACGCAAGCGCCAACGCGGCGAGGACAAACCCGTATTTCAATTTACTGCCTGATCCAGTCATTCACGTTCAGTGCTGAGGGCCTAGCGGAGGCTCGCAACCAACTCCTCTTTCTGCGATACCGAATTCAGCAGATCTATCTTGTTCTGGTAAGACGAGTAAAGCACCTGTTTGGCTGTCTCGTTCCTCGGGTTCCGTTTTACCTCGTTACGCATTTTCGCGATGGCGTCATTGACGACCGCCATATCCCGCTCGTAGGCGATGCGTTCGCCGGGACGCATTACAGTGTCTTTGGCTGATTCGACCGAACGCGAAAGGCTGGCGATCGTCTTTACGTAGCTTTCTTCGCCGGGAAAATAACCGTTCGAGACGTCCGTTGCGGCCGGAGCCGGCGTAACTGCGGCAGACACTGTTTGCTGCCGACGTCCGGCCGGACGGTAAGCGATCTGTTCGGCGGTTGCCGGCCTTACCTGGCGAATATCCGAAACGACGGTATCCGTCGTCCTGGGCGCCGTAACGGGCGGGGCCGTCTGCTGCGGTGCCGTAACCGACGTGGGCCGGACGCCCGCGACCTGCGGAGCATTAGTGCCGCGGTCAAGTACCAGTACGGCCGCTATGCCGAAAACGATGATCATTCCGGCGACAGCGGCGAAAGACGGCGTCGCGATATTTACCACGATAAAGGCCCACGCTTTCTGCCAGAACGGAGCACTCTGTTTTTCGGTCTCGATCGATTCGTTGATCTTGTTCCAGAGCCGCTGGGTCGGGACAAGCGTCGAAAACTCGCGATCCAGGGCCGAAAACACGACGGCCGACTCATCCTCGGCATCGGCGAGCATCAACGAGCACGCATCGCATACGGCGATGTGGCCGGAGACTCGAGCCGATTCCGGGTGGGCGAGTTCGCCGTCCAGAAACGCCTGAATGATCCCAATGTCTAAACAGTCCTGCTTCATATCGCGTCCTTGCCGATCTTACCGTAAAACCGGCTAAATTCCTGTCTGGCACGTGCAATGAAAGTGCCGATGCTCGACTCATTGAGTTCGAGGCTCCGGGCGATCTCCTTATACGAGAGGCCCTGCTGCTTTAATATCAGGCAGCTCCTGAGCGGCTCTTTGATCTTATTGAGAGCCCGATAAATGTCGCTCACACCGGCGGTTTCTTCATAGTCGGTCTCGACCGACGCCGCTTCGAATGTGCCTGTCTCTTTGACGTAATTTTCGTCGCGCGTGTTCGCCCTAATATTGCCGCGGACGGTGTTTCGGGCGACGTTTATGGCGACCCGTATCAACCACGGCCGGAGCATTTCCTGATCGGTGATCGTGTCGATATTGTGGTACAGCCTCAGAAACGTCTCCTGAGTAACATCTTCGGCCAGGGCGGGATCCTGCACGACCGATCGTGCCGCGCGAAAGACGGTCCGGTGATGAAGCGAAAACGCCTCCTCGAACTCGATCCTACCTGTCGCTGCCGCCGTAGCTGAATGTTCGGACATTATGTCCACAAAGATGTTCGTACTCTCGCTCATTTTCAGCATCAAAAATGCTCTTCACCTTTAAGACACCGCGGGCCGCTGAATTATGACAAGAATTTAACCTTAAAACCCAATTATTTTCAATCGTTGCATGGTTTCGGGCGAAAGGTCACCGTCACCCGCCGCAGTGACCAGGAACCAGTGGCTCTCGTCCGAACTATTGAGGATACGTCCGAGATCGGCGGCGGGTTCGATCGGTCGGCTATTATCTTGGAAATTGGGTTCGGCGACCGACAGGCGCTTGAGCATTTCGTAGAGGTGCACACGGCCGACACCGAACTCGCCCTCGTCGCCGTCGATGACCAGTTTCAGCTCGGCCTGCTGCTCGGCAAAGTGCAGCAGGATCGACGCGGCAAGGCTCGCTCCGGCCTCAAACCGGTCCGACGCGACGACCGGCTTGCCGCTTTGCTCGGCACTGATCCGCTCACGCAGCGAGAGCGTGGTGTCCGCTTCGCCCGGGATCCGCGTGTCAAACGCGACGGCCACGCGCTTTTCGTCCTCGGCGGCAAATTCACGGACGGTCAAACGGTTCGACCTGGCGGTGGCCTTCCAATCGATCCGGCGAAGGTCGTCATTGGTCCGGTAATCACGCAGGGCCAGCAGGTCCTGTCCCATACCGCGTTTGTTTGCGACCAGTTTGCCGGCGTCGAGCGGAATGTCGTCGATATTCTCGTCAAACGGCACGGGCGACGGGAATACGATGAGTTCGGTCTCGCGGGCCGGCAGACGGCGGCGGTGTCTGAAAAATCCGAACGGAAATCGCGTCGAGAGTTCGAAATCCTTGATCAGAAAGCGTCCGCGGTGCGGGAAAACATGCTCGGACTTGCTCTCGACCGATGACCGACGCTGGATATAGACGATGTGATCGAGCGTTTTGCGGACCATCGGCGGCCGGCTGAGCCGCTCGGCCAAAAAACGCGGCAGCAGTGCTTTCAGGTCCTCGGCGGCGATCGAACGCTCACGTTCCTTGCCGCGGACCTCGGCGACGACTGAAATGCTCGGGAAGATGCGCTTGCGGTTGGTGACGCTGACGAGGATCGGCGTGGGTTCGCCGGCAAATATCGTCTCGGGAAACCGCATCTTGACGTCGAGCCGCTTGAGGCAAACGCTGCCGGCGAAAAATCCGACGATCATTCCCGCGATCAGAAACGACAGCACAAGGAACAGCAGATTATTGCCGGTATTCCACGCCGAAAACCCGACGACCGTCAACAGTACGAGCATCACCGCTCCGCCGGTAGTGAATTCGAACGGCAAATTCATCTGCGACGCTTCGCGGCTGGCGTTGCGGGCGAGCGGCGGCACGACAAAGATGAGGATCAGGAGAACGAATATCAGCGATATGCCCGCCGAAATGCCCGCCAGCCTGACATTGCCCGCCTGATGGGCGTAGAGCGTAAACAGCGACAGCCCGATACCGCCGAAGACAACGGCGAAACCGACCAACGCGTTGCGAAGATCGCGAAAGCTGAAAAGTTGACGGAGTGTTGAAAGTCTCACTTGATGACGCCGCCGCAGGCCCGGCGGAGCGGCCGCACGGCCTAGATCGGCACGCTGACCTTGGATAACAGGTCTAGCAGCACCTGTTCCGACTCGCGTGTCCGCTGACGCATCGAGGTCGCACGCGAATTGACAATAACGCGGTGGCCGAAACACGGCACGACGAGGCGTTTGATGTCGTCAGCGATGCAATAGTCGCGGCCCTCGATAAACGCCGACGCCTGAGCACACCTGAACAGAGCGAGAGCCCCGCGGGGACTGATGCCGAGCTCAAGCGAATCGTTGTTGCGTGTCGCTTCGACGATCTTGAGCAGGTAATCGAGCAGGGCGTCGTCGACCCGGACCTCCGAGACCATCCGCTGCAGTTCGATCACGTCCGAACGCGACATTACCGGGCGAACCGCGGCGAGCGGGTCGATCCGGGCACGGTCCCGCAAAATGCTGCGTTCGTCGTCCTTGCTCGGATATCCCATATGCAGCCGGAGCATGAACCGGTCAAGCTGTGATTCGGGCAGCGGATAAGTGCCGTGATGTTCGGACGGGTTTTGGGTCGCGATGACGATAAAGGGCAGCGGCAGCTGGCGTGACACGCCCTCGACCGTGACCTGTTCCTCAGCCATTGCTTCAAGCAGAGCGGACTGGGTCTTCGGCGTGGCCCGGTTGATCTCGTCAGCCAGCACGATATTTGAGAATATCGGGCCCGCTTTCCACTCAAACTCACTGTTCTTTTGGTTGTAGACCGACAGTCCGATGACGTCTGACGGCAAAAGGTCCGAGGTGAACTGTACGCGCTGAAACGACAGTTCCAATGCCCGCGAGAGCGCGTTGGCGAGCGTCGTCTTACCGATGCCGGGTACGTCCTCGATGAGGATATGTCCTCGGGCGAGGATCGCGATCAGTGCGAGCCGCACGGTATCGGTCTTGCCGCGGATGACACGCTCGATCGAGTTTTGAAGTTCGGCGATCTTGCCGGCGGCATCAAAACCCGTCACGGGTGACGACGGAGCGGATGCCGGCTCAGTTGTGATCCAATCTCTCATCTTTGTTGTAGAAATGCCCAAAAACTTATCCACTTTTATATCTTACAAGATAACCGCGGGCGATTGCGACACTAAACTTGCGATGCCCGGCGGCTATTTCAACGAAACGAACCATGGCGGAGTTGCATTATTTCGCCGGGCGGACAGGCCGGCAACGTCCGTTAGCTTGCAAATGATAAGCGAAAACGTCTAAACTTTTGGAACAAAACCGCTGTCGCATCGTGTTAGACCGATAACAGAGGGAACTGGTCATATGAACAAATTTCGACTCAAATTGCGGGATCAACGCGGATTTAACCTGATCGAGTTAATGATCGTGATCGCGATCATCGGCCTTTTGATCGGCGTCGGCAGTATCGCCTGGTCGGCCGTCATTCGTTCGGGTAATGAAACGACCGCTGCCCAGTCGATCGACAACATCCGCAAATTTCAGGCGCAGTACGCCTCACGCAACAAGGGCAACTTTGCGACCTTTGACGAACTGATCGCCAAGGTCAGCCTTGACGAAAAGTTCAAGGGCGAGAGTCCGGTAGTAAACGGCTATATCTTTAAACTCACGGTCGAGCCGGCGTCGGCCACCAAACCGGCGTTTTACTCGATCACCGCCGATCCGCAGGTCGCCGAGGGCGTCACGGCAACCGGGACGCGGCATTTCTATACCGATTCGTCGCTCAGCGGCATCAAGGGCACCGACGAAAATCGCCCTGCCAAGGCGGACGATCCGTCGATCTAATTTCAGGCCGTCTTAGCTCAGTGGTAGAGCACTCGCTTCACACGCGATAGGTCACAAGTTCAAATCTTGTAGACGGCACCATTTCAAAACCCCAAAAGAGGCACCGCTGAGGTGCCTCTTTTTTCGTTTCAGTCCCGTATCCCAACTCTCGGTAAAAAAAAGTGATTTTGTGACCCGCGTCACTGCCGCAGTCACAAAATCAGCATATAAATGTAACATCACCCACATTGATAGACCGGGAGAGAACAATGAACAAATTTAATATTTCAACTATTAAGCGGGTAGTGTTAGTTTTCGCCGTGGTCGGGATGGCAGCCTTTGCTCTTCACACCCGAGACACAGCGGCGGCAATGGATTCAATACAGGATACTTCACTTCAAACTACAGCTCCGGAATTTGGCCGTCTTGAGGACAATGTTTGTGCCAGCTGCCACGAACAGGCCGTTCGGGAATTTGGAAAGACAGTTCACGGAAAAGCCCCTGACCAGTGGAACGTCGGAATTCAGAAGTCAAAGGACTTTGTTTCCGCGGCGACCTGCAATGCCTGTCACGGGGACCCTGCCGAACATATTAACAACGGCGGTGATCCGACAAAGATCAAGAATCCCGCCAAATTAACGCAAAAGGAATCTGTTCAAACTTGTCAGGCTTGCCACTCACAGATAAATGAGCACTCGCAATTTCGCGGAAGCCGCCACGAATCAGCGGGCCTGACGTGCGTAAGTTGCCATTCGCCGCACCATCCCGGCGGTAAAAAAGGTGCTGATGGCGGATTGACTCAAATGAGCTTTGCGCCGATCGCGGCTGAGTCCAAACTGCTGCGGTTCTCAAGCGAGGGCGAGACTTGTATGTCCTGCCATTCAGACGTCCGAAAGAGTATGTTTCAGCGATCGACCCACCTTTCCCGCAATGAGGATCGCGAACAGAGGATGTCATGTTCGACCTGTCACGAACCGCATGGCTCGGTCGGCGAAAAAATGATGAGAACCGGTACCATAAATGAGACCTGCTACACCTGTCACGCTGAATTTCGCGGACCGTTCCTCTGGGATCACGCACCTGTTCGCGAGAATTGTGCGAATTGCCACAAACCGCATGGGTCGAACAATGTGAGTTTGCTCAAACAAAGAGCACCGATGCTCTGCCAGCAATGCCACATTCAGGGACGCCATCAGACGGTACCCGGCAAATTCAATACAGCATTTAATACAAATCGATCGTGTACGAATTGCCATTCGCAAGTACACGGATCCAACCATCCTTCAGGTATTAATCTGCAGCGATAAAAATGAGACAGGAGATGACCATGAACTACAAACATATTATTAACAGTACGATGGTGCTTGTCTCGCTCATCTGCTTCGGATCGATCTCGCAGGCACAGACAACGACATCGACTCCGGCAAAGGCCGCGACAGATACCAAAACCAAGACCGATAAAGACACGACGTTTGTCTTCGAACTCGGCGGTCAGTATCGGGACGTTTCCGGCGAACGCCCGTCAAAATTTGAGGAGTATAAGAGCATTAGAAAGGGAGCGATCGCCCGACGCGGAGCAGTCGTTTACAATCCGGCCGGTTCACGCAGTTTTTTCAGTTTCGCTATGCGAAACGCCTCGGAACGCGATCAGCAGTTCAGTCTGGAAGGCGGCAAATATGGCCGATTTCGGACGGAATTCAAGTGGGATTCGAACCCGCATTTATACACCCGTGGAGCTACGACGCTGTTTAACCTGGATTCGTCCGGCGTTTATACGGTGGCCGATAGCATTCAGGCAAACCTCCAGGCCCTCGACCCTGCTCCGACCAGTGCGACAACTACGCCCAATCCGGCGTTGATCACGGCTTTTAGATCGTATTTGGCGTCAGGAAGCGTAATCGACGTTCGGAGTAAGCGCGAGACTTTTTCAATTGATCAGCGATTCAACATTACGAAAAACTGGTCTCTGCGTTTTAGGTTCATGGAAACCCGCCGAACCGGCCAAAGACCGCTTGGAACGGGTACATATGAGCGTACCGGAACAGCGGTCGGCGATACGTTTCGAACCCATGAAATTGAACTTCCGGCACAACTCGACCAGCGTACCGACATCTTTACTTTCGGTACCAGTTACATTAAGCCGCATTGGGGCGTTAATTTTGATGTTACATTTTCAAATTTTTCCAATAAATTTGATTCATACGTTTATGACAACCCGTTTCGCTTGACGGATCAAGCTACGACGGGAACGGCGGGTGCGTTTAACCGACAGGCTTTTGCCAGGGGATTGCACAGCACACTGCCGGACAATCAGTCTCGCGGTTTTATGGTCACGGCTTTTGTCGATCTGCCGTACTCATCGCGATGGGCCGGAGCTTTCGGTTGGGAAAGATTCACTCAAAACGAACAGTTTCTGCCGTATACTCTGAATACAACGGTTACCGCCACCGGATTGACACCTACGAGCACTTCTTCGTTGCCGCAACAGAGTCTTGAAGGCGAGTTTGAGAACATTACCGTTGATCAGCTGCTTACAAGCCGTCCGTGGAAGAACCTGACATTTAATCTCCACTATCGGGCTTATGACGAGCGAAACAAGACGCCGGAGATACTATTCCCGGGCTATGCGGCATATCTGGAAGCCTACTGGCGGCCTACGATCAGTGGTTCGTTCGGCGTTCGACTGATCGAGAATGAACCTGCATCGTATCTACGTCAACGGGCCAGTGGTGAGGTCGTCTGGGATATTTCACGAAAGGTGCGTTGGCGCGGTGAATATGAACTTGAGACCTGGAACCGGGATTTTCGACAAACGACCCGGACCAATGAACACAAGTTCGGCACCTTCTTCTCATTCAAGCCGACGAATAAATTTAAGGCCGATTTTGATTATCGATATCAAAAGAGGACGCCTCAGTTCTACAATCCGGGGCCGCTTGAGAACCAGCTCCTTCGTATGTTTGATCAATCAGAACGCCAACGGAACGATCTGAGGGTCAAGTTTCAATGGGCAGCAACTCCAAAGATCGGTATCTCGGGCGATTTTGCTTACCTGAAAGATGACTACGATAAGAACTTTTATGGTACGTCTAAATTCAACGAGTATCGTGCCGGTTTTGATGTGTTGTACAACCTGAAGGAGAACACCACGATCTATGCCAATTACTCACACGAGAATTACAAGACGTGGATCCAGTCGATCGCGAAGACCGGTGTTCCGTTTGATATCAACAACCGGTGGAATCGCGATGATCGTAACGTAAACGATAATTTCGGAGTTGGCGTTTCGACCTATCTTTCTAATTCCAAGTGGTTTTGGGACGTCAATTATGCGTTCAACTATGGCAGAGATCTGATCACGACGGTCAACCCGGGCACACCTGTCGCCACTGCGGTCACCAACGCAACGGCGTTTCCGTTCCCGGAGGCCAAGTATCGTTATCAGGAGTTTAGTGTTGATTCAAACTACCAGATCCATCCGAAAGCCGCTATCGGCGTTCGCTATTACTTCGAACCCTTTATGCTTGACGATTGGCAGACCAACGGTTTAAGTTCCTATCCGGTCGATCAACTCGCACCTGAAACGGACGGCCGGCGGTTCTTGCTGTTGGATTCACGGTACTCAAGCCATCACGGACACATCATTAGCTTCTACATACGTTTCGGTAACTGAAGCCGCCGAGCGTATAAATCGAGAGACGGTCTCCGGCCGTCTCTCTTTTTTTGAGGAGTGCAGATCTTGTAGACGGCACCATTTCGAAGGGCCGGGCACATTGCCCGGCCTTTTCTATTTAGGCGCCATCATGTCTCTGATCTCTTTCCACAACGCATTGGCATTAGCCAGAGCCGCCCGGAGGTCATTTGCGGCCGCGGCCGCCTGTGTGCTCGGGGCGACATCGGCGTCCTGCAGCACATCAAGCAGTTGGGTAAACGCACCGCCGAGCCGGCTGAGCGGCAATTCGGCTGCCGGGACGGGTTCGCCGGGTTTTCGTCGCGGGCCGTCGGTCAGCAATTTGATCTTTTGCTCGATCATGTCGAGCCGGGCCTTTTGAGTATCGGTCACGCCGGCGATGCTGCGCAGCCGGGCAATATCGGCGGAGAATTTCGCTACGGCCGATGTCATTTGAGAAACCTCGGCAATACCCGAATAGGCCAGCATCGACAGGTCAAACTGCTGTTTCAACCCGATCGCCGATGTCTTGACCCGCGGATCGATCCGCACGGTAAGTTTTTGCGTAAAAGTTCTGCCGTCCACCGTCAATTTCACGGTGTAAACGCCCGGAAGCACTGCCGGCCCTTGGGGCACCCAGGGCGTGTCCTTGTAGATCGCCGAGATCGGCAGGTCGTAGCCGTCCGAAGGCGGATTCGGGTACAGAAGGTCCCAGGTGAATCGCTGCATTCCGGCTTCGTTCTTCAGCGGCTGAAACGACCTGATCCAATACGAAGGCGGATTTATCCGTGATCTGCTGACATCGAGCGGCTTATCGTCGCTCGCAAACCTGCGTACGAGCTTTCCTGCCGCGTCCGTTATCTCGAGAACGACCGGGTCTTTCGACGGCTGTTTCAGGTAATAGTTGATGACGGCACCGTCGGGCGGATTTTGTCCGGCCGGTTCCTCAGGCGGAAACGGCGTATCGGTGTGCAGGCTGCGTTTTACACGCGTCGCCTGCTGCGGGGCAAAAAGCATCGCGTTTTCGCCCTTTGTTGCAGGCGTGACCTGCCTTAAGGGCGTAATGTCGTCGAGTATCCAGAAACTTCGGCCATGTGTCCCGACGACCAGGTCATCGTCCTTGACCACGAGGTCGCGGATCGAGGTCGCGGGCATGTTCAACCGCAAAGGCTGCCAGTTTTCGCCGTCGTCGATCGAAAAATAGACCGCCTGCTCGGTGCCGCAGTAAAGCAGGCCCTTGCGGACGGGATCTTCGCGAACCGCGTTGACGATACCGCCGGCGGGAATGCCGTTCACGATCTCTTTCCACGTTTTGCCGCCGTCATGGGTGCGGAAAATATGCGGCCGCAGGTCATCGAGCCTGAATGTATTGATCGCCGCGTACGCCGTGTTCGCGTCGAAACGGCCGGCGTCGATGAGCGACACTTTGGCCCACGACTTTAGTTCGGGCGGCGTGATATTCGCCCAGTTCCGGCCGCCGTCACGGGTTACGTGAATGAGGCCGTCGTCAGTGCCGGCCCAGATCGTGTTGATGTCCTTGTAGGACGGTGCGACCGTGTAAACAACGCCTCTTCGCGGCATCGTTTCCATTTCTTTCGTGGCGTAAATGCCGACGTTCGCCGGTACGTCCCACTTTTCACGCGACAGGTCGGGGCTGATCACGCTCCAGCTTTGACCGCCGTTCATCGTCTTGAAAATGACGTTTCCCGCGTAGAAAAGACTCTTTTTGTCGACCGGCGAAAATATTACCGGTGCGGTTCGCAGAAAACGGTATTTGCCCGTCCGGACGGCCTCGGGGGCGATGTTTTGAACGTGGCGGGTGCGCCGGTCAAAACGCGTGATCTTGCCACCGTAAACGATATCGGGGTCGAGCGGGTCGGGGGCAACATAGCCATATTCCTCGACGCCGACCGTTTCCCAATCCCACGCTCCGATCGCACCGGTCCGGCCGCGTGACGATACGCACGCCGAGCCGCTCTCCTGCTGGCCGCCGCAGACGCGGTACGGATAAGCGTTGTCCGTGTTCACGTGATAGAACTGCGCGGTCGGCTGATTGTACCAACTCGACCACGTCTGGCCGCCGTTGACCGTGATCGTCGCACCCTGGTCCGTCGCAAAGAGCATTACGTCCGGGTGTTCGGGGTTTATCCAGATCCGATGGTAATCGTCGCCGCCCGGAGCACCCTTGAAGCTGGTAAAGGTCTTGCCGCCGTCGGTCGATTTGTGCGACGAGACGTTTGCCACAAATATCGTGTTCGGGTCGGTCGGATGCACACGCAGCTCGGCAAAATCGCTGCCGCGGCCCCACAACCGCGGATCGCCGTTGACCAGCGTCCAGCTCGAGCCCTTATCATTCGAGACGTAGATGCCCGCAAATTTGGGATTCGCGTCAACCGTCGCGTACAGCTTTCGGGGGTCGGAACGCGAGATCGTAAAACCAATGCGGCCCAATCCCTGTTCGACCGTCGGCAGGCCGTTGGTAAGTTTTGTCCAGGTGGTGCCGCCGTCCGTTGATCTGAACAGGCCGCTCTCCTTGCCCTGCCACGCACCGTTTTCCCAAGGGCCCTGACGCCCGGCCCAAAGGTCGGCGTAGATCACCTGCGAATTGCCGGGCTCAAACTCGACCTGCATCGCGCCTGTATTCTCGTCCTTGTAGAGAACCCGCTCGAAGGTGTCGCCGCCGTTGGTCGAGCGGTAAATGCCGCGTTCCTCGTTCGGGCCGTACGGATGGCCGAGTACGGCGACGAACAACCGTTCGGCATTATTCGGGTCGACGGCGATCGACGCGATCTGCTGGCCTTCGCGAAGGCCGAGGTGTGTCCAGGTCTTGCCGCCGTCACGCGAACGGTACATCCCGTCGCCGGTCGCGAGGTCGGGTCGCTGCAGGCCCTCGCCGCAACCGACATAGATGACGTTGGGGTCAGACGGCGCGACGGCGATGTCGCCGATCGACCCGGTCGGCTGGTCGTCGAATATCGGGTTCCAGGTGCGGCCGGCGTCGGTCGTTTTCCAGACGCCGCCGTTATTGACGCCGATAAAGAAAACGTTCGGCTGTGAGGGTATGCCGACCGCGCCGACTGTGCGGCCGCCTCGAAACGGCCCGATCATTCGCCATTTCATACTTTGATAAAGCGAAGGGTCGACTTTTTGGGCCGAGATCGAGGCACCGTCGGCAAAGACGATCAAAAACAGCGAAACCGCAAAAAACAGGACGCGTCCCATTTTGGAATGAGTGTTCGGCATTGGTTTTCTCCTTGGGGGTCTATAATCAAGGAGATTACCAGAAATAGCGGTTTTGGGATATCGCCGCGGCGTTCTGTGCGGGTAATTTGCATCGGCGAACATAACGGCGAACATAACGGCGAACATAACTTTGTTCGAAAATCGTGCCCGAATAGACATATACTCTCTAAAGGCCGTCTTCCGATTTTCCAAATCAGGGCTGTGACGTGCTAAAATCTCAATCGATGAAGCCCGATGTTTTGATCATCAGACTAGGATTTGTTCTGCTGCTCGCCCTTGGCGGGTACTTTCTAAATCCACTGTCAAAGAGCAGTCACCTGACCGATCTGGTCGGTGACAGCGTTCGGACGAAGCAGGCGTTTTCCGCATTGTTCGGGGCACTCATCGCGCTGATGATCATCGGTTTTGAGGTCCGTGCCAGACGGGCGTCGCTCAAGACGCTGATCGGTGCGGCCGTCGGGTCGATCCTCGGTATCGTCGGTGCTTACCTGATCGGGATGCTGATCAGTACTCAGGACATCAACACCGTTCCCGGCGAGCTAAAGACATTTCTGACCATCGCCCTCGCGTTCTTTATGGGCTACATCGGCCTGATGGTCGGTGCGGCGAAGGGTGATTACATCGATCTCTCGGCCCTCGGCGGCATTTTTAGTGACAAGAACGTCAAACGCGACTATAAGATCCTCGACACCTCGGTGATCATCGACGGACGAATAGCCGACGTTTCCGAGACCGGATTTCTCGGCGGCACGCTCATAATCCCGAATTTTATCCTCGCCGAGCTTCAGCAGGTCGCCGATTCGGCCGATTCGTCAAAACGTCAGCGAGGACGCCGCGGCCTCGATATGCTGCAGCGGCTCCGCAACAACAGCAGCCTCGATATCCAGATCGTCGAGACCGACTTTCCGGCGATCAAGGAGGTCGATCTCAAGCTGATCGAGCTCGGCAAACAGCTTGACGCGGTGATCGTCACCAACGACTTTAACCTCAACAAGGTCTCGCAGCTCCGCGGCGTTTCGGTGCTGAACATCAACGAACTCGCAAACGCCCTTAAACCGGTCGTTTTGCCGGGCGAGGCGATGCGGGTCTTTATTCTCAAAGAGGGCAAGGAATACAATCAGGGCGTCGCCTATCTCGATGACGGCACGATGGTCGTGGTCGATAATGCTCGCCGATTGATCGGCAAGACCGCCGACATTGCCGTGACCAGCGTCCTTCAGACGACGGCCGGCAAGATGATCTTCGGCCGGATGTGGGAAGAGAAGGACGACGCACCCGACAGCCACGTCGCGATCCACGATTCGCGGTCGATGGGCTTTCGCAAGGCTACACGCGAACTCAGACAGACCACCATTATTGAAGAAGTCGATTGATCGGCCCATACTCGCCGAACGATGAATACAGCCATCATTGTTGCAGCAGGCAGCGGCACCCGATTTGACTCGGCCACGCCAAAGCAGTTTCTCGACCTCGCGGGCAAGCCCGTGCTGCTGCATTCCCTGCAGGCCTTTCAATCAAGCAGTTTGATCGACGAGATAGTCGTTGTCGTCAGCCGTGAGCACACCGAAAAGCTCAACGAGATCCTCGCCGCCGCACCGATAACCAAGTTAAAAGCGGTCGTAGCGGGCGGTAAGACCCGCAGCGAATCTGTCAAGAGTGGATTTGACGCCGCCGAACCGGCGTCGGTCATCGTCTGTGTGCACGACGGCGTGCGGCCGCTCGTCACGGTTGACGAGATCGATCGGACCGTGAAGTGTGCCGAAGAATTTGGGGCCGCGTGCCTCGCCGCACCGGTCGTTGATACGATCAAGTCGGTCGATTACGGCATGATCGTCGGTACCGTCGACCGCTCGACGCTGCGCCGAGCACTGACTCCGCAGGCGTTTCGGCACTATGTGCTGAAAAGGGCACTTGAGCAGGACGCCGCCGGCGAAGCCACCGATGAATGCGTTCTCGTCGAACGTTCGGGCGTGATGGTCAAGACCGTCGACGGGAGCCCGCGAAATATCAAGATCACCCATCGCGACGACCTTTTGATGGCCGAGGCGATGATGAGAGGAACTGCCGAATGAGCGATCTGAGGATAGGATTTGGGACCGATATTCACCGGCTTGCGGCCGGGCGTCCGCTCATCATCGGCGGCGTCGCGATCGAGTCGGATCTGGGAGCCGACGGCCATTCGGACGCCGACGTGCTGCTTCACGCGATCACCGACGCGTTGCTCGGGTCGCTTGCGCTTGGCGATATAGGCACGCATTTTTCGAACAGCGACCCGCGTTGGAGCGGTGCCGACAGTATGGTGTTCCTGCGTCACGCGGCGGGCCTGTTGGCCGAAAAGGGCTACGGCGTCGTAAATATCGACAGTGTCGTGGACCTCGAAACGCCCAAACTGAGACCCTTTATATTGCAGATCCGAAACAATATCGCGTCCGCACTGGGCGTCGAACCGGAGCGGGTCAGCGTAAAGGCAAAGACCGGCGAAGCAGTGGGTCCGGTCGGCGAGCGGCAGGCCCTGACCGCCGAGGCCGTCGTACTGGTCGAGAGATTACGATAAAACGGTCTTGGCCTCTGTAATAACGCGTGTTAAATCGGTTAGACTGTTCTCGTAAAACGTTACGAAAGCGGTCTTTTTTTATTTATGCGTCCACAGGAAATAATCGCGAAAAAGCGTGATGGCAAAGCTCTCTCCGATGCCGATATCGGCGTTTTCGTCGAGGGTGTTTCGACCGGCGAATGGGCCGACTATCAGATATCCGCGCTCGTAATGGCAATGTTCATCAACGGGCTCGATCAGCGTGAGCAGGATGAACTGACGCGGGCGATGATCTATTCGGGCAAGGTCCTGGACCTGTCCTCAGTCGACCGGCCGGTGGTGGATAAACACTCGACCGGCGGTGTCGGCGATAAAACGTCGTTGATAATCGCACCGGCGGCAGCCGCGTGCGGCCTGGCGGTGCCGATGATCTCGGGCCGCGGCCTCGGCCACACGGGCGGCACGCTCGACAAACTCGAATCGATCACGGGTTTTGACGTCGGGCTCTCGATGGCCAGATTTACCGAATTGCTCGGGACCAACGGCTATGCGATGGCGGGCCAGACCGGCGAGATCGCCCCTGCCGACAAAAAACTATATGCCCTGCGCGACGCGACCGCGACCGTGCCGTACATACCGCTGATCGTCGCTTCGATAATGTCCAAAAAGCTTGCCGAGGACCTCGACGCGCTTGTGCTGGACGTCAAGACCGGTTCCGGCGCCTTTATGCAAAAATACGACGATTCGGTCAGGCTGGCCGAGGCGTTGGTGCAGACCGGTAAGGCGTTCGGTGTAAATACTCAAGCCGTGGTTTCGGATATGAGCCAGCCGCTCGGCAAATTTGTCGGCAACGCCCTTGAGGTTTACGAGTGCATCAAACTGCTTCGCGGCGAGGGTGACGACGCGATGTCGGCGACGATGGAACTCTCGGTCGAACTGACGGCGAGAATGCTGCTGCTGGGCGGTGTCGCCGATTCGATGGAGTCGGCCGTGGCGATGGTCGGCGACGTCCTCGATTCGGGCCAGGCTCTCACGAAATTCAAGCAAAACATCGAAGTCCAGGGCGGCAATGCCGCGGTCTGTGATGACCCGGAACTGCTCGTCGACCCGACGCTGCTGCGTGTGCCCGTCGGGGCCGCCGCGAGCGGATATGTGGCCGCGGTCAATACATTTGCCGTCGGCCGGGCGATCTGTGATATCGGCGGCGGCCGCATCAAGGCCGAGGACGGTGTCGATCATGCCGTCGGGCTCGAGTGTACGGTCAAGATCGGCGACAAGGTCGAACCGGGCGATCCGCTCGGCATAATCTACTGCCGAACTCAGGCACAGGCCGATTCGATTAGCGAAATTCTGCAGAATGCGTATAAAATAACCGAGGAAATCCCCGATATACCTAAATTGATCAGAGCGACGGTTTAAGAATCAATGAAGCTTCGAACTCTTTTAGCGGCAGCGTTGGCAATTTCGTTTTGTCTGTTTGCGACTTCTTGCACAAAGCAGGCCGAGGCTCGCCGCGAAGGCTGCAAGATAAAGGTCGGCATCGTTTTTGACATCGGCGGCAAGAATGACCGTTCGTTTAACGCGGCCGCCTGGGAGGGCGTCAAGCGGGCCGAACACGACCTCGACATCTGTCTCTATGACGTCGAACCGGGCAATCCGACCTCGATCGAACCGGCGATGCGGGCGTTTGCCGAAAAGAATTTTGATCTCATCATCGGCGTCGGCTTTGCCCAGGGGCCGATCATGCAAAAGGTCGCCGCCAATTATCCGAATATCAAATTTGCGATCGTCGATGGCGTCATCTTTGAGGACGACGGCAAAACGCCGATGAAGAACGTGGCGTCGCTCGTTTTTCGCGAGCACGAAGGCTCGTTTTTGGTCGGGATGATCGCGGCGTCAAAATCAAAGACCGGCGTGCTCGGCTTTGTCGGCGGAATGGACATTCCGCTGATCCACAAATTTGAGACCGGCTACGCTGAAGGTGCCCGGTCGGTCAACCCAAACATAAAAGTCATCGATAATTATGTCGGCGTTACCGACGGAGCGTGGAACAATCCCGGCAAGGGCAAAGAGCTGTCGCTCGCGCAGATCGAGAAGGGGGCCGACGTGATATTCACAGCCGCTGGCAACTCCGGCCTCGGAGCCTTTGACGCCGTCGAACAGTATGGCAAGGACGAAAAGGGCCAGGCCCGCAAATTTGTGATCGGCGTCGACTCGAACCAGAACATGGTCAAGCCCGGATTTGTCCTGACATCAATGGTCAAACGGGTCGATAACGCCGTTTACGATGTCGTTAAAGAGGTGCTCGAGGGTAAATTCCAGGGCGGATTTCACTCGTTCGGGCTCGAAAAGGACGGCGTTGCTTACGCGATGGACGAGAATAACAAGGGCATCATCCCTGATGACGTGATCCTGAAGGTCGAAGAGGCTAAAAAGAAGATCGTCGCCGGTGAGATCAAGGTCACCGATGCGATGGCAAAATAATATCGATGCTAGAACTCCGAAATATCAAAAAAGCCTTTGGCGACTGTGTCGCGAATGAGGACGTCTCGATCACCGTAAAGAGCGGCACGATCCACGCGATCGTCGGCGAGAACGGGGCCGGAAAATCGACGATCATGAAGATCGCTTACGGATTTTACAAGGCCGACGCAGGCGAGATACTCGTCAACGGCCAACCGGTGACGATCCGAAATCCGCACGATGCCATCGCTCTCGGTATCGGAATGGTCCATCAGCATTTTATGCTCGTCGACACGATGACCGTCGCCGAGAACATAATTCTCGGTGCCGAGACCGGTTCGACCGCGAGCCTCGACCTCGAAAAGGCAAACCGTGAGATCCTCGACCTCTCGAACGAGCTAAAGCTCGACGTCGATCCGCGTGCCTACATTGAGGACCTTTCGGTCGGTGCCCAACAGCGTGTCGAACTGCTAAAGGCACTTTACCGCGATGCCAAACTGCTGATCCTCGACGAACCGACCGCGGTGCTCTCGCCGCAGGAGGTCGATGAACTGTTCGGCATCCTGCGGCGGATGAAAGAGCAGGGAAAGACCATCATCATCATCACCCACAAACTCGATGAGGTGCTGGCGGTTTCTGACGAAGTGACCGTTATGCGCGACGGCCGATCGGTCGGCAACGTTAAGACCTCCGAGACGAACGCTAAGGATCTGGCTCGCTTGATCGTCGGGCGCGACGTTCTGCTCCGCGTCGAAAAAACGGACGCAAACCCCGACGGAACCGTTCTCGAGGTCACTAACCTGCACATTTCGGGCAAGATCGGCCCGGCGGTCAAGGATGTATCGTTTCGCGTCCGGTCGGGCGAGATCGTCGGCATCGCCGGCATCGAGGGAAACGGCCAGACCGAGTTGATCGAGGCGCTTTCGGGTTTGATCCGATCGTCGGGCGGCCGTGTCGAATTTGACGGCAAGGACATTACTAACCGATCGGCCCGCGAACTGAAGGAACTCGGGATCGCACACATTCCGGAAGACCGCCATAAACGCGGCCTGCTGCTCAATTCGGACCTGGCTGAAAACTCGGTCCTCGGCGTTCATTACCGGCCGCCCATCACATCGGCCGGCGGTATGATGAACAATGCCGAGATCGGCAAACGCGTTGGCGAGATAATCGAGAATTTTGACGTGCGTCCCGGCGACCCGACACTTTCGGCCAAATCGCTCTCGGGCGGTAATCAGCAAAAACTGATCATCGGGCGCGAATTCGAACTTGACCCGAAACTGCTGCTCGTCTCACAGCCGACCCGCGGCGTAGATATCGGGGCCATTGAGTTTATTCACCGCAAATTGATCGGACTGCGTGACGCCGGTTCGGCGATACTGCTCGTTTCGGCCGAGCTTGAAGAAGTGACGGCACTGGCTGACCGTTTGCTGGTGATCCGCGAGGGCCAGATCGTCGGCGAGGTCGACCCGCGGACGACCTCGATCGAGGAGATCGGTCTGATGATGACCGGCGGCGAATAAGGCAGGCAGGAATGTTGTCGATCTCGGTAGGCCTAGGACTTTCGGCCAAATAGCTCGCCCATTACCGCGATCGCACGTTCAAGATTCTCCATAGACGTTGCATATGAGAATCTGATAAATCCGTCCGCGCCGAATCCGGCACCGTCCGTTACGACGATCTTGCCTTCATTCAGCAGCATGGCCGCAACGTCGTCAGATGACGCAAACCTCTCGCCCAACAGGCCGCGAACGTCCACAAAAGCGTAAAATGCACCTTCCGGCATCGGGCAGCTAAATCCGTTTATTTTGTTAAGTTCGGGGATTAGCCAGTTGCGTCGGCGTTCGTACTCGGCCGTCATCGCCGTGACTGCCGCCAGTGTGGCGTCGCGGTTCTGCAGGGCCTTGGCACATGCATACTGGACGAATGATGTCGGGTGCGTCGCCGAGTGGCTCTGCAGTTTGACCATTGCCTTGGTCCACTCGGTGTTGGCGACGGTGTAACCGATGCGCCAGCCGGTCATCGCGTACGTTTTTGAAAAGCTGCCGGCGATGCAGACGTAATCACGCAGTTCGTCAGGCAGAGATGTCAGCGAAAACGGCTCGGCCGGCGGATAGGCGAAGAAAAGATAGCAGTCATCGCTCAGCACATAAACGTCGTTCGCCGCACAAACCTCGACGATCCGCCGCATCTCATCCGGCGGGATGACACGGCCCGAGGGGTTGCTCGGGCTGTTGATGATCAGCAGGCGGGTCTTTTCGGTGATCGCGTCGGCGACCTGATCGGCCGTTAAGACAAAATCGGTCGATTCGGTTTCGATAAAGACGCTGTTCGCCCGGCAAAACGTCGCGATCTCGGGGAATGTGACCCAGTACGGCTTCGGGATCAAGACGTCGTCGCCGGGGTTGAGCAATGTGCAGGCAGCGTTAAATAGAGCCTGCTTGCCGCCGCAGGCCGCCGCCACATTTGAAATATCAAAATGTGACCCGAACCGATGCGCAAAAAAATCAACGATCGAACTGCGAAACTCGGCCGTTCCGGCGGTCGCAGTATATTTCGTTAGGCCTTTCTGCAGGCCTTCCCAGGCGTACTGTTTGATGAATTCGGGCGTGTCAAAATCCGGTTCGCCGACCGACAGGTCGATCACATCGATGCCGCGGGCACGCATATCGGCCGCAGCCTGAGCCGCTATAAGCGTCGACGAACCCTTCATGGCCGCCACATTTTCGGAAACGGGGAAAGACATAACAGCATTTTGCCACAGAGGGCACCGAGAGCACAGAGTTAGAACGAGGAAATTTAGGTGTTTGTGAAAATACTTGGCAAATAGATGCCGACGCGGCGGACTCGGTGTTCTTTGTGGCTAATTTTTCTTTTCTCGCATTCGCTGTTCGACGAGCTCGGGGATAAGTCCCGCGACACGGCCGCCCAGCTCGAAGACCTGTTTCATCAGCGTCGACGAAACGTATGAGTATTCTTCGCCCGCCATCAGAAAGACCGTTTCGATCGTCGGCTCGAGCCGGCGGTTCATCAGCGCCATCCGAAGCTCGTACTCGTAATCGCTGACGGCGCGGATACCGCGAACGATGGCCGTCGCTCCCGATCGTTTGGCAAAATCGGCGGTCAGGCCCGAAAAACTGTCGACGATCAGCGTACAACCGTCAGTATCGACGGTCGGCAATATCTCGCGAATCATCGCGCAGCGTTCTTCGACGGAGAACATCGGCCGCTTTTCGGCATTGTTCAGTACTGCCACGATCATCTCGTCAAACAGCGGCGACGAGCGTCTAATGATGTCCAGATGGCCGTTAGTTAACGGGTCAAACGACCCGGGGAAAATGGCTCGCCGCATAATTGCCCAAATCCTGTATGCACAATGTAATTACAATTTGTAATTAATTTGTCACTTGGCCGTTGCTGACCTACCAAATCGCGGCAAAAGGTGCTAGTATCTTGTCTATTCTGACAAAAGGTTATCGCCGTTTGGCGTGAATAACATAGCACAAGACCGGACATGAACAAAAACGGACAGGCGGCGGCATTTTACGATCTCGAGGGCACATTGGTCAGTACCAATCTGGTCCACACGCTGGCATTTTATGCCAAGCGGCAGCAGGGCCTCTGGCAGACGGCCAAAAAGAGCGTCGGGACGCTCGCGAAGCTGCCATTTTTCGGCGTCACCGACCTTTATTCGCGAAACGTCTTCAACGAAGTGTTCTTTCGCAGCTACTCGGGCTTTTCGCAGGACCGTCTGCGTTATTTCTCCGACGAGCTATTCGAAGAGGTCTTAAAGCCGGCGATATTTCCCGGCACGCCCGAATTGATCGCCCAGGGCAAGAAGATCGGCCAGCGTCAGGTCGTACTGACCGGCGCGCTCGATTTTACGATCGAAAAGATGATGGAATATCTGGGCATCGACGATTACGTGGCCAACCGGCTCGAATTCGTCAACGGTTACGCTACCGGCCGCGTCCTGCCGCCCGTTATGGCGTCGGCCACAAAAGCCCAATGGATCCGCGAGTACGCCGAACGCGAAAACGTCAATCTGTCCGACAGCTACGCTTACTCAGATTCAATCTCGGACCTGCCGATGCTCTCGATCGTCGGCCATCCGGTCGCGGTGTGTCCCGATTTTCGATTGAAACAGACGGCATTGCAGCATGATTGGGCGATCTTAGATCTGAAGTAACAAGCATGGCTAAAGCAGCTTGCCGTTACTGCAGCGATTCGATGGAAAGAGGGTTTCTCTTTCGGCGTCCCTCCGGTACATCGACAAGGGCGGATGGGGTTGCCGAAGTAAGTTTGTAGGCGGGAGTTTCAGTGGGGTCGAATTCGACTTCTGATCATTCAAACAAATTGGGTAATTTAGGTATGTCTAAGAATAAGATCTTACTTGTCAAAGGAACGGAAATTACGATTTCCAATCGTGACGAGAAAGATTACATTTCACTGACGGATATCGCCCGCCATCGGGACGCTGAGAGAAGTGACTACATTCTGCAAAATTGGTTGAGAAATCGCAGCACGATCGAATTCATCGGGCTGTGGGAGCAGCTTAATAATCCAAGTTTTAATTCCATCGAATTCGATGGGTTTAAGGACCTCGCAGGTTCCAATAGCTTTTCGCTGACACCAAAACGATGGATCGAATCTACAAATGCTATAGGCATAATTTCCAAAACCGGACGCTACGGCGGGACTTTTGCACATAAAGATATTGCGTTTGAATTTGCCTCGTGGATCTCATCGGAATTCAAGTTGTATCTAATAACCGAATTTCAACGACTCAAAGATGATGAAAACGATCGCCTAAATCTTGAATGGGACCTGCATCGCACGCTAGCTAAGATAAACTACCGAATTCACACGGACGCTATCAAAGAAAATCTGATACCGGTGCGGCTTTCCAAATCGCAGATCAATCTCGTCTATGCCAGCGAAGCCGACCTTTTGAACGTGGCTTTGTTTGGAAAGACCGCAAAACAATGGCGTGAAGAAAATCCTAATGAGGACGGAAATATCCGCGATCATTCGACTATCGAGCAACTAGTTGTTTTGTCGAATCTGGAGAGCATCAACGCGATATTGATCCAGCAGGCTTTGCCGCAAGGCGAGAGATTGAAACAGCTTAATGAGATAGCAATTTCTCAAATGACTTCGTTGATGAAGAATTCAAGCATCAAGAAATTGAAGTAAACCTAGACATAGAAGAAAACCAATGGCACTTCACTTAAGACGTAAAACACACGAATCGATCGTGTACATCGACAAAGACTCCGCTCCGCGGATCATGCCGTTCGGCGAGGATTTTATCCTTAACGACATCCCGGTCGGGACGCGGGTCATTTACCCGAATCCGCCGATCAAGGGCCTGCCGAACCGCGAAGCGGCGATCCGCTACGCGGTAAATCACCCGATCGAGATGGAGCCGCTTTATGCCCTGCTCGAGCCGGGTATGCGGGTGACGATCGCGATGGACGACATCAGCTTGCCGCTGCCGCCGATGCAGACGCCCGACCTGCGCCAGACGATGCTCGAGGTCGTATTGGATATGTGCGGTGCCAACGGCGTAGACGACATCCATCTGATCATCGCAAACTCGCTCCACCGCAAGATGACCGAGTGGGAGATGAAGCGGATGGTCGGCACGGCGATCTTTAACGAATATTATCCCGACCGCTATTACAATCACGACGCCGAGGATGACGACAACCTCGTCACGCTCGGCCACACGCGGCACAACGAACCGCTGCGGGTCAACAAGCGTGCGATCGAGAGCGACCTGCTTATCTATCTAAACATCAATCTCGTCCCGATGGACGGCGGCCACAAATCGGTCGCTGTCGGCCTGTGCGACTATGAATCACTGCGTGCGCATCACGAACCGCAGACAATACGCGACTCGCATTCGTACATGGACCCGCCCGCGTCCGAGCTCAATCACAAGGTCGTGCGGCTCGGTAAGCTGGTCGACGAAAACTGCAAGGTCTTTCACATCGAGACGGCGATCAACAACCGTATGTTCCCCGAGGGGTACGACATCCTGACGCGGAACGAGGACGAATTCAGTTTTGCTGACCGACTTAAATGGGAGGCGATGGCGCGGACCTTCTCAAAACTGCCCAGGGCGGCCCGCCGCAAGATGCTGCATGCTATTCCGGCCCAGTACGAGTTGATCGCATGTTTTGCCGGCAAGACCGAGCCGGTTCACGAAAAGATCCTCGAAAAGAACTATCAGCAGTACGAAATTCCGGTCAAGGGCCAGTGCGACATCCTGATCTCGGGCATCCCGGACATCTCGCCGTACAACGTCTATTCGGCGCTCAATCCGCTGTTGGTACAGGTGATGGCTCTCGGATATCACTTCAATATGTACCGCAACAAGCCGCTGCTCAGGAAAGGCGGCGTGATGATCATTACACATCCTTGCTTTGACGAGTTTGACCATAATTTTCATCCGGCGTACATCGAGTTTTTCCACCGTTTGCTGCCCGAATCGCGTGACGCGTTCTACCTTCGCGAAAAATACGAGCGTGAATTTGCGACCAATCCGGCGTACATCGAGATGTATCGCCGCGGCAATGCATATCACGGGGCACATCCGTTCTTTATGTGGTACTGGGGCGAGAACGGCCGTCAGCACATCGGCAAGGTGATCGTCGCCGGTGCCGAGAATGCTCACGTGCCCGAAATGCTCGGCTGGGAACGTGCCGACAACCTGACCGACGCCGTTGCCATGGCCCGCAGCTATATGGGCCGCTCGGCCGAGATCACGATGCTGCATCAGCCGATCATCGGGCTGTGCAACGTTACGGACTAGAACGTAAGAATTGGAGACAGTTTGTGAAGAGTAAAGTAATTTCAGCCGTTCTTTTTATCGCGTCACTATATGTTGGCGGAGCATCCGCTCAGTCCGGCGGTCCGCGGATGCCGTTTGTCGATAAAGGTGCATGTCCCTTTGAGTGCTGCAGTTATAGGGAATGGACCGTCGAAAAGCCGACCGTCGTTCGGACGGCGATGCGTGACGGTTCGCCGATCGCCTTTCGCCTGAAAAATGGCGAAAAGGTAAGCGGCGTCACCGGCACTGTCATCACCACGCGCGCGGGCATCGTCCGCGTTCTCAAAAACACGACGCTCGACAACGTCAAACTTAGACGCGGCGACAATCTATATCTGCTCACGTACCTCGGCGAAGGCTTTAGCAAGATCTGGTACAAGGGCCGCATTTTTCAGGGCGACCCGTATGACCAGACGCTGTATAAACAGATCCGGTTACCGATCGACGTATGGTGGGTAAAGGTCAAGAATCGCCGCGGCCAAACAGGATGGAGCCGCCAGCCCGATAATTTTGGGAACAAGGATCGGTGCGGGAAATAGGCGGAGTGCGGACACTCTTGTCCGCATGAGCGCCGCTTCGGCGCGAAAGGTCTTAGCACCGATAAGCGAGAAATAACGGCAGGGAATATCTCGCCGGCGGGACCTGTTGCAGTGCGGACACGCTTGTCCGCATGAATGCCGCTTCGGCACGAAGGGTCTTTGTAACGATGAGCGAGAAGCAATAACAGGGAACATCTCGCCGGCGGGACCGGCGATGCGGACAAGAGTGTCCGCACTCCGTGATGAAATGAAACTATCACCAACAGAAATATTTAAGGGTAAGAAGATCTTCTTTATCGGCGGGACCGGCTTTGTCGGCAAGGTGACGCTGTCGATGCTATTGCATAATTTTCCGGATATCGGAAAGGTGTATGCGACAGTTCGGGCGCGGGATGCCAACGAGTCGAAGATCCGGTTTTGGACGAGCATTGTTACGAGCCCGACGTTCGATCCGCTGCGTGAAAAGTACGGTGACGGTTTCGAGGATTTCATCAAGGCTAAGGTCGTGCCCGTCAACGGCGATGTCGGCAACGAATATCTCGGCCTCGACGAAAAGGACGCAAAGAAGATAATGCGTGATACCGACATCATCATTAACGGCGCCGGCAATGTGACATTCAATCCGCCGCTTGAATCTGCCCTGAGGACGAATGTAGTCGGTTCAAACAACATCATCAAACTTGCCCGAATGATGAAAAAACCGCGCGTCGTTCACGTTTCGACGTGTTTTGTGGCGGGCAAACGCAGCGGGCCGATCTGGGAAAACGAACCGGTCGTCGGCTATTTTCCGCGTAAGAACGAGCTTGTCGGAACGACGTTTGACGTCAATCGCGAGGTCGAGGACTGTGCCCGCCTGAGCGAACAGGCACGTCAGGAGGCGGACGACGCCGTCCAAGCCGCCAAGTTCCGCGAGCAGGCGCGTGCGAGATTTATCGAAGAGGGCCGCGATCCGGACGACGAGGCCGAGCTGAAATCGGCCATCTTTCGCGAACGCAAGATGTGGATCCGCGAGCGCACGACCGAACTCGGCTCCGAGCGTGCCGAGTATTGGGGCTGGACCAATATTTACACCTATTCCAAATCGCTGGCCGAGCAGATCATCGCTTCGCAGGACGACATCGTCAAGGTGCTCGTGCGCCCGTCGATCGTCGAATCGTCGCAGGCGTATCCGTTTCCGGGCTGGAACGAAGGCTTTACAACGACCGCTCCGCTCATCCTGATCGCGCTTCGCGGCCAGCCGATAATTCCCGTCAACGAAAAGCTGATCCTCGACATTATTCCGGTCGATATGGTCTCGGGGGCGATACTGGCCGCGGCCGCAAACGCGCTCGTCGATGACAAGCCGCCGCTCGTTTTTCAGGCGTCGTCGGGCGACTCGAACCCGAACGATATGAAGCGTATCGTCGGGCTCGTCGGGCTTTATAAGCGGCAGCATTACCAGGATAAGGAGACCGGCAACAAGTTCGTCAACAAACTCGCCGGCATGGTCGAGACCCAAACCGTCACAAACCGCACCTATCAGCTGACGTCGGCGCCGATGCTCAACAAGTTGGCAAAGCAGGCCGACAAGATGCTGGATAAGGCAAGTCCGCGTTGGGGCGGCGGCCGGATCGGCAATATCGTCTCGGACCTCCGAAAGTCGGTCGAGTCGTTCGAGCAGACGACCAAGGAAACGATGGACGCGTTTGCGATGTTCAAACCCTTCATGATCGACAACGAGTATCTCTACCGCTCGGACAACGTCCGTGCCCTGCACTCGATGATCCGCGAGAAGGAAAAGGCGTTGTTGCCATGGTATCCGGAAAAGCTCGATTGGTACGATTACTGGCTGAATGTCCATTTCCCGGGCATGCGAAAGTGGGTCCTGCCGACCCTCGAAGAGGAACTGAAGGCCGTCGAAAAGCGTTCCTATACCTACAAGGACCTGCTCGATCTGTTTGAAACATCGGTCAAGCGATTTCCGACCCGCGTCGCGATGCGTATCGAACGCGGCGGCCGCAAGGAACAGTACACTTACGAGGACGTTCGCGAACTGACGATGCGGGCCGCCGGCTATCTCGCCAGCCACGGCATCAAGCACGGCGATCGGGTCATTTTGTTCTCAAACAACATGCCCGAGTGGGGAATGACGTATTTCGGCATTCTTAAAGCCGGTGCGACCGCGATCCCGATCGATCCGGCGAGTTCGGTCACCGAGATCATCGCCTTTGCCAAGGCCGGTGAGGCGTCCGCGATCGTGTTGTCGCCAAAGCTCGCCGGCGAATACCCCGAGATCGCCGAAAAGCTCAAAGAGGCCGGACTCGAGGTCGCCGTCTGGACCTTTGACGAGGTGTTCGAGATACAGACCGAGATCGAGGAGGCAAAGCGCAACGCGCTTCTTCCCGCAAAGGTCCATTCGGGTTCGGTCGCGTCGCTGATCTTTACGTCCGGCACGACCGGCACGCCAAAGGCGGTCATGCTCTCGCACAAAAATTTTGTCAATATGATCTCGATGCTTTCGAGCGTGCTCGATATGGACATCACCGACGGTGTTTTGTCGGTATTGCCGATGCATCACACGTTCGAATTTTCGGCCGGTTTCCTCACGCCTTTCTCGAACGGAACACAGATCACGTACCTCAACGAACTAACGGCCGAGGACCTCTCGCACACGATCGAGAACGGCCACGTGACCGGCATGGTCGGCGTTCCCGCGCTCTGGGAGATGCTCCATCGCCGCATCAAGACGCGCCTGCGCGAACGCGGCGACTGGATCGCCGACCTGGCGGACAACGTCATCGAGTTTAATGCCTGGATCCGCGACAATACGCCGTTCAATCTCGGTCCGATCGTCTTTTTCCCGATCCATCAGGGCATGGGCGGCAAGATGCGGTATCTGATCTCGGGCGGCTCGGCGCTCAGCGAAAAGGTGCAAAAGGACCTTCACGGGCTCGGGTTTACCGTGCTCGAGGGTTACGGCCTGACCGAATCGTCGCCGGTGCTGACGGTTGCCCGGCCGGGCAATAAACTGCTTCGCGGCAGTGTCGGTAAACCGCTGCCGGGCGTCGAGGTCAAGATCGACTCGCCGGATGAGAACGGCGTGGGCGAGGTGCTCGCACGCGGCCAGAACGTCATGCTCGGCTATTACAACAACGAAAAGGCGACCGATGCGGTACTGCAGGATCGTTGGCTGAAGACCGGCGACCTCGGCAAACTCGACGAGGACGGCAATCTGTACATTGTCGGACGGTCAAAGGACGTGATCATCGACTCTAACGGAAAGAACATCTACCCCGACGAGATCGAGGACCTCTACAGCAAATCGAGCTTTATCAAGGAAATGAGCGTCGTCGGGCTCCAGGACGACGACGGCGGCGAAAAGATCGCGGCCCTCGTCGTGCCGGATTATGAGTTTGACATCGCTCTCACGCGTTCTGAGGCGAACAAAAAGGTCGAGGAACATTTCCGTGAGGTTTCGGCCGGACTGCCGTTCTTTAAGCGTGTCAAGGTGCTGCATATCACGCCCTTCGAACTGCCGCGAACAGCTACCCGCAAGGTAAAGCGTCCCGAGGTGGTCGAAATGCTCCAGACGCTTGAGGACCGCGCCAAGTCCAAGACCAAAACGGTCGTCGAAGCGAAAGGTGACGACAACGCACTCTGGATACGAAAGATCGTCGCCAGCGTATCAAACCGCCCGCTGTCCGACGTCGTGATGGAGGACAAACTTGCCGATCTCGGGTTTGATTCGCTGATGTTCGTCGAACTGCAGGCCGCCGTCGAGGACGCGGGCGGCCGAGTCGCTTCGCCGGATACGCTGAGCGAGGTCCAATCGGTACGCGAACTGCTCACGGCCGTGCAGCGGGTCGATAAATCCAAAAAACTGGCAGACGAACCGCGGGTCGAAGAGAAAAAGGACGAGGAGGAGATCGTGATACCGTCGATCGTTCGCCGGGTCGGCAACGCGATCGTCGATTTTGCCCAGGATACGCTCTACGAGGGTGTTCTGGACACGCGGATCGAGGGCGAGGCAAACGTTCCGCAACACACCAATTTCATCGTCGCGCCCAATCACACCTCGCATATCGATACGGGGCTTGTTAAAAAGGCGCTCGGCAAGGACGTCGCCGAACAGACGGTGGCGGTCGCCGCGGCCGATTATTGGTTCGACACCAAATACAAGCGTGCGTATATGAATAATTTTACGACCCTCGTTCCGATCGAGCGCACCGGCAGCCTGCGGCAATCGCTTCGTCATGTGACCCAGATCCTTAGCGAAGGTTACAACGCCCTGATCTTTCCCGAGGGCGGCCGGCAAGAGTCAGGCCAGATCACCGAGTTCAAGCCGATCATCGGTTATCTGGCTCTGAATCAGAAGATCGGTATCCTGCCGATCTACATCTGGGGCACGTACGACGCGTTCCCGAAGGGCACGATCATCCCCAAGGGCAGCAGCATCGGGGCCAAGATCGGGGGCAAGGTCGGGAAGTTCCTCGAATATGACGAACTCGCGAAAATGGTCCACGGTGTTCCAAATACCGAAGCCTATCGACTGATCGCGGCCCGCGTCCAGCATGAGATCGAAAATATGCGGGACGGCAAGCGTGACAAGTTTGACGTCGAGGCGATCAGAAAGGTCTGGAAGGCCGAACGCCGTAAGTCACGCAAACAGGAGCCCGTGATCGATAATTAGTTGGTGCCGGCGATAACCTTGCCACCTCAGGTACGTATATATCCCGGCGTCAAAATTCGCCGGGCAATAAATATGAAGATTCTAAAAGCAGTCATTCTTGTCTCGATCGTTTGTGTTTCAGTTCTGTCGGCGGCCGCGCAAACTGCGGCCAACGGCCCTTCGTTCAAGGTCGATTTTGAGAAGTTCACGCTTCCCAACGGCCTGCAGGTCATCTTTCACGTTGACCGCTCGGACCCGGTGGTGGCCGTTTCGCTTACGGCCCACGTCGGCTCGGCACGCGAAAAGGCGGGCCGGACGGGTTTTGCACACTTATTCGAACACCTTTTGTTCCTTGAGTCCGAAAACCTCGGCAAAGGCGGGCTCGATAAGCTGACGGCACGCATCGGCGGGTCGGGGGCCAACGGTTCGACAAGTCGCGACCGCACGAATTATCTTCAGACCGTGCCCAAGGACGCACTCGAAAAGATGCTCTGGGCCGAGGCCGACAAGCTTGGATGGTTTATAAACACCGTCACCGAACCTGTCCTGGCAAAAGAAAAACAGGTCGTCAAGAACGAAAAGCGTCAGGGTGTCGATAACAACCCGTACGGCCACACTTCGTATGTGATCGACAAGGCATTGTTTCCGGCCGATCACCCGTACAATTGGCAGGTCATCGGTTCGCTTGAGGACCTCGACAACGCCAAACTCGAGGACGTCAAGGAGTTTTTTCGCCGGTGGTACGTGCCGAACAACGTGACGCTGACCGTGGCAGGCGATTTTGACACCGCCCAGGCGAAGAAATGGGTCGAAAAATATTTCAGCGAGATCAAACGCGGTGAGGATATAACCCCGCTGCAAAAGCGTCCCGGCGTGGTCAAAGAGACCGTCAAGCTCTATCACGAGGACAACTTTGCGAACGTGCCCGAACTGACGATGGCGTGGCCGACGGTCGAGGATTACAACCCCGATTCGTACGCGCTTGATGTGCTTTCGTCGTATCTTTCACGCGGCAAGCGTGCACCGTTCTACAAAGTGATCGTAGAGGAACGTAAACTAGCGCCGAACGTCAACATCTTTAACTCGACGTCCGAACTTGCCGGCAACCTTGAGCTTTCGGTGCGGGCCTATCCGGACAAGGACCTCGACGAGGTCGCCGCCGCCGTGAACGAGGCTTTTGCCAGATTCGAACGCGAGGGCATCTCCGAAAAGGACCTGAGCCGCATCAAGGCCGGCCAGGAAACCCAGTTTTACAATTCGCTTTCGAGCGTACTCGGCAAGGGCGTTCAGTTGACGCAGTACAACATTTTTGCCGGCGATCCCGGTTTTGCCGAGCAGGATATCAAGAATATTCTCGCTGTCACGCCCGCCGACGTGATGCGTGTTTATCAAAAATACGTCAAAGGCAGGAATTTTGTCGCCACCAGTTTTGTGCCGAAGGGCAAACCGGCTCTCGCTCTTGAGGGCTCGAAAAAAGCCGAGGTCGTCGAGGAAAAGATCGTTCAGGGAGCCGAAAGTGCCGTCGATCCGAATGCGGCCGCCACATATCAGCGGACGCCGTCATCGTTTGACCGCACGATCGAACCGCCTTACGGGCCCGCACCCGAGGTTAAGGTTCCGACGGTCTGGACCGACAAATTGTCGAACGGAATGCGGGTATTCGGCATCGAGAATAACGAGGTGCCTCTGGTCCAGTTTGAGATCGCTATCGACGGCGGACTGTTGATGGACGATATCAAAAAGGTCGGCGTCGCCAATCTCACGGCTCGTATGATGACCCAGGGCACCGCCCGCCGGACCCCTGAGGAACTTGAAGAAGCGATCCAGCAGCTCGGCGCCGCCATCAACGTCAGTGCCGGCACCGAAGACGTGCGGATCTCGGTCAACACGCTCGCAAAAAATTACGCCAAGACCCTCGAACTGGTTCAGGAGATCCTTCTGGAACCGCGTTGGGACGCCAAGGAATTTGAGCTTACCAAACAGGCCGTGTTGAGCCAGATCCGCCAGCAGCAGGCCAACCCGAATGCGATCGCCCAGAACAATTTCCAGATGCTGATCTACGGCAAGGACAATATCCGTTCGCGCAGCCCGCTTGGCACAAGCGAGTCGGTAAATGCGATCACTCTCGACGATCTGAAGGCGTTTTACGCTAAGAATCTTTCGCCTTCGATCGCCCGGATGAACGTCGTCGGTGCGTTGAACAAGGCGACTGTCGTCAAGTCGCTCGACGGGCTGGCCAGATCGTGGAAGGCGAAAAAAGTGACCGTCCCGACATACGTGACGCCAGGCACGCCGGCGAGGTCACAGGTCTATTTTTACGACGTTCCGGACGCCAAACAGTCGGTTCTCAGGTTCGGCTATCCGGCACTTGCGGCCACGGATAAAGACTTCTACCCCGCGACCGTGATGAATTACATTCTCGGCGGCGGCGGTTTTGCCTCGCAGCTGACCCAGCAGCTTCGTGAAGGCAAGGGCTACACCTACGGGATCAACTCGAACTTTGCCGGGACCAGGAGCGCCGGGGCGTTTACGATCGCGAGCGGCGTCCGGACGAACGTCACGCTCGAATCCGCTCAGTTGGTCAAGAGCATCCTGCTTGATTACGGCAAGAACTATAACGAGAATGACCTCGAAACGACCAAGGGCTTTCTGGTCAAGAGCAACGCACGGGCGTTTGAGACCGCCGGAGCCAAGCTGAATATGCTCGAGAATGTCGGCAAGTATGGCTGGAAGCCGACGTACGTCAAGGACCGCGAACTGGTCGTAAAGAATATGACGGTCCAGCAGATCAAGGATCTGTCGGCAAAGTATCTCGACGCCAATAAGATGATCTGGCTCGTCGTCGGCGACGCAAAAACGCAGCTGCCGCGGCTCAGGGAACTCGGCTTTGGCGACCCCGTATTGCTCAATAAATAGGTCAACCTATGAAAACGCGTAAATTCATCCTAACGGCGTTGTGCGTGCTCACGGCCCTAGCGGCCGGACAGGCGGCCGCTCAAACTCCGCCAAAAGTCGATCGCGATGCGGTGGTCAAGCAGGTCAAGGCTGAGTTTATGCACGCCTGGAACGGCTACAAGCAGCACTGCTGGGGACACGACGACCTAAAGCCGATATCCAAAACGTGCCGCGACTGGTACGGCCAGTCGATATTGATGACGCCGGTGGACTCGCTCGACTCGCTGTATCTGCTCGGGTTCAAGGACGAGGCCGACCGGACCCGCGAGTACATCGTCAAAAATCTGTCGTTTGACAAGGATATTTCGGTCCAAAATTTTGAGATAACGATACGCATCCTCGGCGGCCTGCTCTCGAGCTATCAGATGACCGGCGACAAGCGGCTGCTCGCTCTGGCGGACGATCTCGGCCGTAGATTGCTGCCGGTTTTCGATTCGCCCACCGGTCTGCCGTACAAAAATGTCAATCTCAAGACCGGCAAGACCTCTGGCGCGGTCTCAAACCCCGCCGAAACGGGCACGCTGCTGATCGAATTTGGCACACTCGCGAAATTGACGGGCAAACCCGTCTATTACGATAAGGCAAAACGAGCGCTCGTTGAGACCTATGCCCGCCGCTCGCCGATCGGCCTGGTCGGGACAAATATCAATGTCGAAACCGGCAAATGGACCAATACCGACAGCCACGTCAGCGCCGAGATCGACTCGTACTACGAGTACCTGCTCAAGGCCGCGATCCTTTTCAACGATAAGGAATGCCGCGATATGTGGGAAGATTCGATCGCCAAGGTCCATTCGTACCTGGCGGACGAAGGCCCCAGAATGTCTAAGCTCAACGTGCAGGGCCGCGAGGTCAATGCCGACCTTTGGTACGGCCACGCGGATATGAATACCGGCAAGCGGACCGAAACGACGACCGGAGCCCTCGACGCCTTTTTTCCGGGTCTGCTGGCGCTCGACGGCGACCTGAATCGGGCCCGTGCGTTGCAGGATTCGATGTTCAAGATGTGGCAGGCCAACGGCATCGAGCCCGAGGTCTATAATTACCGTACCGGCAAGGTCGAGTCCGCCGGTTACCCGCTTCGGCCCGAGATCGTCGAATCGACATATTATCTCTATCAGTACACCAAAGATCCGAAATACCTGGCGATGGGCAAGCAGATGTTCGACGATTTTGTGAAACATTGCCGCACGGACGTCGCCTATGCAGGGTTAAAGAGCGTCGTGACCAAAGAAAAGACGGACTATATGCACAGCTTCGTGCTGGCTGAAACATTCAAGTATTTTTACTTGCTTTTCGCACCGGATAAGACGCTGGACCTCAAGAAGATCGTATTCAATACGGAGGCTCATCCGATACAGAGGAAGTTTTAGGGAAGTTTTAAACGCAGAGACCGCCGAGGACGCGTCTCCGCGTTAATAAAAGGTATGGCCAAGTCTAAAGCAATAGCAAAAACAGAAAAGCGTATTCTCATCACCGGCGGGACCGGGTTTCTCGGTACGCACATCGTCAGGCAGTTTCTGGATGCCGGCGAGTCAAATCTTAAGGTCATGGCGTCGCACGTGCCCGAGTGGATGAAGGACGCCGGCATCAAGGCCGTCGAGGGCTCGGTGACCGACCGCGAAGCGGTGGCCAAGGCGTGTAAGAACGTTTCGGCAATTTTTCACCTCGCCGGCAAGGTCTCGCGCGACAATGACGACGCGGCCGCGATGAACAAGATCCATCTCGAGGGAACACGCGTCCTGTGCGAGGCCGCTGACGAGGCGGACGTCAGTACGCTGATCCTGGCGTCGTCGAGCGGAACTATCGCCGTGACCGAGGACGAACAGATCGTGGATGAAACATATCCGCAGCCGATCGACATACTCACTCGTTGGGCTTATTACGCCTCAAAGTACTATCAGGAAAGGGCGGCGCTCGAAAATTTTGGCGGTGAGGGCCGACGGCTTGTCATCATGAACCCGTCGCTCCTGCTCGGGCCCGACGACGAACGTCTGAGCTCGACCAAGCCCGTGCTTGATTTTCTGGGCAAGAAGGTGCCGTACAGTCCGGGCGGCGGATTGAATTTTGTTGACGTCCGGGATGCAGCTGCCGCGTTTATTTCAGCCCTGGACAAAGGGCGGCATCAGGAAAGGTACCTGCTCGGTGCTGAGAACATGACGTTCGAGCAGTTTTTCGGCCGGCTCGCGCGACTCTCGGGCGTTTCGGCTCCGATGCTGAAGGTGCCCAAAAAGTTTGCGATGGCGGGTTCGAGCCTGATCAGTTCGGTTTACAAAAATTGGGGTAAGACGTCGCCCGTTATGCCGAATGAGGTCGAACAGGCTGAGTATTTCTGGTATTTCGACTCGGCAAAGGCGATGGAGGAGCTCGGTTTCAGCCCTCGCGACCCGCAGGAAACGCTGCAGGACACGATCACCTATTTGCGTCGAAACTTTCTCGGCGAAGGCGTCTTTGCCTAAACGCCGCAGCCGATCGTCATCACCTTGATATGTTTCGGCCGGCCGCCGGCAAATTCGAACGCGGCGGTGCCGGCTCCCTCGTAGTACTGTGAATAGACGACGATCTCCATCTTGCCGTCTCCGTTCAGGTCAGCGATCGCCTGTACCTCATACTGATTCGGAGCCCCAAACTCGGTACTGTTTCGGATAAATTCGCCGTCGACAAGTTGGTTGGACGTCCTGCCGCCGACCGTGCGGCGGATCATCACAAATGAATAGTCGCCGACCGATGTGCCCTCGTTAAATCCGCGTTTCGAGTACGTCGCACTGATTATCGTCTCGCTCGTGCCGTCACCGTCGAGATCGGTGCCATAAGCGCCGGTAATGACGATCTTTGACCGTGTTATCCGTTTTGTGCGGAGCAGGGCCGCCGCGGCGGCGCGATTGCCGGCCGTGTCCGCGCTAAGTTTCCTGACCGCCCGCGGCATCGGGTCCCAACCTGCCGAGGTGCCGATCGCGATCCCGCTGCGAGGCTCCAGGCCGAGTTCCATCCGGTAGAAATCTTCGCAGACATCCTCGACGGGCCCGCGTTTAAGGGCGATCGGCGAGGTTTTTTCGACGCCGCCAAGGCCGACCAGTTTGACCTTTGACGCCTCGGTCAGCGCCTCAAACGCGAGGCTCGGCTCGACCCATTTGCCGTCGCGAACGCCTCCGAGCAGGCCGCCGCCGCGCAGTTCGACTATCGGCACTATCGCTGATTGGCCAAAAACGGCGGATGAAATTACACAAGCAAGTACAACTGCGGCGAACGCTCTGATCATATTGTCACTTCCTGAAAAAGAAAAAGAAAAACAGTGCGGCGTGCCGCTGATCGACATCCTTTGCATAGCCGATCGTGCGGCGTGAACTGTCCTCGACCGTGCCGTTAGAATTGACATACCCGATGGTCGAGCGGCTCGAATTTTCGACCGTGCCGTTCGAGGTGATATAGCCGATCGTACTTCGGCTGCTGTTCTCGACGGTGCCGCTCTTGGTCAGATAGCCGATCGTCCGCCGGCTGCTGTCCTCGACCGTGCCGCTCGACGAGATATAACCGATCGTTCGGCGGCTACTGTCCTCGACCGTGCCGCTCGACGAGATATAGCCGATCGTACGGCGGCTGCTGTCCTCGATCGTTTGAGCCCCGGCAAATGCCGCCGCGGCCAGAATTGCGATAATGATGAGTAATGGTTTCTTCATATTGCAAAGAACGGGCCGCCGGTCAATTCTTGCCGCGAAGGCGGGCCGCGTTTGACGCCGCTTCCTTAAAAGCCGGATCCGCGGCGGCGGCTTGGTCATAGTATTGAAGAGCGATGCCGGTCTGGCCGCGTTTTTCCATCGCCATGGCAAATTCGTTCATTACGCGGGCGAGTGTCGGACGGTTTACGCTGCCGTCGGTCGATGCCTTGGCGATCGCGATCTCTTTTTCGGCCTCGACGGTCCGTCCGGCCTTCGACAACGCCATCGCCGAATGGGCGTGAAGAATGCCCCAATCGGGCCGCAGTTTTATCGCCTTTTCAAAATACGCGATGCCGTCGTCGACGCGGCCCGTCTCGGTCCTCAAAAGGCCGAGAATGTTGTACCCTTCGGCGGTCGGCGGGGTGGCCTCGAGCAGTTCGGTACATTGGCGTTCGGCGATCTCGACCGTACTATTTTTAACATAATAGAGACAGAGATTGGTCATCAAAAAGTAGTTCTTGCTCGTGAATGACAGTGTGTGGGTGTAAAGCGTCTCGCTCGTCCGCCAATGCGAAGCCTGAACGTAGGCGACACCGCTGAGGACGCAGATCACGATCGCCGCGGCGGCCGCCGCAGCCCGTTTGTCTATTCGGTATTTGCCGACCAACTCGCCCGCGAGCCCGGTAATGATCAGAAAAAGCCCGAAATACGGTATGTAGGTGTATCGGTCGGCATGGCTCTGGAGCCCGACCTGCACGAGCCCGATCACCGGAACCAGTGTTCCGAGAAACCACAGCCAACCCATCAAAAGGTACGGCCTTGCGGATCGCTGCGTCCAGAAATAAAGGCTGACCGTCAGGATCAGCAAAACGCTGCCGATGGTCTTGAGCGGGTCGACGGGATAATCGATCGGATACGAGAGGCCGAGATTCCGCGGGTAGAACATCATGATGATGTACTTCGCGTAGGCCTGCGATGAATTTGCGAGGCGCTCGCCGATCGGCATTTGTTCGAGGGCCACGGTCGCCCCGGCGGATGACTGAGCCAGAAAAGTGATCACACTCGAAGCGGCGGTCAGAGCAAACAGCGGTATCTTTTCGATTAACAGGCCTTTAAGGTCGCCGATCTTCTTCAGCCGGCCGAGGCTCCAGAAATCGCACAGGATCAACGCGAAGGGCAGCGTCACGAGCATCGGCTTGGACATCAGCCCGAGGGCGAAAAATACCGTGGTCGCCGTCATCCAGAGCGTTGGCGAAGATGTCCGCTCCCTGACCGCGTCGCTGTACCGGAAATACGCGAGCATCGTCAGCATCCAAAACACGACGCTTAAAACGTCACGCCGCTCGGCGACCCAGGCGACCGACTCAACATGCGTCGGGTGCACGGCAAACAGAAAAGCGATCATCGCCGCCTGGCCGACGCTGCCGGTCAGACGCTTAAAGGCAAAGTACGCGAGTACCGACCCGATACAATGAAACAGGACATTGGTCGCGTGATGCATCCCGGCGTTCTGGCCGAAGAGCGTCACGTCGAGCATATGCGACAGCCAGGTCACGGGGTGCCAGTTGCCGGAGTGAAATGCCGTCATGGCCCAGTACATCGAGCGTGAATTCAGGCCGCTCAGGACCGCCGGATTCTCAAAAATGTACGCCCTGTCGTCGATGTTGATGAATTCAAAACCGAAGGTTTGAGCATAGATCGCGAGACACACGGCCACGAGGCCGACCGCGATCAGCCACTCGGTTTTTTTGGCAAAAAAGCCCTCGTTGTTTTCTTCCTGGTTTGACATTTGTCAGTGATCATTTGGCCGGCAGGCCGCCCGCCGCGTTTATTTTCGTAGCTCTCACGACGAGTGTTCCGCCGCGTCCGCCGACGGCGTCGATGAGCACCATCGGGAGTGAAACCGCCGAAAATAACGCGCCCAAAACGAAGTTTACTACACGGCTGCCGGCTCCGGCATCTGTCGGCCGGCCGGCCAGCGTGCGAAAGAAAACGTCCTGGGCCGAAAACATCCGGTTCAGCAGGCTCTGTGCCCAGCCCATCACGTCATACTCAAATTCGTGATGCGACATCCCGCCGATCCTGAATCCGTGCTCCGTTAACAGCCGGCGGATCGGTTCCGGCCCAAAATGGTAAAGGTGCCGCGGCACGTCCAGATGCAGCCAGTACCGGCCGAAAATGCGTGATTGGCGTCCGTGATAGTCGGGCACGGCGATCAGCAGCAGGCCGTCGTCCGCCAAAAGGCCGTGGATCTGATCGAGCAGATCGGCCGGATCGCGAAAATGCTCAAGCGTGTGCCAGCAGGTGACCGCATCGAATGCCCCGCCGCCAAACGACGTGCGAACCGCGTCCAGGTCCGCAAAGACCGCGATGCCGTCGTTGTCGTCGAGCCGGGCGTTTCGCTCAGTTCCGACGGTCGTCCAGCCGCGGCGTTTGGCCGCCCTCAGAAACGAGCCGTCGCCAAAACCGATATCGAGCACCATTCGGCCGCCGACCGTCGGTGCAGACCGCTCGAGCCTGTAAAGCCGCCGATTCGCACGATAGTCGCGTGTAAAACCGTGTCTGCCGCCGTAATAGTCTTCGTAGTGCCGGTCGAGGTCGTCAGGCTGCGGGTCGAGGACGCCCAGACCGCACTCCTCGCAGTCGAGTATCGTGTAACCGACCATTTCGCCGGCCGGGACAATGTCCGAAATGGCCGCCGTCAGCCGGCCGCCGCAAATGGTGCATTCTTTTGGACTTGAGGGAACTGACAAGGGTTACTGCTGGTCCGGGCCGGTCGAGACCGGGTCTGCCGCAAAGTGCCGCCACGCCTTATTGGCGAGAAAGATGGCCACACCGACCACGATCGTAATTATCACCGCCAGCCCCTCTTTGCGAAAATCGACGTTCGTCAGAAGCCAGACGATCAACCCCAGCGAGATCATCGCCGAAACGACGCCCATCGGCGCGGCGAACGGCGCCGGGGGCATTCCCTCGCGGCGGCGAAAGATCGGCAGCGATATCAATGTGGTCGCGTAGACCAGCAGCCGCGTAATGGTCGCGATCGCGACGGCGGTCAGGAACGACGACTGGATAGTGAGCACCAGGATCACGGCCGAAGTGGCGAGGATCGATACATACGGTGTCTTAAATTTGGAATGAGTCTTTTCGAAGACCGCCGGCAGGTCACGCTGTTCGGACATGGCAAAAAGCAGCCTTGTCGAACTCAAAACGCCGACGTTCAGATTGCCGAATATCGAGACCAGGGCACCGAGCGTGATCAGCGCCGCCCCGAACGGTCCGAGGAACGCGGCGGCCGCGTCGGCGATCGGGCGTTCCGAGGCGGCGAGTCCGGGCAGCGTGCCGATGCTGACGACCTGAACAAAGATGTACAGCACCGCGACCACGATGAGCCCGGCCACCAGGCCGAACGGGATCGTCCGCTGCGGCTCTTTGGTCTCGCCGGAAAGCACCACC
>CAZQGN010000010.1:0-101507 GCA_964592865.1 uncultured Chloracidobacterium sp. | reverse complement strand
TTTGTAATCATCAGGTCGTCCGTTCAAGTCGGATCACCGGCTCCAGTATTGGATCAGCAAATATGCAAAAGGCGAGCCTCGCGGTTCGCCTTTTGTGTTTGTTGGGGATGTGGTGTGGGAGATTCTTGAAAACCAATTGCTGGAAATATGACAATGCGCTTTTTGCGGTGTGTCGAGTTTTAGCAGTTCACAATGTGGTTCTCGGTTGGATCGGCATTAATTTTCTCAGTTCACCACGCCACCTCGAGCGGCGAATCGTCACAGCCAAATTCGTCTTCGGTCACGCTTTCCATCACCGGCAGGGCGGTTCGCGAACGCGGATCTTTGTCCTTGTCCTTCCCCACACGCTTTAGCAATGCCGCACTCGTCAACGCGAGATAATTGACCCCGGAGAATGAAAGCGACCGTTTCAGGTGCGTGGCGGATTTTGTCAGATGATCGGCGACAAAGGTCTTTGCGGCTTTCGCGGTGGTCCGGGCATGTTCGTCGTCCGAACACGCGACAGCGTAAGCCTGTTTCAGACGCAAATAGGCGATGAAGCCCGTTTCGACCGCGATGTGGTCGAGTATCTCGGCGGAATCGGGCTTATAAGAAAAAGCCTTGTAAAATGCCGCAAGTTCGGACAGAAGGTAGCCGGGCTGCACCCAGCTCCGGTAGGTCACTTCCCGTGCGGGTGCCGGGCCTCCCGGGCCGAAGATCGAGTGATAAGTTCCCTCGCTCGCCTCATCCGATGCCGCTCGGGCGGCCTTTTTTAATTGCGGGTCCTTTACAGCCGCGGCAAGGCTCCTGACCTGCTCCAGCCACTGCCCTGTCGGGCACTCGAACAGCAGGCTGATGAGCCGCCATTCGGCCGCTTCGCGGATAAGTTTCTCTTCCAGATCTTGCTCTTTCATATAGTGGCCTCCAAATAAGCTGCCTCGATCGCAAAGCCGCAAGTGACGCGACCGAGCAGTTCCGCTTTTTCGCCGACCGACAGCGCGTCATCGAGGGCACGGTACAAATGCTGCTCTTCACGCATATCGTGATGGGTGCAAAGCCGCTTGAAAAAGGCCTCGCGGTCGAGCAGTTTCAACAGCCAAAGGTCCGGATCATCCATCTCTTTTCCAACCTCGATCTGTGTTCTAAAGGCGTGCAAAAGCCCTCGCATTTTCTCATGCTCATCCAGCAGCAGTTTGGCGTCCCCGCCCCGTTTGATCGCGGCCCGCCGCTCGTACACCGGGATCAGGACCTCTTCCTCGTCCCGCATATGCAAAAACAGGCAGCGTTCGTAACGGTCGAGTAACGCAAGCGCAGTCTCAAGCTCAAAATGCAGCAACGCCCGCTGATGCTCGACGAACATCGCGTCAAGGTCGTCATGCAGTTTCAGGAGCTCGCTGATATTCTTCAATTTACGCATCGTCACGATCCGAAACGGCAAACGGACTATTTCATCATGAGCGGCACCCAGCCCGTTCGCATTTTCCTCGCACCGACCTCGTCGTGCGACCCTTCCCAAACGGCAAATGCGATCTGCGACGGTGCTGCCGTCGACAACCCGGCCGGAACGGGCCTCGTTATGACCACGGCCCAGCCGGTCTTGGTCTTGACGCCTTTTCCGTTCGAAAACGGCTGCGGATTGGGCGACAACGTGCCGGGGCCTTCGGCGATCAGGTCTTCGACGGGCGTGTCCCGCGGCCCTTCGCGGCGGTTCCCGAGTGCCCGTGCCGGAGCGTATCGCAATGCCATATTCTTTTGAGCGTTCGGATCTTTTTCGAGTGATTTTGCGTCAAAAGGATAATGGTCGGGGGCGGAATTTGGATACAGGCTGGCGATATTGTCCGCACGGCCGTCCATTATTGCCTGCCAGTCGGAACGCCAATACGAGATCTGCACCGATTTGCCCGTCTCACCCATTTGCGGTGCCGGGACATTTTTGTCGATAACGACCGGGACCTGCACCGCACAGCCATCCATAAAATGATGCGGCCCGGGCAGGTCGTTCTGTGAATCATCGAGCCACTCGAGCCGAAAGGCGATCTCTGACCCATTTGTTATCGCTTTGACCTGTATTTCCTGGGTCGAGGGCGTCATTAACCGCGGGTCTACCAGGTCCTGCAAAATGAGTTTTGAAACGTGGACCGAGAGATCGTCCCAGGCTTTGTCATTGGCATCGAGAGTCACGGCCGGCTTTGTAAAGGCAATGACCTCGGGCGTGACAACCGCCGCCCGCCGGCACGAAATGCTCGCCGATAAACCCAGGATGACCATCCAGATCGTGAGTTTTGCTGCTTTGTTCATAACTAACCCCATTTCAGTTCTGCGTTACGGGCAGTTTTGCCGCGTTACCTGATATTGCTTGTCATACGCCGGACGGATATGCACCGGCTCGCGCAGCGGGACGTTGACCAACAAATTTCCATCGTCGTCGAGGCCCGTGATGGTCTCGCCGACCCGTTTCCACTTGGTCATCATCCGGTCTGTCGAACCAAACAGCCCGAGCAGCCCCATCAGGTCCATATCATTCGCCGACGCCATCTCGCGATACGTCTTGACCGCGGCATCGACGCCCGGGCCGAACATCTGCCGCGTGAACGACGTCGGCACATGGATCGGCGGAATATAGTACACATTGGGCTCGAGTCCGAACTGCGGGTAGAGCGGCAACGCGATCTTCTTGATGTGGACGAGGTAATCGAGAGGATTATCGGCACGAGCATTTTCAGGCGTGTTGATGAATCCGGCCATTCGGATCTTGCCGATGCAATTGGCAAAGCACTGCGGCTGAAGTCCGGTCTCGACCTTTGGGAAACAAGCAATGCATTTTTCGGAGGTCGATGTCATCGGGTTGAAAAAGACCTTCTTGTAAGGGCAGCCCCGAACACATTCCTGATAGCCGCGGCACCTGCCCTGATCAACGAGCACGATGCCGTCCTCGGGCCGTTTGTAGATCGAGCCGCGGGGACACGACGCCAGACAAGCCGGATAAGTGCAGTGGTTGCAGATGCGGGCAAGGTAATAGAACCACGCCATGTCGTGGGTGCCCATTATGTTGGCTCCGTGATCGACGCCGCCGCCGCAATCGTCCTCGCCGACGTTGGCGTACGAATAATCCTCTTCGCCCGGACGCCAGGCAAGTACGCGTTCGCCCGCCGGGGCCGATTCGAATATCGTACTGCCGCCATAAACGGTCTTATCGCCGCCCTGCTCCCAGTTTTGCCCGTCGAGCAACCCGAGCAAGTTCAGGTCCCACGCAAGCGGATACGAACCGTACGGTTTGGTCTCGACGTTGTTCCAGAGCATATATTCCTGTCCCTTGCCCGACGTCCAGGTCGTTTTGCAGGCCAGGGTGCAGGTTTGACATGCGATGCACTTGTTGGTGTCGAAGACCGCCGCAAACTGCTTTTTCGGGCGGGATTCGGGATACCAGTAGGACATCTCTCTTCCAATTTGCCAGTTGTTAACGCGAGCCATATTTTATTCTCCGTGTTTTTTGTACTTTGTTCCCCAAACCCTATTTGGTCCCGATAAATCCGCCTGACAGATACTTCTTCATCAGGTCCGATTCCGCGGCCGGCCTGATGCCGAGATCCACGGGACGCCAATGCCCTTTTCCATCAATGCCGCCGGGCTCAGCCCGTGTGATCTTGATGAAAGATTCACGCGGTGCCCCGGTCGGGCAGTGAATATCGGCGGCAAAGCCCTTCCCCATTCCTTGTCCGAACATTCCCTTGCGGACAAGCGAGTCGGTCATCAGCGTCGGCTTTAACCATCCGCGGGTCGCCGACTGGTGCGAGCCCGAACGGAACATTCCCTGATATCCGGTTCGAGGATTTTTGGCGAGGCCGTCCTTTCGTTCACGCTGGCCCTGATGCGATCCGGGCGTCGTGCCGTACATGTTGAACCACATTCGCGTAATGCCCCGCGGTGTTCCCGGGTAATAGCGTGCCCGGCACATCAGGCGTGAAAATTCATAGTTCTTCTGGTCCTTTTCCCAGCCGCGGAACGGGCGGTCCTCGGGGTCGGCGTCTATCCAGACGTAATCGCCGTCGTCGATCCCGAGTTCGCGGGCGTCCGCCGGATTGATGTCAACATAACCCTCGGTCACGAACGGCGACCGTTTGTCGCGGCGATAAATGTCGCCGAACGGCCCGAAGAGGATCGCGATCATATCGGTATCGATCGGCGTCGTGTGTGCCCCGTGGCGGTACTTCGGCGTATGGAAAATAAACTTATAACCGTCCTTCATCAGCGGATGGGCCGTATTTTTGGCATCGGCCCACGCGTAAACGACGTTGCGGCCGCAGCGGGTCTCGCAGCTGACGTCGTCGAGTTTGGCTCCGTAGCTCTCGGGTCCGGCCGGCCGTATCGCCTCGTGCGGCGGTGCGATGATGATGTTCGGTTCGTAGAAGGTCGAATCGACCGGTTCGCGATGGACCGGCAGGTTTTCGCCGGCCTCGATGAACTCGTCCTCTTCGCGGTAAAACTCGAGCCGGCCGCTCTTGGTGTACCAGGGCATCGAGTCGGTGACCTGGTCAAAGCCGACCGATTTCGGTGTCGTTCGGCTGTTCATCAACGCCGGTATCCCTTCGAGGGCCTTGTCGTGCAGATCCTTAAAGTTATAACCCTTGGTGTTCGTCGAGTTGTCCAGGATCCGCTGCAGATAGACGTCAGTGTTGTTCTCATTGACGAATTTCCACATGTCGTTGAACCGGTTATCGCCGGTCAGTTCGGCGAGTTTTGAGGCAACCAGAGCAAAGACCTCGATGTCGCCTTTTGTATCGAAGATCCGTTCGATCGGCGTTCGGGGAAACACAAGCAGGAATGGATTTGTGACCGATGCGGTCATATCCGGGTGCTTCAGCTCGGCCCACGAATCGACCCCGAATACGACGTCAGCCCACTCGCACGACGTTGACCACCACCATTCGTTTACGGCGATCAACTCTATCTTCGGCAGGACGTTGATGACCGTGTTGTAGTGCCATTTTACGTTGCCGAGGATCGAGTTGGCGTTGGCGAACCACAGCGATTTGGTCGGGCACGGGATGTGCGATTTGCCGGTCAACAGCTTCTTGCCGACACGCAGCGGGTGATCTTCGTGGTTGTAATAGTGGGCTGACTCGGCTTTCCAGTATTGTTTCGGTCGTGCCGGTTTCGACGGGTCGAGTTCGAGGTCGAACGGATTTTCGTTGATGTACTGCGGAGCACCGTTGTAAAGCGCCGTCCGGTAGTTGCCGGCGTACGATCCGATATTGCCGCCGATCTTTCCGACATTGCCGGTCAGGGCCGCGAGCAGGATCGTATCACGGTCCTTGTTGTCATTGTTAAAGAACTGATTCGGGCCCATGCCGACCGCGAACATCGTCGTTCCCGGCTCTTTTGCAAAATGGCGTGCCAGCGTTTCGACCGCGGCGGCGGGTGCCCAGGTGATCTCTTCGACGGTCTTCGGATCGAAATGGGCCGCGTACTCTTTGACCAGATCGAAGACCGGCCGGCATTTGACCTTGGTACCGTCGGCGAGCGTCACTTCGACCGCTCCCTCAAGCATTGCGTCGGCGGTCTTCGAATTTTTGCCGACCTCGTCGCGTGTCAACGCCTGCGGAGCGTTCTTCTTCGAGTCCCACCAGACATAATCGCCCCATTCGAGACGCAATTTTTCCGGAATTACGTTTTGCCCGGTCTGCTGGAGCGGCGGCGGTTCCTTTTCGCCCTCCTTGACCAGAAACGTGTTTTTTAGCACCGCGGGCTCCCCGCCGAAGACCTCGCTCGCCTTGAGATACTTGAGCGAGTCCATACGAACGAGCAGCGGCATATCGGTCCATTGCCGGACATACTCGGCGTCATAGAGGTTTTCGCGCATGATCACGTTGGCAAAACCCAACGCCAGGGCCGGCGTCGTGCCCGGTCGGACCACGACGACATCGTCTCCCTTGGTCGCCGTCGCCGAATATTCGCACGCGATCACGACGATGCGAGTTCCTTTCAACCGGGCCTCGGTCAGCCAGTGAGCGTCCGGCATCTTGGTCGCGATCCAGTTCATTCCCCAAACGACGACGGTCTTGGCGTGCTCGACCGCGTTAAGGTCAAACTCGACCGTTTGCTGGCCGGTGACCATCGTATGTCCGGGCGGCAGGTCTGTGTGCCACGAATAATTGTCAAATCCCTTGCCGCCCATCGCTTTGTCGGGGCCGACCTTGCGGATCGCGTCGTCGAGCAACGCCATCGAATTTGCCATTCGATACATTCCGAAGATACGCGTCATTCCGAGCAGCGGCATACCGCCGCGAAACTTCATGACCTGCGTCCCGACGCCCTGCGTCGCTTCGACGACCGCCTCGTCATAGTGCTGTTCGGTCAGGCGGCGTTTTCCCTCATCACCGGTGTAGGTTTCGGCAATGTTCTTCAATGCGGCGGCAACGATCGCCGCAGCCTCGGCGTGCGGCATTCGGACCCATTCGTCGCGGGCACGCTGAAAATAGCTGGGATCGGGCCGTCCGTCCGCGCCGCGTGGGAAACCGTCGTCGTGCCATCGCTTGTATCCGGCACGAACCATCGTTTGATTGATCCTGCGGTCACCGTAAAACCGGCGTGTCAGCGCCAGGCCCTTTTGGCAGACCCGCGGGTCCCAGCGGTGCGACGTGCCGTTACCGGCAAGGTCCTTTGCCAGACCGTATTTCATCGACGGCCCGATGCGGGTGACGACGCCGTCACGGACATACGCGTTGAGCAGGCAATTATGCGTATCGTTCGGGGCACAGGTAAACGTATAGGTCGAGTCGTATTTCCAGAGGTCGCGATAGACCTTTTCCCAATCGCGATTTGGGTAAACGGCCAACGGATTGGTGATCGCCTCGAGGCCCCAGGCGTTCGTCGCCGATACCGCCAGTGCTCCAAAGCCGGCGGCAGTCATCCTCGCCATAAATTCACGTCTCGAAATTTCCTTACTCATATTGATTCCCCTTCAGATCTGAATGACGAATTGAACCTTTTCTCAATAAAACCCCTACTTGCCGCCCAGCGACCGCAGATAGACCACGACCGATTCGATCTCAGCTTGTGTCAGCTCGCGGCGCGTCGGCGACGGGTTAAGAAATCCCTGCATGACGGTACCGGTGCGGCCGTTGCCGATCGTCGAAACAAGAAACGTATCCGTGACCGACGACAAAAACACCTTGTTGTTAAGGCCCGGGCCGTCCGCTCCCTCGGCATTCTTGCCGTGGCAGCCGGAGCAGTTTGACGCGAACAGCCTCGCGCCTGTATTCACGTCACCGGTCGCCCAGACCTGCGGCCTCGGGTCGGGCTGCTGCTGGACGTTGCCGCCGAGTTGGCGAATATAGGCGACCAACGCCCTGATATCGTCCGGCTTGAGGCCGTTCTCGCGTTCGCCCCAGGCGAGCATCGGGCGGCCGGGACGGCCCTTGTTGATCGTCTGAAACAAAAAATCGTCCGACGCCAACGACAGAAAGTCGGTACTGACGATCGACGGATACGGCGCAATACCCGCGAAACGGTTACCTTTTCCGTCGACACCGTGGCAGCTCGAACAGATCGTTGAATAGATCGTCGCTCCGTTCAGCGCAAACTCATGTTCGCCGAACCGCATTGCCCTGATCCGGTCTTTCGGCAAGTACAGATCGGGCAAACTGCGGCGGCGAAGTGAGAGCATATACATCGTCAGCAGATCGATCTGATCGTCCGTCAGGCCGAGTGCCGGCATAAGTGATCCGGCCACCGTCGACGACGGCGACTTGAAATGCTGTTCGTGCCAGTTGGTCAGCGTACGCTCGCCGTGAACCTTCGTAAAATTGAGCTGGCCGGGATCGCGTTCGCCGATCCGTGACAGGTCGACGCCGGCGTCGCCGCCGAAACTGCCGACCTTATGACAGCCGGTACAGCCGACCGAGTTAAACTGAGCCTTGGCCTCGATCAGTTTTGACGCACCCATCAGCGTGCCGAGATAGATCTTCAGATTTTCGCGGTCGGCGTCGGACACCTCTTTGAACGACGTTTTCCAGTCGCCGTCAACCGCCTGCTGCGACTTCTGAAGGTGCAATGCGTACCATTCGGCGTTGTAGCCCTTGATGCCGACACCCGAAAGGTCCGGCCCTTCCATACCGCCGACACCGCCGACGCGAAGCGTGCCGCCGCGGCCTTCGACGCGGTGACAGGCGTAACAATCGAGTCTTTCGAAGGTATTTTTGGCCGCCTCGTAGGTCTTCAAGTTGGGAACATTGAGCGGCGTGTGACAGGTACCGCAGCTTGCATAGGCGTATTTCGCGGGCAGCATCGGTTCCGGCCAAAACTCGACATTACCGTGGGCAGCGTTCTTTTCCGTTGCCAGCCCCTGACCGCCGTGACAGATAGTACAGCCCATCTCGGTCGGGGAGTGATAGACCGGCTTGTGCGCACCGGCGACCGTCAGGTTCGACGTGATCTGTTCGCCCGGGGCCATCCCGACGTGACACGAGACGCATCGGTCGGTGACCTTTAGGTTCGGGTTCACTATCTGCCTCAGGCGGACATCGATCGCTCCCTCCTGATTCTTGGCGGCCTTTTGAATGCCCTGCCATTCCTTAAAGAAGTTTTCGGACACAGCCGCAACGACCAGCAAAAGCAGGACGCCAATGCTTGCGAACAACAATAGATACTTATTCTTGTTCATATGGTTAGTGTGCCTGCCAATCTGCCGGCGACCAGTAAAATCCCCAGTTCGGGCCTCTGAAATACGTTCCGATCACGGTCAGTACGATAAAGCCGCACAGGAAACAGGTGAAAAGGCCCAATGCACCTGCCCTGGTCGAGTTGTAGCGTCGGACCAGCCAGAATGAATACGCCGCGTAAATGAGTGTCAGGACCGTGCCGGGGTTGATGAACGTAATGAAAAGCTGCGGTATGCTCGGAAACCATTCGCGAAGCCATCCGAATCGAATGGCGAACGCCTCGACACCGATCGACGCGGCAAATCCAACAAGCGTGGACCATTTGACCAGACGCCAACCGCCCGGCCCGGCAAACCATTCGCCCGTCCCCTCGGTCTCGCGGTCGAGGAACGGTATCAGGCCCAATCCGACGACGACGAGTCCCGGGATGCCGATGCCGCCCATGAACGCGCTGAATGAAACGATCTCCTGCAGGCCAAGAAAATACCATGGCGCCTTGGCCGGATTTTCGGGCACGAGGGCGTTGGCCGCCTCCTTGAGCGGGGCGTCAGAGAACATGGCGAGTGCGAGGCATATCAGTACCGTAAGCATGAACACCGCCATTTCCGCGTAGAACAGATGCGGCATCGACGGAAGCGTGTGCTCAGGCCCCTTATTCACGGCGGTCGTCTTGCCTTTGACCACAGCGGCGATGTGATATGTCTTCTGCGGTGCTTCTGTAAAGACGGGATAGTTTTCGCTTGCCTCGGCCTCGACCAACTCGTCCGCATTCTCGGGGCGTGCTAACCCGCCGTCCTTCCGGATACGCCAAAAATGGACGGCCATCAAAACCACCAGCGTGATCGGCAGGAGCATTACGTGCAGAAGGTAAAAGCGTATCAGTGCTTCCTCGCCGACCTTGTCCGACCCGAGCAGAAGTTCGCGTTGAAGCCCGCCGATGTCGATCACATCGGTCAGGTTAAGGGCGTCGGTGATCTCGCGGGGCGATTGTGCGATATTGGCACCGATCGTGATCGCCCAATATGCAAGCTGGTCCCACGGCAAAAGATAGCCCGTGAACGACAGCGCAAGCGTCGTGACCAACAACCCCCAGCCGATCAGCCAGTTAAATTCTCGCGGCTTGCGGTACGCGGCGGTGTAAAAGGTCCGCGCCATATGGAGTATTACCGCGACGACCATCACATTTGCCGCCCAGCGGTGAATGTTGCGCATGAACCGGCCCGTCGGCACTACAAAGTGGATATCCTTGATCGATTGATACGCGACGTCCGGATACGATTTGTAGTAGAACATCAAAAGGACGCCCGTTATCAGCGTGATCAGGAACGCGGCCGTCGTAACTATCCCGAGGCCCATCGTCGTGCTCCAGCGAAGGCTCCAGAGATGCGTCCTGACCGAATGCAGGTGCAGGAATACATTGCCGAAAACAAATGAGGACCGGGTTCGGTCCGTTTTCGGGACTCCGCTGCGAAACGTGACCTCAAGCAGGCGCCGAGGGGTCGAACGCAGGTTTTCCCAGAAATTCCACAGTGCCGAGTGGTCAGCGGTTTTCATAGCTTATGCCTTGGTGCCGGCGGGCACCTTTTTTTCTTCGTCAACTACATAAACAGAGCCGTTCTTTGTCACCTTGAGCCACGGGAGCGGTTTGGGCGCGGGCCCCTTGGTCACGGCGCCGTCCTTGGCAAACCCGGAACCGTGGCACGGGCACGCAAATCCCTCCGGCGTGGCCTTTACGATGCAGCCGAGATGCGTACACACGATCGATATCGCGTAAACGCCTTCGGAGTCGCGAAATACGGCCGCCGACCTGCCGGGCGGGACAAAAGCTTCGCCGTCGGCGAGGCCGTCGGGCAGCGAAACGTTGAACTTCTTCGCCGGTGACGCCAGAACCGCCGCTTTCGGGAGTTTGAGCATCCCGAGGATCGAGACAAAAAACGCCATCGCGGTCGCGGCGATCGCCGCCAGCCCGAGAAAATCGCGCCGCGGCACAGGGTCCGGATCAAAACGAGACCTTTCTTTTCCTGGTTTCGTTGTCATTTGCACCTCCAAGTTGTCGAGAATGCCACTCGCTCCATCGTGATCGCGTCCACCGGACAGCGCATCGCGCACAGTGCACAGCGTATGCAGCGATCCTCGTCCTTCAGGATCGCCGCGTTTTCGTTCAGTTCGGGGTCGGCACCGATCGCGGCCTCGACGGCGGCCGAAACATCGCCGGTCAGTTCCAGCACGTCCAGCGACACGATCTTCAGACATTTCGTCGGGCACACATCGACGCATCCGCCGCAGAGCACGCACCGCGTGCCGTCAAAGACCGGCGTCACGCCGCAGTCGAGGCACCGCGACGCTTCTCTCATCGCCTGTTCTTTTGTGAAACCGGTTTCGACGACATTTTCCGGGTGTTCTAGGCGTTCGGCCGGATGTATGGTCGGCACCTCGGTCCGCCGCAGCGATTCATAGCCGCGTTCGCGGCGATATTGATCGAGCACGATGTGCGAGGTGGTTGCGTGTGCCTCGATCCGGCGGCCGGTCAGAAACTGGTAAACCGAGCGGGCACAATGTTTGCCGGAGGCGACGGCGTCGATCAAGAGCCGTGTGCCGTGGGCCAGGTCGCCGGTCACAAAAACGTCGCTGGCCGAGGTCTGGAGCGATTCCCTGTCGACGGTGATCCAGCCGTTCTTCATCAGTTCGACATCTTTGCCGCCCTCATCGAGGAACTTGAGTGTCGGTGCCTGGCCGACCGCCATCAGAACGGTGTCGCACGGAATGGTGAGCGTGTCGTCATCGTCATAAACGGGCGAGAATTTGCGGTCGTCGTCATAGACCCGCAGACATTTGCGAAATGCGACGCCGGTGACCTTACCGTCCGTGTCACGGACGATCTCGGTCGGACCCCAGCCGTTCTGACGCTCGACGCCCTCTTCGTCGCCCTCGACGATCTCGATGGTGTCGGCGGGCATCTCCTCGGCCCCTTCGAGCGAAACGAGTTTGACGGTCGCGGTTCCCGCGAGCCGGGCGGCGGTTCGGGCGGTGTCATACGCGATCTGGCGAACGACCGTGCGGGCCACGTCGTACGCGACGTTGCCGCCGCCGATCACGACGACCGCCTCGCCGGTCTCGACCTTTTCGCCGAGCGAGACCGCACGCAGCATATCGACGCCGCCCAGAACGCCCGGGCCGTTCTCGCCCTTGAGCCCGAGACTGCGTGATGATTTCGCCCCGACGGCGATAATGACGGCCGAATAGTCCTTGCGGAGTTCGTCAAACGAGATGTCTTTACCGACGGTCACGCCGCAGCGGATCTCGACGCCCAACGCCTCGATCACCTTTATTTCCTTGTCGATGAGGTCCCGCGGCAGGCGATAGGCGGGGACTCCGACCGCCAGCATTCCGGCCGCGACCGGTTCGGTTTCAAATACCACGGGCTTGAAACCCATCAGTGCCAGATCATGTGCCGCCGACAGCCCCGCCGGGCCGGCACCGATTATGGCGACCTTTTCGCCGTCGGCCTTAACAAAATTGCCCTTAACCGTCGACCTCAGAAGTGCGGCCATCTCCTCGGCATTACCCGCGACCGGCGGAACGAAATTGCGGACGGCGTCGAGCACGTCCTCCGTCGGCCTCGCCTCCGGCCCGGCCTGGTCACAGGCGAACCGTTTGAGCGCCCGGATCGCGATGGGACGGTCCTGGCCGACAAAAAAACCGTCGTCGTCAACGCGCGGCACCTTGCCGCGGCGGCACGCGGCCTCGCACGGAGCCCCGCATATACGGCCGCAGATCGATGCGAACGGATTTGGCCCGCGGGCGATTAGATAGGCTTCCTCAAAACGGCCTTCGGCGATCGCACGAATGTAACCGCGGGCGTCGGTATTGACAGGACAAGCTACCTGACATGAGATCAGGTTCTGGTGGTAGGATTCGTTTGGAACCTCGGCCTTAAGCAACATTGCGATTCCTGGACGTTTTTGGTTTCTGCGCTCCCGCGGTGTTTTGAATTAAAAAGCAGGCTGTCTTTTCCAACTCTCCCTGCTGTCCGGACCCGCCGCGGTAATTTTGTCGATCATTGTGGACCGTCGCATATTACTGCGCCGTCCGGCCGGATTTTATGATTTGGATCATATTCGGAAAAAAATTTCAGCTTTTCGCCGGCGGCCGCTCGGGCAATATCGGCGCAAGTGAAATTTCTACCCGCGAACGTGACCTGAATCACATTGAAATGTTCGGAACGGGGCTAGAATTTCGGAGTGATGACTATTTTAAAGACAGATCTGACGACAAAAACCGATTTGGCGGGTCATAGCACCGGTACCGGGCCGATCCGTACGCAAAGGCCGGAATACGTTGATTTCCTTCCGCCGTGCAATAACGCCTGCCCGGCCGGCGAGGACATCCAGTCCTGGCTCGCACTCGCTCAGGCGGGTAATTATCGCGACGCGTGGGAAAAGTTGACCGACGAAAATCCCTTGCCGGCGGTGCACGGCCGTGTGTGTTATCACCCCTGCGAAACGTCGTGCAACCGCACTTCGCTCGACAGCCCCGTTAGTATTCACTCGATCGAGCGGTTCCTTGGCGATCTGGCGATCGAAAACAACTGGGATTTTTACAAGCCGGCGTCGATCAGCGGCAAGCGTGTCCTGGTCATCGGCGGCGGCCCGAGCGGACTGTCGGCGGCATATCACCTGACACGTCTCGGCCATGAGGTGACCATCTACGAGGCCGGCCCGATGGCCGGCGGTATGATGAATTTCGGCATCCCGGCATATCGCCTGCCGCGAAATGTGCTCCAGGCCGAGATCGACCGCATACTTCGGCTCGGCGTGACGCTCAAACTAAACCACAAGGTCAGCGACGTGCAGGCCGAGATGACGGACGGCCGATTTGACGCGGTATTTATCGCGATCGGCGCGCATATCGGTAAAAAGACAGCGATCCCGGCCCGCGACGCCGGAAAGATACTCGACGCGGTCAGTTTTCTAAAGGACGTCGAGCTTGGCAACGCTCCGCACATCGGTCGACGCGTCGCGGTGTACGGCGGCGGCAACACCGCGATGGACGCGGCCCGTACCGCCAAACGGCTCGGCGCCGAAGAGGCCCTGATCATCTATCGCCGTGACCGTGAGCATATGCCGGCTCACGACTTTGAGGCGGACGAGGCTCTCAGCGAGGGCATCAAGATCCACTGGCTCCGCACTATCAAGCATCTCGAGTCGACCGAGGTCACCGTTGAACAAATGGAGATCCGCGACGGCAAACCCCATCCGACCGGTAAATTCGAAACGCTCGAGGCCGACTCCGTCATTCTCGCTCTCGGACAGGACACCGAAACGGACTTTTTACGGGCCGTCCCGGGGATTGAATTCAAGGAAGACGGAACGGTCCTCGTCGATCAGAATATGATGACCGGCCACCCCGGAATTTTCGCCGGCGGCGATATGGTCCCGAGCGAACGGACAGTGACGATCGCGACCGGACACGGCAAGAAAGCCGCCCGCAACATCAACTCCTGGCTCACCGGCATCTCGTATCACAAGCCGCCAAGCAACCCGCTCGTAACGATCGATCAATTGCACGTCTGGTATCGGACAAAGGCCGACCCCAAACAACAGCCGCATATCGAACCTGAGGCCGCCGTCGCCGGATTTGACGAGATCGTCGCCGGACTGACACCTGACGAAGCCCGTTATGAGGCCGAACGCTGTCTCTCGTGCGGCAACTGCTTTGAGTGCGACGGATGTTTCGGTGCATGTCCGGAACACGCCATCATCAAGCTCGGCCCGGGTAAACGATACAAATTTAACTACAAACTATGCACAGGCTGCGGAGTCTGTTACGAACAATGCCCTTGTCACGCCATCGAAATGGCCGCTGAACCGGAGGCGTCAAATCAATGAATCAGCAAGATCAACAAATCGTCACACTCGACGGCAACGAAGCCGCGGTCTACGTCGCCTATCGCGTCAACGAAGTTTGCGCGATCTACCCGATAACGCCGTCATCGGCGATGGCCGAGTTTGCCGACGAATGGTCGGCGAAGGACATCAAGAATATCTGGGGCAATACGCCCGAGGTGATCGAGATGCAGAGCGAGGGCGGAGCCGCCGGCACCGTCCACGGGGCGTTACAGACCGGGTCTCTGACGACCACATTTACTGCATCTCAGGGCCTGATGCTGATGCTTCCGAATATGTACAAGATCGCGGGCGAATTGACGTCGGCTGTCTTTCACGTCGCCGCCCGTTCACTTGCCGCCCAGGCCCTGTCGATCTTCGGCGATCATCAGGACGTAATGGCGGCCCGCACGACCGGTTTTGCGATGCTCGCCTCGGCAAGCGTGCAGGAGGCCCATGATATGGCCCTCATCGCTCAGGCCGCGACACTGCGTTCGCGTATCCCGTTCATACATTTCTTTGACGGTTTCCGCACTTCGCATGAGGTCAACAAGATCCATTTTCTGAACGACGAACAGATCCGCTCAATGATCGATGACGATCTGGTCATCGAACATCGCCGCCGCGGACTCGACCCGTCGCGGCCGTTCATTCGCGGAACGGCGCAGAATCCGGACGTGTACTTTCAGGGCCGCGAGACGGTCAATAAGTTCTACGATGCCGTACCGGCGATCGTCCGTGAGGAAATGGACAAGTTTGCCGCTCTCACCGGCCGTAAGTACGCTCCGGTCACCTATTTCGGGCCGGCTGATGCCGAGAACGTCATAATTTTGATGGGCTCGGGCGTCGAGACCGCGGCCGAGACCGCCGCTTTTATGGCGTCACAGGGTGCAAAGGTCGGCGTTTTACAAATTTCGCTCTACCGACCGTTCCCGGCCGCCGACCTCATCGCGGCACTTCCGGCCGGTGTCAGGAATATTGCGGTGCTCGACCGCACGAAGGAATCAGGTGCATCGGGCGAGCCGATGTATCAGGACGTGATGATCACTCTGATGGAGGCCGTTTCGGCGGGCACCATCAGTGAGATGCCGCTCGTCATCGGCGGCCGCTACGGCCTCTCGTCCAAGGAATTTACGCCGGCGATGGTCAAGGCCGTTTTCGACAATCTCGCAGCCGAACAGCCGCTGAATCACTTTACCGTCGGCATCATCGACGACGTCAGCAACACGAGCATCCCGGTCGATCACTCGTTCAAACTGGACGAATCAGACTGGACACAGGCACTGTTCTTCGGCCTCGGTGCCGACGGCACAGTCGGTGCCAATAAGAACAGCATCAAGATCATCGGCGAGAACACGGATCTGTCCGCCCAGGGCTATTTCGTCTATGACTCGAAAAAGTCCGGCGCCAAGACCGTGTCGCACCTGCGTTTCGGCAAACGCCCGATCCGGGCTCCGTACTTGATCAGCTCGGCCGATTTTGTCGCCTGCCATCAGTTCAATTTTATTGAAAAGGAAGAGATGCTCTCCTTTGCCCGCGAGGGTGCGACCTTTCTATTGAACAGTTCTTACGGGCCCGATGAGATCTGGGGCCGGCTTCCGCTCTCGGTACAGCGTGACCTGATCGACAAACGCATCAAGTTTTACGTGATCGACGCGACCGACGTCGCCAAGAAGACCGGAATGGCCGGCCGCATAAACACGATCATGCAAACGTGCTTTTTCGCACTCTCAGGCGTCCTGCCGCCCGACGACGCGATCGCCCAGATCAAAAAAGCGATCGAAAAGACCTATTACAAAAAGGGTCAGTCCGTGATCGACAAAAATTTTGAAGCGGTCGACAAGACGCTCGAAAATCTGTTTGAGGTGAAGGTTCCCGATCATACGACGGCCGAGCCCGCCGCCGCCCGCGGCATTCCCGCCGCGGCACCCGACTTTGTCAAAACCGTCACACGAATGATGATCGAGGGCCGCGGCGACGACATCCCTGTCAGTATGATGCCGGCGGACGGCACGTATCCGAGCGGCACTTCCAAATGGGAAAAACGAAATGTATCGAATCGTATCGCCGTCTGGGAACCGGACTCGTGCATTCAGTGCGGCAACTGCAGTTTTGTATGCCCGCACAGCGTGATCCGCTCGAAATTCTATCATCGCGACAATCTGGCTGCCGCTCCTGACGGTTTTCAGTCGGCCCCGATCAACGCCCGCGGTTTCCCCGAGACCAAATTTACGCTGCAGGTCTATCTCGAGGATTGCACCGGATGCAGCCTTTGCCATGAGGTCTGTCCGGTCGAGGACCGCACGACCCGAAAGCGTGCGATCAATATCGCCGAAAAGCCGGCCGATCTGGACGCCGAGCGGGCTAATATCGCGTTTTACGAGAGCCTGCCGGCCAACGAAAAGACCGACGTCAACTTCTCGACCGTTCACGGCGTACAGTTCCTCGATCCGTATTTCGAGTTTTCGGGAGCATGTGCCGGTTGCGGCGAAACGCCGTATATCAAGGTCCTGACGCAATTGTTCGGCGACCGCCTGCTCGTCGCCAACGCGACCGGCTGTTCGTCGATCTACGGCGGAAATCTGCCGACGACCCCCTGGACCAAGAACGCAAAGGGTGTCGGGCCGGCATGGTCCAATTCGCTTTTCGAGGACAATGCCGAATTTGGTCTCGGGATGCGGATGACGGCTGATAAACAGCTCAGCACCGCTCATCAGTTATTGACCGAATTACGGCCGCATCTTGGCGACCAACTCGTCGATGATCTGATCAACGCCCCGCAGCATCTCGAGAGCGAGATCAACGCTCAACGGATGCGTGTCGAAACGCTTAAGGACAAACTCCTCGCGCTTGACCTGCCGCACGCCAAACACCTTTTGTCGCTGGCCGACCAACTCGTCCACCGCAGCATTTGGCTGATCGGCGGCGATGGCTGGGCCTATGATATCGGCGCCGGCGGGCTTGACCATGCGTTGGCGACGGGCAGGAACGTCAACGTCCTGGTGCTCGACACCGAGGTCTATTCGAACACCGGCGGACAGATGTCCAAAGCAACGCCGACCGCCGCTTCGGCCAAATTCGCGGCCGCCGGCAAGCGCGTCGGGAAAAAGGACCTCGCCCTCCAGGCGATCTCGTACGGCAATGTTTACGTCGCTCAGATCGCGATGGGAGCCAATCCGCAGCAAACGCTCATAGCTCTTCGCGAGGCCGAGGCGTACGACGGTCCGTCGCTGGTGCTGGCGTACAGCCACTGCATCGCGCACGGCATCGATATGGAAAAAGGCCTCAGCCAGCAGGCGATGGCCGTCGCGTCCGGATATTTTCCGCTGATCAGGTACAATCCGGTGCTCCGCAAAAACGGCAAGAATCCGTTCGTACTCGATTCGCCCAAACCGACCATATCGCTGCGGCAATACGCCTACAACGAGCTCCGGTACAAGGTGCTCACGCAAACTCAGCCCGAGGAGGCCGAGCGGCTTATGCAATTGGCTCAGGAGATCGTCGACCTCCGTTGGAAAACTTACGAAGATATGGCCGGCTACGGTGCAAGCTCGTTTCAGCCCGTTTTATAGGAAACAAAAACAATGCTCGATCTAAGCACACGATACATGGGACTTAACCTGCGGACGCCGCTGGTCGTTTCGGCCAACCCGCTTTCGCAAAAGGTTGATAATATCGCCGCGATGGAGGACGCCGGGGCCGGGGCCGTCGTTCTTTTTTCGCTGTTCGAAGAGCAGATCCGCCGTGAGGCCGCCAAGGCCGAAATGGTCTTAAGCTCGACGACCAACGCCTTTGCCGAGGCGGCCGACTTCTTTCCGGGCCTTGAGGAGTTCTCCGTCGGGACCGGCCAGTATCTCGAGGTCATCCGCCGGGCCAAGGAACGTGTCGATATTCCGATCATCGCCAGCCTCAACGGCATAACCGCCGACGGCTGGATCGAGTATGCACGCGAGATCGAACAGGCCGGGGCCGACGGGCTCGAGATCAACGTTTACTTCATCCCGGCCGATATCAGGCTGACCGCGACCGATGTCGAATTGAGATATCTCGACATCGTTCAGCTTGTGCGAAGCACGGTCAGGATACCGATCGCGGTCAAGATGAACCCGTACTTTTCGTCCGTCGGCCATATGTGCCAGCAGATGGCGATGGCCGGGGCCGATGCCCTCGTTCTGTTCAACCGCTTCTATCAGCCTGATTTTGATATTGAGGAGCTTAAGGTCCTGTCAAATCTGGAGCTAAGCGTTCCGGCCGAGATCCGCCTGCCGCTGCTCTGGATCGCGGTGCTGTATGGCCGCGTGCCTGTCTCGCTTGCGGCGACGACCGGCGTTCACGGCGCAAAAGAGCTGATCAAGTACCTTCTTGCGGGTGCGGACGCGGCGATGGTCGCCTCGGCCCTGCTCAAACACGGTATCGGCTGGATCGGAGACATTCTCGAGGACCTGCATCGATACATGACCGAGATGCAGTTCGTTTCGATCGACTCGTTCAAAGGAGCGATGAGCCAGCAGCACGTCTCCGATCCCGCCGGTTACGAGCGGAGCAACTATATTCAGATACTCGAAGAAAAGAACTGGCGTTAAGGCCGGCGTCCGGCGTTCAGGGCTGTACGTTTACCCGCGGCTTGAATTTTCGAAATCCCGTATGGTGCCGGATCACCTCCGACAGGCGCATCGTGCCGTCGGCGTCGTACAGCGACACCTCGATCACGGCACTGCCGCTGTAATCCATCTTACTGCCGAGCAATAGGTTACGACTCTCACGCCGGCTGCCGCCCGACGCGATCAGCCGGACCCGCAGAACGCCTGTCCCGCGGGTCGCCGCCCTCATGAACCGGTCGAGTTTCTCGGCCCTCACCATGTTTCTAAACTCGGTGGCGTCATTCTTTTCGGCGGGCGTTTCAGGAAAAATATCCGGCGTAACGGCGAACGACAGCGAGTCGAACTGGCCCTTCAGGACCTTTGCCGTCGCGTAGAAGCGGCTCAGCTCGTCGCCGGGCTGACGGCCCTCTGCGGGCCTTTTGTTAGTGTCGATAAAATACTCGATAAAGGCGCTCGCTGCCTGCAGTTCGGCGAGTGTGTTGTAAAACGAATTTTCATCGCCGATGCCGACGTCATACTCCGGCACGAACTGTTCCGGATTGTACACGCGCAGTCCGTTGCCCGAATTGAGCATTCGGCCGGCGATCACGGCATTGACGGCACCGTGTTTATCGATCGTATCCAGCGATTCGGTGATCGTGCGGTCTGTGCGAAAGAGCGAGATCAGTTCGGCAACCGATTTGATCGTCGTGCCGGCCATCGATGGAATGCTGAGGCCCGTGATCAGGCCGCCGCCGCGATTATCGCCGCCCGACTCGACCCCGGCGATCTTCGGCCCGCCGCGGTCCGCCGAATCGCGCAGAGCCTTGACGAACGCCGCGTAGTTCGCAAGTGCCACCTTTGCCTGTTCGCGATAGATGCGGTAACGCGAAAGCGCCAGAAAATCGGGCTCGTAAAACAGCACCAGCCGATCATAACCGCCAATGTGCGGCCTGACCCGCTGCTCGACCTTATCGGCGACCTCGTCGAGAGCCTCGTAGCTCAATGCGGTGACCTCGACGACCGGCGTCGGTTCGGGCGTGGCAAAGGTGGTCTTGCCGCCGCTCGTTTCCTTAGTGACGCTGTTTGAACCTGAAGCCTCGCTGATCGCCTTGAGGTACTCGATCCGCGCCTTTATCAGCTCGGTCTCTTTCTGAATTAGTTTCTTTTCCTCTTCGATCTGGTCGATCTTCGGGACCGGTGTCGCTGCCGGTGTCGGAACGGGCGTTCCGGATTGGGCCGCAATACCGGCGGCGGAGAAAAATAATGCCAACGCGAGACTCGGGACGCTTCTGATCAAATGTTTCATCTGACACCTCCGTTCCGCCGGCGGCGATCTGTGGTCGGCGGACCCGTTCTACCTAAAATATCCAACTAACTTGTGGCACATTTTCGGTCTTTATTCAAGGGCCTTGCGCACACGGCCCGGTCAATTATTCGGCCGCCGCACCACGGGCATTCCGCTTTTTGGCACTAAACGGCCTCGACCGATCGCCGAGTTTTCCACAGGTGGAAAACTTCTGAACGCATTCATCCCCACAAACTCGCTGTTATCAACAGCCTACGAATGATTATTTAATTTACAACCTTAGGGTTTTTATGTATGATTTACCCAGAATTTGCACTTCTCGCAAATATTGCAACTCAAAGTCCCTAATTTTCATCTGTTTTGCGGTTAACCTGAAGGCCTGTCCGGCGCAGTTTCAAATTAGGGCCGCTGCATAGCATCTGCTGGAGGAAATATGTCATTTAGCTCAAGAATTTTTAAGATCTCGATCTCAGCCGCACTAATTCTCACGATGTCGCTTGGCGCGTTCGCCGACACGATCAGGCTCAAGGACGGCAGCATTCTCAAAGGGCGGATCGTCAGCTTTGCGGGCGGTAAATTTACGATCGCCATCGGCGAAGGTTCACGAATGAAGCAGCTCACATATTCGGCCGCCGAGATCGATTCGATCCAGTTCGACGCCCCGGACAAGATGCCGATGACGACGCCGTCGACCGCAAATAACGGCAATCCGACGATGATAAACGCCAGCACGACATCCACGCCCAAGGTCATAACCACCGAGAACATCAAAATCGGCTCGAACTCGGGAGCGTCGACAACTCCGAGCTCGGCACCGAAGGGCGGCAAGCTCAAACCCATCGTCTGGAACGTCAAGGTCCTCGCCGACAACACGGCTAACGGCTGGACCAATTCCGGCTGGGTCCTCAAAAAGGGCCAGAAGATACGCGTCTCGGGCGACGGCAAGGTCTCGCTCGGTAAGGGCAATTCGTCAACGCCGTCGGGCGTTTCGGAACTCAACGATGATCAGAAGCTGCTCAAAAACGTCCCGACCGGAGCCTTGATCGCGGTGATCGGCGACGACAACAACGACTTTATCTACATCGGTGCCGAGCGCGAGTTTATCGCGACCCGCGACGGTGCCCTTTTCCTGGGCATTAACGAGGGTTACCTCGATGACAACTCGGGTTCGTTCAACGTTAAGGTCGAGATCATCCCCGACGGAGCAAACTAGTTCTTTTAACGATTCGGATAACAAAAAGGCGGGCCCGAAGGCCCGCCTTTTTCGTGCGCGTTGTCCGCGGCCGCTATTGTTTGGCGTTGGCCTTAAGTGCGGCTTCCTGCCCGGCGAGCCACTGCATCGCACCGGCGTTGCTCTTGAACTTGGCCTTGACCATATCGATCGCTTCCTGGCCGCGGGGATCACCCAGTTTGACGATCGCGATGATGCCGTTCTGGATGCCCTGCACGTTACCCGAATTGAACGCCGCCTTGAACTTGTCAAAGATCAGCGAAAACGCACGCGGGTCGCCCTTGCCGGTCTTTCCGACGACGACCACGGCCGCCGTCCGGATCGGGATAGAGAGTTCCTTGTCCGTCGCCATCTTGTAGCCGGTTTCAAACGCCCGTGCGTCACCCAGTTCGGCTAGGGCGTTGAGCCCGGCCATCTGAATTCGCCCTTTCCACGACGGTGTTGCGGTCAGTTTGACCAGGGCGTCAAAGGCACGCGGGTCCTTGACGCGGGCCAGTGCGAGCGACGCCTGATCGATCACCTCATACGACGGGTCGTTGAGGTTTGCCATAAAGATATCGGCGAATTTCTTATCGCGGGTCTCGCCGAGCAACTCCATCGCGTCACCCTTGATCTGCACCTCCTTCGCCCGGGTCAGCCGCACCACGGCCGCCTCGACGCCGGCGTCGAGCTTTGCCGCCGGACGCTCCTGGCCCGGCCTCGGGTCGGGCGAATAGATATTGGCGATCACCGACAACGCCGCACGGCGAATGCGCCAAAACTGATCGCTCTCGGCCGATCTGACCAATGCGTCGATTATCCGCTGACGGTCCTCACCGCCGGCCCGGCCCTCGAGCTGATTCATTGCCCAACGACGGCCGATCACGTCCTTATCATTCGCCATTTGATAGAGAAGGTCGTCGGTCGATTTTTCAAACTTCATCTCCTTGAGCAGCGTGCCTTCGTAGTCAAAATTGACCAGTTTCGGCTTTGCCGCCGAGCTGAATGTGAAGGTGTTTTCGGCCTGCGGTTTTAACCACACGCGGCTGACCTTGTTATCGATCGCGACATCGACATAGCTCTGAAAGTACGCGGTCTGCGGATACTCGTTATTGAGGTCCGGCTTTTGCGTCTGCTTGACGGTCAGCGTCAATTCGCGTTTGGTGTCGTCGTAATTCTGTGTGACCTCAAAGATCGGATGTCCCATGCGGTACAGCCACTGGTCAAAGAACCAGTCCATCGACTGGCCGGTCGTCTCTTCGATCGCGATCCGCAGGTCCTCGGTCGATACCGGCTGATGGGCATTCTGCGTCAAATAGTGTTTCAGCGAGGCAAAAAAGGCCTTGTCGCCGAGGTGCTTTCTGAGCATATGCAGCACCGACCCGCCGCCCGGATAAGCGTACGTGTCGAACATTCCGTCCTTGTCGGCAAAGTATTTCGTCACGATCGGCCGCCGGTTGCCCTGATTCCAGGTGCCGATGGTCGCATCTTGATTTCCGCGAACGTCGGTGTACAGAAATTCGTCGTGGCCCTTCAGCTTTTCGGTCCACATTGCCTGCATATAGGTCGCAAAGCTCTCGTTGAGCCAGATCTGCCCCCAATCGCGGCAAGTCACATAGTCGCCGAACCACTGATGAGCAAGTTCGTGCGACTGCAGCCCTTCGCTGTCGGTCTCGAGCAGTTCGCGTTCGTCGTGGATCATCTCCTCGATCTGCGTGGTCGCCGAGATGTTTTCCATTCCGCCGCCAAAATCCTCGACAAACGCCTGTGAATATTTGGCATAAGGATACTTGACGCCCGTTATCTCCGAAAAGAAACGCATCGTCGCGGGCAGGTTCTTGACCGTCGCGGCGACCTCATTTGTCTCGTTGGTATAGCCGTAATTATAGACCGGGATGCCGTCAAAATCCTGCACGACCGGCGTCGTCTCGCTGACGACGATCGACGTCAGGTAGTTGGTGTACGGCTGTTCCATTTTCCAGTGAAAGGTGCGTGTGCCGTCGCTGTTCTCTTTGGTTTCGACGAGTTTGCCGTTGCCGACGACCGAAAACGGCCGTGCGACGGTGGCTTTCATATCCGTCGTCCGAAAATCATTCGGGCTGTCGTAGGATGGGAACCAGTAGCGGTTAAATTCGGATTCGCCCTGCGACCAGATCTGCCGCGGCTTTTTCGGGTCGTCGGCGTTCGGTTTGATAAACCGCAGGCCGCGTCCAAAGCCGCCGATCGCCGTGTCGCCGCTCTCGGCCTTGTTCACATAATTGGTCGAATAATCGATGACCACCTTGACGACCTCGCCGGCCTTATAGACACGGTCGAGCGTGACCTCGAGGTTATCGTTGTCCTTTTTGGCGTCGTAGGCGAACCGCAGCGGCCCGCCGCCCGCGAGTTTGACCGAATTGATGGTCATCATCGCCGCGTCAAGCGTAAATTTGTCGGTATCGGAAAACGGTGCAAAGGTCACTCCCGTCACGCCGAGGGCACTTTCCTTTTCCCAGTCGAACCGCAGGTCGATGTCCAGATGGATAACGTCGATGTGACGGCTCCTGATCCAGTTGACCGCCGGCAGCGGACGCTTTTCGTCCGCGTCAAACGCCGAAAACGACTGCAGCGGGCGTGCCTGCAGCACCGTTCCCAACCCGAAAACACCGATCAAGACCGCCGCTGCCAGGCGGCGATATCCATTACTGATACTCATAAAACTCCTTTTTTATTGACGCTGATAATATATCGGGTAAAATGCCCGTGTGATGCGAAAGGTTACGCCTTTTGCCCGGCGATTGTTTCAATTATCGAACCCGACCTATGGCCGATGTGCTCCACCAGTTTGTTATCAACGCGGAACCGAGGTTGGTTTGGGATCATTTCACGACCGGCGACGGACTCGCGAAATGGTGGACGGCCCGCTCGAGCGGCGATGCCGTTTTGGATGCGGTCTGGCAGCTGTACTTTATGCCCGGTTACGACTGGCGGGCGCTCGTCACCGTCTGCGAGCCCCAAGCGGCGTTTGAACTGACACTCATCGACGCAATGGACGACTGGATCGGGACGCGCGTCGGCGTCGTGCTGCGGGACGGCGGCGAGGGTTTAACGGTCGTTGATTTTTATCACCGCGGATGGGCCGCCGAGACCGACCACTTTCGCATCTCGTCATTCTGCTGGGCTACGTACCTTCGCCTGCTCAAACGCTATATCGAACACGGTGAATTCACCCCGTACGGCCAACGCGACTTTGTTTGATCGCAAATTCGCGGACGTTCTTGGCTCGGAGTCTTGATCTCGATCTTTTTTTGCATGGCCGCACCTTTCTGAAGCCGCCGACCAAACTGTTGCAGAAATGAAATATTGCCGTATCTCTGCAATGTATGTTAAACTAAAGGTTTGATCAGATCTTTGAAAACTTATTAAACACGATGGCGAGTCGGGTCAGTTTGGCGAGTCGGGTGAGTCTATCGAGTCTATCGAGTCTGGTGAGTCTGGCGAGACGGGTGAGTCGAGAGAGTCTTTTGAGTCTATCGAATCTATTGAGTCTGGTGAGTCAAGAGTGTCGGGACACTCGGAACAGTCAGGACAGCCAGGACACGCAGGACAGCCAGGACACGCAGGACAGTCAGGACAGCCAGGACACGCAGGACAGCCAGGACACGCAGGACAGTCAGGACAGCCAGGACACGCTGGACAGTCGGTATTTACTGGGTTTTGAGCAAATGGGTTTGGATCTGTTGCTGGTTGAAAGTTTAGTTCAGTCGGCATTCGGCGGTTCGACTGACGCGGGATCAGGTCAATTTGAAAAAAGCCGCCAGTTTGGTCCGGCGGCTTTCGGTTCGGTGTTTGATCGATGTCGGGCGGTGCCGATCGACTACCTATTTGTTCGTGATGTACTTGAACGCCATCGAGGCGATGTCGTCCATCGCACTGCCGTCGCGGTCGCTGTCGAGCATATTTGAGGCCATGTCGAGTATCGCGTTGCCGCTCGATTGCTGCTGTGCGGGCTGTGCCGCACCGCCGAGCAGGCCGCCTAGCAAACCGCCGAGGCCGTCGGCACCGACGCCCTGCTGCTGTTTCTGTTTCCCCAGATACCCCATCACGATCGGAGCAAGGAACATCAATATCTGAGCGACCTGCCCCATACCGAGGCCGGTCTGGTTGCTGACGTCCTGGGCGACCGCTCCCTGATTGGCACCCAAAATGTGACCGAGGATGCCGCCCGCATCGGCCTGACGCGGCGGCGGTGCCGCCTGGCCTCCGCCAAAGATCATTCCGGCAAGGCCGCCGATATTATCCAGGACGCCGCCGCCGCTGTGGTCATTGTCGAGAGCGGTATTGAGGCTCTCGGCTCCCTCAGGGGTCGATGCGTTGTTGGCAAGCCCGTTAATGAGCGCCGGCAATGCGAGTTGGATCGCCGAATTGACCAGCGACGAATCGGCCCCGACATTCTGGCTGATCTGTTCGACGGCCTGAGTTCCCTGTTCCTGACCGAGGAGGTCCTGTAGTGAAAACATATATTATCTCCCTGATTTTTGAATTATTTACCCGTGTGTCGCTATAGTATCAGAGTGCCGCAGACCTTAGCAAAATCTTATTTCCGACGCTTTTTTCGCCGAAATGCCGCAGCCGCCCCGTGGGGCAGAACATCGGTCGCGGCGGCCTTTATCGCCGTACTCCTGGCTCTCGCCGCCGGCTGCGGACTGACCGAGACCGCTCGGCGACCGTTCATCTACACGGGCACCGTCGCCGGGACCGCCGGTGATATCGGCGAACCTTTCGGCGTCGCGGCACGCGGCGGCATCATCTATATCGCCGACGGACAGAACGGCCGGATTCTGAGATTAACGGGCGACGGTGAAACGAGCGTTTTCGCCGAGGGGTTGGATACACCGTCCGCCATCGCGTTTGCTCCGGACGGCAGCCTGATCGTCGCCGATGCCGGCTCACACACGATCAGGTCGATCGATGCCGACGGCAAGGCCGCGACCGTCGCCGGCACCGAGGGCAAACCCGGTCGCTCGGACGGCTCCGCCGCGACGGCGTCATTTGACGCTCCGGTCGGTGTCGCCGTTCATGCGGATGGCCGTATATTTGTCGCCGATACCTACAATGACCGCATTTGCGTGATCGAAAACGGCACGGTCCGTACGATCGCCGGCGGCGCTACCGGATTTGCCGACGGCGTCGGGCAGGACGCGCGGTTTGATACACCGGTCTCGGTCGCTCTCTGGGGCGAACGCCTGATCGTCGCCGACAGCGGCAACCGCCGTATTCGTATCGTCGAGTTTGACGGCCGCACATCGACGCTCACGGGCGGCGGCGGCGGCCTTCGCGACGGCCTTTTGACGGCGGCGTCGTTCGTCCAGCCGGCCGCAGTTATAGCCGATGCCGACGGCGTGATCTATGTCGCTGACGGCAATGCGATCCGCCGGATCGGCGGTTCGGCGATGCCCGTCGTCACGACCATTTCGGACGACGGACGCGGGCTCCGCGACGGCATTGCCGCCCGCTCGAGATTTAACCGGCCTTCGGGGCTGGCCTTTGCCGCAAACGGCGACCTGATCGTCGCCGACAGCGAGAATCGCCTCGTCCGCCGCATTTCGGCCGACAAGCCCGGCCGCACGATCACCGCGGCCGAGATCGACGCCCTTCGCGATAAGCCTGCAACCTTTCGCGAAGAGCAGCCCGGCCGCTGGCCGTTCGACCCGCCGTCGGCCAAGCGTGATATCGCCGGAACGCTCGGCGAGATACGCGGCGAGATGAAACCCGATAGCGACGAGATCTGGTATCACAACGGTCTCGACATCGCGGGCAATTACGGCGAAACGGCGAGGTTCATCCGCGACGAAAAGGTCCTGCGGCCCGCGGCGGCCGAAAATTTCGGCACCTTGCGCGAACTGATCCGAATGCCGACGATCGGCTATATCCACATCAGGCTCGGGCGCAATGCGTCGGGCGAACCGTTCGGCGACGAGAGGTTTCGGTTTCAGAAGGACGCGGCAGGCAAAACGGTCGGCGTCAGAGTGCCCCGCGGGACAAAATTCAAGGCCGGCGAGCCGATCGGCACGCTTAACCCGATGAACCACGTGCACCTCATCGCCGGGCGTAGCGGTTCGGAAATGAATGCTCTGGACGCCCTGAAACTGCCCGGTATCTCGGATTCGCGGCCTCCCGTGATCGAGAAAGTTTCGATTTATGACCAAAATTGGAATTTGGTCGAAACCGTTTCCGATCGCTCGCGTATTACGCTGACAGACAAACTGCGGATCGTCGTCCGTGCATACGATCAGGTCGACGGCAACGCCGAAAGGCGGCGGTTGGGTGTTTTCAGTGCCGGTTATGAGGTTTGGGCCGGCGACGCACGCGTCTCGCCGGGGCCGTTGGGCGAGATCAGGTTTGACCGCCTGCCGTCCAATGATTCGCTCAGGTTCGTGTATGCGAACGGCAGCCATTCCGGTGCGACCGGCGAGACGATATTCAATTATATCGCCACCAATTTCGTCAGCGGCGAGAGTCATCGAGAGGCTTTTCTTGACGCTTCGGCGTTTGAGAACGGGACGTACAGGCTGTCGGTCTTTGCATCCGACTATTTTGGCAACACGTCGAGACGTGACATCGTGTTAGAGGTAAAAAAATGAGAAAGTTCGCCATTGTTCTGATATTTGCGATTATCGCCGCCGGCACCGACCGGGTTCGGGCATTCGACCCCGAAGGCATCAAATATGCGCCGTCGGCACCAAAATTCACTGACGCGGAACGGCACGCCGAACTTGCGGCCAGGCGAGCCGCGGTTGCCGCCCGGATGGCGGACAACAGTGTCATGGTGATGTTCAGCGCCGAACCGCGGATCTATACCAATGACGTCAATTACGTCCTGCGGCAGGAGAACAATATCTATTACCTCACGGCCCTTAAACAGGCCAATCTGATGCTCGTTATCCGCAAATCCGGCGGCAAGGTGACCGAGGCCGTCTATTTGCCAAAGCGTAACCCGCAATTTGAGACCTGGAACGGCAAGATGTACTCGAACGAAGACGCCGTTCGTCTATCGGGGATCCGCAACATAATTGACGCCAAAGAGCGGCCGGCGTTTATCCAGGGCCTCAGGGATCACTCGGACAAAACGATCACAAAGGTGTATCTATTGCTGCCCGAGGGCGAGAACGACAGAGACGGGCAACGCGAATTTCGTCAAGAGGAGGCGTTCTCGAAAACGCTGACCGGCTATCAGGTCGAAAATTCACAGCCGATATTTGCCGATCTTCGCCACATCAAATCGCCCTATGAGATCAAGCTGCTGCAGCACGCGATCGACATCACGACCGAGGCCCATATGCGTTCGTGGGCGACGGCCGGTAATTTGTCGATGGAGTACGAGGTCCAGGCCGAGGTCGAATATACGTTTCGTCGGCGTAACGCCGATTACTGGGGCTATCCGTCGATCGTCGGCTGCGGCCCCAATGCGACAACGCTCCATTATGAGGAATCGCAGGGTCCGGTGACGAAAGGGGCGTTGCTGCTGATGGATGTCGGTGCCGAGTACGACCATTACACGGCCGATGTGACCCGGACCTTTCCGGTCAACGGCAAATTCACTAAAGAGCAGGCCGAGATATATCAGATCGTTTATAACGCTCAGGAGGCCGTCGCCAGGGCGACCAAACCGGGTGTGACCATGGGCGAACTCGGCGATGTCGCCGACCGCGTGATCATCGACGGGCTCTTTGATCTCGGGCTAATAACCGACAAGAATTCGCCGCAGTATCGGATGTGGTACATGCACGGTCTCGGGCACTGGCTCGGGATGAACGTCCATGACGTTGGCCGCTACGGCGTACCGCTTAAGGCCGGGATGGTCTTTACCAATGAACCCGGTATCTACATCCGCGAGGACGCTCTCGATTACCTGCCGGATACGCCGGCGAACAAGGCGTTTCTTGCAAAAGTGCGGCCCGTCTTTGAAAAATATAAGAATATCGGTGTTCGCATTGAGGACGATATGCTCGTCACTCCGACCGGCGTCGAATGGATGACCAAAGCCCTGCCGCGAAAGATCAGCGATATTGAGGCATTTATGGCGTCGAAGCCGCCGGTTCGCTGATATTGCCCGCCGGCCAACACAAAGCTATACATGCGGGCTTTATTTTTTGTCCGCTGGGCATCAGAATAGGTTTTCATTGAGAACCGTGGCTAAAAAGAACGCAATACCAAACGCCGACCCGTCGCTGCCGCTCGTGATCGTCAATCCGCGATCTGCGGCAGGCTCGACGCAGCAAAACTGGTCCGGCACCGCGGCCGACATTCGTGCCCATTTCGGACCGTTCAGCGTCGCGTTTACCAAGTGTCAGGGCGACGCCATCGACATCGCCGAACGTGCTGCCAACGCCGGCAGGCCGCTCATCATCGCATGTGGAGGCGACGGAACGATCAATGAGGTAGCGAACGGCATCCTGAGATCGGGCAAGGACGTCGAACTCGGTATTATGCCCTCAGGCACTGGCGGCGACTTTCGGCGAACGCTCGGGCTGCCGAACTCTAACCGCGAGGCGGCCGCAGCACTCCGGACCGGCAAAACACGCTGGATCGACGCGGGAAAGGTCACATTTTCGGATTTTGGCGGCAAAACGGTCAGCCGCTATTTTCTCAATGTATCGTCATTCGGCCTCGCGGCGTCGATCATCAAACGGGTCAAATCCGCCAAGGTCTTTGACTGGCTGCCGGTGGAATCGCTCCGCGGGCAGGCAAATTTTGCGGCCTCGACCCTGCAGGAAGTACTGAATCTCGATCCGGTCACGATCCGCGTCAGCCTTGACGACGGCGAAGAGCGGACGGTGCAGACGATCAACTTTTGCATCGCAAATTCGCGCTATTTCGGCGGCGGGATGATGATCGCTCCCGAGGCGAAGATCAACGACGGATTTCTCGATGTTATTAACATCGGCGATATCGGCACTGCCAAGATACTTGTCAACGCCTACACGCTTTATCGCGGAACGCATCTCAGCCTTAACGAGGTACATGACACGCTGGCCCGCAAGATCACGGTCCGGTCCGCCGATGACGGCACCGAGATCCGGCTCGAGACAGATGGCGAACTTCCGGGCAAACTGCCCGCCGTGTACGAGATCGTCCCCAACGCCATCCGCGTCCGCGTCCCGCAGGCACATAACTGAAACGGTGTCACGCCGGGCATTTTGCCGGCTTTCCGGCCGAAAGCCGACGCGGCAGCGGCCTTGACGTCCTCCGGAAAATGCATTGCAGAAAAGTCTTGCCTTTTATGACCGGGCTGGGCTAAACTCTCTCAAAATCAATTGCCGAAGCACGTGCTCGAACGAGTGTGTGCACGGGGAAACCAAATTTCCTGTTTACAGCAGGATCGGGGCTAACCTGACGCGTTCAGGAGAAGACTTCTTCGCTTCCAGCCCGACAGCTAACCTCGTAGGCGTTAACGAAGGAGGACACCGTGGATCTTGAGAGGCCGTGTACTTCGCGGCCTCTTTTTGTATCTATCGGTCGAAAAGCACAAATGAAAAAGATCATTATTATCGGCGGCGGTGCGAGCGGGACGCTGCTGGCAATCAACCTGATCCGCGAGGCCGGTGAAAGGGCGATCGATATCGCAATCATCGAGCGGCGGTCCCGGCTCGGCCGCGGCGTAGCATACGGCACCACGTTTGACGCTCATCTGCTAAACGTGCCGGCAGGGCGAATGGGCGCGTTTCCCGATGATCTGGAGCATTTCCATCGCTGGTTGAACGAGAACGGCCATGAATATCAGATCGCCGATTTTGTTCCGCGTGTCTTGTTTGGCCGGTACCTTAGCGAGCTGCTCGATTCGACGCGCGCTGACGCACCATCAGGTGTGAACGTGCGGTTTATCGACGACGACGCTGTTGACCTTCGGGAAAGCGCGGCCGGTATTGAAGTTAGGCTTCGAAATGGCGAGACGATCGACGCAGATGACGTAGTGCTCGCGTTCGGCAATTTTCCACCGCCGCATCCGAATGTACCCGATCTGAAATTTACGGATTCCAAAAAGTACTTTCAGGATCCTTGGGGTCAGCGTTTGTACGAATCTGTTGCAGCGGACGAGAGTCTGTTCATTGTCGGCACCGGGCTGTCGATGGCGGATGTCGCACTTCAAATGAACAGGATCGGCCATTCCGGCAAGATCTATGCGATCTCGACCCGCGGGCTTCTGCCCGCCGTTCATGAACTGGGGCACAGCTATCCTTCGTTTTACGACGAGATCAAAGGCATGCGCCGGATCACCGACCTGCTAAAGGCCGTTCGCCGCCATATCGCCGCCGCCGAAGCCGAAGGCGGTAACTGGCGGGCCGTGATAGATAGTCTGCGTCACGAGACCCCGCAGATATGGATGGATCTGCCTGTAGCCGAGAAACGTTACTTTATGCAGCACCTGAGCCGCTACTGGAACGTCGCGCGTCACCGAATGCCTTCGGCCGCGGCCGCGGTCCTGCAAAATATGATCGCCGGCGGCAAACTCGAGATCTTGAGGGGACGCCTCAAGGAAATAGCACTTGCTAGCGGCGGCTCGTTTCACGTAACTTTCGCTGAATACGGTGTATTGCGAACCGTTTCGGCCGATGTTCTCGTCAACTGTATCGGTGCACAGAGCAATTTTGCCAAGGTCGACTCAGAGCTTGTTCAGAACATCCTTGCCGCAGGAACCGTCCGGACCGACGAACTTGCGATGGGGCTTGACGCCACGCCGGACGGACGATTGATCGGTAATGATGGACGCATACATCAGAACATCCGAACTCTCGGCCCTGCCCTGAAAGGCATTCTTTGGGAAACGACGGCGATCCCCGAGATCCGATCCCAGGCACGTACGCTTGCGCTCAAATTGCTGTCGGACTAAGATAATCGCACCCGCACGATCATTATGTCTAAATCATTTTGCGAACGCCTGATCGAGTCATTTGAGGCACGTCCTGAAAAGACCGCGATGCGCATCGTCGGTTCTGATGACGCCACGTACACCTACGGTGAATTGCTCGATGACGTTCGGTCAGTCGCGTTTCGATTGGGTCAGGAAGGTGTCAATTTCGGCGACCGCGTCGCTCTGATCGGTGAAAATCACCCGAAATGGGCCGTTGCGTACCTCGGGTCTGTATATCACGGCGCGGTCATCGTACCGATGGATCCGCACGGTGAGATCGAGACGATCACCAATTTCCTCGAAAATTCCGAGGCGAAGGTGGCGTTTCTCTCGCCGGATCAGACCGAACGCTTCACCCAGATCGAGGAGAGGCTCGGCCGGCATATTCCGGCCGTCGTTTGGGGAATGAACGAAAGCTCGAACGGCTTTCAGAATTTTGACGATTGGGCGGCGACCGAATATCCGGATAGCTTTGCTGCCGAGGTTCCAAAGGCGAGGGACGCAGATACGGCCCTACTGATGTACACGAGCGGCACGACCGGCACGCCCAAGGGAGTACCCTTGACTCACGGAAACATCGTCGCCGAACTTGAGGGCGTCAATCGCGTACTCCAGCTGTCGGACAAGGAAAAGATCCTTTCATTGCTGCCGCTGTTCCACGCCTATCTGCAGATCGTGAATATGTGGATAGCAACGACCTACGGTTGTGAGGTCGGATACCTCAAAGAGCTTACGCCGGCGGCCCTGAGCGAGGCGATGAAAGCGTTCAGGCCGACGATCCTGACAACGGTCCCGCGGCTGTGGTACCTGTTTCATAAAAAGATATTTGATACGGTCGCGGCCAAACCCAAAGCGGTGCAGGCTCTTTTCAGGACGATGCTGGCGGCCAACGGCACGCTGCGAGATACGTTCAACATCAATCTCGGCCGCAAATTCTTCGGCGCCGTTCACGAATCATTTGGCGGTGACCTCCGGATCGCGATCTCGGCAGGCTCGCGATTTGACGAATCGGTCGCAAAGGACTTTCACAAACTTGGGTTTACGATCCTGCAGGGTTACGGGCTTACAGAAACCTCGGGTGCGGCGACCGCTACCTATGAGGACGACAACCGTGTCGGTTCGGTCGGAAAGCCGATGCACGGCATCGAGATCAAGATCGCCGACCCCGATGCCGAGGGCGTCGGCGAGGTGTTGATCCGAGGAGCGATGGTATTTGCCGGGTATTACAAGAATCCGCAGGCGACGGCCGAATCATTTACCGAAGACGGCTGGTTTCGGTCCGGCGACCTCGGCAAACTGGACAAGGACGGCCATCTCTATATCGTGGGTCGCGGCAAAGACGTTATTGTATTGCCGTCCGGCAAGAATGTTCACCCTGAGGACCTCGAAGTCCATTACCTGAAATGTCCGCTCGTTGCCGAGCTCGCCGTGATCGGTGTGGCCGACGAAAGTGAGGCACGGGCCGGAGCCGAGAAGCTCGCTGCCGTTGTGGTTCCCGATTTTGACTATCTCAAACAGGCAAAGATCGCTAATTCAAAAGAGGCAATTCGTCATGAACTTGATTCGCTCGGGCGGGACCTGCCCGAATATCAGCGCGTTCGTGACTATTTGATCAGGGTCGAGCCTCTGCCGCGGACCGCGACACGCAAGATCAAGCGGTTTCAGCTGAAAAAAGAGGTCGAGTCGGGCATTATTTCGGCCGAGGCCAAGGAATCGAAAACCTGGGAATTTTCCGCTGACGACAAGCAGTTACTCGAGACCGGAACGGCGATATCGGTTATCTCCGCGATCCGTCAAAATGCAAAGGATGCCGACATTATCCATCCCGAAATGAACCTCGAGATCGATCTCGGGCTCGACAGTCTGGCTCGTGCCGAGGCATTTGCCGCACTTGAGCAGGCGTTTGATACGGAATTCGAGGGTGACGAGGCGGCGACCGCTTTGACGGTCAGACAGGTCATCAACCTCGTTAATAAACACGGCGGCTCCGAGATGGAGGGTGTTTCGGTCGACCTCAATTGGAACAAGATCGTTAATGACGCGGACGACGATTTTCCGGAAGTGCGGGCCGTACTCAAGGACCGTCCGCTTTTTGCGGGATTCGCATTTGTCGTCTACAAATGCTTTAACCGATTTTGCCGCATCTTTATGCTGCTTGAGGTAAACGGGATCAATGAACTGCGTGATCTGAAGCGTCCATTTATCATTTGCCCCAATCATCAGAGTTTTCTTGACCCGTTCGTGATCTGCTCGAATTATCCGTATGCGTTGTTTCGCAATATCTTTCACGTCGGAGCGAGTGAGTTCTTTGCCAATTCCTTTATGCGGTTCGTCGCCAAGATGCTCAACGTCGTTCCGGTCAATCCTGACACCGAACTGATGCGAGCCATGAAGGCGGGGGCGATCGGCCTCAAGAATGGCAAGGTGTTGAATATCTATCCCGAGGGAGAACGGGCGTTTGACGGCGAACTTCACGGGTTTAAGAAAGGTGCGGCCATCCTTTCGACCGAACTCGATATGCCGATCGTCCCGATCGCCATCGATGGCTTGTACAAGGTTTGGCCCCGAAATTCGTGGCGAATCAGGCCGGCAAAGGTCAAGATCACGGTCGGCAAGCCGATCATCGCCCGTGACGTGATCGCCGCTAAGGCTTCGGCTGACGACGACAAGTATGCGGTCGTTACGGATCACTTGAAACAGACGATTGCCGGGATGATCGACGAGATGCGGACCTAAAAACGATCTCAAATGCAGCAGGAACCGCCGATGATGACTCGGCGGTTCCTGTTTTCTGCGGGTCTGCTCACTTTACCGCGTTACTCCAGGCGGTCACGACAAACCTGTGCTCGACGTCACCTGTGTTTTGAACATGCAGTTTCCATGTGCCTGCCGTGACCGGTTTGTCATAAAAGATCGATCGAAACCATCCGCGCGATTCGGGTGAACCGGCGAGGTTCTTTCCGACGAAATTCCCTGCCGCGTCGGCCAATATCGCCGAGACCTTTGGATCCGACATAAACGTTATGCCGAAGTTTGTCGCCGCCGCGACCGGTATTTCGATCTCAGCCGCTTGTCCGGGGGCGAGCGTCAACGCCTTGGCGAAAGGCTCGTCTGCTGATGCGGGATCCCATTCTCCGGCAAATGGGCCGGATCGTGAATACTCTATCGGCACCATCGGGCCAAGGCCCGGTTCCGGTTCAAAAGCGGCAGATCCCGTGGGCACCGTAGGAGCTTCCGGATAATGCTCGCCCCGAGGGCCGATCGCCAAACGCGGCTTTACGAATGACGAGAAGTCCGCCGTGCCGGTCAGGTCCGTGTGGATGCTCTTGGATTCAGCATTGTCTGCGATCAACCATTTTGCCGACGGCACCGGCACGACGCCGTCGTTCCACACGATAGTTTTGCACATTGTCGGCAGCGGATTACCGGCAAGCACCGAAAATCTAACTCCCTTTCGGGCGGTATTGATCCGATTAAATCCCGCAACATAGTCCTGCCTCAGTTGCCTGACAGCCTCCACATTGTTACCGGTAAGCTCGAATGCGAGATTCATCACATCGGCACATGGACTGCCCATATTCGGGGTTCCAAGCATGACCAGATGAGCGACCTTCGGGCGGCCGTCCGGCAGATTCCCTTCCATGATCTGTGCGATGTAATATCGCGAGATCAGCCCGCCCATCGAGTGAGCGACGATGTCCACGTGCCATGCATTCCGATCCTCCTGAGCGTACTTGATGTAGTTTTCGAGCTGGCGCGCATTTTCCGCGATCGAATTGGTCGGCTGCGTCGAGAGGAAGCTGCCGCCAGTATTCATAAGGCCCTTGTCAGGCCGTTCGCCAACCGGAAACGCCTTCCAGTCGTACGAATGTGAGGTGGTCAGGATATTCTGCCATGCCTCCCACGCACGCCAATTGCTCCAGAGCCCGTGTACGAGGACAAGCGGCTTTGGCGCGATCTTGATGTTCCGCGTTTCGTCGTCCACCAGCTTGTTCTTTTCCCAGAGTTCCGCTTTGACCCGCTGAACGAGCCGGGGCCGGCCGTCATCGAACCAGGCGAATCCGCTCGTATCCCACAACACCTCAACTTCGCGCTCCTCGCCCGGGTCGAGCCTGACGTTAACGGTACTGTCCTTTAACGGATAATCAGGCCGGGCTCCGTCCCACTTGTCGCCCTTGTAGGTCTCTTTTACGGCAAGCTCGGCCTCACGCGATTCACCCGAGGCGTTTAACACCTTTGCCTTGATCTTGACCCAGTTGCCGTCGATCGTTCCTTTTTGCTCCACGATCTCCTGCCAGTCGTCCCAATTCGGGAACTTCATATCCTCGAATTTGAGATCAGTGATCCTGAGCGGGGCTCCGCACTTCTCCAGATTCCAGACGATCGTCTCGGTCATTCCGGCAAGTGTTTGGCTATAGCTGCCTGATAACTTGTTAGGATTTGCGGGGTCGACACGATTGGAACCGTCACTTGTCAGCGAATTGCCGTCGACGCTGGTGTCTGACTCAGGCATTGAAAGGTTTGTGCTCTCCTTCGGTGCGCATTGGCCGCTGAAGGTTGCGGACTGGCTGCCTTTTATTTTGCCCCTGATCTGCGGCAGGCCGACGCTGACCGAATACGTGCCGTCGTCGTTCACCCCGACCGTTACATTTGCTGAAACGCCGCCCTGGCTCGCCGAAGCCTCGGACTTGGACGTTGATGTACCGCGCATATCACGCCAGGTCTTCCCCCGGTCACAAGAGTTCTTTTCGACTGCGTCGACCTTTTCGATCGACGAGAACGAGTGATTGATCGTCGCCCGCCCTTCGCTAGAGCCGTTCCTCTCCGGACTTTCAATGACAGCGACCTGCGCCTTGTAGTCATACTTCATTTGCCAGTCGCGGGTGTCATATCCGCGACCAGAAACACGCTCGATACGTTTATTGTCGTTCTGTGATTGCGTGCGTGTGTAAGTGATAGTGCCGGTCCACGCCCCGGAGCACTTCGGTGCGGCCGCCGGAGCCTTGTTCGACGCCGAGGTTTTCCCCGATGGCTTTCGCTGCGCCCAAATGCCCATGGACGGTACAATGGCCGCCATCAATAACACGAAACTTACCGTTCTCCGGATCAATTCAAGACACGTTTTATTCATATAGGATCTCCCGGGCAGTCAGAAACTTCCCTTTGCTTTGTAGGGCGTAGATAACCACGCGAAAGTATCACCGACACAAAAAAAGACGCCTCGAAAGGCGTCTTTTGGAGATGTTTGTCTAGAAATAGCTCTACTTGAGCTCAGCTATTTCGGACGAACCGTAACCTTCGCAAAGGACAAATTTGCCGCTCATGTATTTTTGAACATTAGCGATAATGTGCTTATCGGCCCATTCCATCGGCATCGGCTTTTCGATCTCGCCTATTCCGCTTATCGCCTTGGCATACTTGATGTAGTCCGCCAGTTCCGAATCGTCATCGACCAAAACCAACTGTGTGTCGGGTTCCTGATCGTGAAGTTTCTGTGCCAGTTCGATCAGTTCTTCTTTCTTTAGCCCCGACGGGATCTTAAAATAGGCGAACTTAATGCCCTTGATCGAATAGCTGTCGAGTTTTGCGGGTTTGTCAGATGTTTTTGCTTTGTCTTCAACCGACGGCTTGCCGCTATTCGACGGTTGCTCGCCGCTCTTGTTGGAGTTCCCGAGATCGCCGCAGGCCAGTCCGGACACGACCACGAGTGCCGCGGCGAAAAGCATGCTCAAAAAGCTTTTGTTCATTGCATTATTCTCCGTTCGTTTCGAGAATATCACACCTTTCGGCGTCAGCATCAATGCGAAATGGGACCGCCCCTGAGGACAGTCCCACTCATGCGAATACGCTGCCGTATCTAGGCTACTTCTTCGGCGTTTCGGCGGCTGCCGGCTTGGTATCTTTGTCCTTTTCGGCGGCTTTCAGATCCGTCGGTTTCGGCTGTTTGGCATCCTTTGCGTCCTTGCTCTCCTTGGTGTCGGCCGGCGGAGCGACCGTCGGAGCGTTCACCGGCGTCGTCGGCTGTACCGGAAGCGGGGTTGCGACCGGTTTGTTTTCCGGTTTGTTCGGTGCCGTATTGGTCGCAGCGTTGCCGCATGCTCCCACAAGAGCGGTGCTGACCGCCAAAACTGTCGATAAAACGATTGTGCTTCTCATTTTTTACCTCTAAAAGTAATTCGGAAACGGGCTCTTGCCGCCCGCGAGCTGACATCCACACAGTCAGAATGACCCAAGCCGTCTTTCCGCAACGACCACGCATAATAGCCAGATCGCTGCCAACTCAGATCAACACTGCGCCATCTAGAACGGCGTTCAAATACGTTCTTGCAACATTTTTTCAATTTTTAGGGCCGGTTGCAAATATTTGGGCGGTTAGCGGTGAAATGTGCAGAATTCCTTTGGCTGAGTGTCCTCAGAGAATGACCGTGCCTCTTTGGTCGGGCAATTTATTGTGGCCCGCATCCCCGTCAGCGGACAGATCATAACGGTCAGTGTTCCGCGCGAGCGTCCCTGCGATCCGCTCTTGCCGTCTTTCTTTTCCGCCAGTGCCCCAGGCGGCTCGGCTCCGTCCTGCCACGTTCCAGAGAGCGGCGTCGGTACCGGCGTCGGCCGCGGATCCGAGTTCGGATTTAGACTCTCGTCGATCGTCGGCACCATGTTGCGGTTCGGCAGCGTACCGAGCAAGAACAGTTCGACACGGCGAAACTCAGCGGGCACATCGGTCACAAATACTTCTTTCGGCGCCTCGGGCAGCGGCTCGTCATATAAGCCGGGATCGGATTCGGGCGATGGCTTTTTGGGCAAAGGTGTCGGCGTCGGCGTCTTACCGGTCACGGCCGGATCAGCAGCGTCAAGTTCACGGATGAGCGTTCCGTTGCGAATATCGATCTCAGCCTTCTTGATACCGCCCGGCATTGCCCAATCACCGTTCCACTCCGGGTGCATATTGAGTGCCTGCTGCATGAAATCTGCCCAAACAGGTAACGCCGAATCTGAGCCCTTCATTCCCAGATCGTCATTGTTATCAAATCCGACGTAAACCACACATACCAGCTCAGGCGTAAATCCGGCGAACCAGCCATCACGTGATGTCCCGGTTTTCCCGGCAAAAGCCGTTTTGCCCGCGATATTGCGAAAGCCCCAACCTTGGGCCGATGCCGCAGTACCGCGATTAATGACATCCTTCATGATATCGTCCATCACGTATGCGACGTCGGGCCGAACGACCGTTTTGCGATCCGGCGTCTGCAGCGAGATCGTGCGGCCATCACCTGCCGTGATCTGTTTGATCGGCATCGGCAGCACGCGGTCGCCCAAATTGGCAAACATAGTATAGGCGGTCGCGACCTGCAGAGGGGTCGCTTCTGCGGTTCCGAGCGCCATCGACGGGTACGCTTTTTCGACCTTTGGGAATCCCGCCTTTGCCGCAAAATTCATCACTTTACCGACATTCAATTGCATCGCGAGGTCTACCGTTATGACATTTTTGCTTTTCACGAGGGCATCGCGGAGCGTAGTTTCCTTGTTAGAAAATACATCACCGAAATTACCCGGTGTATACGTATCCTGATTGAACGTAAATGTCTTCTTTTCGTCTCGGAAGATACTTGCCGCCGTGAATATACGCGAGCCGGAATCGTACGCAGAATTTATCGCGGCGGCGTACACGAATGGCTTGAAAACTGAACCCGGCTGGCGCATCGCGTCGGTAGCGCGGTTAAATTGGTTCTCGAGATAATCACGCCCGCCGACCATTGCTACTATCTCGCCCGTTTTGGGGCGGATCGCTACTAATGCGGCATTGAGACTGCCTTTTGGCTTTTTCGGAAAATGCTTGTCGAGAGCTTCGAGCCGCTTGCTGACGGTCTCGTATGCGACCCGCTGTAGGTCCGGGTCGATCGACGTATACACTCTAAGATGCTGCAGAGCCTCAGGATCGCTAACGATCTTCGGGAGTTCCTCGATCGCGTATTGCGAAAAGTACGGCATTCCCTGCAGATCCTTTGTGTTCGATATCTGTTTCGGCTCGATCGGGATCTGCTTAGATTCAGAATACTGCTGCTGGGTGATCTCGCTGGCTTCAAGCATCGATTCGAGGACCTGATTTCGACGCTCAGTCACCTTTGACGGGTTCTTATACGGATTGTAACGATTCGGACTGCGGATAATGCCGGCAATGAACGCCGCTTCCGGCAATGTCAACTGTGTTACATCCTTTCCAAAATATGCGTTTGACGCCTCGCCGACGCCATATATCGAAACGCCGGACTGCTGCCCCAAATAGATCTGATTCGCATATAGAGTAAATATCTCTTGTTTCGAAAGCCTTGTTTCCAAAATGACAGACATGTATGCCTCGGTTAGCTTACGAGTCAAAGTCATTTCGTTAGTCAGCAGCATATTTTTGATCAGCTGCTGAGTGATCGACGAACCACCTTGATTATTGATACGCGAATTTTCGTCCGGATCGTATCGTCGCCACAGCGCGCGTGCGATACCGCGGAGGTTCACACCATAGTGTTCAAAAAACGCACGATCCTCGGTCACCGTTATCGCCTTGATCAAGTGGGGCGGCAGATCCGAAAAACTGACAGATCGCCTTCGGCCATCCCCTTCGGCAGCGATCGAGCTCAGCAATTTCGGTTCCAGCCTGGATTCTTTAACCTCCGCTCCCACGTCCTTGTCGGTCAAAGCAGCGACCGACCTGCCGTCCTTCTTGAACCGGACGGCAAGCGCCGGAAAGACCTTTTGTCCGTCGATGGTACCGGTCACACCGGGCTCAATGTTTAGGACGTCGTTCTCTATCCAATACCGGCTGCGGGTTTTGTCCGCACGGTCATTCCGCTCGATATAGCCGGCCGATTTCAAGTATTGAATGAGTGACTCAGCCGACGAAGCCTCATCGACACGGATGGTCTTCGCCGCCGAATAGATACCGGCCGATTGGGTGAAAACATCGCCCGACAGCAGCTTTCTATCGATACGGTCCGAGAATTCAAACCAGAAGTATGTCAGCGTCAGAAACGCCGCCAAAAGCCCGATCAGAGTGATCGATATTGTCCATCCATTGATGAAAAACCTGAGTATCCGCCGAAACCGCGACGGCGGCGGAGCCTTGTAAACCGACCCTCGGCGGGCACGCACCCAGGACGGCGGCGGCTTCTTTGATCTTGTGCTTTTTCGCGGCGAACTATCCTGCATCCGGACGTTGGAATAACGATGAAATAAGTGAGATTATCGACTTGGGCGACTGCCCTGCTTAATCATATCGGTTTTGCGGCAGGCATGTCGACCATAATATTACGGATGACGATTCCAATCCCTTCGGCATTTCAGACGATAACCGGACGCAGGCTGCTTTTCGCGGCGTTTGTCGTCGTAGGAATGATCGTCGTCGGTGCTGTTGGATTTAGGGCGATCGAGGGCTTCAGTTGGCTCGACAGCTTTTACACTTCGGCCCAAACGGTTACGACCGTCGGCTACGGCGACCTTGCTCCCATCTCCACGGGCGGCCGAATATTCGCCATCCTGCTGATGCTCACGGGTGTCGGTACTGTGCTGTATGCATTGACCGTCCTTGCTCAGGCCGTCATCCAATCCGAGCTCATCGAGGCGTACAGTCTTCGGCGAAAACTCAAAGATATGGAAAAACTCCAGGGTCATTACATCGTTTGCGGCGCTGGCCGGGTCGGACGACGCATCATCCGCAACCTGCAGCGGCAGGATCTGCCGTTCGTGGTAATTGAGAATGACGAGCGAAAGCTGTCCGATCTCGAGAGCGAAGGCTCACGTTTCTTGATCGGCGACGCAACTTCGGAAGCCAATCTTCTGGCCGCCGGTGTTGAACGTGCCCGCGGCCTAGCGACTTGTCTTGCGGATGACGCCGCCAATGTTTACGTTGTGCTGACCGCCCGCGGACTTAATCCCGGTCTGCATATCGTCGCCCGAGCGGTCGAAGAGCAGGCGGAACCTACTCTTATCCGTGCCGGGGCAAACCGAGTTGTGGCCCCGACGATCATTGGCAGCCAGTCGATGGCCCGGGCTCTGCTTAAACCCGCGATCGCCGATTTTATGGATTCGATCGTGGCCGAGACGCTCGACCTAGTGTTTGAGGAGATCGCGATCGACGCAACCTCGGTCTACGCCGGCAAGTTTCTCAAAGACACTAATTTGATGAGTGAACTAAGCCTGATAGTCGTTGCGATCAGGCGAAAGGACGGCGAACTGTCTTTTCACCCGAATGGCGAGACGTTGATCGATGACGGTGACCTCCTGATCGTGATCGGCAAGGCCGAATCGGTAAAACGGCTCATGGAAACTAATAATAAATGAAAGTACTTGTAACCGGCGGCACCGGCTATCTTGGCACCCACGTGCGTAGGTTCTTTAACGCCGACGATCTTTCCCGACGAGGCGGGCGAGACCTGTTGGACGTCGACACTCTGACCGACATCGGCGAATATGACGCCGTCATCCATATGGCGGCAAGGCTCGACAGGTCATTCGCGACTTCGTCGGAAACATTTCAAACCAATGTTCAAGGGACGATAAATTTGCTCGAGAGGGTCCGCAAGGACGCGGCTTTCGTCTTTATTTCATCCAAGGACGTCTATGGTTGTTTTGCCGGGAATTACCAGAATGTCCCTGAGACCTGTCAGACGATGTATTCCGGGCAGTCGGCACACGAATGGTCAAAGCTCATCGCCGAACATTATGTCGACTATTATGCCCATCAGAGAGCGTTTCGTTCATGTATATTTCGCCTGGCGACGCCGTACGCGCCGCCGTCGGAGGGAAATACCCCCAACATTATCGGCCACTTTGCCAACGCGATAAATTTCGGCGAGCGGATCCGGCTTCCCGGAAAAGGGCTCCCGATACGGGACATTCTACACGTCGACGACCTCGCCGCTGCCTGTCGTTCGTTTATTGATTCGATCATACGTCACGGAACATACAATATTGGCGGCGGCCCGAAAAACGCGTTATCGCTCCGCGAGATCGTCAATAAAATGGAAGAAGTTTCCGGCCTTCAGGCGGTCATCGACGACGAAAATCCGCTGCCTGATCCGACTCCGTACAATTACGTGACCGACCTGTCGAGGATCGATCAGGAATTGGAGTGGGCGCCGCAGATCGGCGTCGAAGACGGTCTCAAAACCCTCTTCTGAGTACCGGATCCAGTGCTGCAGAGGGTCATCACCTTGTTTATCAATATTTTCCCTGTTAAGTTTTTCGTGTGAAGATTCTCGTCCGAGGAACAAATTGGATCGGCGACGCCGTAATGTCGGTGCCCGCCCTGCGCGAGCTCCGGCGCATCTTCCCGAATGATTCGATCACGCTGCACACGCGGACATGGGCGGATGGATTGTTTTGTGATGCGGATTTTTTGGACGAGATCGTCACTTATGATCCGGCCAAATGGCGGATCCGCGATGTTCTGGACAACTCACAGTTTCTGAGAAAGGACGATTACGATCTGGCGATCATCTTGCCGAACTCATTCGAGTCGGCAATGACATCGTACCTGTCCCGAATTCCGCGCCGGATCGGGTACAACAAGGACCTTCGCGGACTGCTGTTGACGGACCCGGTCGCTGTACCGGAATGGAAGACCCGGCGTCATGAGGTCTTTTACTATCTGAATCTCGTCAGCGAGATCGAAAAGCGGATCATCGGTCGCGACACGATCGGGCAAACTGAACCGGATATCAGCCTCGATGTTTCTGCCGAGCGCCGAAACACCGCCGCGAAAATGCTCGCCGACTTATCGGACGGGAGCACCGGGCCGATCGTCGCCCTGGGTGTTGGATCGACAAATTCGCGCGCGAAGCGTTGGCCGGCGAATTACTTCGCTGAGCTCGCAACGAGGCTGAATGCCGAACTCAACGCTGTGATCGTCCTGATCGGTTCCGCCGATGACAGTGAGGTCGCCGGCGAGGTCGCGTCCATGTCGGGTGTAAAGACGATAGACCTTTCGGGGAAAACGACGATCGCTGAAGCAGTCGCTCTTTTAGCCGAGGTCGATGTTCTGGTCGCTAATGACATGGGACTCGCCCATATAGCACCGGCGGTGGACACTCGAACAGTTGTGATATTCGGCCCGACCGACCCGACGACGACGCGGCCGTATTCGGACAATGCCGACATCCTGAAATATGATGTAGAATGTTCGCCGTGCATGCTGCGTGATTGCCCGATCGATCACCGTTGCATGACTAACGTCACCGTCGCAGATGCTTTCGACAGAGTTGTGGCGGCACTTTATCCCGAAGAGAATGAGCAATCGACCTAAACCGGCGATCTTCGTTGATCGCGACGGCACACTCATCGAAGAGGTGGATCATCTTTCGAACGTTGACGATCTGCGGCTGTACTCTTACACCAGCGAGGCGGTGCGGATCGCAAAGGAACGCGGCTATCTCGTAATAGTTGTGACCAACCAATCAGGGATCGGCCGTTCCTATTTCGACGAGGCGGCAATGATGTCAATTCACGAACGCATTCAGCAGCAATTGGACGGGGCGATAGACGGTTTCTATTTTTGCCCGCACCTGCCCGATGCCGGATGTAGCTGCCGAAAACCGGCCACCGGCATGATCGATGCGGCGCGTTCCGATTTTGAAATTGATATGTCCGGGTCGTGGATAATTGGCGATAAGTCGCTGGACGTTCTGACCGGCGTCAACGCCGGCATCAAAAGCGCCCTTGTGCTTACCGGTTATGGTGTGGGACACCGGGAAAAGGCATCAGGACATGCGGACCTGATCGAAAATGACCTTCTGTCAGCCGTCCGGGCTATTATGGATGCCAGCTTCGGTGAAAACTGAGTTAGGCCCGTGTTAACTGCGTCCGAAATCATCTTCTAGCCTGACGATGTCGTCTTCGCCAAAGTAATCGCCGGTCTGGATCTCGATAAAAACAAGGTTCTCATCGGTACAGGGATTTTCGACACGGTGAGCCGTCCCAAGCGGGATATCGATGGCCTGACCGCTGGTGACTAGTTTTTCCTCGCCGTTTAATGTTACTTTAGCGGTGCCGGACGTCACGAACCAGTGCTCGGAACGCCTGGAATGCCGTTGATAACTCAGCCTTTTTCCCGGAAGCACCTCGATCCGCTTTGCCTTGAAGTTTGGAGCTTCGTCGAGGATCGTGAAACTGCCCCATGGCCTGGTTTCGGTCATTGCCGCCTCCGGTTTTTCGCTTTTGTTTTCCATAATTTGCCGGCTTGATGTCCAAGAAGCGTTAGTTTAACCGAAAAGCAAGTGACAGCCAATACAAACTATACTCAACGCATTCAAACGCTGATCATCGGGCGGCTGTTGGTTATCTTTTTGCTGCTCGTGACGAGTTGGATCTGGCACAGCGGCCGTCTGCAACTCTCGTTCGAAAATTTTCCGCAGGGACTGTTTCTCGTCTTTATTATCTCGGTCGGATTGACGATCCTTTACTTCTTTCTGTTGCGCCTCAGCAAGGAGATCGCCTGGCAGGTGCGCCTCCAGTTCCTAATGGACGCGTTACTGATAACCTGGCTGGTCTGGCGCACGGGCGATCTAACCTCACCGTATATCACGCTCTACATTGTTCTCATCAGCGTCGGGAGCTTTTTCCTTCGACCGCTTCAGACATTATTCCTGGCGGTCTCGTGCGTCTTTCTCTTCACGATATTGGCACTGATGACCGTAAACCTGGTGCTCGAACCGTCGGGCCCGGCCCAAGCCACCAGCAAAGTTGTGCAGATCGTCAGCTTTCACATCGTGGCTTTTTTGGTCGTCGGTCTTTTGGCGTCTCGTCTGAGCGAGAGGCGAAATTCGGGCGAGCAGCTCGAAGCCACCGAACGATCGCTGGCGAGCCTTCGGGTTCTACACGAGAGGATCATCGAATCGATCAGATCCGGCTTGATAACCACCGACCTTGACGGAAACGTCATCACATTTAACTCCGCAGCTACCGAGATCACCGGGCTGACCTCGGCCGAAGCCCGCAATCGATCGGTGCACTCGATCTTTGGCGACATCACCGAGGCGATAGAGCTTTCGCTGGATGCGGCCGAGAATGGCGAGCATGTTCCGCGCTTCGAGGCTGATCTTATTACACCGGATGGTTTCGCCGTAAAGATCGGTTATGGCGTCACCCAACTATTTTCCGAAAACAGCGAAACGGCGGGGCTGATCATCACGTTTCAGGATCTGACCGAGATCCGTTCGATGGAAGAGAGCGTCAAGCGCAAGGACCGCCTGGCCGCCGTCGGCCGGGTTGCGGCCGGCCTCGCTCACGAGATACGCAATCCTCTCGGAGCAATGCGTGGAGCGATCCAGGTTCTCGAGTCAAACACGGAACGTGGATCGATGAATGCTGAGTTAATGGAGATCATCTTAAAAGAATCCGATCGCCTGAACAGTATCATTACCAACTTTTTAAGTTATGCACGGCCGCCGGCCGCCGAATTTGTTCAAACAGATGTCGCTGAGGCGGTTCGCGAACTAATGAAACTGCTCAGACATAGCCCCGATGTCGAAGCACATCACGAATTGATAGACGATTCCGGGTCGGAATCGATCATGATAGCGGCTGATCCGGCACAGCTTCGCCAGATATTTTGGAACCTCGCCCGAAACGCAATGCAGGCGATGCCAAATGGCGGTAAATTGCGGATCGGCCTGGAGCGGATCCCGAACAACCGCGTCCGGATCACCATCGAAGACACCGGCAAGGGGATGTCGCCTGAACAGGTCGAGCAGCTCTTTGAACCATTTTCAAACTCTACATCGGGTGGGACCGGGCTTGGACTGTCGATCGTGTATCAGATCGTGCGTGACCACAACGGCGTAATAAACGTTCGCAGCCTCGAGGGCAAGGGAACGACCATAACGATCGACCTTCCGACCGGCGAGCAAACACGGCAGAATCTGGCCGTGACGACTGATGATCAGAACGGCAGTGATCTGGCACTAAATAAATTTTTGAACGTGAATAAAAAATAACGATGTGCGTTCGCCTTGAACTGCGGTGCGGAGATTTGTGAAAATGGTTGCGGTCGACACGCGCGTGAGGCCGTTCACGTTTCGGGCTAACTTTTCAGGACCAAAATATGGCAAACATACTGATCGTTGATGACGAGCAGAGCTTCAGGCAATTGCTCAGCCTTGTGTTCAGCAATGAGGGGCACAATATCCGTACGGCGATGAACGGTCGGCAAGCCCTCGAGCTCCTGGCCGAAGAACCGTCGGACGTGATCATCTCGGACGTAAAGATGCCCGACATGGACGGTATCGAACTGCTGCGGGCCGTTCGTGATACTCAACCCGAGATCGGCGTGGTGCTGATGACGGCCTTTGCGTCGGTAGACACCGCCCGCGAGGCTTTCAAACTCGGCGCCGACGATTTCATCACCAAACCGTTTGACGTCGAAGAGCTCAAGCTGATCATCAGCAAGACGCTGGAAAAACAAGCCCTGATCGATGAGAATCGGGCATTCAAGAGGGCACAGCGCGACCGCGGCAGTGTAACGAACATCGTCGGTTCTTCGCCAAAGATGGACGCGATCTTTCAGATGATCGAAACCGTCGCCGAGGTCCAATCTACAGTTTTGATCACGGGCGAAAGCGGCACCGGTAAGGAACTGGTGGCCCGAGCTATACATGATCTGAGCCCACGCGCGGAAAAGCCGTTTATTTCTATCAACTGCGGCGCATTTACCGAAACCTTGCTTGAGTCCGAGCTATTTGGATATATGAAGGGCTCATTCACGGGAGCGACCGCCAACCGCAAGGGGTTATTCGAGGCGGCCCATAACGGCACGATCTTTTTGGATGAGATCGGTGAAATGTCACCGGCGATGCAGGTCAAACTTCTGCGGGTATTGCAGGAGCGACGCGTTCGCCCGGTCGGAGCTCACGATGAGATCGCGATCGACACCCGTGTGATCGCGGCGACCAACCGTGACCTCAAAGCGATGTCTGAAGACGGCACGTTTCGCGAGGACCTGTTTTACCGTATCTCGGTCATTCCTATAAATCTTCCGCCGCTTCGGGAACGGCGAAGCGATATTCCCGAACTGGTTGATCACTTTATCAAGAAATTCTGCGATCAGACCGGCCGCTCGGTCACCATTGCGCCAAGATCAATGGACCTGTTAGAACAATACGCCTGGCACGGCAACGTCCGTGAGCTTGAACACACGATCGAGCGTGCGGTCGCCCTCGAACGCGGTGAAGAGATCCGGCCTGACCGGCTGCCGGACCACATCACAAATTACAATCCCGAACGTATCAAGTCCGAGTTTGATCTGCCTGACGACGGGATCGATCTCGCGACCCACCTGGACAATCTCGAACGCACATACGTAATGGAAGCTCTTCGTAAAACGTCGGGAAATCAAACAAAGGCCGCCGAACTATTGAAGATGCCGGTTCGTTCGCTGCGACATTTACTCGACAAGCACGACATTCGATCGATCTCGGCACAAATGCGCGGTTCTGATCACTAGATCCGTACTTTCGCCGGGCGATCAGCCCCAAAACGACCCGCTCTTGACAATATTTGTCAGTATTCGGTTGCCAAAAACTGTAAGCATCGCCATCAAAATCGCTGCATCTCAGTTGAGGCATCCAGGACTCCTACGAGTTAAACCTATGCACTTACAGCACTTAGCATCCTCTTAGATCTTCTTTTTTCGTTTGGCACACCTCTTGTATAGGTATCTGCGGCCTGGGAAAGGTACAAAGATTTCTTAAACTTCAGGAGATTGTGAATTACAAATGAAAAATCAGAAAGGTTTCTCGCTTATCGAACTTCTTATCGTTGTGGTCATCATCGGCATCATCGCCGCGATCGCCATCCCCAACTTGCTCGCTGCCCGTCGTTCAGCTAACGAAGGTTCGGCCGTTTCGGCTAGCCGCACGCTGCACGGTGCTCAGATGACATATGCTTCGACCTACGGCAATGGCAACTACGCCGGTGCGACCTCGAACTCGATCGTAGCCTTGACCTCGCTTTCAGGCCCGGGACTCATCGACGGTGTCCTCGGAACCGGCACGAAGAGCGGTTACAACTTCGTTGGCGGCCAGGTTGCTTCGTCAGCTTCGGCTCCGGCACAGTTCTGGTTCTCAGCACTTCCGGCAACCACCTCGGGTGTCACCGCGACCGGCTCACGCCGTTTCGGTATCGCCACCGACGGTGTCCTGAAGGGCGACACGACGTTGACCGGCCAGTATGCTGATGTCACGGCTGTCAGCAACGCTACGGCTCTGCAGAACTAACCTAACCGCCTGAGTCTAACTTAGGCTACGGGGAGCATCAGTGATGATGCTCCCCTGAAATGTTTCCTTAACAGCATTCCCGGTCCGTTCCCGGGAGTTTCGTGTCCGGTCGGAAGCGACATGTTCGCAGGCCGCGACGTAGTCGATAGTTTGGCCTCAACTTCGGGTCAAGCTCCCTTTCCACCACTAACTTCCGCAAAAGGAGATTGAATTACAAATGAAAAATCAGAAAGGTTTCTCGCTTATCGAACTTCTCATCGTTGTGGTCATCATCGGCATCATCGCCGCGATCGCCATCCCCAACTTGCTCGCTGCCCGTCGTTCAGCTAACGAAGGTTCGGCCGTTTCGGCTAGCCGCACGCTGCACGGTGCTCAGATGACATATGCTTCGACCTACGGCAATGGCAACTACGCCGGTGCGACCTCGAACTCGATCGTAGCCTTGACCTCGCTTTCAGGCCCGGGACTCATCGACGGTGTCCTCGGAACCGGCACGAAGAGCGGTTACAACTTCGTTGGCGGCCAGGTTGCTTCGTCAGCTTCGGCTCCGGCACAGTTCTGGTTCTCAGCACTTCCGGCAACCACCTCGGGTGTCACCGCGACCGGCTCACGCCGTTTCGGTATCGCCACCGACGGTGTCCTGAAGGGCGACACGACGTTGACCGGCCAGTATGCTGATGTCACGGCTGTCAGCAACGCTACGGCTCTGCAGAACTAGTTTCGCATCACAATGCGCAATTCCGGGGGAACGCCTGTACGGCGTTCCCCTTTTTTTAATTTGATCCGATCCCGTCTCAGTATTGCCAGCCGATCGGATCCGGCAGTGGTTTGTCATTTGAACATCTGACATATAGTATTTGTGCTTGACTATGCCCGATTCCCCGACCAAATTCCGCGGCCGACACTCCGGTATTGAATGGCAGGCAATAGTCGTTGCCGTAATGCTGGTCGCAATGCTGTTGCCTCTGCCGCAGCCGAACGTTCAATCCAATCAGCCATGGCGAATGGAACTGCTGACGACGCTGATGCTCCTGACGGCGATGACATTCAGCTATCTCCGTGAACGGGATCTCCTTCAGAAGATCTTTGCGCTTGGATCGGGTCCATTGTTCTGGATCGTCAGTATTCTGGCCGCTTTTACCGCTTGGGGGCTTTTGTCCTCCGTGTGGGCAATGTCTCCATATTCCGCCTGGCACCACACCGCGATCTGGGCCAATTATCTACTCGCGTTTCTTTATATCAGGTACTTGATGATCAAAGGCCGCGGAGTGACGTTCATAACCGCGACAATTTTCTGGACAGCGTTGATCCTCGGCTCGCTTTGCCTGCTTGAGTATTTGACTTCACCCGAGTTTGCGGCAGTCGAGGGCAATGTCCGGCTTCGCTTCTCGAAGTACGCCGAGCTTTTGATAACAGCTCTTCCGGTCCTTTTGGTCGTTTCGATGTACGCACGACGAAAGGCGGTCCGTGCGGCCGTCACTCTCGCGTCGGTGATCGGTTGGCTCGGCGTAATGCTTTCGCTCAGCCGAGGGGCGTTTATTGCGGGCGTATTTGGCTTTGCCGTGATGTTCGGAGCGATAATTTTGATCGGTCCACCCGCGTTTCGAAAACGGACCGTTATCACAGCCGCGATCTGGGTATTGTTGACCGTTTCGGTCCAATTCGGTTTTTCATTTCTATCGCCGATACCATCTACCGCCGATTACATCAGCGGCTCGGCCGGACAAGGACGTGAATCGTCGCTCGCCCGTGTTTTTATCTGGAAGGTTGGCGGGCAAATGGCTCGCGATCACATGTTTTTGGGGGTTGGCGCGGATAATTTCGGCATCGCGTTTAATCAATCGCGGGCATCGTATCGGGTAAACCGGCCTGACGATCCGCCGGACGAGCGTGTCGCCGACAAGACCATCGAAAGGTCGCACAATGAGTATCTGCAGATCCTTGCCGAACTGGGCATTATTGGCCTTTTGATTTTCGCGGCCGCGATTATCGTCCTCGGGATTTGGGTAGTATCGGCATATCGGCAACGATCAGTGCCGTTCTCGCCTTTGCTTCTGGGGTCGCTGAGTGGAATGGCGGCGTTTTTGGTTAGCTCCGGGATCAGCTCATTTTCATTTCGCCTAGCACAGAATGGGATGGTGTTTTTTGCCGTTTTTGCCATCGCGGCCGTTGAACTCGCCAAAACAGGTCGGAATCGCGACGCTTCCGTTCGGCCGGCCGGGTCGGGGCGGCCGGTACTTCTTTTCGGCATTGTTTCCGCATATTTGCTATTTGCCGCGTCAACATTCGCCTTGAAAGGCCTAGCCGAATACTACGTGCTTGCCGCAAATCGCGAAACGGACACCGAAAAGGCGGTCGGTCTTTACCGCAAGGCGTACAGATCCGATCCGGATTACTCAGCGACTTATCTTTTCAGTTCAGCTCGCAGATACGCGGACAAGGACATGGCAGCCGCTGCCTCGGACATTCGGTTCGCGGTCGATCGCGGCTTTGGCGTCGTTTTGACTTACTGTGTACTGGCGGATTCCTATCAGCGGGCCAATGACCTCGTGTCGGCCGAAGGCGCTTTGACCGAGGCCCTCAGCATATTTCCGCGCTCGCCGCTTCTAAGGGTCAAATACGCGATATTCCTAGCGGACTCCGGTCGAATAAATGAGTCAACCGTACAATTTGCGGTTGCCCGGAATATCGATCTGAAACAGGCGAACGGCTGGGAATATCTTCTTAAAAAGGGTAGTGTCGCGGCGTTTCTTGCAGCCCGAAATGACCCGGCGATCGCACTTCCGGCCGAACTTATTCCCGACGCTGCCGTCCGGCACTATGTTGATGAGTTGCCCGACAGCGCAAAATAAGCATGGGTGAGTGCGGTCCCGAAAAAGCTGGGCCGAGGTCATGAATGCAACTGCAGGTTTGTGCTAAAATTCCGCAAGGCCTTTCGTACGGCCTGTATTCAAATTCAAGACACCTATGCCTAACGAAGGAACAGGATTCCTGCCCCGGATCTTGACCATCGCGAAGAACGCTTTTCGTGAGGCCGTCCGCGACCGAATCCTCTACAATCTGATACTTTTTGTCCTGCTTATCACTGCAAGTGCGATTTTCCTTGGAGAGTTGACCGCCGGCCAGGAATCGCGTGTGATCGTAAATCTCGGACTTAGCTCCATCCTGCTTTTTGGTGCGTTCATATCGATATTTGTCGGCGTCAGCCTGGTTTGGAAGGAGATCGAAAAGCGTACCGTGTATTCGATATTCTCGAAACCGATCGGCCGCGGCGAGTTCATTGTGGGCAAATACATCGGTTTGTGCTCGACCCTGCTCGTCAATATCCTTGTCATGGGAGCCGGGGTTTCGTTCGCGTTGCTCTATGTCGGCGGCGGCCCGCTCGTCTGGAAGATATGGGGAGCGGTCACTCTCATATTCTTTGAACTGACTATCATCACGGCCGTCGCGATCATGTTTTCATCGTTTTCGACACCGGCGTTGTCGGCCCTGTTGACCTTCTTTGTCTTTCTGATCGGACATTTCAGTTCCTCGCTGCTTGATCTCGCGACCAGTCTCCGATCGAAGGGGGCTATCTGGTTCTTTTCGGCTATCTATTATCTGTTGCCGAATCTTTCAAATTTCAGTTTTATTGCGAATACCGCTAATGGCGACGTTCCTCCGTTCGCAATGGTGGGCGGGGCGATCGTATACGCCGTAATTTTCGACGTCATCCTAATGGCAATAACCGTGATGATCTTCAGTCGGCGAAATTTCAAATAGATGAGATCTTCCCTTTTCAAGAACACGATATTGCCGCTCGCGATAATTGTCGTGGGATTTGCGGGCGTCATCGGTTTGAGCGGGTATCTCGACCGGATCCGGCCGGAACTCCCCGCCGATTACGACGACAGCGACCTGACAATGAACGGCTCGCGGCTCAAGGGTTTCGCACTTGGGTTTGAAGGGCTAATGGCCGACTGGTACTGGATGCGGTCGCTGCAGTATATCGGCGGCAAATTGATCAAGTCGAATGCTGAATTCGTAAATATTGACGACCTCAGCAATCTCAATCCGCGTCTGCTCTATCCGATGCTGCAGAATGCTACGGACCTTGATCCGCATTTTATCGCGGCGTACAGCTACGGTGCTGTCGTGATGCCGGCGATCGACAAGGAAAAGGCCATCGAGATCGCGCAAAAAGGGATCGCAAACAATCCTACCGAATGGCGGCTCTATCAATATCTGGGCTACATCTATTGGAAGATCGGTCGTTACGATCTGGCGGCAGATACCTACGAACGAGGTTCAGAGATCGCAGGTGCCCCGCCGTTCATGCGGCTAATGGCGGCGTCGATGAAAACAGAAGGCGGCAGCCGCTCGACTGCTCGCGAGATCTTTCGCCAGATGCTTGCCGACTCCGACGACCCGATGGTCAAACTCACGGCCGAACGCCGGTTGAAGGAACTGGATTCACTCGATGAACGCGAGGCGATCGACACGGCTCTTGCGGACTTTCGTGAACGGACCGGCCGCTGTGCAAGCACCCTTGCCGAGATCGCACCCAGTCTGCTGCAGGTAAAATTGCCTGCTGGAAATGAGTTTATGGTCGATCGGGCCGGCAACCTGATAGACCCCACGGAAGCTCCGTATGTGCTTGATAAGGAAAATTGCCGGGTCAAACTCGACGCTGCCCGAACCGGCTTACCCGTAAAGTAAACTATGGAATACGCTGTTGAGATCCAAAATCTAACCAAGGACTATGAGACCGGATTTTTGCGCAAAAAGCGTGTCCGCGCCCTCGACGACCTTTCGCTAAATGTTGAGCCCGGACAGATTTTCGGTTTTCTGGGCGGTAACGGTGCCGGTAAGACGACGACCATCAAAACACTGATGCGGCTGCAGTTTCCGACCTCCGGGACGGCAAGGATCCTAGGCCGTGATATCAACGATGTTCAAATGCATCGCCGCATCGGTTATTGTCCGGAGAATCCATACTTTTACGATTATCTGACGGCGATCGAACTGATGGAGTACTTTGGCCAGCTTTTCGGCCAGGACGCGGCAACTCGGCGCCGAAAGTGCGAAGAACTTTTGACCGCCGTCGGGCTGCAGGAAAAGGACTGGCGGCGGCAGCTTCGCAAATACTCCAAGGGGATGCTGCAGCGTGTCGGACTCGCTCAGTCGTTGATAAACGATCCCGAGATCGTTTTCATGGACGAACCGATGAGCGGCCTCGATCCGGTCGGCCGCAGAGAGATCCGCGAACTCATAGCCGGCCTCCGCGAAAAAGGCACGACCGTATTTATGTCAACGCACATTCTGTCCGATATTGAGGCACTTTGCGACCGGGTGGCGATATTGCGTTCGGGGCGTTTAGCAGCCACCGGCGATCTCAATGAATTGCTTTCCAACACAGATGGTTCAAAGGCCCTTGAGATCAGCGTTCAGGGTGTTTCGGCCGAATCGATACGCGATGAGATCGAATTTATTGCCGGAGCGACGATGAATGCGAAGCCGAATGGGGCCAATATACAGGTGCTTGATGAGAACGACATCGATGCCGTTCTCAACATTACACGCAAGTACGGCGGACGCCTTGCGTCGATCAACCCGGTAAAGCAGTCACTCGAAGAACTTTTCGTAAAGGAATCGGCTGACTAATTGTCGGCCTTGATGGCGGTCACTTTCCAACGAATGTTTGCGCGGTCATCTTTGCGGTCAAAGCCGTCAAGTGTCAGCGTGATCGGGATCGTTTGATCGGGCGCCAGTATCGGCTGCTGGATCGGGACTACGAGGATCCGCTTTTCACGAAGCACCTCGTTCTTTTGGGTAACGACCGCTACGTTCACCTCGAGCGTCGAGATGTTGCGGGTGCCCTTGTTTCGAACCTTACCCTTGATGAACATCGAGACCGTCCCAAGCCCCATCGGCGATTCGACCGTATTGTCGTCAGTCGCGATAATGATGTCCTTATTCAATGCGGCAAACTCGGGCGAACCTTCGCGATACGACCCCTCGAGCAATTTTGCGGTCTGTTCAGCCATTGGCGGCTTGAACGACAAAAGGTATATCACACCGCCGATCGCTAAGACCCCGACGATCACACCGATAATAAATATCGGGTTTACGCCTCGCTTCTTTTGTTCAGGCTTGAAGATGTCGTCCATACTTTTATTTTAACGCAGACTTTCCGCTTAGCCGAGAATGGCGATGACAAATTTGCTGAAAATGTCGACCGGCCATTCGTCAGAGCTTACGATCCCCACAACTTAGACACCGGTTTTCGGCAAAATGTTCCGATAGGTTATCATTTTGGTCACAGGCGAAAGAATGCTCGCTTCCGAACACAAAAATTCACGACTGCCCGCGTACGTCGAGGCGGTGCTGCCCGTACCGCTGCGGCGTTCCTTCACTTACCGCATCCCGGAGGAAATGCGTGGGTCGATCGAACTTGGGGCTCGGCTAAAAGTACCGTTCGGCAAGCGTTCGATGACCGGCTACGCGGTCGAACTACACGCGGACCTGCCGGCAGACATTGAATTTGACGAATCAAGGATCAGGAACATCATTGAGGTATCGGATGACGAACCCCTGATCACGCCCGAGATCCTCAAGCTGACAAAGTGGACGGCCGAGTACTATGCCAGTTTTTGGGGCGAAATGCTCAAGGCGAGTCTGCCGGCCGGCATCAACACCGAAAAAGTTCGGCCGAAGCTCCGGAAAGCGGTTCGACTCCTTCCGAGTTCCGACGAGCCTGTCGGCGGCGATATCGGTTCGGGCAAGTCATTATCGGCACCGCAAGAACGCATTATCGAACTGCTCGAAGCGAACGGCGGCGAGATGCTGTTTACCGACGTACTGGAAAAGGCCTATGTCGGGGCCTCGCCGATCAACACTCTCGCAAAACGCGGCGTCGTCGAGATCTATATCGAGGATGTTTTGCGTGACCCGATGGCGGGTGAGGCATTCCCTGACCGAAAGGTTCTTACGCTGACCTCAGAACAGCAGGCGGCTTTAGATCAGATCACCGGTGCGATAGCCGACAACGGCAAGTTCAAGGCTTTCCTGCTACACGGCGTGACCGGCAGCGGAAAGACCGAGGTTTACATCCGAGCGATGCAGTTCGCTCTGAATGAGGGGCTTTCCGCGATGATGCTGGTGCCTGAGATCGCCCTGACACCGGTCTTTTCGCGTCGCCTGCGTGCAGTTTTCGGCTCCGACGTGGCGATACTTCATTCGAACCTGAGCCAGGGTGAGCGTTTTGACGAGTGGCGAAGGATACGCCGCGGCGACGCTCGCATCGCGATCGGGACGCGTTCGGCGGTCTTTGCTCCGCTTGAAAATATCGGCCTCGTGATCGTCGATGAGGAACACGACCCGTCGTACCGCCAGCACGAATCGCCATTTTACAACGCGCGTGATGTCGGCGTTATGCGAGCCCACCTTGCAGGTGCCGTCGTTGTGCTCGGGTCGGCAACACCGGCGATGGAATCGTTTCACAATGCCCGTACCGGAAAATACACATATCTCCATCTGCCGGACCGGATCGGGGGTCGCGGCCTGGCCGCGGCCGAGCTGGTCGATATGCGTGATGTTTTCAAGCGTTTTGGCAAAGACGTAGCCCTTTCGCCCGAGTTGCTCGATGCCGTTGCCGAAACCCACGCTCGCGGCGAACAGGTCATTATCCTTCTCAATCGCCGCGGATTTTCACAATTTGTCCTGTGCCGAACCTGCGGCGAGACTCTCAAGTGCAAAAACTGCGACATCACGCTGACGTTTCATCGCGGCGACGGAAAGCTGCTTTGTCATTACTGCAACTACCGGGAAAAAGCCCCGCGGACATGCCCTCACTGCAGCAGCGAATATCTTTATTTCGTCGGCGAAGGCACCGAAAATATCGCTGAACAGCTGACCAGAAAGTTTCCGGGTATGCGAATCGCACGCGTGGACCGCGACACAATGGCGCACAAGGGCGAGATGGAGGACGTGCTGCTCAAGTTTGCCGCAGGACATCTCGATATGCTCGTCGGCACGCAGATGATCGCCAAAGGGCACGATTTTCCCAATGTGACACTGGTTGGCGTCATTTCGGTCGATATCGGACTCGGGCTGCCCGACCTGCGAAGTGCCGAGCGGACGTTTCAACTCATCACCCAGGTCGCGGGCCGTTCGGGACGCGGCGAAAAGGCCGGACGCGTGTTGATACAGACGTATTACCCCGAGCATTACGCTCTGCGGCACGCGGTCAATCAGGATTACGAGGGGTTTTATGCTGAGGAAATAAAATACCGCGAAAGGCTCGGCTACCCGCCGTTCTGCGTGCTCGCGAGCATAATGATCAAGCACCGTGACCTGTCCTACGCCTCCAGAACCGCGAACATACTCCGACGCGAGCTAGATGTTGCCAATTCCGCCCGTCATTGCCGCGTACTCGGGCCCGCACCGGCGTCGATCGCGCGGCTAAAGAACGAGTATCGGCAGCAGATCATCATCAAGGGGGCGAGCCGAAAGGTGCTCCGTGAAACGCTGCAGATCGCTCTTTCGAACACCGAAAATAACGGCGGTGATATGCGGTCGATCTTTGTCGAGATCGATCCCGTAAACCTGATGTAATGGTGTCTAAACGGCGATTGACTCGATATTGTGATAAGCATAGTATCAGTTTAGGTGCGGGCGATTGTGTACATTTCGTCTATGCCGCCCCGTCGAACCAAATATGAAAGAATGTCCTAAATGCCGGACGATCTACACTGACCAATCGTTGAGTTATTGCCTGTCCGACGGCACCCCGCTTGTCCTTGCGGATGACGAGCAGGCGACGTTTGTCAGGCGGCCGGAAGTACCGTTTAGGGTCGAGATCCCGACGCCGCCGACAACTCAATTAGCTGAACAGGCTCCATTTACCGGGCCGGCGGCCCAGACATCGTCAGGCGGGATCTTAAAGGTTCTGGTTGCGGCGGCGGTCGTTCTGGTTTTGCTGCTTGCTGTGCTTGGTGTGGTCGGAACATTTATCTATTACAACAGTTCGGGCAAACAGGGCGCCGCGATCAACTCCGCCGCCAGCCCGACACCCGTTCGGCTTTCGGGCCCGGCCGGGACTCCGGTTTCGACGCCGCTTGACCTAAACCTGCCGACCCCGACACCGGCAGAAACGCCTGACGAGCCGACAACGGCCGAGATCGACAAAGAGGCCCTCAAGGCCGAGGTGATCGAGGTCGAAAAAGAGGTCATACGTGCGGCTCTTCGCGGTGATACCGCCTCACTCGACGAGAATCTTACCGATGATTTCGTTTCGATCGATCCGGACGGAAAGCGCTATAACAAAAAGGCGATCATAAATGAGGTAAAAAACTCGACGGACGAGCGCTCAACGCCTTACTCATTCGGCAAATTCGAACTCGTCAGTGCGGACGAGGAAAAGGTCGTTATCCGCTACATTCTGACCCTTTCTCCGCCGGCTTCCGAACCTGACAGGACCCAGTTGACCGAGACATATGTCAACCAGGACGGACGCTGGTTATTGAAGGTCCAGAGATCGGCAATAAAATGACCTTTTCGGTTTAGACCGATCGATCGAGAAAATTGACTTGGACGAAGCGGTACAATACCATTCTGATAACGGCGAAATAATAGAAAGGAGATAGTTCCAGATGCGATCGACTTTAGCTTTTCTGATCCTGGCGGCGGTGATGTACGTGTGCGGTATCGGTGAAAAGACCGAAACGCCGCCGGCCGCGAACACCGCCCAGGCTCCGGCCAAATCCACGCCAAAAACCGAATCAACACCCAACAAACAGGCGATCTTGGATGAGCTCATGAAACTCGAAAAGGAGATCACCGAAGGCGCGATGAACGGCGACATTACTCTCCTCGCCAAATATACGACCGACGATTTTGAACTCACGGGCGTTGACGGCAAGATCCAGAACAAGAATGAAGCACTTGCCGAAGTAAAAAAGGAGAAAACCGTCAAGAACGTAACGCTCTCAGATCCCGAATTACTTAGCTTTAGCGAAGACTCGGCCGTGTTGCGTTACACACAGAGCATAACCCTCAAGAACGGCCGTTCAGGCAAGGTCCGGGTTACCGATTCCTTTGTCAAACGGGACGGCAAATGGATGGTCAAATCGGAACAGCAGACGATGCTCCGCTAGTTTACACAAACCGGAAAACGCGAAGGGCTTCGCTCATGAGAGTCGAAGCCCTTTTTACATTCCGCCTATTCTCGCTAATTTACGGCCTTTGAACTGAGTTCCGATTCGCTCCGTTTTACCTGAGCATAAACCTCGGCCAGTGAGAGTTTACAGTTGATCGAGTCAAGCGAGATCACATCGTCACGCTCGTCGTAAATGCGATATATCCACTGTTTCGCGTTCTGGCGCGCATAGTGCTCGATCCTCATCTCGTTTTCGTTTACAAGCAAGCACTCCTTAATGTTCTGGATCGCCAAAAATCCCTCAAGTTTCCGTGTGCGGTCAGACGTATTAGAAACCCCGGAAAAGATCTCGATCACCACCGCCGGATTTTGCAGGACCTCCATATTCTTATCCGCAAAAATCGGTTCGCCGCTGACGACGACAATATCCGGATAGCAAACCGACGATTTGCCGAGCATCACCTGCATATCGCTCGTGTACATCTCACAAGAGCCACGATTTATGCGGCTGCCGATGGCGATCGCAAAATTTGCCGCGATCAGATTGTGCCAGCGGTTTGACGCCGGTTTTGGGACTATCCGGCCCTCAAGGTACTCGGTCTTACCGACCGCCTGGCGGTCGTTCGCCGAAAAATTTTTGGGTGATTTTGCGTTGGTCTGCTCGGGTGCCGTTTGGTTCATACTGCGATACTGCTCCTTTCAAAAAAACTACGAACGGATCGGAAGAGTGGAATACAAAGACTGAAGACTTTGCGTGGGTTAATTTGTCTGCAAAAATAGTGTGACACATCGCTTAATGATCTATCAAGGAATTTCTAATGAAACTTAGCGAACTTGCCGAGCAGACCGAGAGCACTATCGAACGCGGGTCACCTGACCTTGAGATCACATCAACCGCCGGGCTGAGTCTGGCGGGCCCGGCCGACGTTACATTTTTGGCAAACCCCAAATACTCGCCGCAGATCGCCGAAACGCGCGCCGGAGCGATATTTTTGAATGAAAATGCTGCGATCGACCGCACCGACATCGCGGTGTTGCGTGCAAAGGACGCCTATGTCGCCTACACCCTGGCTATGCGCCTTTTCTTTCCGACACCGCAACTGCGGCCGTTCATCCATCCGACGGCCGTGATCGACCCGTCAGCCACCGTGGCAAACAACGTCGAGATCCATGCAAACGCCGTGGTCGGGGCCAACTGCGTGATCGCCGACGGCGTGCGCCTCATGCCGAACGTCACGATCTATGACGGCGTGACGATCCGCGAAGGTTCGACCATCCATTCGAACAGCTCTATCCGAGAAAACTGTGAGATCGGCCGTAACTGTATTATTCACAACAATACGACGATCGGTTCCGACGGTTTTGGCTACGCACGGACGCCGGACAAGAAATGGCTGAAGATACCGCAGACCGGCCGCGTCGTGCTCGAGGACGACGTCGAGATCGGGGCGAATTCGGCCATCGACTGTGCCTCGGTCGGCGAAACGCGGATCAAAAGTGGTGCCAAGATCGACAATCTCGTCCAGATCGGCCATTCCTGTACGGTGGACGAGGACGCGTTGATCTGTTCGCAAACCGGCCTCGCCGGCTCGTCGCATATCGGCAAACGCGTCATCCTGACCGGCCAGGTCGGCATTGCCGGCCATCTCAAGATAGGCGATGACGCCGTCTTTACGGCAAAATCCGGCATTTCGCACGACGTCGAGCCCGGCAAAGTGATGTCCGGCATCCCGGCTTTTGAAAATCGTGACTGGCTGCGGTCAACGGCGGCGTTTCGACGACTGGGTGAATTCGTGCAGAGAATAAAACGGATCGAAAAGCACCTTGGCTTAAAATGAAGAAAGGCTGCCTTTCAGACAGCCTTTTTGTTAAGTCCGCAAAGTCACGAAACTAACTTTCGGGACAGCCCTGCGGTGCCTCCACATCTGGGGGTACAGTTTGAACCTGATTGCCATGATCCGCATCCCATCGTACAAGCAACACAATTCAATGACGGAGAGTTGTTGTTGCATGAAACGCAAAGCATACCTTAAGGACAGTCCATTCCGCCAGGTTCGCAGGAACCGGCAAACCACTGACAATCGTTTAGGTTGCTCGTATTTGAACATTTTGTCGCTTTGGCCAAAACCGCAGTCATCGGTGTGTCACGAATTGGAAGATAAACGCTGAACAACTTTCCTGTCGAGTCAAAACCCGAAACGTCTATTCGTACCGCGGATGCGGTCATTGGCACCCTGGCAATCAATTCAGGCTGGCTAAAGATACCCAAAGTGCTTTTTGTTGAAAGCAACTGCTTGGGTGACGCAATTGAACTGCTATTACCAACTTCGGTCAAAATAGGTTTGCCGTTCAGCGGTCTTTCTACACTCAAGGGTTGGACACTAAAAACTAACGCGGGAATTTCAGATAGATCTTGCCCTGCCGCAAGCGAAAGGTCGACCAGAACCCCTACTTGCTTGTAGCGAACAACTGAAAAACCGATACCCAAATGGCCTTCACTTAGATCTGCTTTACCCGCCGTCGCCCGACGCTCAAGCCACTGTCTGTATGCCACCTCAGAAGGCCTCACATCCTGAGCCACACCTTGTTGAGACAAAACGGCAAATGCTACAAACAAAACAACGACGAAGCCAAAAGTTAATTTCATATTTTCCCCCTCGTGGAAGTCCACGGGTGTCAATTTAAGTTCTTTGGATTTTGAGAGATGACCTGATGGTCTATTATGTTAGTAACATTGAAATTGTTTTCGCGTCAACCTTTTTTTCGTGGCGAAGCTGTTATTGTCGTCAGATTCGCCATTTCGCACGACGTCGAGCCCGGCAAAGTGATGTCCGGTATTCCGGCTTTTGAAAATCGCGACTGGCTGCGTTCGACGGCGGCGTTTCGAAAGCTTGGCGATATGGCCGGGCGGCTGCGTCGATTGGAGAAAAGGGTTTTCGGCAACGACGCCTAAATAGCCATGCAGAAAAAAGAGAAGATCATCATCGCCCTTTGCGTCATCGTGACCATTGCGGCCGGAGCCCTGCATTACACTCATGCCAACGCCGTGCTGGCCTTCGTCGTAACTGCCGCGGCACTTGCCCTGCTGGCCGTGATCGTCGGCGATGCGACGGAGCAGCTCGGCAGCCGTCTCGGGCCCGGAGCGACCGGCGTCCTGCAATCTGGACTCGGGAATCTGCCCGAGCTTTTCGTATGCATCTTCGCCCTGCGCGCCGGCCTCGACCAGGTCGTGCAGGCTGCACTGGTCGGGTCGATACTGGGCAATTCGGTACTTGTGCTCGGCCTTGCGTTGTTTTTGGGCGGACTCAAGAACGGCACTCAGCGTTTCAACTCCGAGCCGCCTAAGATGATCGTCACTCTGATGCTGCTCGCCTCGGCCGTGCTCGTCATTCCGACCTTGGCCAAGGAACTGCACACGCCCGCCGAGGCACACATTTTGAGCCTGGACATATTTTTGGCCGTCATTCTGCTCGTGCTGCTGGCCGCGAATATCTATTTTTCGGTAAAAGGCGATCCGGCCGTAGCTATACAGTCAGGCGAGGCGGGCCACCCCGAATGGTCGATGAAACTGACCATTGTCGTGCTTGCACTCGCAGGCGTTGGGGCCGCATTTGTTTCGGACTGGTTCGTTGAGGCACTGCAGCCGGCGATGGCGTCGCTCGGCATTTCAGAGGCATTTGCCGGACTGGTCGTCGTCGCGGTCGCCGGTAATGCGATCGAGAACCTGATCGGCATCCAACTCGCGTGGCGAAACCAGGCCGATTACGCCATCAGCGTCATTCAGAATAGCTCACTGCAGATCGCACTCGGACTATTCCCCGTACTTGTATTGCTCTCGTACGTGCTAGGCGGTGCTATCCTGACATTTGTGCTGTCGCCGATGCTGGTAGCGGTGCTGCTGCTCGCGGTGATCGTCAGCGCCTTCATCGTCTACGACGGCGAGTCGATCTGGCTCGAGGGGTTGGCCCTGATCGGACTCTACGCGATCATCGCATCGGCGTTTTGGTGGGGATGATCCGATCTTACAATTTAGGCTTTGGATAGAAGAACAAGGAGTAGGAAAATGAATAGCTCAAGATCAGGGTACGACATAACACCACTATCGGCGGAGGCGATCGAGCGGCTGGCACGGGACCTGAACGAGGAAGAGTACCGCATTTTGCTCGACCACGGGACCGAGCCGCCATTTTGCGGGACGCTGCTCGACAACAAGATGGATGGCATTTACGCTTGCCGCCTATGCGGGCTGCCGCTGTTTGATTCGACCAAAAAGTTCAATTCAGGCACGGGCTGGCCGTCGTTTTATGCACCGTTCGACAAAGAACACCTCACAAACGTCGAAGACAACAGCTACGGTATGCGGCGTATTGAGATTCGTTGTGCCCGCTGCGGAGGCCATCAGGGCCACGTCTTTCCGGACGGCCCGCCGCCGACCTACCAACGATATTGCCTAAACTCAGCCTCGCTCGAGTTTTTCGAAAATGGTGAAGATATCCCGCAGAATGCCTGATCACGGATCGGTTAGGTTGAAATGACAAACGGGCGGGCCCGTTTCCAGGCTCGCCCGCGTTTTGTGAATAATCCTCACGCTCCCGCGCGAAGACTACGACCTACTTCCGATCCTTAAAGCTGTCAAAGAGACGTGTGTGGCGGCTTGTCAACGGTATCAATCGACCGGCGATGAACATTTGCTTGATGTTCGTTCGGGGTTCGAGGATGTCGCCGTCGGTTACGACGATGTTTGCCACCTTTCCGACCTCGATCGTCCCCAACTTGTCTCCGAGGCCGAGTATCTGGGCCGGATAGATAGTAACGGCCCTGAGTGCGTCCTCTTTTGAAAGGCCATAAGCCGAAGCGAGCCCGGCGTGGTACGGCAGGTCGCGAACCTCTGCTCCGCCATTACCGGTAGAGATACAATATCTTATTCCAGCCGCCTGCATTTTTGCCGGGGCTTCGAACAATAGGTCGTACGCATCGTCATCGCGGACCGGCAGATTGTAAATATTCGTGAAAACGACCGCAATGTTATTCTTTTTCAGTTCGTCCGCCGCTTTCCAGGCTTCCTGCCCGCCGACGATGATACCCTTCAATTTCATCTCGCCGACAAATTTGGCGACGCTGCGGATATCCCGTTCGCGTTCGGCGGTAAATATCACGGGCTTTTCGCCGCGAATGAACGGGGCCATCGCCTCAAGCCGAATATCATACGCCGGGTAAGGAAGCGTCGAATCCTTTGCGTATGCGTCCTTGGCCCGAAGGTAGTTTTCGGCCGAGCGAAACAGCTTTTTGAGTTCGTCGACCTGCGCATCGCGCCGCTTTACCGCTTCGCTAAATTCGACCGGCGGCCCGCCGCCAAATCCGCCTCCAAAACCTCCGCCCGTCGAGATACGCGGAAAATTGATGACCAGGCCAAATTCGCGAATCACCGCCATCTCGTCCTGCGTTGACCCGTTCAGATTGATCACCGCCGCTTGTCCGGCGATCAGTCCGCCGGTCGGGTACGACATCACGGTCGTGATACCGTTGACGCGAGTGACGTTTACGTGCGATGAATGCGGATTTATGCCCTTAATGGCTTTTGCGTTGGCGTTCATCGTCCCTGTTTCCGAAATATCGACCGAGGCATTGACGCCCTGGCCGATCTCAGCCAGGCCGACGTTTGTCGCGGCGTCGATCATACCGGGAAAGACGCTCAATCCCTTGCCGTCGATCTTTTCCGCTCCTGCAGGAATGACGGCATTGGCTCCGACAGCGGCGATCTTGCCGTTTTGAATAACGACCGTGCCATTCTCGATCGTCGCTCCCGAAACGGTAACGATCCTCGCACCGACGATCGCAAATGTTCCGCCGCGGCCGGTCTGATTTTGTTCTGAACCGTCATTCTGCGCAAAAACTGCGACGCTGAAAACAATAACGGAACCCAAAAGCCGCACTGCCGCTGGTAGAAATATATTCATTTTCGATGTTCGATCTGCTGATTGTGCCTTCATTACCGGTTGCCTCCATCGGCCTGATCGGCTTCGTCACGGTCCTTAACACGCTTTTCGCTGGGAATTCTGGGCGAGGTTCCGCCGCCGCCCGACGGAGCCTTATTGACATCGAGTTTTTCCAGAGCGTCACGCTCTGCCGCCATCGCCCGCCGCATATCGGCATCCTTTGCCCGGTCAAAAAGCACTTCGCCCTCGACCATCGTCATCTCGACTCGCGAATAGACGCTGAACGGATGTGCATGCCAAATAACGATATCCGCGTCCTTGCCGACTTCGATCGAGCCGGTGCGCTTGTCTATACCAAGTTGCTTGGCCGGGTTGATCGTGATCATCTTAAACGCGTCTTCCTCGGGTACGCCGCCATATTTCATCACCTTGGCGGCATCGAGATTGAGGCGACGCATCCGCTCGTCCGAATCGGAGTTGATCGAGACGTTTACGCCATTTTTCCAAAGAATGTAGGCGTTGTAAGGGATCGCATCGTAGGCCTCGAGTTTGTAGCTCCAACTGTCTGTAAATATTGAGACGCCGGTGCCGCGTTTGGCGATCTCGGGTGCGATCTTGTACGCCTCAAGCCCGTGCTGAAGCGTCGCCACCCTGAATCCGAATTCATCCGCCAGAAGCAGCAGATTCAAATGTTCGTCAGAGCGGTAGCCATGAGCGTGAACGAGGCGTTTTCCTTCAAGTATCTCGACCAGCGGTTCGAGTTCAAGATCTTTACGCGGTTGGACCTTGGTCTTGCCTGCTCTATAGTCTGCCCACGCCTGCTTGTAATCCCTCGCCCGTAAAAACGCGTCGCGCATCGTTTCGACGACGCCCATTCGCGTCCGCGGATACCTTACAGCCGAGCCCGGAGCGGCAAATGACGTCGCCCGTTTGACGTTTTCGCCCATCGCGAACTTGATCCCCGGCGGAGCGTCAGCGATCGGGTAATCTTCGACCGGATGTCCCCATTTGAACTTTACCGTCGTATTTTGTCCGCCGATAGTGTTTGCCGATCCGTGAAGCAGGTTTGCCGCGGTAACGCCGCCCGCAAGGGCACGATAGATAGTGATATCAGTCGGGTTGAGCACGTCGCGGGTTCGCGTCATCGAGGTGACCGAAAATACGCCCTCGTTTATCGCGTCAAGCATCGAGTGCGAGTGGCAATCGATGATGCCTGGCGTCACGTATTTGCCGGTTGCGTCGATCACACGTGCCCCCGCCGGAGCGGCGATATTCTTGCCGATCTTGGCGATCTTGCCGTTCTGGACGAGGATGTCGGTATTCTCGAGAGTGCCTTTGGCTGCCGTCATCACGGTCGCATTCTTTATCAGGATGTCATTCTTCGCCTGAGCAAACACGAACATCGGCGAGACAATGGATAACGAAGCCAGTATCAAAATAGCGAGACTCTTTCTCATCATTATTTCCTTTCTTAAAAAAGCCCTACGGATTTTTGGTTCCGGAAAACGGAACAGCCCCCTGCGGCGAATCGATAATGCCGCTGATCTGATCACCCGACACCTTCCCGCTGACCGAAATGTCGATCGCGGCACCACCAAACTCCACACTGCTGCCGAACGAAAATCCGTCAGCTGAGACTCGCCCGTTCTTGATCTGCGAGGTTCCGAGCTCCGAAACCATCGATCCGGTCAGCGTTGGGCCGGCCTGGCTGAAGGTCAATGTCGCGGCCATCGGCTGGCCGGGCACTTCGATGGTTACGGAATAACGTCCCGCAACGCTTGGGCCGGCTGCTGACGGACCCGCTGCCGAAGACGGATTTGGATCGCGCTTCGGCGGCTCTTTTTGCTCAAAGTACTTACCGTCAACAAAAACGTGTGTAACGGCCCGGTCCTTACCGAAGATATCGCCCTTGACCACCACGATATTCGCGATCTTGCCGGCCTCGATCGATCCGAGCGTTTTGTCGACACCGAGCAACTCGGCCGCTCCGAGCGTCATTGCCCGGATCGCCGCGTCCTTGTTCAATCCGCTCTCAACAGCCTTGCCGGCATTCAAAAAGAAATCGCCGAGCGATCGGATATTGTCCGACTGAAACGCAAATCTCACACCCGCGGCCGCGAGTTTAGCGGCACACTTCGGGGCTTCGGCACGGAAACGAAGAGTTTCCATCGTCTCTGGGTCGGCGTCAGGCGAAGCCGACGACGTCCGCTTGGGAAAATTGAGCGAAAGCAGCACTGAAACGTTTTGTGCCTTTAGACGATCGGCCACCTTCCAGGACTCAGCTCCACCGGCGATCACTCCATTGAGTTTGAATTCCTTGATGAGGTCGAGTGCACGGATGATCTCGATCTCGCGATTGGCAGCAAACACCACCGGTATCTCGCGATTTATCGCCGGGTAAAGAGCCTCGAGCGAACGGTCCGCATCCGGACGTTTCATCCCGCGTGGGTTGGCGGCATATGACTTCTCGATCTCTTGCTGTCGCTGAGCGTCATAAAATATCTGACGGATCGCGGCAAATGTACCCAGAAGCGAAGCCGGATACTGACCTCCGCCGATAGTTGAAAACGAAATGTGCTGAGCGAACGGCGACTTGATCACCATTGCAGAGACCGTTTCGCCGGCAAGATCGATCACCGCGGAACGTCCGTTGAATATCCCGCTGCGTCCGGTCGTCAGGACAGTCGTGAATCCGGCATTGCGATTCGCTTCAAACTGACCCTCTCCCGCACGAAGGTCATTGATCGCTTCGTCCTCGGGCCGCAGGCCGGCCGGGTAGTTTGAGTTTGATGTCGGAGCAGTGCTCGTTTGCTGTGCCGCCTGTCCCCCGCCTGGTCCGCCCGTCCTTGGCGGGGCCGACGGCATACCGAGATTTGTGAGGGCGTCAATGAAGCCCGGATAGACCGTAAGTCCGGCGGCGTCAAATACTTGAGCGTCAGCCGGCGGTACAACATTCGCCCCGACTGCCTCGATCAGCCCGTTTCGTATCACGACGGCACCCTTTTCAATGGACGCGCCTGAAACCGTCACGATCCTCGCATTGGTGATCGCATAACTCTGACCGTAGGCCTCTGTACCGAGCAAAAGGCAGAATGCCGCCAAGAGCGGCAAAAGTAGCTTTGATCTCATAACTTTTAGCTCAATTTTGAACTGCTGTGAATTTGCTGATACGCAGAGAATACAGAAAAAGTTTCGCTCTGGCAAAAGCCTTTGCGAAACTTTGATGTCACTTCATTAGTCGTGAATTCAGCCTTTCTCGACGCGGGCGATAAAGCACCCCGCCTCGGCGTTGCGAATGTGCAGGAAATCAACATTCTTGTCGGCAAACAGCGAGTCGATCTGGCTGCCCTCCGTGCCCGTCTCGGCGCGGACACGATGCAGCAGTTCCCCAATATTATCAAATGCCTCAAAATACATCGGTATACCGCGAAGCCCTTCGGGAAACTCGTTTCCGACAAATCTCTCGCAATTCGCTGAGTGGATAAACACCGGGCCCGGCTGCGGCAGATCCAGTATCCCTTCGACCGGATCGTAAGTAAACGAGGTGCGATAGTCATTGCCTTCGTCGAAAGTCCTGAGACAGCTCCGGCACGGCCCGTAACCACTCGCAACCGAGCTGAAGGCCGGCAGGCCGGGATATTGAGGCGAGAGCATAGTTTTGCGGACCTTTTCGGCCATCTGCTCTGAGATCGGTAATACGTGAAATGTCATAAAACTCCTTTGATCAGTACTCAGGCCGAGGCCTCCAACTCCAACAGGGCCTTTTTTCGCTCGATGCCCCATCGATAACCGCTAAGTTTGCCGTCGCTCGCGACGACACGGTGACATGGTATGGCAAGAGCGATCCGGTTGGTCGCACAGGCACGAGCAACGGCCCGGACCTTTTTCTTGTCGCCGAGCGTCTCGGCGATCTGTGAATACGAAACCGTCGTTCCGAATGGGATCTTTCTGAGGACTTCCCACACCAGCATTTGAAACGCCGTGGCCTGAATATCGAGCGGGAGTTCTATCGACTTCGTTCGACTCGCAAGATATTCAAGTATCACCTCAAGATATTCCTTCAATCCATTACTATCTTTTGTTATTTCAGCATTTACGAACTCTGTCTTAAGGCTTTGCTCCAGCATCGAATCGTCATCACCAAGGGCCGCAAAGCACAACCCTTTGGCCGTTCTGCCGATCATGATCCGGCCGAGTTCGCACTCTGCCGACGCATATCTTATCTTCATCCCTTTTCCGCCTTTTTTATATTGAGCCGGAGTCATGCCAAGGCTCGCCGACGATCTTTCGTAGAGCCGACTGCTCGAGCCGAAGCCCGCGTCATACATCGCCGCTGTAATGTCGCTGCCGTCGCGGACGTCTCGCTTAAATTTCTCGATCCGCCGAATCTCGGCATACTTCTTTGGGCTTATACCGACTAACTCCTTGAACACCCTTTGAAAATGCGACGGGCTCAGCCCTTCTGCTTGTGCGAGTTCGTCGAGCCGCAGCGTGACGTCTGACTCGATCAATTCACAGCAACGGATCACCATTTTCACCCGCGCGTCCATCGCACCTTCCGTTGACCTGGGGTCGCACCGCAGACACGCTCTTAGCCCGCTCTGTTCGGCCATAACAGCTGTTGCAAAAAACTCGACATTCTCGCGCTTCGGCAATCGGGCACGACACGACGGTCGGCAATAAATGCCGGTCGTTTTGACGCCGAAAAAGAACGCCCCGTCATATCTTGCATCGTTTGCCTGTACTGCCTGCCAGTAGATCTCGTTGTCCATAGCTTCCGAGTTTATTAGTAATCCAGAGCTAAATCTATCCGAAAATTGCTGCGGAATTTTTAATGTATAATACGAGTATGAGTTCGATCGTTCTTTTTGACGGCGTATGCAATTTCTGTAACGGCGCCGTCAATTTTATTATCCGCCACGATAAGGACCGTCGGTTCTCTTTTGCCGCCCTACAATCGGAGACCGGAACGAAGCTTCGTTCTGAGTTCGCGATCGGCAACGAGATCGATTCGATAATTTTGATCGAGGACGGACACGCATATCTGCATTCAACGGCCGGACTCAGAGTCGCAAAACGGCTCGGCGGGCCGTGGGCCCTAGCGTACGCATTGATAATTGTGCCTGCATTTATTCGCGACTTTGCTTACAAGACATTTGCCAAATACAGATATCGGCTTTTCGGTAAAAAGGATGTATGTATGATGCCGACGCCGGACATTCGCGAGCGGTTCATCGGCTAAGGCAGAGCGGAATACGTGCGATCACCTTAACATCATTATTGACAACGTTTACCTCAGCTTAGATGCGGCCGGACATTAAGATAATTTGCTTTCACACTTTTTCGCGATATTACTTTAAGTGCCGGAAAGATGAGCAATATTTGCAATAACTTACGAGCATCTGCTTGAGATCGTGTCTTAAGCTCACGGAAATATGAGTTACTCGCTCGAAACACTGGAATATCATCGGTTGCTTGAATTGATCAGCCGACATGCACAGACGCCGATGGGCATCGAACGAATTGCCGACCTGTGCCCGTACATTGATCGTTTGGCTCTCGCATCTTCGCTGGAGGCAATTTCCGAGACGATAGCGCTCAATGAGGAGAAGCAGGTCACATGGTCATTCAGCGGTCTCGCAGATCCATCGGACGCGGTCGCAATATTGCGTATAAGCGGTTCGACTCTCGAACCTTCCCTGTTGCTTGAGGTTTCGAGGGTTTGCAGCCAGGCCCTGTTCGTTCGCTCTTCGGTTCAGCCGGAAAAGGATTTTGTCCCGACACTTTGGCAGTTGATCGAGCACATCCCGCCGTCGCTGCTCGCGGTTACCGAGCGTGTGAACAAAAAGCTGCTGCCGGGCGGCGAGATCGACGACAAAGCCTCACCCGAACTTGCCCGGATTCGGCACGAGATCAACATCCAGCGGGGCCGTCTCACCAAATCGCTCGAATCGGCCATGCGAGCCGCCGGCAACGCGATCCAGGACGAGATCGTCACAATGCGAAACGATCGATTCGTTATTCCCGTCAAAGCCGATTTTCGCGGCAAGGTCAACGGGGTGGCCCACGGGTTCTCCTCGTCAGGCTCGACCGTTTTTGTCGAGCCGCTCGACGCGATCGAGGCGAATAATGAGCTTCAGAACCTCAAAGGCAAGGAGGAACGCGAGATCGCTCGAATTCTCTTTGAACTTACCGAGGAACTTCGCGAACAGCTTCCCGCCGTCGAGACGGCCGTGGCGGCTGTCGCGGAACTCGATTTCATCAAGGCCAAGGTCGAATTTGCTCGAAAATTCAATGCCGTAGTGCCCGAGATCGCAAATGACAACACACTTGCTCTGGTCGATGCCCGCCATCCGTTGCTCGAAGAATCTCTGCGAACCGCGGCGGCACGTGCGACAGAAAAAGCGTCCTCCGGGGCATCGGACATCGTCCCGTCGAGCTTTACGCTTACGAGCGAACGATCGGTGATGATCATTTCCGGCGCAAACGCGGGCGGCAAGACTGTGGTCCTCAAAACCGCCGGGCTATTGAGCCTGATGGCGGTATCTGGCCTGCCGGTTCCTGCCGCCGCGGCCCGAATTCCCTTTTACCGGTCGATCCTGGCGGATATCGGCGACCATCAATCGCTTTCGGCAAACCTTTCGACCTTTTCGTCACATATGTCGAATATCGCGTCGATGATCGGCACCTGCGAGCCGCCCTCGCTTGTCTTGCTTGACGAAGCCGGCACCGGCACCGACCCTGAAGAAGGATCAGCACTCGGCGTGGCGATCGTCGACCATTTCCGAAAAAAAGGTGCTCAGGTCATTGCATCGACACATTACCGCGGACTGAAAATGTATGCCGCGAACGACGGATCTGTCATCAACGCCTCGGTCGAGTTTAACGAAAAAACACTTCAGCCGACCTATAAGTTGCTGCTCGGGCTTGCCGGTGCGTCAAGCGGTATCGAGATCGCCCATCGATTCGGGATCACTGACGAGGTGATCGCAAACGCCCGCGAACATCTCGACATCTCGGCACAGGAGGCTGAAAATTACCTTAGAAAGCTGCAGACCGAGACAAAGCTCGCCGAGGATCTGCGTATCGCTCTCGAAGAAGAGCGTGATGCGGTCGCCATGAAATACGCCGGCCTTGAGATCGAGGCCGTAAAAAAAGAGAAGGCGAGGCAGAAGGCGTTCGAAGGAGAACTCGCCAAGGCGATCGACGAATTTGACCGTCAGTCAAAGGCGTTTCTGCAAACGATCGAGGACAAGGCACTAAAGAATCGCCTCGATAAGGAACGCCTTTCACGCAAGGCCGAACTGAATCGAGCCGTGATGTCCAAGGTCGCGGGCGTCGGCGGGCCGCGAGTCAGCAGCTCGCAGCCAAACAAGGGTGTATCAAATCTCGAAATTAACCGAGCACCCGACGACACCATTGCCGTCGGTTCGAGGGTCATAACCTCGTTTGGCAATATCGGCACGATCGAAAAGATGGATCGCGGTGTGGCAGAAGTCCTCGTCGGCAATCTCCGGCTGCGCGAGAAGGTAGCCGACCTTCAGCCCGCGGAGCAACAGGCGTCGACAGCCGGGCCGGCAGCAAAGCGTAACTCGTCTGGCGGTCAGACTATGCGCGACATAGACGGCGGCAATGCACCCGCCGAACTTAACCTGATCGGGAAGACCACTGCCGATGCCGAATACGAACTCGACCGTTTTTTAGACGAGGCCTTTATGGCGTCGCTGCCCCGTGTCCGCATTATTCACGGCTTTGGCACCGGAGCTCTCAAGAACTATGTACATCATTTTCTGAAAAACAGCGACCTGGTCGAAAGATTCGAATTTGCCCCGTCCAGCCAGGGCGGAAACGGTGCGACGATCGCGGAGTTGAAAAGTTGAGGCCCGGACATTTTGAACGTATTTCGCGCCAAAGGCCCATTGTGCGATACTTGTCGCCTGCTGTCTTGAAAATTTCCGGTTCGCGGGCAAAATGGCAAACGTTTAGTTTAATGCAGACGCCACGTTCGTAGAGAATGCTCTATCCCCAGTACTTCATCGATGACCTGAAGAACCGTGCTGATCTGGTGCGGATAATACAGCCGTACGTTCAGGATCTGAAGAAGAAAGGGGCCAATTGGATGGCGTGTTGTCCGTTCCATCAGGAAAAGACGCCGTCCTTTTCGGTCAACCCGAGCAAAGGGTTCTACAAATGCTTCGGCTGCGGCAAGGGCGGTACGGCATTCAACTTCCTGATGGAAATGGAAGGGCTGAACTTCCCTGAGGCAGTCAAACGCGTGGCCGAGATCTCCGGAGTGATGCTGCCCGAACCCGTCGATGACCAGGCGTACGAGCAAGGCAAGCGGAAACGTGATGAGAAGAAACAACTAGCCGATCAGATAATCGAACTGAACAAGATCGCTCTCGAATACTGGGAGCGAGAGTTACAAGGCAAGAAGGCAAAGGCCGCTCGGGAATATCTATCCGGACGGGGTATCTCGGATGAGATCCAAAAGGCATTCCGCATAGGTTACTCACCCGACAGTTGGGATGGACTGTTATCTGTACTGAGAAATACCGGCGCGGATGAAAAGGTCATCGAGCAATCGGGCCTCGTCTCTGTCAATGAGGAAAAGGAAAGGGTCTTCGACAAGTTCCGCGGCAGGATAATGTTCCCTGTCCTCGACGTTAACGGTAAACCGGTAGCGTTCGGGGCCAGGGCAATGGGCGATGATCAACCCAAGTACCTCAACTCGCCTGAGACTGCAGCCTATACCAAAGGACAGCACCTGTACGGACTGTTCCAGGCCAAGGATGAGATCCGCAAAAAGAAGTTTGCGATACTGGTCGAGGGCTACCTTGACCTTATCGCTCTCTACCAATTCGGAATACGTAATGTCGCTGCCAGTTTAGGTACGGCGTTCACACCCGAGCAATCCAAACTGCTCGGCCGATTCACCAAACGGGTCGTCATCAACTACGACGGCGACAGCGCCGGCATCAAGGCAGCTAGACGAGCCATCGAGCATCTGCTGCCGCAGGAGTTTGATATCAAGGTTTTGGTACTGCCGGATGGTAAGGACCCTGATGATTTCGTCAGGCAGAATGGGGCCGATGCCTATAACGAACTGCGTGGCCGGGCGACGCCGTTCCTGCGATTCGCTCTCGACGCGTCCGTCGCCGGCCGTAAGTTGAACAACGCCAAGCAAAAAGCCGAAGCGATCGAAGATCTCTTACCGGTCTTATCCATGATCGGTAACAACATCCAACGTCGAGAGAGCTTTGACCAGGCGATGACCTACTTCCAGGTAGATGACGCCGGTCTTCGCCGGGAGCTTTGGACCTCGCTGAAGAGCGGCAGCAATTACTTCGAACAAACGCTGCCCCAGCGAGTTTCACGGTCGTCCCGAGCAAAAACGACGGTCGCCGAGCGCCGACTGCTCGAATTGCTGGTCTTTGACCGTGACCTCCGCGACGCGATCATTCCTCAGCTTGAACCAAGCGATTATGAGGATCTCGCAACCGCCGAACTTTTCGAGGCGTTCATCGCGATCAGTCGCGAGAACAAAGACATCAATCAGGAGACCATTCTTGAGCACATTGGTGACGACGAAACCTCAGTCGATCTTGCCCATTTGCTGCTGAAAGGCGAGCCCAGACGCGATCGCGACGAGGTGATGGATACCGTTCTTCGCGAAGCTGAAAACTGTGTTTTTACGCTTCGGAGCATGGCAATTGCCAATCGGATACTCGAGATCAGCCGCGAGGCGGCCCTTGCGGAACAGTCGGGCGACACCGAACTTTTTAACCAGCTAACTTACGAACAACTCGAACTCGAAAAAATACGCCGTGAACTTCAACGTCGCATCACTGAATTGTGATATAATCTGGATTTTTAAACCCGCCGGTGCGAATGAAACTATTCCCACGCTTTCGGCGTTAGAATCTAATTCGCGAACAACGATAATAGCGAAGAGATAATCAAAGTTTTTTGACGATTTTATGGCTGATTACGACGAAAAAGAAGACTTGATGGATCGCTTGGTAGCTCTCGGCAAGCGAAAGAAATTTCTAAGCCTGGACGACCTGCATCGCCAGATCCCCGAGAACATGATGTCCGCCGATGACCTGGAGGACGTACTTGACCGGCTCGAGGGAGCCAATATTTCGGTCGCCGAGACCGACGCACAACTTTTAGAGCGTGCCTCGAGCCTTGCCCTCGACGAAGAAGAGGAAGAAGAATCGGCGGACGAGGACGATCTCGATCTTGATCTGTCGGCCGGGGCACTCGATAAGTCAAACGACCCCGTTCGGCTTTACCTGCGAGAAATGGGCGTTGTGCCCCTACTCAACCGCGAGGGTGAGGTCACTATCGCTCAGCGCATCGAGCGTGGACAGATCAAGACGCACAAGGCGATCTCACGGTCGCCGATCGCCGTTGAACGCCTGGTCAAGATCGGCGAGGACCTCGTCGAGGGCCGTGCCAGCATCCGCGAAACGGTCGTCTTTTCGGAACAGGCAGAGATCTCGGTCGAGGAAGACAAGGCCGAGGAATATATGCGTTGGACCCTGGAGGGCATCGCGAATATCAAAGAGCATTTTCACGTCGCATTGAAAACGTGGATCTCGCTCATCAACGAGCAGAAAAAGGCCGCCGGCAAGAAATCTAAAAAGGTCCTTACGCTCAAACGTAAAACTGCTCGTCTGAGGCTCGAGATCGCTCAGGAGATCAAACAGCTCAACCTTACTGAAAATTCCAATCAGAAGATGATTGCCGCGATCCGCAAGGTGGTCACGGATATTCAGGCTGCAGAACGCACGATCAAGAAAGCCGAAGAAAAGCTCGAAAAGAAACCGGCCGCAGCTGAAAAGAAAGAGTTGCTTGCCAAGATCGCTGAGGCAAATGCCGCCCTGGCCGCGATCGAGGAAACTTACCACCTGCCGCCGGTCGAGATCAAGCGTTCGTACAAGACCATCAGCGTCGGCGAATATGACACCAACAAGGCAAAACGCGAACTTGTTGAGGCCAATCTCCGCCTCGTGGTGTCGATCGCGAAGAAATATACCAATCGCGGCCTGCAGTTCCTCGACCTGATTCAGGAAGGCAACATCGGCCTGATGAAGGCGGTCGATAAGTTCGAATGGCGTCGCGGTTATAAGTTTTCGACATATGCGACGTGGTGGATCCGGCAGGCGATCACGCGTGCGATCGCCGATCAGGCCCGCACGATCCGTATCCCGGTGCACATGATCGAAACGATCAACAAGCTCATCCGTACGTCGCGTTTGCTCGTGCAGGAACTCGGCCGTGAACCGACGTCTGAGGAGATCGCAAAGCGGATGGACATTCCCGTCTCGAAGGTTCGAAAGGTCCTGAAGATCGCACAGGAACCGATCTCACTCGAAACGCCCATCGGCGAAGAGGAAGATTCGCATTTGGGCGACTTTATCGAGGACCGCTCGATACTGAATCCGGCAGAATCAGTCACGTTCTCGAATCTGCGTGAGATCACTGACGAAGTGCTCGCAACGCTGACTCCGCGTGAAGAAAAGGTCATCAAAATGCGTTTCGGGCTCGGAAATACGGGCTCGGAACACACCCTCGAAGAGGTTGGACAGCACTTTGCGGTGACCCGCGAACGTATTCGTCAGATCGAGGCAAAGGCACTTCGAAAGCTCCGGCACCCGTCGAGATCACGTAGATTAAAGGCCTTCCTCGAAGGTAAACAGTCGTAAGGCGTTTTGGCCGTAAGACACAATAGAATAAAGGCGACGGATCTTGTCTGTCGCCTTTTTTTTGCCGGACAAATGGCCAAAAGATCTCTTGACATCGTTCTCATTACGGGCATACTATCTTTGAAAAATGAGGAATACTATGATCGATCGACTTCGTTTCGCCCTAATTTGCCTTGCACTTTTGGGAGCTCTTGGAACAACGCTGTCTGCACAACAAACGGCGGGCTCGCCTCCGGCCGTCAACATGGATCAATTAGCGGGTCAGGTCCGTGAAGAAGCCGCACGTCAGCTTCCGATATGGGAAGAGATTTTCGAGGCTCTGGGGATGGACACGGAATACGATCCCGAAAAGATCGCGGGCTTTTGCCTGAGGAGCGGCAAAACATCGCTCGAGTGCCAACTTAACGCCGTTACAGGCTTTGTCGCATTCCAGACGATAGTTGGAGAAGACGTGACTGACGACGGCTCCGAAAAGCTCAAGGTTCTGCTCAACAAATTCGTACAGTGCGGCCGAGCCGGCAGTTGTGCCCAGTACGAGAAGGAACTGATCGGCCGGACACAACGCGGTGCGGTCCCATTCGGAGCAGGTGGCGGCGATTTTGACCCTGAAAAGGTTTACAATCAATGTCTCACGCAGCAGGACCCAAAGAATCCATGTACCAAGCAGTTCTGCTTTAATGTTGCGACCATGGGTGGTACTTTCTTGCTGCTGTTCTCGACCGGCAGCGAAGCCCCCGCGACGCCCGAGCAACAGGAGATAAACGCTCGGACGGAACGTCTGGTCGCAAAGCTCAATGCTTTCACTCGTAAATTCGGTCAAGCGGACGCAAATAAGGACTGCAAGGACGGCTTGCCGCAAATGGCACCGCCTTCGAATAGAAATAACAATTGACCATCGTTGGTTTGCGCAGAATGGTTCGAAAAGAAAGGTGCTAGGCTGTTTGCCTAACACCTTTTTCTTTTTCGCATTGAAATTCGTGTAGAATTCACCTGTTCTATTAGACATGAAATGATGCGTGCAATGGTCTGCCGATCTATCTGGCTGTTACTTATCTGCCTCGTTGCCGGATCGATACCGCTTCGCTCAGAGCAGCTTTCCGTTAAGAAATATACTATTGCAGACGGCTTGGCCCGTGATTTCATTAACCGAATTCGTCAGGATTCGCATGGTTACGTCTGGTTCTGCACAACCGAAGGGATCTCGCGATTCGACGGGTATACATTTACAAATTATGGTGTTGCCGAGGGTTTGCCCCATCGGATCGTCAATGACGTCATCGAAACCAGAGATGGCGAAATTCTATTTGCAACACTCGCCGGCGTTGTACAGCTCAATGTCGAACGAGGTGATGCGACGTCGCCGCATTTCATGGCTGTTTCTCTCGAAGTAAGCGACGAAAAGTCTCTCTCCGCTACGCGCCTTGTCGAGGATCGCGACGGCTCGGTTTGGGTAGGCACGGCCGGCGGGCTCTTTCGATTGACCAAGGCAGACGGCCGATGGCGATCGGAGCGTGTCAGGACCGAGATCGACGCGAAACAGAACGTCGATCTGTCGAGCATCAATACTCTGTTGATAGACCGCAATGGCACGCTCTGGGTCGGAAGCGCATTTTACGGGGTATTTCGACGCAGATCCGATGGTGGTTTTGACAGATTTACAGAAAAGAACGGCCTAGCACAAAACGGAATCAGCGATATTTATCAGGACAGGTCAGGAAAGGTCTGGGTCGGGACCGGAAACGGACTCACGCTGCTGGTTGACGATCCGAAACCCGGCGAAAGCGTCTCGCAGCGTAATTATCTGGAAAAGGACGGCTTGTTGACGAATTTCATCGAGACGATCTTCGAATCGTCGGACGGCCGCATCTGGATCGGCACACGCGGCGGGCTCAATCTCCTGAGCGATCCTAAGACAAATTCAGGAAGATCATTTATTGGGTATACCCCGGAAAATGGCCTGCAGCATGTGCGAATTACGACGATAATGGAGGACACCGACAACAATCTTTGGCTCGGTGCCGAAAGCGGCGGTGCAGTCAAAATGCCGCTTGTGGGATTCACCTCATATTTCGGTTCTGACGGACTCGGCACCGCCCGAATTTCGCAAATTCTTGCCGGGCCCGATAATGAGCCGTATTTCCTGACTACGCGTTCAGGCTCGCTGACGCCGCCCATAATTAATCGTTTTGACGGTAGAACGCTGGTCAACGAGACGCCGCCGTCATTAGAAAATACGACCCTTACATGGGGCTGGAACGATCTGATCGCATATGATCACGAGGCCGGCGAATGGTGGATCGCCACGGCGAATGGCGTTTTCAGATATTTGGCTCGCGGCGACCTGTCCACAGCTTCGCTCGTTAAGGTCTACACCGTCGCCGATGGCCTGGATGACAACTTCATCTTTCGACTTTGGATCGACGCCGGACGTAATCTCTGGATCTCGACCATCGGCGGCGATTCGCACACTATTGTGCATCGTCTGAGCCGCGAAACCGGACGGATCACGGCGTTTGACGTTGTCGATAAGGCACTTGATTCGGCCGCCACGGCGTTTGCCGACGGAGGAGATGGCAGCGTTTGGATCGGGCTTTACAGCGGCGGCTTACTTCGCTACAAGGACGGCAAAATGTCCCGGCTCACGATTGCGGATGGCGTACCGGCAGGCTTTGTCAGGGACCTTTTTGTAGATAGTCGGCAGCGATTGTGGGTCGGCACTTCGATCGGCGGCGTTGGCAGGATCGATGATATTTCGGCAGAAAAGCCCGCGATCACTGTAATGACCGTCCGGGATGGGCTTTCGAGCGACCAGGTGACGAATGTTATCGAAGACAAATTTGGCCGCATCTATTTCGGTACCGGACGCGGCATCGACCGATTCGATCCGGAAACGGGAAGAATGCAGCATTTCACCACGGCAGATGGCCTGGCAGACAATTTTGTAAACGTCGCATCGTCAATGAAAGACGGTACGCTGTGGTTCGGCACGTTGTATGGTCTCTCAAGTTTCACCCCACAGCCGGACAGACCGCGAACCGCACCGAAGACCTTGATCAGCAGCGTCACTGTGAACGGAGAGCGGCGTTCTATCGGTGAGCTTGGAAAAGCCGACGTTCAACTGCCAGATCTCGATCCATCGGCAAATCAGGTCGAGATCGACTTCGTCAGTCTTAGTTTCGCCGCCGGCGAACGGCTGACGTACCAATATAGATTTGGCGACAACGAAAACTGGAGCTTACCGACGCAGGACCGTAAAGTAACCCTTCCAAACCTTTCGTCCGGGCAGTTCCGGTTCGAAGTTCGAGCGGTAAACTCGGCAGGCCAGTTCAGCGAGCAGCCCGCACGCGTTTCATTTCGCATTTTATCGCCGATATATTTGCGATGGTGGTTCATCGCGATCGCGGCCATTCTGCTGATAATGTTGATCTACGGTTCCTACTCATATCGGACCGCAAGATTGCGCGAGATCAACGCCGCTCTGGAAGAGGCACGTTCGGCAGAAGAACGCCTCAGGCTGTCTCGCGAAGAACGGATCAGCGAGCTCGAAAGCGTCCGCTCGCGAATTGCGACGGACCTACACGACGACATCGGAGCCAGTCTGACTCAGATCGCGGTTCTTAGCGAAGTCGCCCAAACACAAGCACGCAACGGCACATTCGACGAGGGACCATTAACGAAAATATCAGACGTTTCTAACGAACTCGTCGGAACCATGAGCGACATCGTTTGGTCGATCAACCCGGCGAAGGACCATCTGAGTGATCTGACCCAGCGAATGCGTCGGTTTGCCGCTGATATTTTGGCGGCTCGGTCGATCAGGTTCCACTTTGCCGGTAGCGATACCGCAAACGAGACCGTCATCGGTTCCAATCTGCGTCGTGAGATATTTCTTATCTTTAAGGAATCGATCAATAACGTCGTAAAGCACTCGAACGCAAAGAATGTCAGGGCAACGCTCGTTGTCGCCGACGGCCGTCTACGGCTATCGATCGAGGATGACGGAAGTGGTTTCGAAACCGCCGGCGACAACAACCGCACGGGCAACGGCCTGAAAAGCATGGAGCGTCGATCGCGTGAAATGGGCGGCGAACTTTCGATCAGTTCCAAACTAGGCGGTCCGACTATTGTTGTCGCGGAGTTCCCCGTTGAAAGTTAGAATACCCGCTACCCGAACGGGTGGCGCAGAAAGTTGGCTTTTCGTTTAGTATTGTTGAGATGCAGGCAGTTGCAGAAAAATCCATTTCGATCGCGATCGTCGAGGATATCCGCGATATCCGTGACGGCCTGACGACGCTTATCAACTTTACCGAGGGCTTTGAGTGTAACGGTAGCTATCGGTCGATGGAGGACGCCATCCCGAAGATCAAGGGAAATGTCCCGGACGTTCTACTGAGCGATATTGGCTTACCCGGAATGGACGGCATCGAGGGTATCAAGATCCTCAAAGAGTTGTATCCGGAAATGACCGTGCTGATGCTGACGGTATATGATGACGACGAACGCATCTTTGACGCGATATGCGCCGGTGCGACGGGTTACCTGTTGAAACGCACGCCGCCCGCAAAATTACTCGAGAATATTCGCGAAGCGGTATCCGGCGGCGCGCCGATGTCGCCCGAAGTTGCCAGCCGGGTAATAAAACTCTTTCGCGAGGTGAGGCCGCCTGAAAAGGTTGATCACGATCTCACACCGCACGAAACCCGCCTGCTCAAGCTTTTGGTGGACGGCCATAATTACACTACTGCGGCCGAGGAACTCGGTGTCAGCATTAACACGATCAAATTTCATATGCGGCACGTCTATGAAAAGCTGCAGGTACACTCGAAATCAGAGGCTGTATCTATGGCTCTCAGAAACCGCATCGTTTAACCGAATTTCACACTTCGCCGAACGAAATTGCGCTGCCCGTAAGGGTGGCGTTTTATTTTTGACCTTGACGTATTCTCTTTGAAAACCGGCTGGGCATCGACCGCCCGTCCAGGCTTCGTGAGGTAAATATTATGTTCAAGGAATTAATGAAAGCAATTTTGATCGCTGTCTTGCAGACCGCGCTGGCAGTTCTGCCGTTCGTAAGAGTGGCTCCCGCACAACGCCCCGTGAAGATCGATCCGGTGGTTTCGAACGCAGAGAATGGCCAGCGAAACTCGGTCGTCTTTGAGCAGAACGTAGGGCAGTTCGACCCGAGCGTTCTGTACCTTGCTCGAAATGGGGCGACTTCGATGTTCCTGACATCCTCCGAGGCCGTTTATGTCATGCCGATGTCGGCAAATTCCACTGACGTGGATGAAACGGCGTCGTCCGCATACGCACTTCGAATGAGATTTGCCGATCAGGGCCGAAACATATCCGCTCGCGGGACCGCAGCCGCCGAACAGCGGTCAAACTATTTTGTCGGTTCCGACCCTGAGAATTGGCATGTTGACGTTCCGAGTTTCAGCACGGTCGAACTTGGGAATGTCGCCGACGGCATCTCAATGTTATGGCATGGCCGTGAAGACGGGGCGACGCGTTACGACCTTGTCGTCGATCCGGGTGCCGATCCGGGCCAGATCGCGTTGTCATTTGATGGTGCCGACTCGATCGAACTCGAACAGAACGGCGACATCATCATCAAGACCCCCGCGGGGACGATCAGACAGGCCAGGCCATTCGCATATCAGGAAGGCCCGGAAGATCGGAAAGCCGAGGTTGCAAGCGGTTTTCGGGTCGAGGGAAATTCGGTCAAATTTGACTTGGGCGAGTACGACAATACGCGGCCGCTCATTATTGATCCAACCGTCACGCTTAATAATCTCGCCTTTTCGACTTTTGTCGGCTCGTTTGGCGAAGACACGGCCAATGATAACGCGGTCGATGCAATGGGCAACATCTATATAACGGGACGAACGACGTCCGTAGCATTTCCCACGACTGCGGGCACCTTCGACACGTCCTCTAACGGAGCCGAGGACGTCTTTGTAACAAAGGTAAACCCGTCGGGCACCGGGATCGTCTTTTCAACATTTTTGGGGGGCAACTTCTATGACGAAGGCCGCGGAATTGCTGTTGATAACAGCGGCAATATATACGTGACAGGGTCGGCCAGCAACTTTTTTCCAACCACGGCGCTGGCGTATGACACCACATTCAACGGCGGCTCTGACGTATTCGTGACCAAGCTGAATCCGACCGGTTCGACACTACTATACTCAACCTACATCGGCGCATCATCTATCGATTCCGCCAGAGACATCGCTATCGACGCCGCCGGCAATGCCTATATTGTGGTGCGAACGTCGGACACCGTCGTCGATTATCCGACCACGCCCGGGGCCTTCGATACTACTTTCAACGGAATAGACGACGTCGCGGTCACTAAGCTGAGTCCGGACGGTTCCACTCTTGTTTACTCGACGTTTTTGGGAGGCAGCGGCATTGATAGCGGGACCGCGATAGCCGTCAATGCTGCCGGCGAGGCATATGTTGCCGGTGCGACGACCGACGACGTTATTGACATGCAAACCACTGCCGGTGCTTACGATACAACGCATAACGGCGTAACGGACTATTTTGTTACGCGATTTTCGGCCGACGGGGCATCGCTTGTCTATTCAACATTTATCGGCGGCGCAGGTATAGACAATGCAGTCGGCCTGGCCATAGACGGTGCGGGCAGTGCGTATGTCGTTGGAACTGCGTCGCCCGGATTTCCGGTTACCGCAGGTGTCGTCGACACATCGGTGCTTGGCAGCAGTGAGATCGGCGCCTCAAAGATCAGTCCCGACGGGGCGACGCTTCAATATTCGACATTTATTGGAGGTAATCAGGGCGAAAGCGCGAATTCGGTCGCCGTCGACCCGGCGGGCAATGCGTATATCACCGGACTAAATTTTGGCGGGGACTTTCCGGTGACAGCCGGTGCTTACGATACAACATTCAACGGCGGAAATGACGTGATTCTCACGGTGCTAAATCCGTCTGCAACCGGTTATATATTTTCAACCTATTTAGGCGGAGGCGGTAATGAAATCGGCAACGACATCGCTCTCGACCCCTCAGGCAATGTGTATATCACCGGTTCGACGACCAATAACGCAACGCCATATCCGACAACACCGGAGGCCCTACAGACATTTCATGGCGGCGGCACGGATGCTTTTGTCGCGAAGTTCGGCGATTTTTCGATCGCCGGCCGTGTTATCGACGCTAACGGAGCACCGCTCCCAAATGTGATGGTCGCCCTCAGCGGACAGGTCGCCGCGAATGTATTGACCGGTGCGGACGGCCGTTTCGGCTTTACCAACACGGTGCCGGGCGAACCACACTCGGTCACCGCGACGCGAACCGGTTACTCGATGAACCCGTCAGTGTTCAACATCACGTCGCTCGCGAACAACCGGGAACTTGTCTTCGTTGGTACGGTCGGGTCGCCGTCCGGCGGTGCCGGCGGAACGCTATTGTTCCAAAACCTCACATATAACCGAAGTGAAAATGGCAGTTCCATTTCCGTCACGGTAAACCGAACGGGAATAATTTCCTCGGCAAGCCCGGTTACAGTTGACTATTCGACGACCGATGGTTCGGCCCGTTCCGGGTCCGATTTTCAAGCGACGGCGGGCACACTGACCTTCGGGCCGTTTGAAACCGCCAAGACGATCACCGTGCCGCTGGTTAACGATAACGTCCTCGAACCACGTGAAACCTTCTCAATAACGATCAGCAATGCGACAAATAACGCCGATATCGAGCCTGGACGCGACTCAGCGGCAGTATCACTTCTAGACGACGACATAGGAAATGGCAGCCTTTTGATCAGTGAATTTCGCGAACGCGGACGGCTCGGGGCAAATGACGAATATGTCAAACTATTTAATCCGAACGATTTTGACGTAACCGTCAACGCCGCAGACGGTTCGGCGGGTATCACGGTTGTCCGCACCTCTGGTTCCGCGGTTTCACCAATAGTGACCATTCCCAATCTGGTGACGATCAGGGCTCGCGGACATTACCTGCTTACAAACAACAACCCGGCCGGCGGTTTTAGCCTGATCGATTTTCCGACCGGCAACGGCACTCTGACCACCGTCGGCGACCAGACGTTTTCTGCTGACATTCCGGACAATTCAGGGATAGCTCTCATGAAGACCGCCGACCAGCTTCAGTTTACGCCGTCAAACGCCGTCGATACGGTCGGATTTGGCGAACCTCAGTGGACCGAGGGCCGCGGATTGACGCCGGTAAACGCCGGTAATTTTGAATCGTGCTTTGTCCGCCGCATCGGACAGGGCGTTCTTCAGGACAGCGGCGACAATCTGAGCGATTTTCAGCTCCTCGACAATCGATCCAGGTCCTATACCGCGCAGGATACGACGAAGGTCTATTCGGCTCTCGGAGTGCCCGCTCCCGAGACCTCCGAGAGCCTGCGGCTGATGAAGCAGAACGAGGTATCGATCACCGAGGTCGGGAACGAGTCGTTCGATCCGGCTTCGATCCCGAATGGGATCGCCGGCGTGCTGACGATCTATCGACGGATAACGAATCTGACCGGCGTACCGCTTACTTCATTACGTCTGCGGGCTGTCGAATTCCCGACGCCGGGCAGCTCGAGTCAGCGGCGGACCTCATCACGTCCGGACTTCCGGCTTATAAGTTCAAGTGATGCCGGGGACATTCTCGGGCTAACGCTCGAGGGCGAACGTCTGCAGCCCAATGGCGGCGGACTCAACAGCATTTTGACGGTTCACTCGATCAGCAGCAGTTCGCCCCTGCTCCCGGGCGAGAGCGTCATTGTCGCTGTCAGATTTGGAATAATGCGCTGGGGTCGGCATCCTTTTGTCGCGGCGGTCGAAGCAGATTAGGATATAGTTCGAAATAACGAAACAAACTTAAGGAGAAATCAAATGTCAGCATTAGAACCAATCGCGGGGATCGACCTCGCGCGATACGCCGAGCTTTGCGCCAAGATGGCCAACTGCGGCGGCGATTTGGAAATATGTGTACAGATCGCCGCCGAAAACGGAGTGGGCCGAGCGACCTGGGAGGCAGCAATGAACGGCTGGAATGCGCGAATGTACGACCCGAAGTACGCGGCGGAGGTCGCTCTGGCCTATATGCCGCTTTACCAGGCGGCGCTCGCAAAGTTCGGCGGCCCGCCGGCAACCGCAACGATGGACGAGTATCTGGAGATGCTCGCCATGATCAACACCGATCTTCGCGGAGATATTAAACGCCCCGTTCCATTCGAACCGATGTACGAACGATTCGGTATCGATGCCCCAAAATGGAGTCAGATATCGTCAGCTTGGGTCGAAAAGCTCGGCAAGGATCCGCAGCTCGGCAAGGAATTCGGTGACCGTTTCATCGCCCGCATTAAAGAACTGGACGACGCCTACCTGCGTCAAGTCGGAGCATAAACCGCATTTACCCGCCGATCATCGACTTTGCACGCTCGACGGCCTCATCCAGAGTGGTCACCACGCCGTCGAGCTGCAGTTCATATATAGCGTCAAGTATCTCGCGGAATCGGGGCGACGGTGTCAGCCCAAGCCCGATCAGGTGGCGGCCCATTAGTATCGGATCCGGAGCTTTCCTTTCAACGTTGAGAGCCTTTACCTTTTCTATAAACCACTCCTGAGCGACCGAGTCGAACCATTTTTCTTTCGGCAGCCATTCAGGATTGCGGCCAAGGCTGTCGGCTTTGGCTACGCGGTAGAGCAAGTCGGGCTCGACCTTTCGCGCAAGGCGCCGAAATGCCCCGTCGCCGACCGGATTTTTCGATTTATAGTATTCGCCGGGCTTCAGGTGATAACGGACGAGCTGTACGACTTGATCGCGCACGTCAAATCCATCGAGAGTATGCACGCCGATACGATCTAGGAATGCCAGCGTAGGCTCGACGCCGGCCTCATCGTGACCGCGTGACCGCGTTCGGCCGTCTACATACTCGGTTGTCGGAGGCTTACCAAAATCGTGGGCGAGAGCACCCAACATGACAGCAACCTTCCGCGGGTGATCGAGGCCATCGATAAGTTTTCGAGCCTCGTCGACGACCATCATCGTGTGCACATCGACGTCGCCCTCGGGGTGCCAGTCAGGTTCCTGCGGCACGCCGACCAGCGATGCCATTTCCGGGAAGATCTGGTCAACCACGCCAAGATCGTATAGCCACTTCAGTCCGATCGAAGGCCGTTGTGGCTTAAGCAGCAGTTTTTCAAGCTCGCCCCAGATCCGCTCCTTTGGCAGGTCGGATACGTCGATCGATCTGCAGACTTCGACTGTTTCAGTCTCAATTTCGTACTCAAATCTTGCCGCAAATTGACATGCACGCAGTACACGCAGGCTATCCTCGGCAAAGGTGTCGCGCGATACCATCCTCAGGACCTTGCGCTCGATATCCCCGCGTCCGTCAAATGGGTCAACGATCTCGCCGGTGAGGATGTCTTTGAGCATGGCGTTGACGGTAAAATCCCGCCTCGAACACGCCTCCTGGAACGACATTGACGGATCGCCCTCGACCACAAAGCCGCGATGTCCCTGGGACACCTTTCTTTCACGCCGCGGGATCGAAACATCCAGATCACTGCCGATCTTGTATACCGCAAACGCCTCGCCGACCACATTGACATCACCTATCGCATCAAGTATCGCCCGCAACTTTACCGGCTCGACGCCATATACCTCGACGTCCCAATCCTTATGAGCAACGCCCATTATCTCGTCGCGCACACATCCGCCGACCAGCATCGCCCGACCACCGGCGTCACCGACCGCGTTTGCTATGTGTTTAACTTGTAAAGTACGTTCCGACATCGTAAAAGACAGTTTGCCCTACGACGCCGTTTCAATCAATGGTGTCCGTCAATCACCATTTTTATCTACCGGGATGACATGGACGGCGGCATCCCTAACCTCGCTGAGAAATCTGTTTATCACCGAACCGCGAAGCAGTATCTGCAGCCTTGAACGCGCGGACTGGCCAAATATCACGTGAGTGATTGCATTTGCGCGAGCGTAGTTAAGCAATGCGTCAGCGACATTATTGCCTTTAAGTTTGACGACCTTTGCACCCAGCGTCTCGGCAAAAACGATGTTGTCGCGAAGTGCCGCATACGCTTTTGGGTCGATCCGGCCGGGTTCTTCATTCGGAGTCTCGACGTATACAGCGTACCAGTCGTCTGACGCTAGTCGTCCGGCGATTCGGGCTCCGACACGGAGCAGTTTTTTAGCGCTTCCGCGCGACGCCATACAAACCATTATCTTTTCGGGAATAACGGCACTTTCCATGCCCTCACGCTCCCGATATTCATGATCTTGAGCGGCCTGATACTGTGCTACGTGCCTGAGTGCAAGTTCGCGGAGCGTTGCTAAATTGCCCTTTCTGAAGAAGTTATTTAGTGCCTGTTCGATCTTTTCTAATGAGTATATTTTCCCCTGCCGCAGACGGGTTCGTAACGTGTCCACCGAAACATCGACGTCGATGATCTCGTCCGCTCGCTTAAAAAAGCAGTCCGGTACGGTTTCTCTGACGAGAACGTTCGTCGAACGCTGAACGATATCATTCAGCGACTCGATATGCTGAATGTTGACCGCTGTGATGACCGAAATACCTGCATCAAGTATCTCCAGGATGTCTTCGTACCGCTTTGGGTTCTTAACACCGTCGAGATTGCTATGCGCAAGCTCGTCGATCAATACGACCTGCGGACAACGGCGGATCACTGCGTCTACGTCGAGTTCGCCAAACACGGTGCCCCGATATTCGATCGGTCTAGGCGGAATTATCTCGAGTCCATGCAGTTTGGCTATCGTATCAGCCCGTCCATGGGCCTCGACCACACCAATAACGACATCGATCCCCTGCTCTTTCAGGTCATGGGCATCTTCGAGCATCTGAAATGTTTTCCCGACGCCTGCCGCCGCACCGATATATACTCGCAATTTAGCCCGTTCGCTGTCTTGAACGAGTCTCAGCAGCGATTCCGGCGACAACCTTTCGCCGGGGTGGTTCGGAACTGCGCTTGGCTCTGTATCGACAAACATCTTAGTTCCCTATCCGGTCGAGTTCAATGTTTAGGAGCAGGACGTTTATTCGGGGCTCTCCGAGTATTCCGAGTTGCCGCCCTTCGGTAAAGCGTTCAACGATCGCTCGGACCGTCGATTCAGCCAACCCTCGAGACCGGGCGACCCGAGGCACCTGAAAATCGGCCGCCGCCGGTGAAATGTGCGGATCGAGCCCCGACGCACTTGTCGTTACAAGGTCGGCGGGAATGGGCACTCCGGGATTGTCGGATCCGGTCGACGCTGCGTCAGCCATAACCCGTTTGATCAGCTTTTCGCTGGTTGGCCCGAGGTTTGACCCCCCGGAAGCCGCCGCGTCATATCCATTCCCGGCGGAACTCAACCGGCCATGAAAATAAACCGGCGAGGTGAAATTCTGGCCGATCAATTCGGAACCGATCACTTCGCCTTTTGCATTTCGGATAAGCGAGCCATTCGCGTGCACCGGAAAGAAAGTCTGAGCGATACCGCTAACCGTCAGTGGATAGACGATCCCCAGAATGATGGTCATGGCTAATACGACCAATGTCGATGTAAAAAGGTCTCTCATATCATCCTCAAACCAAACCTATGGCCGTGATGATCATATCGATCAGTTTAATACCCACGAACGGAGCGATGATCCCGCCGAGGCCATAGATCAGCAGGTTTCGCCGCAAGAGCGAGTTTGCCGACATCGGACGGTACTTTACACCCTTGAGTGCCAGCGGGATCAGGGCAATTATCACGACCGCGTTGAATATGACAGCCGAAAGGATCGCCGACTCCGGCGTTTTCAGGCCCATAATGTTTAGTGTGCTGAGCACCGGGAAGGTCGCCGAGAACATCGCCGGAATGATCGCGAAATACTTCGCCAGGTCGTTGGCGATCGAAAATGTCGTTAGCGCCCCACGTGTCATCAGGAGTTGCTTGCCGATCTCGACGACCTCTATAAGCTTGGTCGGATTGCTGTCAAGATCTACCATGTTGCCCGCCTCTTTTGCCGCCTGGGTCCCGGTATTCATCGCGACGCCGACATCGGCCTGGGCGAGTGCGGGTGCGTCGTTCGTTCCGTCACCCGTCATGGCGACCAGTTTTCCCTCAGCCTGTTCGAGCTTGATAAGCGCCATCTTGTCTTCGGGCTTCGCTTCGGCCAGGAAATCGTCGACGCCTGCCTCGGCCGCGATCGACGCGGCTGTTAAAGGGTTATCACCGGTGATCATGACGGTCTTGATGCCCATTTGCCGGAGCTGATTAAACCTTTCACGCATCCCTTCCTTAACGACATCCTTCAGATAGATCACGCCGAGCGGTCGTTTTCGGTCGGTGACGACCAACGGCGTGCCACCCTGGCGAGCGATCCGTTCAACTATTTCCTTGAGTTCCGACGGTGATTGACTACCGGCTCCGTTCAGATATCGCTCGATCGCGTCCACAGCCCCTTTCCGTATCTCCCGACCGTCCAGATCCACACCGGACATTCGCGTATGCGCGGTAAACGGGACAAACTGCGCTTTCGAGGCCAGATCATGGATCTCACGCCCGCGAAGGCCATATTTGCCCTTTGCAAGAACAACGATCGACCTTCCTTCCGGGGTTTCATCGGCGAGCGACGACAGTTGGGCCGCGTCTGCCAGATGCTGTTCGTCGACACCATGAAGAGGAATGAACTCGGCGGCCTGCCGGTTGCCAAGTGTGATCGTGCCGGTCTTATCTAAAAGCAAAGTATTCACATCGCCCGCCGCCTCGACGGCCCGCCCGCTCATGGCAAGTACATTGTGCCGAACAAGCCTGTTCATTCCGGCGATCCCTATCGCCGACAGAAGAGCTCCGATCGTCGTCGGGATCAGACAGACCAGCAAACTGACCAGAACAAATATCGTCTGCGTCGAATTAGAATAGATCGCAAACGGCTGCAAAGTTACGACCGCGAGAAGGAAGATGACCGTCAGGCCTGCCAGGAGTATGTTCAGAGCGATCTCGTTAGGTGTTTTTTGCCTGGACGCCCCTTCGACCAATGAGATCATCCGATCAATAAAGGTCTCGCCGGGGTTCGACGTAATTCGGACCTTGATCCAGTCGGATAGTACCCTTGTGCCGCCGGTAACCGCCGATCGATCGCCGCCGGATTCCCGGATCACCGGTGCGGACTCCCCGGTAATGGCTGATTCGTCCACCGACGCAACTCCCTCGATCACTTCGCCGTCGCCGGGAATGAAATCGCCCGCTTCGACCAACACAATGTCGTCCTTCCGCAGGTCAGTTGCCGGGACCAGTTGAGGAATGCCATTTTTTAGCTGTTTGGCATTCGTTTCGGTCCGAGACCGACGGAGCGTGTCAGCCTGTGCCTTTCCGCGACCCTCTGCCATTGCCTCGGCAAAGTTAGCAAAAAGCACGGTGAACCAAAGCCACAATGTGATCTGAAGCTCAAAACGAAGGTCCAACATCGTGCCCGGCGACATAATATCGGCGATCATCTTGATCGACAGAAAGATGGCTCCGACCTCGACTACGAACATCACCGGATTTCGCATCATCTTGATCGGGCTGAGCTTTCGTAATGCATCGACCAACGCCCGCAAGATAATTGTCGTGTCCCACAGTGAAATATCCTGTTTCATAACTAGAATGTCTGGCCCGCGCTCATTTGAAAATGCTCAAGAATCGGCGACAGGCTTATCACCGGAAAAAAGGTCAGTGCGCCTACGATCAGAATGATGCCCACAAGCAGTATCGTAAACAGCCCCGTGTTTACCGGAAATGTTCCCAGCGTTGCGGGAACTCGCTTTTTGCGGGCCAGATTGCCGGCGATCGCCAAGACCGGAATGATCATCATGAATCGTCCGGTGAGCATTGCAATGCCGATGGCGGTGTTGTACCAGATAGTGTTTGCGTTTAGTCCCGCAAAGGCCGATCCGTTATTTCCGGTTCCTGACGAAAATGCGTACAGTATTTCGCTCAATCCATGTGCACCTTGGTTGTTGAGCGACGAAAGCCCGAAGTCCGGAGCCAGCACCGAGATCGCGGTCAAGATGAGTATGATCGCAGGAAAGATAAGCGCATACAGCATCGCCATTTGGACATCATAGGCCTCTATCTTCTTGCCCAGATACTCGGGTGTGCGCCCCACCATTAGGCCCGCGATGAATACTGTCAAAACGATCATTACCAGAATTCCGTACATCCCGGCTCCGACACCGCCAAAGATAACCTCGCCAAGCTGAATATTGACGAGCGGCACGAGGCCCCCGAGCGGCGTGAAGCTGTCGTGCATCGCGTTAACCGCCCCGCATGACGCATCGGTCGTGACGGTGGCAAAAAGTGCCGAGTTAACGACGCCGAAACGCGTTTCCTTGCCCTCGAGGTTACCTCCGACGACCGTTTGATCGACATTGGTCGGATATATCGGATTTCCCCGTGATTCGGCCCAATAGGCTGTAAATGTTCCGGCAAAAAAGAGGATCGCCATAGCCGCAAAAACTGCCCACCCGTGGCCCTGTGACCGGACCATTCGCCCAAGCGTATATGTCAGGCCCGCGGGTATCAGGAAGATAAGCAGCATCTGCATCAGATTGGAGAGCGGCGTCGGGTTTTCGAATGGATGGGCCGAATTGGCGTTAAAAAAGCCGCCGCCGTTCGTACCGACCATCTTGATGGCGAGTTGCGATGCGGCCGGGCCTTGAGCGATCGACTGAGTCGCTCCGTCAATGGTCGCCGCGACGTCGTATGCCTTGAAATTTTGAACAACACCCTGCGAAACGAAGAAGATCGCCGCAACCAATGACAGAGGCAAAAGTACGTACATCGTGCCGCGAACAAGGTCCGTCCAAAAATTGCCTAGATTCGTGGTTTCGTGTCGGGCAATACCCCGAATAAATGCGATGGCCAGCGCCATGCCGACTGCGGCCGAGGCAAAATTCTGAACCGTCAGGCCGGCCATTTGAGTGAAATAACTCATGGTCGCTTCCCCGGAATAACCTTGCCAATTGGTATTCGTTACGAACGATACCGCGGTATTGAATGACGAGTCGACGGTTGGAGCAGCAAATTCCTGCGGGTTGAACGGCAAGTATCCCTGCAAACGCTGGACCCCGTAAAGCACGAGCGACGATACGAGACTGAACGACAGCATCGCGAAACTATAGCGCTTCCAATTCATTTCGGCCGTCGGATCCACGCCGACGAGTTTGTAGGTCAGCCGCTCAACCCGTCCGAATAATCTATTCAACAAATGGGGTTCGTCATCATAGACATTTTTGAGGAATACCCCCATCGGCTTTGTCAGCAGAAGCACAAGGCCGAAAAATATTAATATTTGCAAAATGCCGTTCGCGGTCATATTAGAATTTTTCCGGATGCAGCAGCGCGTATATCAGGTATATTCCCAAGAGCCCCGTACAGATCAGGGCCGACGCGGTCTCAATGTTCATTTCCGCCCCCCAGCGTTGAGTGCATCGCACGCCATCACATATCCGATCGCGATCATAAAGAACGCAAAAATCACTCCGATATAAATTAGGTCTTGCATGGTCTAGTTGAAGTTATAGCCGATCTCGAAAAGGAAGAAGCGATTGCCCTGGGCGGCCTGACCGTTCCCGATCGAATAAGTGAAGTATGTCGTGAGCTTGGGAGACGGCTTATAGATCAAGCCGGGCGTAAAATAGCCGGCTGAGTGTTTGCCCGTGATCCAGTCTGCCGCGAGCGATAGACGGTCGTTGATCGAATGTTCAATACCAAACTGACCACCCGCCCGAACAGCATTCGACGCAAATACGTTATTGGTCGCGACATAGCCGCCGGCAGTAATCCGCGTTTTTTTGAAAGCCTTACTTGCGGACAGATAAGAGTAGGTCCCGAAATTGTAGGATCGATCGCGCACCGGAATATAGAAATTTGTACCGGCTATCAGTGCGGTCGCCTTTTTTCTGTTCTCGAAGAACTTCCACTTTATGGTCGGAACGATCGTCGTCGAATCAGCCCCGGGCTGTATATTGCCGGTGACGTTAAGACCGACTTCCAGGTTATTTCCAACGCCGATCACGATCCTTGGCACAAAGCTGGAGAACCTCGAAAATTTGTCCGAGCGATCTGTCTTAAACGCCGTGTCTAACTCGACATAGACCTTTCCGCGGTCCAGCACATCTGTGGTCGGGACGTTAAAGATCGTCTGTTGTGCGCCAACCATCGTCGACATGCCCAATATTACGGCCAGCGTGAAAATCAGGTGCCGCACTTATTTTTCTCCCATCTGATCAAGGAACACGGAACCGGCCAAGATCATCGGAATGGCGATTATGAGCAAAACGGTTCCGACACTATCGAAGGCATGATCGCCTCTCAGAAAACTATGAATGACCACGCAGATAAGTCCCGTAAACAACGACGAGATACCGCCAAAAATACCGCCTGCGGCGAGTATCGAACATACGAACGGGCTCAAAAGCGTATGTCGCCGCCGACTCAGCGGCTGGCTCCCGTTTACCATCGGACGGTCAAACACAAGACCCTTGCTTTCAGATTTGCTATTCATATTCACCTCGCCCGGGCTGCTTACGCCCTTCGATCTTGAGATTAGCTCGCAGCGTGTAAGAATTGAGTAAGGCTTATATAAAAAGTTTGTAAGTATTATTTTGGTGAAGAGTTCACCGCCGCCGGCCGCTACTTTACGGTTTCTTTACGGTTTCTTTATAACTTCCTTATGGCGGCAAAGGTAAGGTTAAGTTGTTCGGGGCAAATATGTTGGGCAACTGAACAATGAGGCGCGGCCGTGTCAGACGGCCGTGCCTTAATTACGTTTTATGAGTTCTATTAACGGCAATTCAAAGGGCGGCTTCAGAAATTGGTTGATGCACGGTGCACGTCAACCTGACGCCGCATTCACCGCTAAGGCACATCACCCGAAACACCCTTGGTGGCAAGTGATGTGTCTGACCGGCGTAGACTATTTTTCTACACTTGGTTACCAGCCCGGCATCGCATTTGCGGCTGCGGGTGTTCTTTCGCCGATCGCGACGCTGATCCTTGTCATCCTCACCCTTTTTGGCGCACTGCCGATCTATAATCGTGTTGCCGCCGAGAGCCCACGCGGACAGGGCTCGATCTCGATGCTTGAGGCACTGCTTTCACGGTGGAAGAGCAAACTTTTTGTGTTAGCTTTGCTCGGATTTGTGGCGACTGACTTTGTCATCACGATCACTCTTTCGGCCGCGGATGCGTCGGAACACGTGATCCACAATCCGTTCGTCGAGGAACATATACCGAGTCTTGATCATCCGGTGTTTGTTACGATCATGATGATCGCGGTGCTATCGGCGGTCTTTCTTAAAGGTTTCAAAGAGGCGATAAGCATTGCGGTCTTTTTGGTCATCACATATTTGCTTCTGAATCTCGTGGTGATCATAACCGGCATGTATCAGCTATCGATCAACCCGTCGCTGCTCACCAACTGGCAAACGGCTCTCTTTACGACAAATACGGGCGGGCCGCAGAGCATTTTGATGATCATCGGCCTTTCATTGCTTGTATTTCCAAAACTTGCGCTCGGCCTCTCCGGTTTTGAGACAGGAGTTGCGGTGATGCCCCTTATCGAAAATCCGCACCGGATCGAAAAGACGAAAAAGCTGCTCAGGACGTCAGCATTGATAATGAGCTTTTTCCTGATCTGCAGCAGCTTTATTACCAGTGTGCTGATCCCGGCAAAGGAGTTTGAGCACGGCGGAAAGGCGTCCGGACGCGCTCTTGCATTTCTCGCACACGAATACCTGGGCGAGATCTTCGGCACCGCCTACGACATCAGCACTATTCTGATCTTGTGGTTTGCCGGGGCCTCGGCCATGGCCGGGTTGCTCAATATCGTTCCGCGTTATCTGCCCAGATACGGCATGGCTCCGAACTGGGCTCGGGCATCGCGTCCGCTCGTGATCATATTTACATTGATCTGTTTCGCGATCACGTTTATTTTCGAAGCAAATGTCGAGGCACAGGGCGGAGCGTACGCAACGGGCGTTTTGGTACTGATGACCTCGGCGGCGATCGCCGTAACCATCTCGGCCTGGGTGCGAAAGCAGTCGATCCGGTGGGTCTATCTGGTGATCGCCTTCGTGTTCAGCTACACGACCATCACCAATATCGTCGAACGTCCCGATGGTATCAAGATCGCGTCGCTGTTCATTCTCGCGATCATCGTTGCTTCGTTCGTGTCACGCGCAATGCGTACGACCGAACTCCGGGTTCAGAAGATCGAACTCGATGCGACGGCCCGTAAATTCATCGAAGATCTCGAAGGCGAAGAGATCCGCATCGTCACCAACCGTCGTGAGACCGGCGATATTACCGAATACCGCTTTAAGGAGCATGAAAAGCGGGTTGATAATCACATTCCGGCCAGCGACGCGATCTTGTTTTATGAGATCGATATTGGCGACGCTTCAGAATTTACCGGCAAATTGTATATCAGCGGTGTTGACGTGGACGGCTATCGGATATTGAGGACACATGCACCGGCCGTGCCGAACGCGATAGCCGCGTTGCTCCTGAATCTGCGCGATACGACCGGAAAAACGCCTCATGTATATTTCGGCTGGAGCGAAGGAAATCCGATCAAGTACATGATCCGCTATATCCTTTTTGGCGAAGGCGATACGGCTCCGGTCACGCGCGAGATATTGCGGCAGGCCGAACCGGATCCGGAATTGCGGCCGAGCGTACACGTCGGCGGTTAACCAAAGGGGTCGAATCGGTAGCCGACCCAAGGTTCGGTCCGCAGATACCGCGGCTGCGACGGGTCCTTTTCGACCTTTTTGCGAAGCTGCCCGACGAACACGCGTAGATACTCGGTTTGTTCGGTATAATTGCCGCCCCAGATCGCCGTCAGTATCGCCCGGTGTGTGATCACCTTGTTGCGATTCTGAAAGAGAAACACCAGCAGGTCGAATTCCGTTGGGGTAAGGTGTACTGACGCTCCATTGACCAATACCGTGCGGGTCGACGGGTCGATCATAAAATCGCCGTCCTCGAGTTTTGCTGCCGTTTCGACCGGCGCATCCGACGAACGCCGCAGGGCGGCACGCACGCGGGCCAGAAGTTCGTCTATTCCAAACGGCTTAAGTACATAGTCATCTGCGCCTGCATCGAGGGCATCTACCTTTGTCCGCTCCTCACCCTTGACGGACAGCACGATTATCGGGAGTTTCGAGGTCTTGCGTATTTCACGGCACAGTTCGATACCGTTCATCTCAGGCATCTGCAGGTCGGTAATGATCAGGTCGGGGTGCCAATCGCGAAATGTATCGAGCGCCGACAGGCCGTCCGCCGCGGTACGCACGTCGTAACGATGAGCCGTCAGGCTGTGCCGCAGGACACGCGTGATCTGCGATTCGTCATCAACAACCAATACTCGTTTAGGTTCGCTCATTATTCTCCGATCTGCAGCGTCAGCGTGACCTTGGTGCCAACGCCGCTGTCACCTGATGTGATCTCTATCCTGCCGTTTTGTGCCTCGACTATACCTCGTGCGATCGCCAGGCCGAGCCCGAGGCCATCGGAATGGCTTCCGTCGAGCCGAACAAATTTCTCAAAAACCCTTTCCCTCATTTCGGGCGGTATACCCTTGCCCTCGTCCGCCACCGAGATCAGAACGGTGTTTGCTCGCTGAACCGCCGTGATCGTGATCGTCGTTTGATCCGGCGAGTACTTGACCGCATTCTCGATCAGATTATAGACCACTTCGGCGATCGCCCGGGCATCCACGCGGATCAGCGGCAGACCCTCTTGCAGGTTAACCGTCAAATGGTGATGGTCGGTTATCGCCTCGGCACGTTCGAGCGCGATGGTAATTATCTCCTCAACATTTGAAAATGCGGCGGTCGTGCCGTCAGGGCCGGCCTCGACGCGGGCAAGCTGTACCATACTCTCGATAAAACCATTTAGCCGGTCTGTTTCCTCGTTGATAATGTCGAGAAACTCCGCCCGGCCTTCGCTGTTAAGTTCGATCGTTCGATGTCCGCCCTCGCTGTCCAGCAGCGTGGTCACCGACGCTTTTATCGATGTCAGGGGCGTCCGCAGGTCATGGGTCACCGCGTCGAGCAGAGCCGATTTTAGCTTTTCGCTTTGTTTCAAGGCCTCGGCCTCGGTAGCGTCCCGGAAAGCCTTTTGGAGTTCGTCATAAAGCCGTTCAGCTTCACCGGCCCGGCGTCTTGCATACGCCGACAGTTCGCCCGCGATTATCGCGGTCAGCGTGAACGCCGCCCACGCGAACAAGTTCTGAGAATCCGCGATATGCCATGTACCGATGGGTGGAATGAAAACGTAATTAAAACAGAGCATCGCCACAAACGATGCGAGCAGGGCAGGATTTCGCCCGAAGAACGTCGCCGACGCCAAAACGATCAACAAAAGCGATAACGAGACCGTGATCAGATTAACATGGGTACCGAGCGTGGAAAGTAGTCCGGTCACGAGCAGAACCGCTGCCAGCGATATTCCAAACCGCAGCAAATTTGACTCAAAGACGTTCTCGAGTTTCATCGAAATGATCCAACGGCAACCGGCCGCAAGTGACTCGGGTAGCGGAAACAGCGACGCTGCCCGATCGCCGACCTCACTTGCGATCTCGGTTGACCGGCCAATATTCTATTGTAACCGCTTTTGCAGATACTCTTTCAACGAATCGATCGCCACGCGTTCCTGCTCCCAGGTATCGCGGTCACGCACGGTAACCGCATTGTCTTCGAGCGATTCGTGATCGACAGTGACACAGAACGGAGTACCGATCTCGTCCTGCCGGGCGTAAAGCTTGCCAATGCCGCCTGTATCATCATAAACCGCTCTCATCGACGGCTGCAGGTCGCGTTTGAGCTTTCGTGCAAGTGCGACGATACCCTCATTGTTCTTTGCAAGCGGCAGTACTGCGACCTTGATCGGAGCCAGTGACGGTTTCAATTTGAGAATGACCCGCACCTCGCCTTTATCGTTTGTCTTTTCGGAGTACGCGTCCATCATAACCGCGAGCAATGTGCGGTTGACGCCGATCGACGGTTCGATGCAGTACGGATAAAACCGCTCGTTCGTCTGGGGGTCAAAATACGACAGATCCTCTGTCGAGTCGGGGTTTATGCGCTTGCCGTCCGCATCCTCAGGCTTTTTCGAATGGACACGCAGGTCGTAGTCCGTACGGTTCGCGATCCCCAACAACTCGTCGAACTGCTTTTCCTCATCCTCGCGTTCAGGGAAGAATCTGTATAGGAAATCTACAGTGCGGTCGGAGTAGTGGGCCAGTTCCTGCTTGGTCTGTTCGTAATGCCTGATGTTCTCGCTTGAGATACCTAGCGTCCCTAGCCATTCGTCATAGGCGTCGATCCATTCCTGATGGATCCGCGGTGCATCTTCAGGCCGGCAGAAATACTCGACCTCCATCTGCTCGAATTCACGAGTGCGGAAAATAAAATTCCCCGGCGTGACCTCATTGCGAAACGCCTTGCCGATCTGTGCTATCCCGAACGGAAGTTTCCGCCGCGACGTGTCCAAAACATTCTTGAAATTGATAAAGATGCCCTGTGCGGTTTCGGGCCTGAGGTAGGCCAATGCCGTCGGATCATCGTCAGCGGACGCAGCCCCGACTGTCGTTCGAAACATAAGGTTAAAATCCTTTGGGTCGGTCAGGTTCTTCGATCCGCAATTCGAGCATTTTGACCGCCCGTCCGCGGGATCGACCTCGAGTTTATCGAGCCTCAATCTGGCGTTACAGTCACGGCAATCTACCAACGGATCGCTGAAAGTATCTTCATGGCCCGAGTATTTCCATACCTGCCGGTTTTGGATAATGGACGAATCAACGCCCTCAACGTCGTCGCGAACGTACACGACCCAGTTCCACCAGCTTTGCTTGATGTTGTTGGCAAGTTCGACGCCCAATGGCCCATAATCCCACGATGAGCCGAGGCCCCCGTATATATCCGACGCAGGAAACACAAATCCGCGGCGTTTTGAGAGCGATACGATCGTTTCGATATTAGGTGCAGACATATATTTGAAAATGGCGATCTTGCTCTCGATCACGGGCAAGATCGGCGAAATATGATTCTACCAATTAACTTCGGTCGATTCACGGGGGACTCAACGAAAAAGGGATGGGCCTCAAAAGGCCCATCCCGATCCGAACGATTCATACCAGTTACTGGATCACCGGTGGAACTGCCGAAGGCGGCACGATGTATATCTGATATGTTGACTTGTTACGGCTGCTGCCCTTTTGCAGCACTATCCGCCGTGGGTCTATCCCTCTCGATTTCACGAGGTAATCCAGAGCCCGTTTTGAGATCCGGTCGTACGTGTTTCGCGTCATGCTGACCCGATCGGTTCCGGGATAGATGTATATGTACAACTGAGCATCCGGTATGTTCTGGACCTGGATCGAACAATTGTCGAGGCGTGCCTTGTCGTCATCCGCCGAACGCGATTCAAACTCGTCGCAAAGCGTCCACTTCTCCGGTTCATCCGGCTTACGGGGTATAACATCGGTCGGGACCGAGATGACCTGACGGCACTTATTGTCATAAACATCGTCATTCACATCGAGTTCGGCATTGATGGTCCTGCCGCCGAGTCCGGTCGAGTCGACCGTGATCGTGGGTGTTCCCTGGCCGTCAATGTTCAGCGTTCCCGGTGACACCTTCCATGCGTATTTGATCGGCACCGGAGCGGTACCGGTGTTGATAGCCGCAAAAGTCACGAGATCGCCCTCATTCACCCGTCCCGGGCCGCCGAGTTGGAAATTGTACGGACACGGACGTTTGATGGTCTCGCGGACGATCTTGAGGCAAACACAGTGCTTCTGGCCGCGTCTGATCTCGATCTCGCTTTTCCAGACCTTACCGTTCGGACCCAAAACCTCGACCGTGTGAAAGCCGGGAGCAAGGTAATATTCCGCAGG
>CAZQGN010000009.1:90635-102115 GCA_964592865.1 uncultured Chloracidobacterium sp. | reverse complement strand
TCGAGATCCCGATCATGGACGGATCGAGCGAAGATTTTATCGAACTGATCGAAAACGCGGGCGTGGTTGAGCAAGAGTCGCCGCGGCACGTGTTAAGAATACTTGAGCGTGTGGACTATGAGCAGGGCGACCGGAAAATGTCGATCGAGCCCTCGGACAAGTTCGAGATCGACTGCCTGATCGATTTCCCGCATCCATTCATCGCCCGTCAGCAGCTGAATTTTGTCTTTCAGAACGGATCATTCGGACGTGAGATCGCATCTGCCCGCACGTTTGGCTTTACACACGAGATCGATATGCTGCGAAAGGCCAACCTTGCTCTCGGCGGCAGTCTGGACAACGCGATCGTTCTGACCGAGAACGGTATGCTCAACGAAACGCCGCTGCGATTCGAAGACGAATTTGTTCGTCACAAGATCCTCGATATCATCGGCGACCTGGCCCTATTGGGAATGCCCATCGAGGGCAAGGTCACAGCCGAGAAGTCCGGCCATGCCGTTCACGCTTCGCTGATGGCGAAACTGCTCAAGGCAGAGCATGCGTGGGAGATCGTCGAAAGCACTAACTGACCGCTGTCGGAACCACGGCCCAACTATTTCTCCCAGACCGCACCGATACCGGCATCCCAGAGCATCTTGTTCAACGCCGGAAGCTCCTTGTCGTTCATATCGTTTGCCATCGAACGAAGCCCCGCCCATTGTCTGTTGAGTTCGGCGAGCCGGTCCAGCGAGGGCTGATTGACGCGCGGAATATCGCTCTCGGTCTGATTTATCAGGAACAAGTAATTTGCCGTGAACTTATTGGGGAAATTCTCCACGTCATCATATGCCTTTGATTTACGCTGTATCATCTCCTCGTCCCACGCCTTGAGCTTTTTGACCAGTTCCTCGCCGGTCTTGCGGATCGCGGCATACTTGTCGCCCGTCGGGAGCGAATTCAGGATCGAGGAAAGTTGACGCTGTTTGGCGTAAAGGCTGTTGACCATACGATGCATTGTCGTAAGGTCGGACTCCATGGCGAGCATCAGTTTGTGGTATTCGGAATACTCGGCTGCGGTGGTCGGATACAACGGGTTCGACAGGATCTCAAACGCCGCAGCGACCGTCTGCCCGCCCATTTTCAGTGTTGCCGTGTATTTTCCCGGCGGTGCCTTGTGCCCCGCGTAGCTGCTCTCGATATACACGCCCGGAACGCCGGGCAACGTCGCGTGCCGCATATTCCAGACGAATCGGTTAAGGCCTTTCCCCTTTGAAAGTGTCGGGTCCTCGTCCGGGCCGCCATCCCATTTTCGATAGTTCGCGTCGGGTTTCGTCGAAAATGAATTCACGACCACGCCGCCGGCATCGCGGATCTCGAGCGTCACTTCGTCGGACTTCTTGAGTTCGGGCAGGTTGTAGTAAAAGACGACCCCGTTCGCCGGATTTACACCGCGAAAACGGTTTGCACCGGTAAAGCCGTCATCCGAATCATCGAGTTCGCTCGAACCGTTGGCAAGATAGGCGGGCGCCGGCTGGTATATCGAAAACGCCGGCATATCCCGTTTGTATTGGCGGATCACATTGAGGTCATCGAGAACCCATAAAGATCGGCCCGAGGTCGCCGCGATCAGATTTCCCTGATGGACCCGCAGGTCGGTGATGGGCGTGATCGGTAGATTGAGTTGAAAAGGCGACCAGTCCTGTCCGCCGTTCCACGAAATGAAAACGCCTAACTCGGTTCCGGCGTATAACAGGCCCTGACGGACGTTATCCTCGCGAACGACCCTCGTGAAGGCATTGGACGGCAGGCCGTTATTGATCCTGGTCCAGGTCGCACCGTAATCGGTCGTTTTGTAAAGGCCCGGTGCGTGGTCATTGAACTTGTATCTCGTCGTCGCGATATATGCGGTCGCCTTATCAAACGGCGATACCTCGATCGCGTTTATAAGGCATTCGGCGAGCCCGCTCGGCGTGACATTCTTCCATGTCGCTCCGCCATCGCGGGTCAGTTGAACTAGGCCGTCGTCGCTGCCGGTCCAGATCACGCCCTTTTCGTGCGGCGATTCGGTGATATAGGCGATCGTTCCGTAGTTCTCGGCCCCGACCGCTTCATTTGTAAAAGGGCCGCCGCCTTTCCCCTGCTTGTCCTTTTCGTTTCGCGTAAGATCGGGCGAAACCTCCTTCCAGGTGCGACCCATATCGCTCGTTTTTAGGAGGTACTGGGCACCGTGATAGTAGGTGTTCGGCTCGTGCTTGCTCCAGATAATGGGCGCGTTCCAATTGAAACGATATTTGATGTCTTTCGCGTCCATCCCGAGATATTGATTCGGGGCAGCCATAATGTTCGTATCGGCCTTGGCGCGAACGTCGAGCACGCCGATCGTCCCTTGATAGCTGCCGCCGAGTACATATTTCGGATCGTCGGGATCGAATGCCAGAAACGCGCTTTCGCCGCCGGCGGACGCGGTCCAGCTTGCTGTCGTTATCCCGCCGCCGCCGAGTTCACGGCTCGCGATCGAGACCGACGTACTATCCTGCTGGCCGGCGTAGATCCGGTACGGAAACTGGTTATCGACGTTGATCCGGTAAAATTGCGCCGTCGGCATATTGCTCTGGGTGCTCCAGCTTTTGCCGCGGTTGAATGTCACGGCCGAACCGCCGTCATTCGAGATGATGAAATTATCAGGGTTGTTCGGGTTGATCCACAGGTCGTGAAAATCGCCGTGCGTGCCCGAGAGGTTCTCCCACGTCCGGCCGCCGTCATTCGAACGCAGAGCCGGCGCGCTGAGGACGTAGATCGTGTTCTCGCTCTTCGGGTCGACAAAAAGTTCGATGTAATACCAGGCCCGCTGCGTCAAACGATTGTCGTCCGAGACCTGCCGCCAGCTTTTGCCGGCATCGGTCGAAACGAACAGGCCGCCCTGATCCTTGTCCGAATCGCTCTCGATCAACGCCCAGACCTTTTCCGGGTTCGAACGGCTGACGGCGATCGACATCTTGCCCATTTCTTCGGGCAAGCCTTCTTTCAGCTTTTCCCAGGTCTCGCCGCGATCGACCGACTTGTAAAGGCCGCTGCCCGGGCCGCCGCTGATCACTTTCCACGGCAGACGGCCGTGTTCCCACATCGCGGCGTACAATATCCGCGGGTTGGTCATATCCATCGACAACTCGGCGGCACCTGTTTTGTCGTCGACGAAGAGAACGTTCTTCCACGTCACGCCGCCGTCCACGGACTTGTATATCCCGCGTTGCGACGAATGGCTGTACAAAGCGCCCTGAGCCGCGACAAAGACGACGTTCGGGTCCTTCGGGTCGACGACGATCCGCGAGATGTGCTGCGTTTCGTCGAGCCCCATCTTCTTCCACGTCTTGCCGGCGTCGGTCGAGCGGTAAACACCGTCGCCGTGGTGCGTCATGACGCCGCGAACGGCGTGTTCGCCCATCCCGACATAGACGACGTTAGGGTCGCTCTCGGCAACGGCGATGGCACCGACCGAACCGGTCTTGAAATAGCCGTCGGAGATGTTCCGCCAGCTGATGCCCATGTCCTCGGTCTTCCAGAGCCCGCCGCCGGTCGTTCCCATGTAATAAGTCTTCGGGTCGCCGACGACGCCGGTGCCGGCATTTGACCGGCCGCCGCGAAACGGCCCGATCGAACGCCATTTTACCGCCTTGAGTTGTGCATTTAGATCGTCAGTCGAAGGCTTTGCCGACTGCGCAAAGATGTTGCCGGCCAGCAGCACCAGTATGAGTGCCGAAAAGGTGTACTTACGCATTAGATAGGCTCCGGAATGTCAGTGATTTACCGACGAAGATACACCATTATCCGGCGCGTTAACAAACGTATGTATCGGAATATTGCCCTCAGGCCCCGAATTGCTGCAGATGATGATCGAGATGCTTATAAAGCATGTTCGACCACTGCGTTTTATTGAGGACGCCAAAGGAATGGGACTCGCGGCCGTCAAAGTGGTCGGCGCCGAGTTCGGCGGTACGGTTTATGTACTCGATCAGGCGTGCGCGTTCGCGTTCGAAGTCGCGCTCGTCGGCGATGATGAACTGCGGTGCGGTCGGGCTGCTCTTTCGCAGGGGTTTATCGCCGGTGACGACGGGTTTGACAAGGTACCGGACGATCAGGCTCATCGGAAATTTCGGCTTCGGGTGCTTGCCGGGCTCATAGATCGTCTCGTATGCCACATTGCAATGGGCGAGCATCCTCGCCACGTCCATCTTCCCCCACAAACGCTGCGACGCCGGCGTCAGCGAATTGATCCGCTCGATGATCCCGTCCGAAACTTCCCTTTCGAATATATTTGGATATGCCATACGTCTAATTCTCCGATTATCTTGGGCAGTTCGTAGTTGCCATTAGCTCCTTTTGGAATTGCCACTAGCTTCAGCTAGTGGAAAGGTCTTGAATTAGGATACCGGGCTTTAGCCCAAATTGCGATCAAAGCCGCCACGCATTAGGAAATCATCAAATTCCTCCCCGAACGGACGCACACGATGATGTTCTTCCTGCGAATCGATATACTCTCTCACTTTTGGCAACAAAGAACTGCTCACTGAGACGGCAAAATACTCATCCTGCCAGGAAAATTTACCACGGACCAACTGATTCTTGTTGATCCAGTGCGAAGATTCGCCTTTGAGCAGCCGCATTATTTCATCTAGATTTTGCCCTGACCCCAGAGACACAAGGCAATGCACATGCTGCACCCAACCATTCAATGCCCCGATAAAGATGTTTTTCGCACGGGCACTTTCTCGAATATGCTCGAATACCTTATATCTGATCGATTCAGTAAGAAGAGGTTCGCGGTCTTTCGTCGTCCAAACAAAATGGATCCAAACACCTATATGCGGCATACGAGGCTTCTCCTCATGAATTACCACTAGCTTTAGCTATTGGGATAAGCCTTTCATTGAAGGCGTGAGCCTTTGGGCTAAAGCCCCAGAACTTTTTTTGCCATTGTATCCACTAGCTGAAGCTAGTGGCAATTCCAAAAGGCCCAGTGGCAGTTCTTTCTGAGATAGGCTCAACAGCTAAAGCAAGCGGCAGATCTTTCCCGGAACTCGCATTCTCTGATCAATTCCCGGGCCTCCGAGAGATTTTAGGGCAATGATGCCACGGCTTTTGTGATAGGACAACGGGTTTTCCGCCGGGGTTCTCTGAACACCCGCCAGTCACCACCCAAACCCGCGTAACGGCCTTAACCATGAACTTCCCAATCGTCGGTGTGGAAAGTTCCCTCTTTATCGGTCCGCTGGTACGTGTGGGCGCCGAAATAGTCGCGTTGAGCCTGGATCAGGTTCGCCGGCAGGCGTTTCGCCCTGAAAGCGTCGAGATACGACAGCGACGACGCAAAGCACATCGCCGGAATGCCATGGCCGACGGCCGCCGATACCATTTTCCTCATTCCGATCGAGCCCGCCTCGACGGTCACCGCGATCTCGTCGTCGAGCAGGAGGTTTTCGAGCGTTGGCTGTGCCGAATATGCCGCCGCTATCGTGCTTAGTTGTGCCGAGCGGATGATGCAGCCTCCGCGCCAGATGCGTGCGATCGTCGCCAGATCGAGGCCGGATCCATTTTCGGCCGACGCCGTCGTGAGCAGCGACATCCCCTGCGAATACGCTATCAGAAACGCCGCCGCGAGAGCGCTTTCGATATCGTCGAGCGTGAGCGACGTGTGATGATGTGTCAGGTCAATGTCATACCGCCGTGCGAGCCGCTGCCGAAGGACGTTTTGCGACGATATCTGCCGCATTGTGACCGCACTGTCGATCGTCGGGACCGCCACGCCGAAGTCCATCGCCGCCTGCGACGTCCATTTGCCCGTGCCCTTTTGTCCGGCCGTGTCGAGTATCTCATCAACCAGAAAGCGGCCGGTCTGCGGGTCCTTTTTGCGAAGCACGGTCGCCGTTATCTCGATGAGAAACGAGTTGAGCCTGCCGGCGTTCCATTTCGCCAACACATCCGAGATCTCGTCGGCCGGCATCTCGACGATCTGCCGCAGATGATCGTATGCCTCCGAGATAAGCTGCATCATCCCGTATTCGATGCCGTTGTGGACCATCTTGACAAAATGTCCGGCCGAACCGCTGCCCATGTAGGCGACACACGGTTCGCCGTCGACCTTTGCCGAAACGGCCTCGAGCGTCGCGGCGATCCGTTGGTAATGCTCGCGGCGGCCTCCGGGCATGATCGACGCACCGTGCCGCGCACCTTCTTCGCCGCCGCTGACGCCGATGCCCATAAAACCGATGTTCCTGGCGTCGAGTTCGGCGATCCGGCGGTCGGTGTCGGTGTAGTGCGAGTTTCCTCCGTCGATGATGAGGTCGTCCTCGTCAAGGTGCGGCACCAGATCGGCGATCACCTTGTCAACGATCGGCCCCGCAGGCACGAGCAGCATGATGTTTCGGGGCGACTCGAGCTTTGCCAGAAAATCGCCGAGGTCCGCGCCGACATCGAGCGGCAAGCCCGCACCTTCGTCAAGCAGCAGCTGCCGTTTTGCCGTGTCGAGGTCATATCCGACGCCGCTGATACCGTGCTCGGCGATATTCAGCAGAAAATTGCGCCCCATCGTACCGAGGCCGATCATTCCGAAATGTGCTTTTGTCATAGTAAGACTTTTACCATATTGAAACTTAGGACACATAGCACGATGGCATTAATAGCGGTCATTCTATGTTTCCGGTGTTTCTATGTGGTAAGTTTTTAGGATATGAAACCACTGCTCGAAGCTATCCTGCCGACGACCTATATACGTTCGTCAAAACTTATCGATCATTTGGGGCTCGATGTCACCATTGCGGCCGAGACATTTCAACACACGGGCAGTTTTAAGTTTCGAGCGGCGTACAATCTGGCCGTCAGCGTCGATCAGGACGAGATATTGACCGCGTCGTCAGGTAATTTTGGCCAGGCTCTCGCATACGCGTGTAAGCTCACCGGCAAAAAATGTACGGTCGTTATGCCTTCGACGTCGGCAAAGGTCAAGATCGATGCCGTCCGCGGTTATGGTGCTACTGTTGACCTGGTCGACACCGCTAAGGTCGGCCGCAGCGAGCGCGTCGCCCAACTTTCAGAACAAATGCCGGCGGCGTACGTCGCGAGCGCCTATGACGATAAATATGTGATCGAGGGCAACGCGACCATCGGCGACGAACTCGCCCGCGCGGATTTTGACGCCGTCATCACGCCGGTCGGCGGCGGCGGTTTGATCTCAGGGATAGTTACGGGGCTGTGCCGAAGCGGTTCGCGGACCGAGGTCATCGGCGCCGAACCGCTGCTCGGGAATGACGCCGCCCGCTCGCTCAGGGCCGGCAGGATCGTGGCAAACGAGACCGAACCGACGACCATCGCCGACGGCGCCCGCACCATCTCGCTCGGCAAGCTGAATTGGGAGATCATCAAGGACAGCGTCGCCGACATTATCGAAGTTGCGGACGAGAAGATCGCCGAAGCGGTCGGAATGTACTTTTCGCTGGCTAATCTGAAGTCGGAGCCGACCGGTGCCCTTTCGCTCGGAGCGATCCTAAATGACCCGGCGCGATTCGCCGGCCGAAAAGTGTGTATCATCGTCAGCGGCGGCAATGTCGATGCGGCGGTCTATCGCGAACTTATCGGCTAAGGTCGTTACTTTTTCCGGCGATACACACCATTGAACCTGACGTTCATTCCACCGCAGTTCGAGTTGTCATCGACGACCAAAAAATTGCCGATCAAGCGGATCGTCGCTTTGCAGGCATATTCGTCAGTATCCGCACTGCCAAAATTGATGATATTGCCGGCGGGCTTTTCACGGCCGTCGAGTTCGCCGATGTGGACGTTGTCGCCCAAACCGTGCCAGTACGCCTCGCCCGTAACGTTGAGGTAGCCGGGCAATTTATTTTCGCTAAACGTAATACTGTTGTCAGCGAATTCCCAATCGCCAAGCCATGACCTGATCGAGGGATTCTTATTGACATCGCGTATTTCCAGATCGGCGAGCGGGATCCAGCCCGTGGTCCCGATGCCCTTTGCCGGAACGTACCAGCTGCAGGCGAAGGATTTATAGACGCGAGCGACGATCACCTCATTTCCCGGCACGATGTACGACTTTTCGCGGCACCGCTCGTTGGTCGGGCAGTCTTCGTTGTAGTCATTGTAGAAAAAGACCTTTTTTGCGGCTCCGGCCCCGCTCTTGACCTTTCCTATCTTATAATCCTGCGAGTCGGTCGGGAATGCACCGTTTCGGCACCAATTTTCGGGATTGCCGGGCGTCTGGGCGTTGGCGGCATAAAGTAGTGCCGTTAATAATGTGACGATCGATATAGTGCGTTTGATCATCCCTTTATCTCCTCGACAAACGTTACACGGTTGATCTCATAGAGCGTGGTCTGCCCCGCAAAGACCTTTTTGACGGCCGACTCACGGAGGCTCGAAAGCCCCTCTTTCTCGGCCTGTCGGCGGATCTCAGAGCCGGGTCGCCGCTCAATGATCATCTCACGGATATTGTCGGACATATCGAGCAATTCATGAATGGCGGAACGTCCACGGTAGCCGGTGTGATTACAGGCGTCGCAGCCGACATTGCGGTAGAAGGCGCGATCACCAACATCCTCGGGCCGCATACCGGATTCGAGCAGTTCGGCCTCGGTAGGCTGATACGGCCGTTTACACGTCGGGCACAGCAGACGGACCAGCCGCTGAGCAAGCACGCAGTTAAGCGACGAAACGAAATTGTACGGCTCGACCCCCATGTTAAGGAATCGCCCGATCACGTCGATAACGTTATTGGCGTGGACCGTCGTGAAAACAAGGTGACCGGTGAGTGCCGACTGGATCGCGATCTGCGCGGTCTCTTCGTCACGAATTTCGCCGACCATGATCTTGTCGGGGTCGTGACGCAGGATCGACCTCAGGCCGCGGGCAAAGGTTAGGCCCTTTTTCTCATTGACCGGGATCTGGACGATGCCGTGCAGCTGATATTCGACCGGATCCTCGATGGTGATGATCTTGTCCTCGTCATTGCGGATCTCGTTGAGAGCCGCGTAAAGCGTGGTCGTTTTACCGGAACCGGTCGGGCCGGTCACGAGCACCATTCCGTATGGTTCCTTGATATAGAGCCGAAATCGGCGAACATCTTCGTCGTCGAATCCGACCACATCGAGGTCGAGATTCTTAAAGCTCTCGTTTATCTGCTCTTTATCGAGGATACGGATGACGGCATCTTCGCCGAAAACGGTCGGCATGATCGAGACACGAAAATCGACCGTTCGCCCCTTATAGCGGACACGAAAACGGCCGTCCTGCGGAATTCGGCGTTCGGCGATGTCGAGCTCGGACATGACCTTTATTCGCGAGATCAATGTCTGGTGATAGGCGATATCGATCGGATCGACCTTGGCGTACAGTGCTCCGTCAATACGAAATTTTACCTGGACGTCGCGTTCGCGTGTCTCGATATGAATATCGGAAGCACGCGATTCCATCGCGTTATAGAGCACGGTATCGACGAGTTTGATGATCGGCGACATGTCCGAGTCGTTCGCCAGCCGATCGAGATCGAGCACCTCATCGCCCTGATCGGTCTCCTTGACCAACGAGATCTTGAACGACGACGCAGCCTCGGCCATCACGCGCTGAGTGGCGTCGCCCTTCTTCAACACGACGTCAATGGCGCCGGCTGTGGCGACGTGCGGCACGATCCTGACATTCAGAACATTTTCGAGTTCGTCGAGCCGCTCGAGATTCGTCGGGTCAGCCATCGCCACGTAAAGATTGTTGCCTTCGCGTTTTAACGGCACGATCTGGTTGCGGAGCATCAGATCGACCGGAATCTTGCTGAGCTCGTCCTGATCGACCGGCGAAGATTTGTCGGGCGGCAGGAGGTCGACATACGGCATGCGATAACGCCGGGCGAGTTGTTTCGCCTCGAGCACCTCGGGCGGTTCGTTTTCCAGAAAATCGGTCAGCTCGATCTTAGGTAATGACGTGGTTGTTGAAACTTCTGAACTCATTTTTTTCTTTCAGGTACGTACCTTTATCATTTCTTGCCGCCGAACGGGCCGGACGAGATCGTCTGGATGATCGGCAGATAGATCGCCAGCAAAATTACCACAACGATGCCGGCCATAAACAGAAGGATCGCCGGTTCGAGCAGCGTCGTCAGCTGTTCGAGCCGGACCTCGGCCTCGGCATCGTAAAACAATGCGACCTCGTCGAGCATTTCGCGCAAACTGCCTGATTTCTCGCCGATCCCGATCATGTCGAGGCCAAGTTCGGGGATCCAATTGGCCTGTTCAAGGGCCTCGGTAAACCCGCGGCCTTCGCGGATCATTGACGACACCGCCTGGCTTCGCCGCCGAAGTTCAAGATTGTTGAGAGCCTGTGAGGCGATATCCCACGAATCCGGCACCGTGATACCGCCCGATAAAAGCGTAGAAAGCGAACGGGCGAGTTGCGCCGTCGACATATTGCGGATCAGCTGGCCGGCGACCGGCAGCTTAAGCAAAAAACGATGCAGCATCAATTTGCCGTTCGCGGTTCGCAGCCAAATATATGTGCCGAGCCCGGCGACCAACAGCAGCGGAGCGAGCCACCAAATGTTATTCGCGACGCCGGTCGATATTGCGAGAACGACCACCGTCACGGTCGGCAGGCCGCGATTCGCACTCAGTCCTTTGAAAAGGTCCGACATTCTCGGAACGATGTAGAGCGTCAAAAACGCCACCATCATCGTTGCCGCGACCAGCAAAAATGCCGGATATGCCAAAGCTCCGCGCAATTTCCGTGATATTCCGACACTCCGCTTCAAATAGGTGACGAATCGCGAAAGTACGTCGTCAAGCGCTCCACTCTTTTCGCCGGCGAGGATCGACGCTGTGTAGATCTTCGGGAAGAGCCCCTGTGCTTCAAAAGCCTCTGAAAGCGGAACGCCGCTCTTGATCTTTTCCTCGACATCTATGAGCACAGCACGCAGGTTCGCCGACGCGGTGCGGGTCTTGAGCAGTCCGATCGCCTGCAGAACCGGAATACCGGCACGAAGAAGGGCCGAAAACTGCTGATTAAACAACAGGAAATCAGCCTGCTTTACCTTGCCTTTGGAGCTGCCGCCAAGTGACAACATCGCCGACAGGCCCTCTTCGGCACTTCCGATCTTGAAGACCTTGAAGCCCTCTTCTTCGAGCCGCCGGCGTGCGTCGTCAGCCGCATTCGCCTCGACGACGCGGGTCACTATTTCGCCGGACGGCGTTCCTAATCTGCAAACAAATTCAGCCATAGATCGAGAAGTACGACCCCTTAGGATCAGCAGCTTACGGCCGGCTCGTCAAAATTATCACACGGGTGCTAAATCCGATACCGGGACGTGTCCGAATTATAACACGCCGGCTTTTGGCAAATGTTGCGTCGAAACAGGTTTTGTCGCTTTTTTTGCTTTGGCGAAAACAACCAAACTATTTCACGCATCATCATAGATTTATCTTGTGATAGGTGCATTATTTTCATACGATATA
>CAZQGN010000009.1:0-90535 GCA_964592865.1 uncultured Chloracidobacterium sp. | reverse complement strand
AAGGATTTCGAACCGAACGGAAAATGGCGTAAAGTCAAAACTAAGGTCAAACCTCCAAGAGGTTTGCCGCGTCTAACCGTCCGCGCACGCGAAGGTTACTACGCGACGCCGAATACTAATTAGATCGTCCGTAACGCAGATCGTCACGATGAAAAACAAAATTGCCCACTTTGGTCTCACGATTGCCGGTATTGGTATCTTTTGGGGTGGTTCGGCGGCGGATCCGGCCTCAGCCGGAAGATTGCCGACGCCAACGCCGACACCGGCCGCCGTCACAGTAAAACCGACACCTACACCGACGCCTTTTGACGATCCGAACGAGGTCATCAAGGTCGACACCGAACTGGTCAACCTGAACGTCCGTGTGGTCGACCGCAACAACAGGCCGATAAATGACCTCCAGCAAAAGGAGTTTAAGATCTATGAGGACAACAATCTTCAGGTAATAGACTTTTTCTCGCGCTCCGAGGTGCCGACGAATTATGCTCTCGTGATCGACAATTCGGGCAGTTTGCGGCCGCAGCTTGAAAAGGTCATTGAAGCGGGCAAGATCCTCATCAACACCAATAAGGCGGAAGACGAGACGACGATCGTCAGATTTGTCGGCCGCGACAAGATCAGCATCGAACAGCCGTTCACTTCAAACAAATCCGACCTGATGGACGCGCTTGATAATCTCTACATCGAGGGCGGCCAAACGGCGATCATCGACGCGGTTTACCTGGCGGTCGAAAATGTGGACGAGTACGAGAAATCAAAGTCGCAGAACGACCGAAAGCGGCGTGCTCTCGTCCTGGTGACCGACGGCGAAGACCGCGACAGCTATTACAACGAAAAGCAGCTTTTCGAGCTTCTTCGCGAGTCCGAGGTTCAGATCTACGTCATCGGATTCGTCGGGGATCTCAGCTCTGAGGGCGGATTTATCGGCAAGAGTCCGCAAGGAAAGGCCAAAGCATTCCTGGAAAGAATGGCGGGCGAAACCGGCGGCAAGGCCTACTTCCCCAGCTCGGTCGGCGAATTACCGGCTCTGGCAAGGGATATTTCAAATGAACTGCGAACACAGTATTCGATCGGGTACATTCCGTCGAACGACGCAAAGGATGGTTCATTCAGGAATATCAAGGTCGTTGTGGAGGACGGTCCGAATAAACAAAAGCGGATCGCGGTCACCCGTACCGGCCGCGTAGCGGAGGGTTCGACGCCGACACTTCAAAAGCCGGTTCAGGCTCCGAAACCAAATTGATCGCAGGTGCACGAATTTAAAAAAAAGGCGAGTTGCCCGCGGGCAGCTCGCCTTTCTTAATACCGTTTTGGGGATCAAGCTTCCGGAACGGAGCCCGAAATCTTTTTCCGCGTAGTCTCGCCAGTATAGAGTACCGGGATACCGTCATCGACCTCGTCATGCGGCCGCGGAATGACGTGTACTGCCGTGACCGTACCGATCCGACGGGCAGCCGCGGCACCGGCATCAACGGCGGCCTTGACGGCCCCGACCTCACCGCGGACGATCGCGGTCACAAGTCCCGCATCGATCTTTTCGTATCCGACCAGCTTTACATTGGCAGATTTGACCATCGCGTCCGCCGCCTCGATCATCGCCACCAATCCAAAGCATTCAACCATCCCAAGTGCTTGCATATGATTATCTATCCAAAAAGATGATACTACCGCTGACCGCGTTTAACGAAATAGCGCAAGGCCAGGATCATTATCGCCAGAAACGCCAGCCCGGCAAAGATCGCTATGAAAAATATGGTCCCGGCCGTGATCATCAGCGTTCTGCCTATTTAAGGACCACCGTAAAAAGCACGATCGCGGCAGCGGCGACGAAAACAAGAGCGACCACTAAAAAGTACAAGCGATACGACGCACCGTCCGCGGGCTCCCAAATTACCTCGTATTGCTTTTTAGCGATGCGCCGGGCCCGCTTGCGTTCGTTCGCAGCAGATTCCAGTTTTGTCTTGACCGGATCCGCCGGCGGAAAATCGGATGCCAATCTTGCCTCGAGGTCGGCAAGGCTGCTTTCGGCCTCCGAACCCGATTCCACGACCTGGCTCGTTTCGGCCTTGTCTTCGACGGCGGGCTCGATAGCGTTTTCCGCCAAAGCCGCACCGCAGCTGTAACAAAACTGTGTGTCGGGCCTGATCTCGGCTCCGCACTTCGGGCAACCCGTCTTTTTCTTAGAAGTTCCGGCCATCGTTTTCAACAAGGTCCGCAAGTTACATCAAGACAAAAATTCCCTTTTCATCACCCAGATCACGGGCTGACGGCGTCAGGATCGATCTTTTCGTGATAAAGATCTTCGCCCCGGCGGCAACGGCACGACGAACATCGTCTTCGCTGACAAAATCGACCGGTTCCGGCGGCCTTTCGGCGGCCGGCGGCGGTTCCGGGATCAGATGGTGCAAAACAGTTTTGACCGGCGACTCTGATTCACGCTTCGGCTCAGCGACCTGCTCAGCAGACGGAACCGGTTGGCGGCCCTGCAAAAATCCGTCGACCAACGCCGCAATGTCCTGACGGCTGATGGTCCGCTTCGGAGCCGGAGAATGAGACGCGGGCTTGACTGACTCACGCGGAGAATTGATCGGCTTCGATTCAAACGCCACCCGCTTGACGTCCATAAGATGGATCGGCGAAACATTGTCGGACGTGACGTTGCCGCCCCAAGAACCGCAACCCAGCGTCATCGATGGCGAAAGGTCGGTCGAGAAGCCAATGGCTCCATGTGTGGTCGGCGAATTAATGACGATCCTCGATGCAGGCATCTGTTCGCCGTATCGTACAGCCGCAGCCCTGTCCTGCGTATGCATTCCGGCCGTGTGGCCCATTCCGCCGAACTGTAAGATCTCACGGCAGCGGGCCGCTCCCTGCTCGACACCGTCAACTACAAAAAACGCCAACGTCGGCGACAGTTTCTCGACCGACCATGGGAAATCCCGTCCGACACCGCCGCAGTCCGCGATCAGGCAACGCGTCCCAGCCGGGACAGAGATCCCGGCGAGTTCGGCGATATGCGTTGCGGAACGGCCCACTATCGCGGCGTTTAGCGTCCGCTGCGGCGTCAAAAGCACTTTGCCGACAGCCTCGGCTTGCGACGGATCAAGGAAATATCCGCCCTGAGCCTTGAATTGCTGACGGACGGCCGCCTCGATCGGAGCATCGACGACCACAGATTGCTCCGAAGCGCAGATCGTCCCATTGTCAAAACACGTGCCGGTCAGAATGTCCGCAACGGCCTTTTCAATATTCGCCGACCGCTCGATAAAGGCGGGCACATTACCCGGACCGACGCCGAATGCCGGCTTCCCTGACGAATACGCGGCTCTGACAAGCCCCGTTCCGCCGGTCGCGAGTATTACCGCCGTATTCTTATGCCGCATCAATGCCTCGGTCCCCTCAAGTGACGAGACCGTCAGGCATTTTATAGCGTCAGCCGGCAAACCGAGTTTGACGCCCTCGTCACTCATCAATCGCGCCGTTTCGGCAATGCATTTTGCAGCCGACGGATGCGGTGACAGGACGATCGTATTACGGGATTTGATGGCGATGATTATCTTGAAGATCGCCGTAGAGGTCGGGTTAGTCGAAGGGATGATCGCCGCAACGACCCCGCGGGGACTGGCGATCTCGACTATATTCTGCGAATCAGAGATGACACCGACGGTCTTGAGGCCGCGAAAATGATTCCAGACCACCTCGGCCGCGAACCTGTTCTTCTCGCGTTTGTCTTCGGCCTTGCCAAACCCGGTTTCCTCGTGGGCCATTTGCCCGAGCCGGGCGGCGTTCGCAAGGGCGACACGCGACATCGCGTCACAGATGGCGTCGATCTTCGCCTGGTCAAAGGCCGAAACGACGTCAAACGCCTGACGAGCGGCATCCACCGCATCGCGGGCCTCCTGCTGTGCAACTAGGTCCTTGTCACCCATTTAACTGAGGGCCAAAACGAACGCTCCGGCGGCCCGTCCGCGATCCGAACAGAACCACCGGCTCGATCTCGGCAATACTATTTTGTCTTGGTCTTGGAACTGTCGGCTGTCGACCCCGAACCTGAGCCACCTGAGCCAAGTTGGCGTCCGCCGCCCTGAAGGGCCTTTTCATCAGGGCTCAAGCCGACCTTGCCGCCCTTGGGCAGAACTCGCTCGACCTCCTGATGCGGCCTCGGGATCACGTGAACGCTGATCAGTTCGCCGACACGGCGAGCAGCGGCTGCTCCGGCATCGGTCGCTGCCTTGACGGCCCCGACATCGCCTCTAACAAAGATGGTCACGTAACCGGCACCAATATACTCTTTGCCGACCAGTTGGACATTTGCGGCCTTGACCATTGCATCGGCCGCTTCGACGGCACCAACAAATCCTTTGGTTTCGACCATTCCGAGAGCTTCTAAACTCATTGATTATTCCTCGCTATTCTGACTGCAAATTGGATTCTAATATACCACCTAACAATTGCCAAAAGCTAACACGCCGAATCGCTTTATTCTAAGGGCGATCACGACATAAAACCCGACCGAAACGATTGACATCATTAGTATAAGAGCGATATATTTCAGGTTAAGTTCACGATTTTGATCGAAGAGATTCGACCGTCCGTTCACTATCGAAATGTCATTAACTCTAGGTGAGAAATTGCGGCAGGCCCGCGAAGAAAGAGGTATATCTATAAGCGAAGTCGCGGAACAGACCCGGATCTCCGCTCATTACCTGGAGTCGATAGAAAATGACGATTATCGTCCGCTGCCGGGCGGCATTTTCAACAAGGGCTTCGTCAAATCTTACGCAAAATTCATCGAAATAGACGAGCAGGAGGCCCTGCAGGATTATGCACGTCTGATCGCGGCTAATGACAGCGGGAATGACGGCGAACTCAAGGTTTACAAGCCTGAGGTATTGACCGATGACCGCAGCGTCGGCTCGATGATCCCGACGGTCGTCGTGGCCGTGATCATCCTGGGCCTGATGACAGTCGGCGTCCTCTACCTCGTCGATTATTTGCGGAATCGGCCGGAAAAGCCTCCGGTGGCCGCCGCGAATACAAATTCGAATTCGACGGCTAACGCTCCGGGCGGGACCGAGGCCGAAAAGCCGAAGGCTCCTGATTTTGCGACTACAAAATTTGAATTTGCCGCATTGAATCAGCCGGTTCGGGTCCTGGTAACGAGCGACGGCGTCAAAACCGATAAATCGGTCGCCGCTGATGCCCCGCTCAGTTTTGAACCGAAAGAGAGCATTAATTTCAACTACAATCGATGGAATGCTCAGGCAGTCAAACTGACGATCAACGGCAAGTCGATCGCCCTGCCGGCGGCACCGTTGGCTCCGTCGGACGGCGGACGAATCCAATTTACGATCACAAAGGACAATTTTGCAAAGATCTGGGAGACCGGATCGATCAGTGGCGAGGTGCCGGCTCCGACTGTCGACGCTAACGCAAATTCAGCGGCCGCCAACGTCCCGGCAGCACCCGGACAGGCTCCGCGGCCGACGCCGGCCGTCAAACCTACTACCGCGGCGAATACCGCCGCCACGCCGGCCAACAAACCGCCGGCAACGCCCAAGCCCGCCGCGGCCAACAAGCCGGCGGCAACGACCGGCCCGGCCAATCGGCCGCAATAGGTAAGCTGTGACGGCGAACTTGAAAATCTGAAACACGGTGTCCGCAACATAATTGCGGGCATTTTTATTTAAGAGCGATTGAAATGAATATTAAAGAGATCACCGAAGGCCTGACATTTGATGACGTTTTGCTGGTACCGGCATATTCTGAGGTCCTGCCGAACGAGGTTGATACCCGTACGCGCTTTTCGCGAAATATCAGTCTGAATATCCCACTGTGCTCATCCGCGATGGATACGGTCACAGAGGCAAGCCTTGCGATCGCCCTCGCGCAGCAGGGCGGGATCGGCGTGATCCACAAGAATTATTCGATCGAACAACAGGCCGAGGAAGTCGATAAGGTCAAACGGAGCGAATCGGGCATGATCGTCGATCCGGTGACCATCGAGCACAATCGGCTTGTTTCGGACGCTTTGGCAATTATGGAGCGTTACAAGATCAGCGGCGTTCCGGTGACCGATGACGCGGGGCTATTGGTCGGCATTATCACAAATCGCGACCTACGGTTTGAGACCCGCTTCGATATTCCCGTGTCCGAGATAATGACGCCCCAACCGCTGGTGACCGTGCCGGTGGGCACTACGCTTGATGAGGCCAAGGTCAAACTTCAGAAACATCGCATCGAAAAGCTGTTGGTGGTCGATGAAAACGGACACCTAAAAGGGCTGATCACCGTCAAGGACATTCAAAAGGCGATCAATTTCCCGCTGGCGGCCAAGGACGAGCTCGGACGGCTCAGATGTGCCGGTGCGATCGGCGCGACCGGGGATTTTCTGGAACGGGCGACCGAGTTGGTAAATTCAAGAGTCGACGCGATCGTCATTGACACGGCTCATGGCCACAGCTCGAGGGTCATAGGAGCGGTGAAGAGCGTCCGCAGCAAGTTCCCCGATCTCGAGATCGTCGCCGGAAATGTCGCGACGGCCGAGGCGACCGAGATGCTGATCGCTGCCGGTGTCGACGCCGTGAAGATCGGCATCGGGCCGGGCTCGATCTGCACGACACGGGTCGTCACGGGTGCGGGCGTTCCGCAGATATCCGCCATCATCGAGTGTGTCGCGGCCGCCAAGGGTACTGGTGTCCCGATCATTGCTGACGGCGGCGTCAAGTTTTCAGGCGATGTCGCAAAGGCGATCGCCGCCGGAGCTGATTCGGTAATGATCGGGTCGCTCTTCGCCGGAACTGAAGAAGCTCCTGGCGAGGTAATTCTGTTTCAGGGCCGTAACTTCAAATCGTATCGCGGCATGGGTTCGATCGGAGCAATGAAAAAGGGGTCCAGCGACCGCTATGCCCAGGAAGGCACGGTTTCGGACGCCAAATATGTCCCCGAGGGCATCGAGGGACGAGTTGCTTATAAGGGTTCGGTGGCAGATATGGTGACCCAATTGGTCGGCGGGCTTCGTTCCGGAATGGGTTATACCGGGTGCGGATCGATCGAGGAACTTCAGACAAAAGCCCAATTTGTCCGCATAACGTCGGCCGGCCTTCGCGAATCACACGTCCACGATGTGATCATTACTAAAGAAGCCCCGAATTACCGAAGCGAGTCGTGATCATTTCAACTGATCGGCAACTACCGCCCACTCGTCATAAAGGGCCTGAATGCGGCTTTCGATCGCGGTCAGTTTGGCCGTCGATTCGGAAAGTTTGCCATAATCGGCGGCGACCTCGGGCAATGCGATCTCGGCAGTGAGTTTTGCCGCCTGAGATTCGAGCGACGGGATCTCCGCTTCGATCTCCTTAACACGTTTTTCCAACTGGTTCCGTTGATTCTTTGAAAGCTCGGACACGTTTGCCGTATCCGGATCTGCCGGTCGCTCCTGAACAGTTTCGGCCGGCTTCGCCTGCGTCAACTGAGGTGCCAGGCTTTGCTTCCAATCGTGAAACTCCGTGTAATTGCCCGCAAAATCGAGAACGCTGCCGTCGGGCTCGAAGCTCAGCATCTGACTGGCGATCTTGTCCAGAAAGAAACGGTCATGGCTTACGACAATGATCGTGCCGTCGTATTCCTCGAGAGCGTTCTCAAGCGATTCCCGCGAGGGGATATCCAGATGGTTGGTCGGCTCATCGAGGATCAGGACATTTTTCTGCGAATAAATGAGTTTTGCGAGTGCGAGCCTTCCCTTTTCACCGCCGGAAAGGGCTGAGACCGGCTTGAACACATCCTCACCCATAAAGAGGAATTTCGCCAGAAAACCGCGAAGGGTGTTGTTATCCGCCATCGGGGCGACTCGCCTGAGTTCCTGCACTACTTCATTTCGCGGTTCAAGACCCTCGAGGTTCTGCGAATAGTAACCGATGTTCGTCTTTGTACCCCAGTGGACCTTTCCGCCGAGTTCGCGGATGTTTCCAAGCAAGGTCTTGATGAGTGTCGTTTTACCGGTGCCGTTTCCGCCGATGATCCCGAGCGCCTCGCCCCGATGCAGCGAGAAATTCAAGTTGGAAGCAAGAACCTTGTTCTCATAGCCGATGGTCAGGTCCTCGGCCGTCAGAACATTGTTCCCGGTACGTTCGACCCGTTTGAGGCCAAAATTGCCGCCGGACTTTTCGCTTGTGACGGCCTCGATCCGCTCCATTCGAGCGAGCAGAGTGCGCCGTGATTTGGCTTGTTTGGTCTTCTGACCTTCCAAATTGCGGCGGATAAACTCCTCCGTCTTATTGATCAGGGCCTGCTGATTCTCATATTCGCGAAGCTGCTGTTCACGCCGCAGTTCCCGCTCCTCAAGATACTTCGAATAATTGCCCTTGTAGGTAACGGCGAGGCCGCGATCGATCTCGATCACGCGGTTTGTCGTCCTGTCCAAAAAGTAACGGTCGTGACTAATTACGACGTACGTTTTGTCGTAACTCTTAAGAAAATCTTCGAGCCATTCGACAGCGTCCGTATCAAGGTGATTGGTCGGCTCGTCGAGCAGCAGAACGTCGGAATTTGAGAGAAGCAGCCGGACCATTCCCAGGCGGTTTTTTTGACCGCCCGAAAGCGTCCGCACGTCGTCGGACCATTTGTCCGGCGGAAATCCCATACCGAGCAGGACCGCCTCGGCCTTTGCCGCATACGAAAAGCCGTCGGCGTGCTCAAACGCGGTCTGCAGATCAGCATAACGCTCAAGCACCGCATCGGAATGATCGGTCTCCATCTGCTTTTCGAGCAGACGCATCTCAGCCTCGATATCGTGGATCTCAACAAATGCTGAAAGTGCCGCGGTATGGACGGTCTCGGCATTACCAAAATCGACATGCTGGTCCAGCAGACCGAGCGTGAGGCCGTTCATTTTGATGACCTCGCCCTCGTCGGGAGATTCCTGACCGGTAATTATTCTAAACGCCGTCGTCTTTCCCGCACCATTGCGGCCGACCAATCCGACCTTTTCTGAAGGATTGACCTGGAACGAGATCCCCTTAAGTATCTCGGTGCCGCCGTACGATTTCCAAACATTGTTGAGTCTGAATAGCATCTGTCCGTGATCCGCTTAAAAAGCGAAAAAGGTAAAAGGCAAAATACCGCTTTGCCTTTCACCTTGTTCAACTTAACGAGTGGCCAATTACTTAGTGGCCGGTTTTGCCGGAGCGTTCGCCGCCGGTTTTGCTTCGGGTTTGGCCGGAGCGTTTGCCGCGGGTTTGGCGTTCGAATTGGCCGCCGCGTTGGTATTTGCCGCCGCGGTATTAGCGTTTGCCGGTGCCGTATTGGTATTGGCTGCCGGGGTCGATGCACCAGCCGGGCGTGCTCCGCTCAATTCGTTCGGGTTGTTCACGACCTTTTTGGCAAGCAGGTTGTCGATCTTGGCCTCATTCATCGCGATCGCCTGATACGAAGCTGCCAAGAGCTGCTTACGGTTGTTAACAAGCAGGTCGTTGATCTGCTGGCGAACGCCGGGGCTCTCGAGTGTCTGAGACTCCTCTTTCTCGATACGCTCCTGAAGCTTGAAGATATAGCCCTTTCCGTTTAGCGGAATAACGTTCGTGACACCGCCGACGCTGAACTGCGGGCTCATGAAGCCGGCCGCGTTCTGGGCGCCAAAGTTGGTCTTGAGATCCTCTTCGCTGATATAGCCGAGATCGCCGCCCTGCAACTTGCTCGGATCCTCGCTGTACTCGCGTGCAAGCGACGCAAAGTCGCTGCCGGGCTGAGAAAGCTTGGTCAGGATCTCTTTGATCTTGACGTTTGCCTCGGCGTCGTTGGTCGTCGTGTCGCCCTGTCCGCTATTCGACGGATCGATAACGATCGCCGCGAGCCTCACACCGCGCTTTTTGACAAAAAGATCGGCATTGCCGGCAAAGAAATCGGTGATCTCCTTGTCCTTGGGAACCTCAATGCGGCCCGTGATCTTTTCGACCAATTTCTTGATCGCAAGGCCCTTTTTGATCGATTCGCGAAATGCAGCTTCATTGAGTCCGGCAGCGGTCATCTGTTTGTCAAACTCTTCGGCCGAAAGACGGCTGTCAACCTTCTGCTTGTTCACCTCGGCGGAGACTTCTTCTTCCGTTGGAACGGTTCCGTCCTTCTCGGCCTTTTGGAACATAACTTCCTGCTCGATCAGGCTCTGCAGAACCTGAAGCCGGGCACCGGCAAGCTCGAGCGGCGACAGTTTGACCTCCTGTCCCTGCGACTGCTGCTTGACCGCACGATCGACCTCTTCCATCTTGATGACTTTGCCGTTTACGGTCGCGGCAGTTTCATTAGGGTCAACCCCGCCGGTCGCGGTGTTGGCGGCCGGGCCGCCGCACGCGGCGAAAAACGCAGCAAATACGCCGATTGCGGCTGCGGTCGAATACTTAACAAATTTGTTTTGCACTGTGGCTCTTACTCCTTTCAACTTATCGATCTGTTGCATAACTTGACTATACCTGATCCAATTTGATATAAAATCTATTTTTGAGTTTTCGCAAAAACTCTTCTTAGTACCTCGTACTATTTACCGGAGGCAATAATATTATGGCTAAACGCTGCGACGTATGCGGAAAAGGTCCGCAATTTGGAAACAACGTATCACACGCTAATAACAAAACGCGACGACGATTTAACCCGAATCTTCAATCTGTCCGTGTCCAGCTCCCTGCTGGCGGCAACGGCCGGGCTAAGGTTTGTACCCGATGTATCAAATCGGGAAAGATCATCAAGGCTGCGTAAGTATTTGAGTTTGTGTTGACTCTTTTGGTTGCCAGACGGCGAAGTAAATTCGGCGTCTGGCTTTTCTGTTACCCGATCAACGCAATACACTCGATCTCAACACGGGCGTCACGCGGCAAACGAGCTGCCTGGACCGTCGCCCTGGCAGGCTTGTTCGAATCGAAATACCTGCCATAAACCTCATTCATCTCACCGAAATCATTCATATCCGCCAGGAACACAGTCGTCTTGACCACGCCGTCTAGACTCGATCCGGCCGCCTCGAGTACAGCCGAGAGATTCTTAAGAACCTGATCGGTCTGTTCGCTGACGTTGTCCGAAACAAAATTCCCCGTTGCCGGGTCGATCGGGATCTGGCCTGAGCAAAATACGAGTCCGCCGGCCTTGATCGCCTGCGAGTAAGGGCCGATGGCTCCCGGGGCGTTTTCTGTTGAGATGATCTCTTTCATTTGTTTAGGTTCTGCCGGAAAAATCTTCCTTAAGCAAAAGGCGAATTCTAACAAATTACCGAGGAAAAAGAAAGTTGTGGCGGGTGAAAAGGTCTTGAATCAGGAGTTTACACGTTCGACGGCAATGACGCCGGGGACGTGTTCGATCGCACTGGTCACCTTGTCGAGATGCTTCTTGTCAAAGACCTCGACCGTAACCTCGATAAGGCCGATATCGTCCTTTGAAACATTGGCACGGGCGTCGCGAATGCCGGTCTTGATGTCGGCGATCGCGTTGGTTATACCCGCGAGCATTCCCGTGCGGTTCTCGGTCGTCACAAGCAATTGGACCGACTGCTTCTCGCTTTGCTCGCTGCGTGCCCACTCGACCTCGACGATACGGTCTTTGTTGACCATCAAATGCCCCATATTCTTGCAGCGTTTGTTGTGGACGACGATGCCCTTGCCGAGCGAGATATAGCCGACGATATCCTCGCCCCGCAGCGGATTGCAGCACTTTGCCCGCGAAGTAAGCAGGTTATCTACGCCCTTGACGACGATCGAATCCTCACCGAAGCCGATGAATTTCTTGACCGCCTTGACACTGTTCGAAATACGGGTTTCTTTCTTCTTTTCAGGGTCGAGTTCCTCAAACTTCTCGGCCCCCAGAAACTTAGCGAGTATGTTCCGCGGCAGCACCTTACCGTACCCGACCGACGCCAGAAGGTCGTCCGGGCGGCTGAGGCCGTAATCATTGGCAATGCGGGTCATTTCAGACTCGTTGCCAAGAAATTTCTTTGGAGCGAGCCGAAAGCGGTCCGCCTCCTTTTCCAGGAGCTTACGACCGATCTCGATCGACTCTTCACGCTGCTGCTGCGATATCCAATGCCGAATTCGGCTACGCGCCTTGGAAGTAACCACGTGATTGAGCCAGTCCCGCGTCGGTTTGGCATTCTGGGTCGTCAGGATCTCGACGACATCGCCATTCTGGAGTTCTGTTCGAAGCGGCACGATGCGGCCGTTGATCTTTGCTCCGGTGCACTTATCGCCGACTCCCGAATGGATCGCGTACGCGAAATCCAGCGGGGTCGCTCCGCGCGGCAGCTGAATCACCTTGCCCATCGGAGTAAAAGCGTAAACATCCTTGGGAAAAAGGTCGAGTTTTAAGGATTCGATAAAATCTTCCGAATCCTCATTTTGCTCGTTGGTTTCGACCAGGGGCAGGAGCAGCTTTTCGACGGTTTTGCGGAGTTCGTCGAGCGTCTCATCGTCCTCATGGGCACCGAGGCTGCTTTCCTTGTACTTCCAGTGAGCCGCGACGCCCTCTTCTGCAACGAGGTGCATCTCTTGAGTGCGGATCTGCACCTCGAAAGGCACGCCGCCGTCGCCGATCACCGACGTATGAAGCGACTGGTACAGGTTGTCGCGCGGAATAGCGATCCAGTCCTTAAAACGCTCAGGAACAGGCGTCCAGACGTCGTGAATGACGCTCAGCGTCAGATAACAGTATTTGCGGTCATTCGGGGTGATGATGCGGGCGGCGATCAGGTCATATACCTGCTCAATGCGGATCTTTTGCTTCTTCAGCTTCTTCCACAGCGAATAAAGACGTTTCACTCGGCCCTCGATCTCGACAAAAGGCACGTCATTCTCGGTAAGCTTTTGAGCAATGGTCTCCCGGATCCTGTGCAGGGCCGCTTCTAACTCGGGCCGCCTTGCGTCGACCTCTTTGGCGAGCTTTTTGTATTCATCCGGGAAGAGGTTTTGGAACGAAAGATCCTCGAGTTCCGAACGCATCTTACCCATACCGAGCCGGTGGGCGATCGGGGCGTAGATATCGAGCGTCTCCTGTGAAATACGGGCTCGCTTCTCCGGCTTGAGAAATTGCATCGTCCGCATGTTATGCAGCCGGTCGGCGAGCTTGATGAGCACGACGCGGACATCCGTGATCATCGCGAGAACCATTTTGCGAACGTTCTCGGCCTGCTGCTTTTCCTTTGAAAGGCTGCTGACGTGGGCGATCTTGGTCAAACCATCAACGAGCAGCGTGATCTCGTCGCCGAAATACGAACGGATCGTATCGAGATCGACAAGTGTGTCCTCAACCACGTCGTGCAGGAGTCCGGTCGAAACGCTCACCTCGTCCAGCCGCATATCGGCCAGTATCTCGGCCACCTCCAACGGATGGACAAGGTACGGTTCGCCCGACGCGCGGGTCTGCCCTCGGTGGTGAAGTGCGGAAAAAAGATACGCGCGGCGAATAAGATCGATGTCGGCCATCGGCCGATTGTCTGTCACTTTTTTGATGACATCTTCGATCCTGATCATAAAAACAAACGAACCGTTCGGGCTGCCGGCCCGCGATATCGATCGCGGCCGTCATATAAGGGCATCAACAACAAAAATGGTGATGCTCACTTAATTGTAAATGAGCATCACCAAAGTTGGAAAGAAATGTCAAACTACTTCTTGTTAGCGTTACTGTTTGCGTTCTTCTTTTCCGCTTCTTCCTTGGCCGCGGCACGAGCCTCGACCTCAGCCTGCATCTTCTTGACGATGTCGCTGAGCTCCTGGAATTTTGCCTTGGCCGCATCAGCCTCAGCTTTCAGCGAATCACGCAAAGCGGTGTTTCCATCCATCTCGGCCTGACGCATTGCCTGGACCAAAAGGCTGGCCTTATAAGAACGGGTCGATTCGAATACCTTGAAGATCTCGCCATTCAACGCAAGCTGCGTGTCGGTAAGCGACGTTACGTTCAGGCTGCCGGCATTCTTGACCTCATCGGGCTCGATCGCCACGGCCTGATCGATCAGGCGGTTACCCTCAGCAACGCACTCCTTAAGTTTGGTTACGTCCTCAGGATTGCTCGGCTTGACGAACTGATACACGTCCTTGCCGTCCTTCTTGACGGTCTTCTTGGTCGCTTCGGTATCCGTAATGTCGTTGGCACAAGTATTCATCTTGGCCGACAACGAACTCAGAGCACGTGCACGAGCCGTGACCGGATAATCCGCGCTGTTGGCGACCTCGGTCTGCCATTCTTTCGCTTTGTCCGGCTGCGCGAGATTCTCATAGAGGCTCGCGATGGCACTGGTCGTGCTGTTTACGTTCGAAAGCGACGAAAGGTACTTACGCTGGCCGTCCTCTGAAGCCTTGTTGGCGTTATACGCCGCCGAGGTCTCTTTCAGTTCTTTCAGCGACAGCGGCAGGCTCTTCTTGTATTCAGAAAGAGCCTCTTCAGCCTTGCTCTTGTCCGACCGGTTCCCGATGTAGATCGAGTGGAGCGTACGAGCCAGCGAAAGCTGAGCAGTCCGGCCCTCGACCGTTTCGCCGTTCGGATCCTTCGACGCAGCATACCTGAAAAGCTTTTCAGCTTCGCCGAACTTTCTGTCCTTATAGGCCTTCGCACCGTCGACCAAATTCTTTCGGGCAATAACCCGGTTGTAATAAGAGCAATTCGCTCCAATGAATACGGTTACTGTTATTATTAGTAACAACCCGAAACGAGAGAATCTCATCTTTTGACTCCATTCACCATTCGGCACTACTGCCGCCCTCTGCAATTCGAGGGCGTTGAAGTTGTGCCAAGAAAATTAATCTGTTAAATCGTCGATCTGCAGACCGATCGGTGATGCGCCGGCCGCCTTTGATGCGTCGATGACCTTGACCACGTCGCCGTATCGAACGGTCTTCGGACTCTTAATGAACAGGGTCTTTTCGACCTCGTTCGTTCCTTCACGCAGCACGCCGTTGTCTTCGCGCTGTTTGAAGATCTCCCTCAATTTATCCGAGAGTTTCTGTGTGTCCGTAACGTCGCCAAACGGCTCGTTGTTCAATGTTACGACCTTGGTATCCTTGTTGATCGCCACAACCAGCGTAAGCGGATTAGGCTTGACGTTAGCCTGCGGCTGATCTTTCGGCTCAGCCGGCACCTTCGCCTCAAAACGGCTTGGTTTAAGCGGCGTGATGACCATAAAGATGATCAAGAGCACGAGCAGAACGTCGATCAATGGTGTAACGTTAATTGATGGCTTGGCCTCACCTGAGCCTCCGCCGGTAGACATTCCCATAACTTTGTAATTATTTCGCCGGGCCCGGTAGGCCGGGCCCGCGAAGCTTCTTTATTTCTTTGGATCGCCCTTCTTCTTATCAGCGACCAATCCGATCTTGTCGATGTCCTGTTTACGAATGGTATCGATGGCCTGTACGACACGGCCGTACTCAACATCGACACCGCTCTTGATGTAAACAATGCGCTTCTCAGGCGTTTTGCCTTCCATACGCTTTTTGATCACGTCCCCCAGGGCGTCGATCGGATACTGCTCTTTGCCGATATAAAAATTATTATTATCGGGAATAGCAACAATGACCGACGTATCCTTGGCGATATCTCCGTCCTCATCCGGACTGACCATATCGCGGGGCAAGTTGACCGAAACACCCTGTTGCAGCAGCGGTGTGACGATCATGAAGATGATCAAGAGCACCAACATAACATCAACCATCGGAGTGACGTTGATATCTGAGTTGTATTCCTGGGCTCCGCCCACTTGTGCACCCATAGCAGTAAATCTCCTAGCTGGCTTTCGCCAAATTCCCGAAATTAGCCGCGGAGGCTTTTAGCACGCTGCTTGATGAAATAGTCGACCAATTCTGAAGCCGAGTTTTCCATTTCGACGCTAAAGCTCGTGACCTTGTTCGTGAAGTAGTTAAACAACCACACGGCCGGGATAGCTACGAGAATACCGAATGCGGTAGCAACGAGGGCTTCTGCGATAGCTCCACCGACGGCGCCGATACCGGCTGATTCGTTGGTCTTAAGAGCCTGGAAAGCACCGATGATGCCGACGACGGTTCCGAACAGTCCGACGAACGGAGCGGTCGAGCCGACGGTTGCCAGACCCGAAAGGCCTCGCTTGAGTTCGGCTGTCTTGACGGCGATAGCACGCTCAAGAGCACGCTTCGAAGCTTCCATTTCATCAGCCGAGATGTCGGTATTGCCCTGGTGTGCGGCAAATTCCTTAAGGCCCGACGAGACGACCATGGCAAGGTGCGAATCCTTGTGCTTGTCGCTGATGTTGATCGCTTCGTCAATGTTGCTGTTCTTAAGTGCCTGAGCAACTTTCGGAGCATACTGACGCGACTGCTGTTTGGCCTTGTTGTAGGTCAGCCAGCGTTCGATGCCGACAGCGATCATATAGACCGACTGAATGAGAAGCGTGATGATAACGCCCCAGCCCGGAATCGTCAGGCTCTTTGCGATATCGTAGATACCGAACGAGACGCCCTCGCCGGTAAAGAGTAAGAAAAAGCCCGAAATGTCAGATGCGACCAGGCTGCCAAGAAATGTCATGATTTATCCTCCAAAGAAATCGAAAAGAATTTAATTGATTGCAAATTAAAAGGTCATTTGCGATGCGGCACCTCACGGTGCCGCACCTTTGATCTATTACGTACCCTTACGGGACAAAGTTATATGTGATCACACCCGAAACCTTAACGGCCTGTCCGGAAAGGAGGGTCGGGCTGAAACGAGCACCGCGAGCGGCGCCTTCGGCAGCGGCACGAAGCAGCGGGTGACCGCTGACGGCACTAGCCGAAACTACACGGCCTGACTCGTCGATCAAAACCTGTACGCTGACAGCACCGGCCGCTCTGACGGCTTTGGCTGCCGGCGGATATGCGGGCTTAGGCAAGCTAGTCGCCTTACCGTTGAGCACACCGCCTGAAACCGTCTTAGGTGCCGGTTTCGGCGTTGCCTTGGGCGGCGGCGGCGGAGCGTCGCCATCATCAGCACCGGATGTGTCATTTCCAGTTCCGGTCGAGATGCTCTGCGTACCGCCGCTGTTTACCACGCGGGCGGCACCGGGATCGATCTTGGCACCGGTATCCGAGTTTGTCGGACCGAGCTTGGTAAGGCGATCTTCACGCATCTGCGGGATGTTGCTCTTGACCGTGCTGATCTGTTCGGGCACCTTCGGCGAAGCGTTGATATTCTGGATCAGTTCCTTGCGAACGTCGACGTCCGGCTCGACCTGCTTCTTTTCCGGCTGCTTCTCCGGTTCGGGCTCAGGTTCCTCGGCCGGCGGCGGCGGGGCAACAAGCGTCGACAACTCAAGGTCGCCCGAACCCATTCCATAGTCCTTTGCAAAAAGGCTATAGGTCCAGGACCCGATGAGGGCCGTAACGGCGATAATAAATGTCACCAACAGGAACTCGCCGCGACGCTTATTTTCCTGAGAATTACTCTTTGATTCAACTAATTGATCAAGCATTTTACTTCCTCCCTTTTTCCGGTGCCAAATGTTAGGTCAAGGGTTACGAAACCTTACAATGTACTTCGATGATACAAACTTATCCCGGCGTTGTAACCGACACCTTAAAGTGTCGATCTCAAACCGCGGGCTGCTAAATTTCCGGAATTTGTACTGTTTGACATCAAGTGCGGATTGTCGAGACTCTTGCCGGTCGAACATACAAAAGTACTACTGATTCCGTCACTGATTCGCTAAACGAATACGGAAAAATGCAGACACAAACATTAAATTGACCAGCAACGAAATGAAGTCTAAAAGTTTAGAATTCGAAAGTCAAGAATAACAAAGGCGTTTGCGGTCAAAAATGCCATTTTTTTCAAATAAATCGGCCGCTATCCGGGGCTTTGAACGAACGCAGGTTCGCAGAGCATGGAGCGCGGCCGAAATTGGAATTAAGTTACCTTGTAACGGGCCTACGGGCGACCGAGCGACGCGATGCCGAAGCCATTTTCTCGCTGCCCGATTGGGGCATTGCAACCTCTTTGACCTTGGCGTTGCCGATCTTTCCCTGCCACCAGATCGCGATCGGGCTGGCGATAGCGATGGTCGAGTAAGTTCCGGTGATCGAACCCACAAAAAGTGCCAGTGAGAACCCTCTCAGAACCTCGCCGCCGAAGAGCACCAATGCCAGAACAGCCAGGAACACAAGCCCGTTGGTCACGATGGTACGCGACATCGTCTGGTTGATCGAATCATTGGTAAGCGAGTATATCGATTTGCCGCGGTGAAGCGTTATATTCTCGCGAATTCGGTCGAAGATAACGATCGAGTCGTTCACCGAGAATCCGACGAGTGTCAGCAGTGCCGCGAGCACTGTAAGGCTGACTTCCCATTGGAATACCGAAAAGAACGCAAGCGTGATCAAAACGTCGTGAAACACCGCGATAACAGCACCTGCGGCATACGTCCAGTCATAGCGAAACGCTATGAACAAGAGGATGCCCAAAAGGCCGAGCAGCGTGGCGATAACCGCCTGATTACGAAGCTGAGCTCCGGCGACCGGGCCGACCGAGTCGGTCCCGACGATCTGATAGACCGCCGATTCGTCATCCGCAAGCCGCTTGCCGACCTCGGCTTCCTTACCGAATGTGTCGAGGGCCTTTTTCACGGTCGCACGTCCCATATTGACCTGGGTCGCGTCCTCGCCGCCGGCCGGAGCCGCTTCAGCCGGAGCTGCATCGCCCTTCCCTTCAAAAAGAGGAACCTTGATCAGCACTTCGTCCTGCTTGTCGAGCGATGCCTGGATGACGGCGTCCGAGATGCCCTGAGCCTGCAGAGCACTTCTCAGATCGTCTTCGGCCGGCTTATTGCGAAACTTAGCGGTGATGACCGTTCCACCCTGAAAGTCGACTCCGAGGTTGAACGCGTCTGTCCCGCCCGGCGTGATCTGCCGTCCGATGGCAGAAAACAATCCGGCGATAAGGATCGCGATCGACAAAAAGATCAGAGGCTTTCGCAAGCCCATCCAATCAACGTTGATATTCTTGAAAATTTCTAACATCTTTAGTTTGCCCGGCAACATAATGCCGGCAGTCGATTAAATACTGATCGTCTCCATTTTGGCGTTACGGTGAAGCAGCCACATGAAGATCGTTCTCGAGACGAATACGGCCGAGAACAGGTTGATCAAAAGTCCCAGAACGAGCGTTACGGCAAATCCGCGGATCGGGCCCGAACCATACAGATACAGAATGGTCGACGAAATGATCGTCGTGATATGGGTATCGATGATGGTGATAAATGCCCTGTCAAACCCGAGGCCGATCGCGTCGGCGATAGACCGGCCGGCCCTGATCTCCTCACGTATTCGCTCAAAAATGAGCACGTTTGAGTCAACCGCCATACCGACGCCGAGAATAAGTCCGGCGATACCCGGCAGCGTCAATGTCGATTTGATCACGATAAGCGCCGCCATGGTTAAGAGCATGTTCAGGATCAACGCTACGACAGCGTTGACACCGGCACCGCGGTAGTAGATGAGCATAAAAATGACGACGAACGCCAATCCGCCCAACGCGGCCTCTACACCGGCCTTGATCGAATCGGCACCCAAGCTCGGTCCGACCGTACGCTCTTCCTGATACTCGATCTTGGCGGGCAGGGCTCCTGACTTGAGCGTCAGAGCCAGATCCTCGGCCGAGGTCTTAGTGAACTTGCCCGATATCTCGCCCGAATCAAAGATCTGCGATTTGATGAACGCCGCGGATTTGACCTCGCCGTTCAGCACGACCGCCATGTAGTTGTTGATGTTTTTGCCGGTCCATTCGCCAAACTTCTGAGCTCCGGCCGGTTTGAACGAGAATGAGATCTGATAATCGCCCTCGCTGCCGGTTCGCGAAACGGCATTCGCCTCGCGGAGTTCACTGCCGTCAACTACTGACGGATACTCGACAACGACGTACTTGTTGACCTTTGCGGCCGGATCGGTCTTGGCGTTTCCGGCAGCGGACGGTTCGTCACGGTCTGCGTAGGGATAAACCTTGCGTGTCTGTGTCTCGGCACCGCCGATCGACTGCAGAGCGGCCTCTTTGGTCGGATACGTCTGCACCGGCGACGGATTGGGCGGGCTCACGATCTTGGCAAGCGAGAGATTTGATTCAGCTCCGATCAGCTTTTTGACGCGTTCCGGGTCATCGACACCCGGCATTTGCAGAAGTATCTGGCCCGAGGTTTCAGCACCATGCTTTTGAAGGGTCGGCTCTTTGACACCGAATGCGTTGATACGGCTTTCAATGATCTTGAGTGCCTGATCGACCGCCTGCCGCTTCATCTGTTCCTGGGCCTGGTTCGGCAGCGACCAAACAATATCGTTTCCGCTGCTGGTCTGGGTCCATGCTGAGAAGTCGACCTTTTTCTTGACCTCGTCGAGCACCGCCTGCTGCTGCGACGGATCAGAAAGCGTCAGGTTCACCGAGTAATTGCCGTTTTCAGCCTTGACAGTATAGGCCGTCGCCGGCAGTTTCGCGTCCTGCGCCGTTGTGAGCGCCGCCTGGCCGTTGTTCTCGGTGAGCGTCTTGAGGTAATCGTCGGTCTTTACTCGCATCACGAGATGCGATCCGCCCTTTAGGTCGAGCCCGAGATTAATGTTCTCGGCCAGATTCGCCTTGATCCCGCTCCAGCTGAAGTCGCTGGCCACCGGCGTTCTACGAGGCCCGAAAACGAGGTATATCCCTGCGATCGTGATCGCAAGGATAATGAAAGTTCTGATCCACAAACCTTTGTTCTTCATTACTAATTACGCGTAGAGCTAACTATTATTCCGCTTTACGGCCGACAACCGCACTCTTGCCAACTTCCAGAAACGACTTTTCGGCGCTCTGAATGATAAAGCTGGTTTCCTTGACCTCTTTTATCTTGCCGATGATGCCGCCATTGGTGACGATCTCATCGTTGATCTTTAACTGAGCGATCATTTCCTGAAGCTGCTGTTTCTGCTTCTTTTGCGGAAGGATCACCAAAAAGTAAAAGATACCGAAGATAAATACAAATGGAAGCAGTGTCCAAAGGATACTACCGCCGCCGGCATCTTGAAAAAAGAGCGCTAGATTGTTCATTGTTTTTACTGCCTAAAGACAAAAACGTAATGATATACATTTGATAGAACATTATCAAACGCTCTCAGCCCCGTTTTCTTTAAGCCCCGCTAAAAATCGGCGGCGAAATTCCTGAAATTCGCCTTCGCGTATCGCAGACCTCACCTTTCGCATCGTATCGAGAAAGAAGGCGACGTTGTGATGCGAGATCAGTATCGCGGCATTCATCTCGCCGACCTGATACAGATGCCTCAGGTAGCCGAGCGAGTACCGACGGCATACCGAGCATGGACAATCGGGGTCAAGCGGGCCGTCATTTCTCGCAAATTTCGCGTTGCGGATATTCAATTTGCCTCGCGAGGTGAACGCGCTGCCGGTTCGACCGTTACGGGTGGGGATCACGCAGTCGAACATATCTACACCGCAATTGACGCCCTCGATCAGATCTTCTGGTGTGCCGACGCCCATCAAATATCTTGGTGCGTCGTCCGGCATTTTCGGTGCAAGATGGTCAAGTACCTCATACATGATCGCCTTTTCTTCACCAACGCTCAATCCGCCTATTGCATATCCGTCGAAACCGATCTCGACGGTCCTGGCAAGACTCTCATCCCGCAGTTCAAGGTGCCCCGCACCCTGAATTATGCCAAATAATGCTTGCCGCCGGCTCTCGTCAAACTCGCTTCGGCGGCCGGTATCTGCTCCATCGGCCTGAAGTTGGTTAAACCTGTCCTTTGACCGTTGGGCCCAGCGCGCCGTCAGCTCCAAACTTTTGCGGGTCGCGTCAAAACCGGCGTCACCGGGCGGGCATTCGTCGAAAACCATCACGATGTCCGAGCCCAAGGCCGCCTGGATCTCCATCGACACCTCCGGCGACAGAAAGTACTTCGTTCCATCGATGTGCGATCGAAATTCGACACCGTCCTCGGTCAACTTTCGCAGTTCGGTGAGCGAAAACACCTGAAACCCGCCCGAATCGGTCAACAGCGACCTGTTCCATGTCGAAAACCGGTGCAATCCGCCCATATCACGGATGATATCGACGCCGGGCCGAAGGAAGAGATGATAGGTGTTGGCGAGGATGATCCGAGCATCCATTTCATCCTCGAGCCATTCGAAACGAACGCCCTTCAAGGCACCCTGCGTGCCGACGGGCATGAAAACCGGCGTTTCGATCTCAGATCGCCGGGTTCGCAACAAACCGCTTCGAGCCTCGCCGTCGCGGGCCGTAATTTTCCAATCAATCGGACTCGTCATTATCCTCTAAACTCTTTTATCGAGAAGTGCCCGGATGTTTGGGGCACCGATCGCTATTTCAGACGCAAAGCGCCCTCGCTCGTCGATGAGTATTGCCGATGGCGTTCCGTGCATGCCAAGCTTTTCAGCGACCGCATAATCTTTATCCAAAACGATCGGTGACGTCAGGCCGAGACCTCGGATGAGGTCGAGATCGCCGTCGGCAAATACCACGAGATCAGGGTCAGACGGCTGTCGCTCTGCATCCCATTTTCTAAGTTCGTCGGCCATTCTTCCGCAATGCGGACAGGTTGGGCTCCAAAATGTGATCAATGTGGGCCGCGAGATATTGCCGGACTTTACTTCCCTGCCATCAATTGCCTCGATGGAAAACTCGGGCACCTTCGTCCCGATCCCGGCATGGCCGGCACCGTGTGTACGCCCGGAATCGCTGATATACAGGTGGTCGGCGGTCAGATCGATGTCGCGGACCCGTTTTATCAATTCTGCGATCGCGGTGTCACCGGCCGCCACATGGCTGGCGATTCTGCCGTTTCGGTCCACAAAGACGGCGGACGGCGTCCATCTCGCGTACATTGCATCGGCGAATTCGCGGTCTTTCTGCCGGACAAGCATCTTTCCTTCATGATCGCCGAAACTAGCGGCGTTCGCATCGACCGAGCCCGAACTGACAAAGACCGTGGTCAGCCTGCCCGCAAATTCGGCCGCCCACTCGTTCATCCTGGGGACCAACGCCTTACACGGAGTGCAGGTCGGGCTCACAAAAAACAAGATCGCCGGCGTTCCTGCGGAAACAATGGCCCGAGTCGACACTTGGCCGCCATTACGGTCCTCGAGGAGCATGTCGGGAACGAACGCTCCGATCGGAAGGCCGTCATTCGGACTGCCTGCATCTTGCCGATCGACGGCCGAGCCTTCGCCGGCCATGAGTTCGACCATTTCGATCCGGCGCATTAACGCGTTTTGTGCGGCTGAGTGTTGGCCTTGTCGGCTAATGACAGCCACAAGCAGGCTAACGATCAAAGTTCCGAACACGATTATGAGCACCGAAGGATCGACCAACGCGAGGTCAAGCCCTTGTCCATTAGGCCCGCTCATTACCAGAAAGACCCCGGCGGCGAAAAACAAGATGTTGCGCACGAGCGACAAGACACTGACAGGTTCGCTGTGAAGTTGGCCGAAACAATGACAGTCAGGGGCATTTCCCTTGACGAGTTGATAGACCATCCCGCCGCAAAAAACAGCCAACAGCAGACTACCGGCAATAGCCGCCGGCCACGAGGTTTTTACAAAAAGCAAGGAAAATGCGATCGCGATCTCCACTACCGGCAATAGAACGGCCGCAAAATTCGATATTGAAGGTGGCACGCCGAAATCGAGCATTGCCTTTCGCGAACCGTCCCGATCTACAAGCTTGGCTACGCCCGCCACGCCGAATATCGCAGCAAGCAAGCATCTGATCGCTAAAAGTAAGAGTTCCATGCAAAAGTCAGGTCACAGTCACCGGGGAAAAAGGACGATCCAATAGCCGCCTGCCGCCTATTTCTTTTTCTCCCGTAACTTGTGCCTTTCGACAAGGCGGATCGGTGTTCCGAAAAAATCAAATTCGCTTCGGAGTTGATTCTCGATGTATCGCAAATACGAAAAATGCAGCCCCGCTTTGCTGCCGCCGGAGGTAAAAAGAATGAACAATGGCGGCCTGATCCCGGCCTGGGTCAAAAACTGCACCTTCAGGCGCGAAAAACCGCCTTTCACAGGAGCCGGAGCGGTTCCGCCCTTTGGCTGTGAGATCGATTCTTCAAAAAATCTGTTAAGCCGTGATGTCTGGATCCTCATGTTGCGGGCAGCATACGCCTGGGCGACCAGCGGCAGGATCTTGGTCACGCGTTGTCCTGTCAGTGCCGAGATCGTTACTATCGGTGCCCAATCGAGGAATTTCATAGCCATTCGCAGCGATCGCTCAAATTCGTAGATCGTATTGGTCTCCTTTTCTTCGACAGCGTCCCACTTATTGACCACGATTATCACCGAGCAACCTGAATCGACGGCATATCCGGCGATATTCGCGTCCAGATTGGTCACGCCCTCGACAGCGTCGATGACAATGATGGCCACATCGGCCCGCTCGAGAGCCTTACGGGCCATGACCACAGACAGTTTTTCGGCCATTTCGGTCGTCTTGCCCTTTCGCCTGATGCCGGCGGTGTCGATTATCATGTAATCCTGGCCATCTGCCGTCAAATAAGTATCGATCGCGTCGCGCGTAGTACCCGCGATCGGCGATACGATCACACGGTCCTCACCGAGCAGTTTATTGAGCAGCGACGATTTACCGACATTCGGACGGCCGATTATCGCCAGCCTGATCTCGCGCGGCTTTTCATCCTCGACGTTCTCTTCATCAAAGGTCAAATGATCAAATACAAGGTCAAGAAGATCGCCGACACCGGTACCGTGCTCGGCTGAGATCGGGGCCATTTCGAACCCGAAACTGTAAAATTCGCCGGCTTCGTTTTCGACCTTTCGCGACTCGACCTTATTGGCAGCTATGATGACCGGTTTGCCGGTATTCCTTAGCAAAACACCGAGTTCCTCATCAAGCGGGGTGATCCCGGCTCGAGTGTCAAGGACCCAAATGATCGCCACCGATTCATCGATGGCCTGTGAAGCCTGCTTGAAAATGTTCGCCGGTATGATCGCGTCGTCATCAGGCACGATGCCGCCGGTATCGACCAGGCGGAAGGTCTTGGCCTTCCATTCGACCTCGCCGAACATTCGATCGCGGGTAATGCCGGGCTCATCGCCGACGATGGCCTTTCGGCTGCCGGTAAGGCGATTGAAGAGTGTGGATTTTCCGACATTCGGGCGGCCAATAATGGCAACTAGCGGAGCTTTCATTAACACAAGAATAGTAGATTATCGCGTTTAGTGCATCTCAGGCGCGAAAAGGCCCCGCCGATCATGGTCGGCGGGGCCGGTCTAATAACGGATATTCGGTTAATCGGTGATGATGTCTATGATCGCTCCGATAACGGCACCGAGTATGGTGTATTTACCGTTGGAATAGTTACCATAACGACTTCGGCTGTAATATCCGTCCTCGTATCCCCGGCGAAATCCCTCGCGGAAATAGTAATTGTACTCGTCCATCGAAACGTAGTAGCTGTCATAACCGAATGCCGCGTCCTGATACCCGTAGGAATTTCGATAGTCGAAACCCCATCCATCCTGACGGTCCGCCTGCCCGGCGTAAAAGCCCTCTTCATAGCCGTTTCTGATGGCGTCGCGGAGCATCTGGGCACCATATTGGCTTGTGTAATAGTAGTTGCCGCTGCGGTAATAACGATAATTGTTGTAATAATTGTCGTAATACCTCATCTGGCGGAGCCGTTCACGGTCACGCCTGAGCCTTTCCCAGTACCGCTGCTGGTAACGAAGATAGGCATTTCGCCGCTGTTCCTGCAGCTGGCGATAACGCTGCTTTTCGATATTCTGCGAATTGCGCCATTGCTGGTCATATTGATCCCAACGCTGACGCTGGAGCTGCTCCTGTTGACGGCGGTCGATCTGCTGATAGCGGCCGTTATTTCCGTTATTTCGGGGATCACGGATCGGGCGGCTGCCTTCATCCGAGCGGTTGCTCCACGGATTCTGCTGCTGGCGCCGGTCATTGATCCGCCGAGTCTCGTCATTATTCAGTTGACCGCGGTCCCGGCCTCTGGGCGTCTGGACGTTCGGGGCGGGCTGATCCGTTACGGGCCGGCGGTCCCTTTGAGGAAAATTTGACTGAACCGGCGTCGATTGCGGCTGTGACACCGGTCGGCGACCCCGATCTTGCTGCCAATTCGGCAACTGCTGGGGTTGGCCTAACGGTGCCTGCCGAGGACCGCGATCACGCGGCTGCATTCCCGGCTGTGCATTCTCTTGACGACGGCCACCGCGATCTCCTCGATCGCCTCGATCTCCGCGGTCACCTCGGTCGCTGCGGTCGCTGCCTTGCTGTTCCGATCTCTGATCGGACGGCTGTCCGCGGCCGCGATCACGCTGTGCCATCGCATCGATTGAATACAACGAGCAGATCGAAAGCAACGAAACCGCCACCTTTGTTCCCAAATGTTTTCTCATATTACACCCCTTATCCTGACTTGAATCGTTGGACGAACTTGTCGCCCTACACGAGTCAACCGCAATCGGTGTACCACGGGCGTCAATGCCCTATTTTGAAGGAAATTCCGACATCTGCAGGGGAGATCAAACACGATATCGTGGCTTTGGGTGACGATATCGGGTAGTACAGTGAGCTTAGTTATTTGGAAAACTCGTAGGCGATCCGGATATTCAGCGACCCGTTGGAGACCTCTGGCGTGACCCCGAGGGCCTTCATTCTGATGTTGCCGGCATTTTGGATCGGTACGCCGAACGACACTTTGTCGAGCCTCAAGATATCGATCGGATTGAGCTTTTTGTCGATCGAACCCTGAATGAGTTTTGCGATCAGCGTACCTCCGACGCCGCCGGTGCCATTGAGGTTTACGTTTAGAACCCGCGCCTTTCCGATAAGTCGCTGCCCCGCCTGATCATACTCAAGGTCGATGACCGATTCGGCCCATCCGGCGAATTCCACGCATCCGACGAATGGCGGTGCGTAGTTACCCGAAAATGCCAGCGGGACCAGGATCCGGCCTTCACGAAAGCGAACGGCGGTTCGGACGCCGTCCATTTCCCGAAGTATACGAACCGTCTCCCGGCAGGCACCTCGAACAACATTTGGCTTATTTTCCGAGAAAGGCACCTCGTAACTTGCGTTTTGAAAACCGAAAACCGGTTCAGGGTTCGGGCGGTGCGGGCGAAGGTTGTCCGCAACGGAAAACTCGGGCGGGTCAAAGTTTTGATAGATCGAGTCGAGCAAGGCGTCAAAAAATTGCTCGCTCAGGCTGACCGTTACCTCAGCCCGTTGGGCATTGACGCTAAACACCGACAACAATAACGTCATACAAACCGCTAAGTACTTTTTAGTCATTGTTCCCCTCACTGGTGAGCCGTTTCTATCTCTTAGATCGATCAACTAACTGATGGTATTCGCAAGCGATTGGTTGGTAATTTTCTCGTGATCACAGGCCGCTACCTACGACGTCATGGAGCCGAAGGATGCCGACGCACTTGCCCGATTCATCGGTAACGGGCAATACCGATATTTGCGAAGGACGGTCTTCCATTAATCTAAGGGCGTCATAAGCCAGCATCGAAGGCGACACACATATCGGGCCGGCCGTCATCATTGCCGACGCCGTAAGTCCGCCGAAATCGGCCGGATCGGTCTTCTCAATAGTTCGGCGGAGGTCGCCGTCGGTTATGATGCCGACAAGATCTCCGGACGGGCCGATCACGTTAACTGCCCCGAGTGCATAGCGTGATATCGACCGTACGACCGTAAGCCAACCGTCGTCCGGCGAGACGCTCGGGCTCGGGTGCATAAGGCTCTCGACCGTCAGGGTGAGCCGTTTGCCGAGCCGCCCCGCGGGATGGTTGGCCGCAAAATCCTCTGCGGTCAGTCCTTTGGCGCTCATCAGCGTCATCGCCAACGCATCACCGATAGCGAGTGCGACGGTCGTAGAGGCTGTCGGAGCGAGATTTAGCGGACACGCCTCTTTATCGACCGCAGCGTCGAGCGCGGCATCAGAACGCACGGCAAGCGTTGAGGCAAGATTTCCGACGATCGAAATGATGGGAACGTGCCGGCTCTTCAGGGCAGGCAATATCGCCAGGAGTTCGTCAGTTTCACCCGAATTACTCAGTGCAATGACAACATCGCCGTCCGAGATAACGCCGAGCCCGCCATGAAGGGCGTCCGAAGGGTGAATAAAAACTGCGACGGTACCGGTACTTGTCAGCGTCTGGGCGATCTTTTGGGCGATCACGCCTGATTTGCCGACGCCCGTGACTATTACTTTCCCCTTAGCCGCACCAAGGATCTCGATCGCACGGTCAACCGTTTGCGCCGATAAGGTCTCCGAGACACGAGCGATCGCATCAGACTCGATCCTCAGGATCTCCGCAACTAGTTCGTAATTGGTTTTCGCCATGTCGGATGAACAACAACAAGCCTAAATGACTGTAATTTTAGCATAACGATCGGAGCAAAAAACATAGGGACAAGGCTCATTAAGCCCTGTCCCGTTCTTCCCGATCGGTTGATAAGTTAAAAGAATGTCTTCATATGCGAAGTTACATAATCCTCGATCGCTTTTACCGATTTCAGTTCGTTCAGCTTTGAATTGGCATCCGCATCGGTTGTAAAGGTCTTGCCGTTATTAACATATACCGCATTTGCGGGATAGGAATCTTTGGCCGCAAGACAACTCCCTGCCATGATGATGTCAGTCTTTCCGTCGCCGTTGAGATCCTTGAACGAAACTGCCTCGACCCAACACGCTGGTTGCCCGTCAAAGGCATCCGGCAGGTCAAGCACGCTCTTGCCGCCCTTAAATATGTGAAATGTCGAACCCCGCGGGACGTCCTTTTCGTCGAGCATTTCGTCTTTGCTTGCAAAGGTCGCAAAACAGCCGCCAGCGAACGGCTCAAAGTCGATCGGAAACGACTGCTTTGAAATAAAGGCTTTGCCGGCGAGTTTCAGATCCTTGCAGCTATCTCCGGCCGGTTTGGGAGCCGGCTGGGCATTCGCGGCAGGTGTATTAGCGGGCTTGGACGCCGCAGAATCGGCCGCGGGCGCTGATGTCGCGTTCGAAGCATTGCCAGTGCTGCTTTTCGAACAACCGGCGATAGCTATGGAAGCAACCAAAACGATCATTAAGTTTGTGATTTTCATATTCAGGTACGATATTCGGGCCATGTTCAAAAAGGATATGCCATTGGTAGATAGGCCCGATCTCGGCAATGACCTTAACTTAACGCGGCCGTCAACGGCCGTCACTTTCGACCATTATTACATCACTCGTGACGACGGAACTAATAACGGCCACCCGTTTCCGATCCGGTGAGAACGCAAAATCGCTGATCCGCTGCCGTTTCAGGTCAGTGACCTGAGTCAAGCCGCCGGTGATGATATCCCGAACCCAAATATTCCCCGCGGTCCCTTCAGCTCCGATAAAGAACATTTTCGAGTTGTCTTCCGACCAGCGAACTCTATTGCCTTCGAGGCTCTGCGGCACTTGAAACGATGTTGACGCTTTTTCCTTCGCGGGATTTGTTATATCGATCATCCACTTGTCATCGCTCATTCGAAAATACGAGATCCCTTGATCGTTGCTCAATAAGGCAGGCCATTTACCACGCGGGACGTTAATTCGTTCGGCTTCTCCGCCGAGCACCGGTACCTTCCAAATTTCAGGCTTCGAATAGATCCCCCGTTGAAACACGATCTGGCGGCCGTCAGCCAAGCACTGCGGAAAAGCGTCGGCCGGACCATCGGTCAACTGGGTGTATTCCGTGCGGTCGTAACGCACCCGCCAAATGTTTGCCTGGCCGTTTCGCCAGGACGAAAAAACGATATATTTCTGATCCGGCGTGATACAAAATCCGCGAAAATCGACTCCGGCGTCAACGGTCAATTGGCGGCGGTCCGTTCCGTCCGGTTTGATCGACCAGAGGTTTGTCGTACCGTCCTTATCAGAACGGAAGACGATGCGTTCGTCGGCCACCCATTCGATCGGTTGCAGTTCGTTCGTTTCCGACACCAGTTCGGTGAGGCTGTCTAATCTCGGCTCAAGAAATCCGACCGAAAGCTTGTGCTCTGAGTATGACTGGATGGCCACGAGCATGTTACCGCTGTTAGCGGCTCCCACCGATGAATATGAGTTCAGGTCGTTGGTCACGCGGACGGCATCGGCAAACGGAGACTGCATATACCAGATCTGATCTGTATCGGTCCGCTCACGTTTTCCGGCAACCAGAATTGCCGAACCGTTTTTTGTCCATTCGACGCGAGAGATCTCGTGCCAACGTACTGAGCCGAGCGGGGTTTCTATCCCATCATCCACATTGATCGAGACCACTGAAGTGTAATTGGCTCCGCTCTCAAATCGGTTTACGATGCAGGCGATATTACGTCCGTCTGGCGACCAGCTAGTGGATCGTCCCTCGAAGATGAATGTTTCTGGATGAGGCTTTGACAAAACAATGCGCGAATTTTTACCTAATGCGTCGGCGACCATCAGATGATTGACCCCGCGTTTTGCGTCGGGTTGGATGTACGCGATCGAATTACCGTCCGGCGAAAACGAAACCGCTCCGGTAACGTTATTGGCCAATGCTTCGGGCTTGCCTCCGAGCGCCCTGACACGGTACAGGGCCAGTTCCGACTGACCCTTTAGAAACAGGTTATAGTAGACGAACTTGCCGTCGGGCGAAAATGTCAGCCCCCAAAATTGTCCGGGCGAAGCCGGCACGACCTCTACAACCAGACCGCTTCCGATCTGCTGAAGAGACAGACTATTGCCGGCAGCGGTGCCGCGAACGAACGCGACATAGTTGCCGTCAGGTGAGACGGCTACCGCGGTAACATCGCCAGTATTAGTTATCCGTGTGAACCGTTTTGCCTTAAAACCGCCATTGACCGGTGCGGCGGTGGGCAATCTATAGAAAAAGGCACCGATCGCTAATACTAGAACCGACGTGAGGATAACCGCAAACGCCGCTTTGCGGCCGAACCTGGAAGTCACAATTGTTGCGCCCAACGATCTTTCGACTGAACCGGCTGAGGTGAGGGGCCTGTTATTTGTAGAAACCACTTCCGTTTCGGTCGATAGGACCAAGGTGCTCGACCGCTCGACGACTATCTCCGCGGCCGGAGGCTCAGTTTGGCCGGCAAATCGGTACCCTTTTCCCGGAATTGTGATGAGATATTTTGGAGAGTGCCGATCCTCACCGAGTGCTTTACGTATGGCCGAGACCTGAACCGTAAGGTTGGCTTCCTCAACATATTGATCCGGCCAAACTGCGTCCATCAATTCTCGTTTGGTCACGACCTCACCGTTTCGGCTGACCAGGACCTCCAGAATATCGAAAGCCTTTGCGAACAAAGGCACCGGATCGCCTCCGCGATAGATCCGGCGCCTCGAAAGGTCCAACTCGAAATCGTCGAACTTCACATTTGTACTGCGATAAGGCTCGGGTTTATCCATTTTTGGAAACTTTCGGAAAATTTAACCCAGAATTTTAGGACTTTCGCCGGACCGTGGCGGCAACATATCGATAGTCAGGAATCTTAGCAGAAAAACGGCACAGTGAGGAAAACTTTTGGTAATGATCCGAAACAGAACAGAATTCTCACTCTCCCACACAGAACGAATCACCATCCGCGGTTGGCCGGGCGAAATAAAGCTCTGCCCCGTTTGCCTCAGAACGTTTGAGGCCGCCGGCGACCCGATCGGCCAAGACAGCGAAACATCTGAGAATATCGTTGAACCGCCAAACCTCGGCGGCGTTGAGGAAAACAACTCATGACAAAAAAGCTATTAACACTCGTATTTTTGATAACGGCGGCGGCCGGATCGGCGTGGACGCAAACGACCGAATTTTCGTATCAAGGCCAATTGAAAGAAAACTCGCTGCCGGCAAATGGCAGCTATGATATCGAGTTCCGACTTTTTGACTTGTTGTCCGGCGGTAATCAACTCGGCAGTCAAACGTTGACCGGCGTGGCAGTGGTTAATGGGATATTCTCAGTACGCCTCGATTTCGGATCCCAGTTTGACGGCGGTTCAAGGTTCCTCGAGATAGCTGTCCGTCCCACGGGTATTGGACCGTTTACGACTCTGGCACCGCGAAACCTGATAACGTCGACGCCCTACAACATCCGAAGCATTACATCCGGCAACGCCGAGGCTCTCGGCGGTATTCCCGCTACGGGCTTCATAAGAAACTCGACCACGCAGCAAGACGCGGATTTCAACATCAGCGGGAGTGGAACCGTCGGCGGCGACCTTACTGTTGCCGGTGCATTTACGACCGCACTGATATCGGTTGATTCGCAATATCAGATCGGTGCCGACCGAGTGCTGAGCATTGCCGGATCGCAGAACGCTTTCGTGGGACGAGGAGCCGGAACCGCAAATACTACCGGTAACGGCAACGCTTTCTTCGGAAATCTTGCCGGAACTACCAATACCAACGGCAGCGGCAATTCATTTTTCGGCACGGATGCCGGTCGCACGAATAATGGTAATTCAAATTCGTTTTTTGGGCGCTCTGCCGGATATGCAAACTCGAGTGGTTCGGACAATTCATTTTTTGGAATAGACTCAGGCAGATTCAACACGACAGGAAGCAGAAACGCCTTCTTTGGAACGGCCGCCGGATACGCGAACACAACCGCTAACGGCAATTCCTTTTTTGGCGTCGAGGCAGGCCGGAACAACACCGCGGCGGGCAATTCGTTCTTTGGGCGAAGTGCGGGCATCGCGAACACGACCGGCGAACACAACGCTTTCTTCGGCCTCAGTGCGGGATCAACTAATACGACAGGATCGTTCAACTCGATATTTGGTTCGAACGCAGGTCTGAACGTAAGTTCAGCGTTCAATTCGTTTTTTGGGTACAAAGCAGGCTTTTCCAACACGACCGGCGACTCAAACACCTTTATGGGCTTCCGCAGCGGTGAAAGTAATACGACCGGACAAAATAACACATTCGTCGGTGCATTGGCGGGAAGTTCGAACCTTGCCGCCGGCTCAAATTCATTCTTTGGATACGGCGCCGGGTTTGCGAATACCAACGCTTGGGGAAATTCATTTTTCGGTCATTACGCCGGATACAACAACGTCGGCGGATTCAATTCAATATTCGGCACCCTGGCCGGACAGGCAAACTCGAGCGGCTCGTACAACGCTTGGTTTGGCTACCTCGCGGGTAACAAAAATACTACCGGTGACTACAATACCTTCCTTGGATCAACCTCCGGCGAAGAAAACACTACCGGAACGTGGAATACATTCGTCGGTGCGGGTACCGGGCATCTGAATACGACCGGCGGTACCAATACCTTTGTCGGTTATAACGCCGGAGCCAGCAACACAACCGCGAATTCCAACTCATTTGTCGGGTTCCAAGCCGGACTTTTGAACACCACGGGTGAAATGAACGCATTCGTTGGAACGGAGTCCGGCCGAAGCAACACATTCGGAAATCGAAACGTATTTCTCGGTCATCGTGCGGGCTACGCCAACACTTCTGCCAACGACAATACGTTTGTCGGCTGGCTTGCCGGGAATACGAACGTTAGCGGAAATCAAAACGTCTTTCTCGGAACGGGTGCCGGTTATGACAACGTTTCGGGCAGCGACAATACCTTTCTCGGAAATCGAGCCGGAAGCGGCAATACCGTTGGGCTCAACAATGTATTTATCGGAAACAATGCCGGCGAAACTAATACGAGCGGGGACAACAACACAGTCATCGGCGAAGAAGCAGATGTGGCAAGCAGCAACCTAGGATATGCCACTGCAATCGGAGCGGGATCGGTCGTCTCCACGAGCAACACCATCGTTCTAGGCCGTAGCGGCGGGCAGGACACACTGGTCGTCAAAGGTAATATCAATCCGGGAGCAACCAGTATTTTCGGTTTTGTTCGAGCTGATTACGCCCTAGGAGGCAGTGGTAATCCCGTATGTCGGGATACTCTTGGTACCCTTGCCAATTGCTCATCGAGCCTGCGTTACAAGGCTGATATCGCTCGGTATCAGCCCGGCCTCAATATTGTTAATCGACTCCGGCCGATCACTTTTAGTTGGAGGGACGGCGGAATGAGGGACCTGGGCTTCGGGGCCGAAGACGTCTATGAGGTCGAGCCGCTTTTGGTAACCCATAACAACAACGGCGAGATCGAGGGCGTGAAATACGCTCAGTTAACCACCGTGCTGGTAAATGCGATCCAGGAGCAGCAGGCACAGATCAAACAGCAAGCGGAAGCTCTGCGGTTGCAACAGGCAGAGATCGAAGGGCTAAAACGGCTATTGTGTATCCACAATTCTGGTGCGGACGTGTGCAAGAGCGTCTCGACACAACCACGATGACCGATGTTCGGTGCCGGTCAAAGGAAAAACCCGACAGCCAGGACATTCACGAGAAATTAGAGTCACTTGTCGATAATGGAGAAAATATGAAGATCAAAAACAGAATAAGGACAATCATTTTCTTGGCGCTGATCATCCTTTTCAGTAGCGAAGTGCCCGGCGTGTTTGGTGCTCCCGGTGATCCGGATCTATCCTTCGGGATCGGCGGCTCAGCCACTTATCAGACCTTCCCGCTGGTATCCAGCATTTTGGCCGACGAGAACCTTTACTATACTTGCTGCCATCTCACACAGCAGGCCGATGGGAAAACTATCGTCGCCGGAGCGACCGACTCCGATAAAATGCTCCGGATCATCCGGTTTAACGCAGATGGAACGGTAGACACCACATATGGGTTGAGCGGACAGGCGGTCGAATCCGCATTTCCCTCTATCGTCGTGTATGGCGTGCCTCTCGCGATCAAGATCGATCGGTACGGCAAGCTGCTGGTGGCAGGCTACATTAACGGCGGCTCGGTATTGACCCACTTTGCCTTGTGGCGTTTCAATACGAACGGGTTGCTGGACCAAACATTTGGCACTAATGGTCATATATATTGGACCGACGCAGTAAATTCGCAGGCTATCGCCATTACCAACTACCTGGATACGATCTTTGTTTTGAGGTGGGCAGACAATCCGGGCCTCTCCGACAAAACCGTCCATGCGTTGAACAATAACGGAACTTTCATTCCAACTTTTGGTGGAGCCGGGTTTGGCCGAATAATCGTCGATCGCGCCGAAGATATTGCCATCCAACCCGTTTCTAATAAATTGCTGGTCGCGACCATGAACGAAGTGCGGCGGTATTCTATTCAAGGCATCCTCGACACCACATTCGGGACACAAGGCATTGCAACATTGTGTGCGAACGCATCACCAGGTGGGATTTTTCTGAACAGATTGGCCGTGCAGTCAAATGGAAAGATCGTTGCGGCCAGGACTTTATACGTGGCTTATGTCAGCTTGAATTTCTACTCGATGACGCGGCTTACGGACCGAGGCCGGCTGGACTCCACTTTCGACCTGGATGGCTGCAAGGGACTAGAATCATATTGGGATATGACACCTGACAACTTTGGGATCGCGAAAAGAGTCCGGATCCAATCCGACGGGCGTATCGTTACGTCTAACAATCGAAGATACAATGTGGATGGTTCAATAGATAGTTTCTATCAACCTGTAAACCGAAATCAGACTCAGGACGTATGGGTCCAGCCAAATGATGGCCGAATCGTTTCGTTGCAGGCGTCGAACAATTCAGCTTGGCAATTCGATACGCGTGAAGACTACGTAATTTATCGATTCCTGCCGTAACCCACACTTTTCAAGCCGACCGATAGAAAAAGGCGGCCGGAGCCGCCTTTTTCTATCGCTACTCGACCCTGACGAAGTCGGTCCCCGTCCTACCAAAGGTTTCGGGATGATACATCTCCTCTGCCTTGGCAGGCGGGACCACAAATTGCCCAGGCGTCGTCGCCCGTGCCACGTAGTTGTAGTTGTATACGCCCTCCCAGAGCAGCGACGTGAAAGCCTCTGCTCGTTCGTCGCGGAAGTTCTGGTGCTCGAACCAGTATTGGCGATACCACCAATAGCCCCGGCCAAATGAGCGGCTGCCAAACTCCATAACCGACGTATTTCCACCCGGATCGCCCGGTATAGATTCGGTCACCGCAAGGCCCGGATTAAGGATCTCGAGCCCGGCGGGAAGGTTGTCGACGAGAGCGACGTGATAACGGCGGGCCTGGGCGACCATCGTCAGGCGAACGCGAACGCGTGCACCGGCCTTGATGGTCCAGCTGCCGTCAGCATTCTGTTTCACATCGTCCTTATCATCGACCGCTTCGTACTTGCGGAGTACGGTGAAACCATAATCCGCCGGGTCGAGTTTCAGGTTCTTTGGCGCATATTTCATACCGATGCGGTAGTAGAGCCGGCCCGCACCCTGTTTATCAACGATGAGGTTCGACATACCACCCTGGTCAGTCAAATACGACATCGGGATGTTCAGCTGGTTTGAGTCGACCGACCGCCCCTTGAACGACTCTTCGCCGGCATACGTGTTGCCTAGCCAGATTCGAGTCACAAAATCGGGCGTAACTTTCTCGAACGCGTTGAAATACTTGTCCAATGCCAGAAGGATAAATACGTTCTCCTGCGTATTTGACCAGGCACCTTTCGTACGATGGTCAAGCAGTCCGCGGACGAGCTTTGGAATAAGATCGTTCTTCGGATCAGCTTTGATCATCGCCTCAAGCAGGACGCCGTCGGCACGACGGTTCGAATACATAATTAACCATGCTCCGTCGCCATAGTTGGTGACGAAATTCGCTGTCGAAGCGGTTTCCGTCGTGCGGTTCATCAGGTGACGAATGATCGCCTGAACCTCGACTGTCGAGTCCGGATCCTTAGCAAGCACGGACAGGACCCAGCCGAGAGCCTCGAACGGCATCTTCTCGATCGTAGCTTCATTGAGCAGTTTCTTGGTCTTGGCAACGTCGCGGTCGCCCAGCATTTCGCGGATATACAAGGCATATGCCGAGATGGTCCAGCGAACCTCAGGCGAGCTCTTGTACCAATCGTCATAGTGCTTTTCGACGTCCTTGAGGTACGGCTTGACCTTTGTGATCATCTCATCGGGCACTTTGTAGCCCTTTGCCTTAGCCAACGCCAGAGCATGCGCGACGTGCACTGTCAGGAACGGATATTCGTATCGCTCCTTGTCACGTTTCCACAGGCCGAAACTACCGTCATTTCGCTGACGCGACTGTAGTATTTCGATGTCTCGGGCGTAATAGCTTTCGAGCTGTTTCGCCGTCGGCATATCCTTGGCCTTAAAGGCACTCAGAACGTCGCGCATCGCGGCGATCGAGATCATTCGCGACGAGATCTGTTCCGAGCAAGCGTACGGATAATTGGTCAGATATAGAAATGCATCAGTCAGTTCCTGAAGCTGCGTCGATGACGTCGTGACCTCGAGACCGCCGAACTGAGGGTAAACATCGCCCGGCGTCTGCACCGGTTGAATGATCGCCCCGTTCTGGTCGGTAGTGCCGTAGGTCGCAAACGCCTCGGTGGTCGCGGGCGTCCAAACGGGCAACGAGATCTCCGCGGCATCGTTGAATTTACCGGAAGTCACGGCTATCTGGAATCTCGCCGTACCCGCCTTCATCGCCGAGACCGGGAATCGCACCTCGACACGATCATTGGCCTTTACGAGCACTCGCTTGCCATTGCCGCCGGTCAATTCGGCATTAGTCGCTCGAACCGCGACATCGACCGCCATATCCTTGTCGGTCTGGTTTTGAACCACGACCGGCATTTCGATCTTGTCGCCGAAGTTCATGAACCTCGGTGCCGATGGGCGGACCATCAACGGCTGTTTGGCCGTGATATTTGATTCGGACTTTCCAAATCGCTTTCCGGTATCGACCGAAACCGCCGTAATGCGGTACCGCGTCAAATTGTCGGGCAGTTTGATATTAACGACCGCCTTGCCGCTTCCGTCGGTTCTGACGGTCGGAGAGAACAATGCCAAAGCGTTGAAATTCTGCCGCAAGTTGATCGGCGTCTCAGCTTGCTGAGCATTGCCGTCATCGCGTTCGGCGGATACCATCGCATCGGCCATCACTTCTTCCCTGCCGCCCTTCATCTTTGCCGCGGGGGCCGGCCTCGCAACACCCCCGACAGCCCGATTTTCGGACAACACCCCGCTGCTCACCGGCATCGGCGGAGGCGGCGGTTGAGCCCTGACATCCTCCGGGTTGCCGAGCAAAACGTCCTTTCGGAGGTGATAATCGTTCACTCCGTCACCGCGGGTGGTGTAAAACACGCCCATCGGGTCGCCGATCGTGTATCGCGTGAGGGCCAGCACGCTCTCATCGACCACGACCACGGCGACTTCGCTGTTAGCGACCGGTTCACCGCGATAGTCAGTCACGGCGACATTCACCTTGGTCACGCCGCCGGGTGCCAGGGTCTTGTCGACCGGTTCGGCCGAGACCGTCAGCTGACGAGATGCCGTCGATATGGCAAGATTCATCGAGCCGCTGGCAAATGCCGGCCGTTTAGGGAGCTTGGCGTCGATCTCGCCCTTGTCGTTCGTTCGGGCCGCTGCCCCGACAAGATCGATCTGAGCGGTGATGTTGGGCAAGTATTTCTCGTCGAGCGGGATCTTCAATGTTATCGACGAATCTTTCATCGAAAACCGTTCGGTCTTGACGATGCCGTCGCGTCTGAGCGTCAAGACGCCCTCGGCCGGCATGAACGGAGAGATCACCAGCAACTCGGCAACGTCGCCTGGAGCAAAATCCTTTTTGCTCGGGATGATCTGTACCTCTTCCTGTTCGATACTGCGTTTCGGGGGCGTTTTGCCGCCCGGGACCCAGATCGTGATCTCGCTTTCGTTAAATCGTTCGCGGTCGTCCATCACCGTCGCCGTAACGATATAACGCCCGCCCTGTTTTGCGACGAAACTGCACTTTTGGGCTGTGTCGGCCGATTTGACCGTGCAGTTCTGCTCATCGACGACCACTTCTTTCCACGATCCTTTGTCGAAGGTCCAATCCTTCAATACCGCCTTTATCTCGGCGTCGCGGCCGCCGACCAGATTGCCGTCGATGTCGCTGACGATCGATTCGACCTCGATCTTTTCGCCCTTTTGCACAAAAGTCCGAGGTGTCCGAATCCCGACATACAGGGACGCCGGATGCACCAGCAGCGAGGTCGAACTCGACCACGTCTGACGATTTACGTCCATCACCGACGACGATGCGGTGATCGTGTACGGCCTCGGCGGCTTTACTGAGTCAAAATCTATCTTCAAAAGGTGTTTTCCGGACGCATCGGTCACGCCCTTAAAGGACTGTGTCGATCCGCCGACGTATCCGCCGTCATAACTGTAACCGCGCCACCACGGGACCCACGTACCGAAGGTAAAATCGCCCCGATTCGGCGGCGTATAGCTCGTCGGACTGGCCGAGACGGTCCAGTTGGCGTCGGCGTTCGCGAGTCCGCCGCCGGCATAGTATTTCGCCTCAACGGACATCAAGGCGCTGCCGCCGACAAAATGCGGAGCTTCGGTTTCAACCCTGGAGGTGACCTCAAATTCCGGGCGGCGAAATTCCTGTATCTGAAATTGGTGTGAATAGCTGCCGCCGGAGATCGCCGTATTTGTTGAAAGATCGATCCGGGCGTAACCGAGATTCGCGTTGTCGGGAAGGCTGAATTTGAGATCGAACGCGCCAAAGGAATTGAGATTTGCCGTTCCTTTGGCGATCTCGTTGTTCCTCGGATCCTTGACTGAGAATGTGATCCCGCTTGCGGCATCGCCCAGGCCCTCGACATCGCCAAATTTACCCGGCGTGATGCGGCGAATATATCCTTTGACCGAAACTTCTTCTTTTGGTTTGTATAACTTTCTATCGTCGAATACGAACCAGCGAAGCGAGTCGCCCGATGACTTTCGATACCAGCTGCCGTTGTCCTGCCAATAATAATCCGTGTTCTCCGGCAGGAAAGCTATATCTTTGCCGCGTTTGGCGACGAGATAATTCTGGCCTTTCACCGAACCGGACTCGGGCAATTGCAATCGCAGGATCCCGTTCTCACCCGTCCGGTCACCCTGAGCCTCGGCGATCGTCTCGGTCTTGACCGATGAACCGTCCGACTCAGTCAATACTATGCCGTCAGGCTCGCTGCCGCCCCAACCGCTAACCCATTTCCACGCGCGTTGGAAGATGCCCGGCTCCGTCGCGGCAACCTTTGCACTGCCTGAAGCCTTTTCGAGCGGATAGATCGAAAGGTCGACGCCTGAAAGCGGTTTTCCGGTTTTCAGGTCGGTGACAAAACCAACAAGCTCGGTATTATCAACAAAGGCGTCGAGGCCGATCTGGGTCGCCTGGACCCATGTGAATATTCGCACACGGTCGTATTTGTCCTTTCGTACCGTTGGTTCGATATCGACGATCACGTTGCCGAAACCACCGTCGAGGCCTTTGGACAGATCGACCCGGGTCTCAACCATCTCGTCCGGTTTATTTGCGATCTGCACCACTTCATCCGACACCAAACGGCCCGGTATCGGCGGCCGTTTGCCGTCGTCATAATTTATCCGCCGAATGTACTCCTGGTACTTTTGCCAGTCGGCAGGCTGAACATCGTATAACCTGACCTTGACCGCGGAATGATTGGTCGAATAGATCGAAAACGTCGGCTTTGACGTCGGATCAAGGACCGTCATGTATCCGCCCTGTGCGTATAGATTTTGGCTTGCCGAACCGACCTTGATGGTGGCAGTCGCGGGCTGGCCGAGCGATTGACCGAATACGTCGCTGATCGAACCGTCGACAGTGATCTTATAGGTCGTCCTTCCCTTCTTGTATCCCTGAATGTAAACGTAGTTGCCCGACGGGTAAATGTTGAGCCCTTCGATCGCCGGCTCGACCTTTACCATCTCCTTGGAGAATTTGGCGGCATCGATCGAGTTGTTAAATTCGATATACCAGTTTTCAAATGGCGAGCAATTGCGGTTGTCCCTCCAGCCGCAGTAAGCACCGCTGAATTTCAGCGGGCTATACGTCTGAAAACTGAAAGCCTGATCATTGACGGTGGTCAACGGCCCCTCGGCCGATGGTGTGCCCTTTCCGATCGTCACACTTATCGCCGTCGCTCCCGGTAGCGCGTTCTCTGGAAGTCCATCTGAGTTGACAGCTCGAAACGCGAGCCAACGGCCGGGCTGAGCCTGCTTTGAGTAATAACTGATAGTGCCGTCACGGTCGATCTCTTCCCGGGTGGCGAGCCTTATCGGCAATTTTTTGCCTCCGCCGGACACCGTCAGCGTGCGCAGAACGGCGGCGGGGTCAATAGCCTGGTCAAATGAGATATACATCAAGGCATCTCGCCGTGTGATCCCGCCATTGGGATACATCGTCTCGGCCTTGGGCGGAGGCGTGGTGAAGGTCCAGACCACATCCTTTGCAAGAACCTGGCCGTTTGCCGACTTAGTACCGGCCGGGACACGGGCCGTAAATTTCGTGGCCATCGGGAACCGCTTGTCGGTATCGAACATGAGCGTCTTTGTCCCAAGCCAGCGCCATCGGCCTTCGACCTGCGGCGATAGCTCAACCGGCGCGAACTTTGAGGCCTCTTCCTGCGACGTTAAGGCGACCATCGGCTGCGAAAACGTCACACTGAGATCGGGCGCGAGCGGAATCTCGCCCTCAGGTGAAAAGCGAACGACCTCCAATGCCTGGCCGCTGACATCCACCTTCGGCGTTCCCCGCTGGTCGTCGGACGGGAACTTGACCGGGATCTTATTACCCGTCTTCGGAGCCGGCAGAGTTCCTATGCGCTTGGCGAAATCGGTCTTGTCATCGGTCTCCGGCTTGATCTCGGGAATACGCTTGAGCAAGGAATTTGCGTCGGCCTCGGAAAGCGGGTCGGTCACCGCCAATGGCTGTTTTTCGCGCTTTTCCGCACCCTCGACGCCCTCACTCAGGCGAAACTTTAATCCGTCAGGTGTGTCTTTCATCCTTTGTTGCATTGCTTTACCGATAACCTGGCCATTTGCGACCAAACTAACCGGTGCGATATAACCCAAATAAACTGCAATAAGTAATACCCAAGTCGTAAACTTTTTCATTATTGTCACGTCCAATCTTAAAGATCTGTGTCCGGCATATGCGGCTCCGTCTGTGGAACGAGCGGACCATTGAAAACTTGCGTGCGATCAGTGATCCTTCAACACGGCCAAGGCCGTTTCGCCGCCGCCGGATGTAATATTGACGAGCGAGCCGGCCGCGAGGCGAACCATACCGCCTTCGACCTCGCCCATAAATAGAAAAGGGTCAAAATCGACCGTAAGACTCTCTATACCCGCCACTCCGCCAGCAAATACCGAGATATCGACCCGCTCAACATCAGCCCGCTCCTGAACAATATAAGGCGACGAAACGGCGTGTTCGATGGCGTCGTCCCATTCGCTTTCAGTACTCTCCCAACCGAACGCGATCCCCTTACCGCCGTAGTCATCGTTCGGTTTGAGCACGAACCGCTGCCTCTCGGATCTAATAAGGTCGATCAGGTCGGTCTCGTCATCGCCCCGATACGACGTTAACCCGTATCCGACGCGCCTGGTCCACGGAATGTGTTTTGCGATCAACTCTAACTGGGCCGCCGAAAACAGCCGATGGTACCGGTTATCACTCAGGATCGCGAGACTCGCCTTTTTATGCGGCAATTTGCACCTGAACGAATTTGCCATGCAAACATTGCCGTCGGCCATTGCTCGGGACAACGGATGGCTTTCGTCATACCGCTCGAGAAACTCGTGAATAATGACCCGTTTGTAAAAGATATCGATCTCAAAATTACCGAGCCTAAGATGACGGCCGTCGTATTCGAGGCCTTCGGGGTCGCCGATCACAGTTGAATAGCCCTGAGACTCAAAATAATCGCGGAGGATCACAAATTCAGACCGCGTATCAACACCGGCCCAATCGACGATCGCGATATTGGGTTTTGCCTTTGCACCGCCGTATTCCCGATATGCCCTAACGAGCGTTGTCAACAGCCTCGCCTCCGGCTTGGGGAAAAAGTGTTCGTTCTCAGCCAAAAACCGGCTGACCCGCGGAATGTGAGTAAACAGCCTTTCAAGCGAAGATTGGTCGCCGATACCCGCAGGGTTTTCAGCATTGTACTCTAGGAACTTAAACCCGCCATCGAATAGGAAAGTGTCAAGCCGGCTGGTCACTGCGACGCTGGAGTATCCCGGTTCATATCGCGCAAATTGCTCCTCTTTTGCAGAAACGCCAAGAATTTCGAGCAACTCGTCCCCCTCGAGTGCCGCACGGGTCAGCGCGTCGAATGCACCGCTGAGCACCCTTGACGCCAAACAGATCTCGCGGTACCGCGAACCGGCGAGGAAATAAGGTCTTAGGAACGGGCATATCGGCCGGTTCCCGTGCATTATCCCGAGGCTTTTCTGCAGTTCGGTCAACTCCTCGAATAGCTCAGTATCGCGGCCGTAAATGTCTATCAGATCGCGATCCAGCCCGGCAACTAAATTCGTCAGTTCAGTGGTCATTTTGATCGTAGAGGCGTGTCGGAGTCCGCTCCTTTATGCCTCGATTGAAAACCCAATTTTGCCGTAAGTCAAAGTGATAATATCCTATTCACTTAATATTTTTTCCTGTTATACTGAGTTCGGAATTTGCAACTTTGGCAAACAGCCTGTCGTAAGGGATTTGGCGGAAAGATCTATTGACATCAATTTGTAGGAGCGGAAATAGAAAATGGGATTGTGGGCAAGAATAAGTAGAGTCTTTAGAGCGAGCACGGGAGCCGCACTCGACAAGATCGAGAACCCTGAATTGGTGCTCCAGCAGACGATCCGTGACATGCGCGATCGCGTGCCTGAGCTTAACAACTCAGTTGCTCAGGTAATGGCGACCGAGAGGCTTTTGCTTAAGCAGAAGGAGACCCTTTCGACGCAGGTCGTTGAGCTCGATTCCAAGATCAAAGCTTCGGTCAAAATGGGTCGTGACGACATTGCCACGGCGTACATCGGCCAGCTCCAGCAGGCTCAGATGGACCTCGAACGCACATCCGTGCAGGCCGAACATGCCGGCGTCGCTTCCAAACAGGCCCTTAAAGCTCGCGATAATTACGTCCTGAACATGAAGAAGCGCACCGCCGAGGCGATGCAGCTCATCAGTGCCGCGAAACAAGCCAAACTTCAGGAACAGCTCGCTCAGACGATGGATACGTTCAACATCGGCGACGATTCGTCGACGTTCAACGAAATGCGTGAGAAGATCGACCGCCGTGTCGCTGCGGCCGAGGCAAAGCTCCAGTTGGGATCATCGAGCGTCGACGCCCAAATGCAGGATATCGAACGCGAAGCGATGGACATCCAGCTGCAGGACAAATTGCTCGAATACAAACAGTCGATGGGGATGCTTGGGGCCGGTTCACCGCCCGAAAGCAAGCAGATCTCCTCGGGTACCGGTTCGGCCGCCGATCAGGACGTACTGGACCAGGTAATAGTTAACGAGGTTTCGGAGACCGACCGCACGAATTAAGAATCGGCTTTTTGTGGATCGGTCGATTCCGCAGATCTGATCCGACAGTGACTTTGATATGGCTGATATAGCTAAATACGGGCAGGAGATTGGCCGTTTCAATTCAAGCTACGCTAAAGAAGCGGTCAAAGAACCCGGTAACTTTTGGGCACTTGCCGGTTTTCTTGCTGCCGCGGCCTTTACGGGAAGCGTCATCCCGTTGCTTATCGCGCTTATTTTCGAAGCCGCCTATCTTTTGATCGTGCCTAATCTCCCCAAATACCGCCAACTCGTTCAGCGGCGTGAAAATGAACGCCGGCAGCGACTCCACATCGCCGGCCGCGAAAACACCATCAAAGCCTTTACCCCGCGTGAACGTGAGGCTGTCGAATACCTGCGTTGGCTCAAGGACAAGATCCAGGAAAATTATCGAAAGTTCACCGGTGCAGCCGAACTGCCGTCCAACCTACGGGCGTTAGATCAGCGTTGGGAAGATTTCGTGGACCTTCTGGATGTCTACCGCCGTCGAAAACAGCACCTTAAGTCTATTAATCGTCAGGCCGTCCATAATCAGCTCTCGCAGGCTTTTAGAGCGATGGAAAGCGCGACTGACGAAAAGACTAAACGAGTTCAGCAGACAAATGTTGAGATATTGAAGCGGCGCATCGCGTCATTTGACGAGATCGAAAAAAGCGTCAAGCTCGTTGAGGGCCAGCTGCAATCGATCGAAAACTTCTTCAGTTACCTGAATGACGAGATCGTGACGATATCAACGCCCGAGAAATTCTCCTTGCTGGATTTCGAGCAGCTTTCTGATTCGATCGCGATGACCAAACAAATGCTCGATGCCACGGCTGACTCGGTCGGTGCCCTCGACACCTATAATCGCGAAATGGGCAATTACGAGTTATTGCCCGGCACAAAATAAGTTTGCTTCAGTGATTCCCCGCTGCTACGCATCTTCAAAAGGTGTGTGCGGACACCTGCCCCTCAACAGTGCGGTCAATGAGGCTCCCGCCGCCGGGGCTATGACCGCCGGCAAACTTGTATCGGCCTCGGTTCTCGAATAAAATACTGCTTTTGCTCGATAACAAATATCCGCTATCAAGCGGCAATATAGGCTATTTATTTACAATAATATTATGAAAAAAGTCGGAATACTCGCGGGACGCGAAGTGACGTTTCCCGAATCAATCATCAAAAGCATAAACGAAAAAGGCGGCGGCACGGTCACCGCCGAAATGATCACGGTCGGCGGGATCAGGCTCGACGAACCCAAGAAATATGACGTTATCATCGACCGCATCTCACATGAGGTCCCGTACTATCGGGCAATGCTGAAGCGGTTCGCTCTCGAAGGGACATACATCATCAATAATCCGTTTTGGTGGTCGGCTGATGACAAGTTCTTTAACTTCTGTCTGGCCTCCAAACTCGGCGTCGCGATCCCGAAAACGGTGCTCCTGCCCCAGCACAGCTACATCAAGGACATTACCAGCGAGAGTCTGCGCAATCTCGAATTTCCGATCGACTGGCAGGGTGTGGTCGACTATGTCGGATTCCCGGCGTTCCTTAAGCCATTTGACGGCGGCGGTTGGAAAAATGTGTCGAAGATCCACAATATGGAAGAACTTTTCCGGGAATATAATGATTCGGGCACGCTGTGTATGACGCTGCAGGAAGGTGTCGAATACGATCATTTTGTTCGTTGTTACTGTGTCGGAAAGGAAAAGGTCCTGGTGATGCCGTACGATCCTTCGAAACCGTACCTGTCCGGCATGCAGTACGTGGATGTTGATGATTACTTGACCCCGGAATTGCACAAAAGGGTCGAGCAGGACGTGAGAACGATCTGCAATGCCCTCGGCTACGACCTGAATACGGTCGAATTTGCGATCAAGGACGGTGTTCCGTACGCCATCGACTTTATGAATCCCGCACCGGACGCGGAACTCGCGTCAGTCGGTGAGAAAAACCACCGCTGGATCGTCGATAATATGACCGAGTTCATCTTGGACAAATTGGAGACCGGTTGGGAGATGCCCGAGTATCGATGGTCATCAATGCTGAATCTGCCCGGAAAGTCGGCATCAAATGCCTAGTCTTGCAATAAACCTGAAAAGGCTTCGTTCGAAAGAACGAAGCCTTTTTCTATTGCGATCGGATGGAATTGAATTGTCACCGTTTCCCTTTTGCGGGCTGATGACATGACGCACAGTTGGTCGATCTCGGGGCCCTGGTCCCCTCCGAGCGAAATCCGATCTGGAAATGGCAAGTGTCACATGCCTGATGAAACGCGAGTTGATTTGTAAGTTTGGTGCTCGTTCCCGTTCCGAGGTCCTCGAAAACCGGCATTTTGTCGAGAAGTTTCGGCTTGTTTCCGGCACGTGCGTGACAATCGCGGCAAGCGGCAACGCCGGCCTTGATCGGGTCTTCGGCAAACAACTCGGCCGTCAGTGTCGTCGTACGGCCCGCCGGCCAGACCGCCTTGTGCGGCGGAGCACTGACGAGGTCAGCGGAAGGCTGCGCGGTGTGATGACACTCGATACACGCAATCGGCCCGCCGGCATTGTACTCGCCGCCGTTATGCTTGACATGGTTAAATGTGACCGGCCCGAGTTTGGCGTTCCTGGCCAAAATAATGACCTCAGGCATCACCTTTCGCTTTTCAGGCGTGGGAGCGGCAAGGCGCTGAGCGTTTGGAACACTGGTGCCGACGAACAGGTACCCGGCCGCCAAAAACAGAACAACCAGAGGAATGACGAAATGCTTAGGCATAACGGAATTCTAGCTCAATATTTCCGCAAAAGCATCCGGCTCGCCCACGCCATTTACTGCGTGGCCTCAGTCGAGGTAAACGTGCCATTGGTGCTGTTTCCGCGGATCACGTTGCTGCCGAGTGATATCAATGATGACCCGGTAAGCCCGGTCGTATTTCCAATGACCGAATTATTGAACATCCTGATCACTCCGCCGGAAGCGGCCTGAACTCCGACCCCGTTGCCGGAAACCTGACAGTTGGTCATCCCCAATTCACCAAAATTGACGAGAACGCCGGTATTGTTTCCCGTAATGATCGAATTTTGAAATGTCGTCTTGACCGACTGGCTCAAGTTGAACCCGATGTTGTTGACGGCAAACAGCGAATCATTGACCGAGAGCGTTGCCGACGCTCCGCCGATAATAAATGTGTTGAATCCGTTTCCAAGATTATTACTTATCGTGGCCCCGCTGATGACAAACTTGGTTAGGCCCGTCGAGGTTTCGACCGAGATCCCATGCTGAGTGAATCCATCAATGATCACGTCTTCAATGAAAACACTGTTGGCAGAAAGAACGCGAACGCCATTGATTCCGGTACCGGCCCCATTTATCGAAACGCCGCGTAAACGAAATGTCTTGAGTGTATCGGTGGGGCTGGTGATATTGACGATCACTCCGTTGATGCCGGTAGCCAGGATCGAGGACGAAACCTCGGTGCAGTCTATCGTAATTGACTTGGTAACCGTAACGGCACCAAAACCGCCAGGATCGATACAATTTATCTCGCCATTCGTCGCGGTCTTGGATATCGCTCCCGCGAAAGTTTTGCATGGTGCGGTTCGACTGCACGGATTAGCATCGTCTCCGACGCCGGACACCCATGTTCTGGTAGCCTGAGCGTTAACACCAATTGCAAACACCGCAAAACACAATGCGAGAGCGAAGATAGTTACTGTGCGCCTTCCATTAGTCATTTCCAATTCCTCCAAATTCGGATTGATCGTAAAAACGGTTAGAAAATTCTCAGACAGGGTCAGCGACGAGTCTATCACGAAATCTCGGCATTTGAGCAGAATTCTTCGCTAGGGCGAGCGGGCAGGGATATTGACGATCTCAATTTACATCGTCCGTTTCAACGAGGTCGTACGGAATGCGGGCAGCCAGCATTTTCACGCCGATATTCATACCGGTCCATATCAATAGTGCGATCGCGGAGATCGACCATCCGATATTGGCGATCAGAGTATCATCAACCAAAAGGCCGATCATTATAGCCGGAAAGCCGAATAGAGCGATCCGTAAAGAGGATCTCTTCAGGCCATCGAGCGACTCAAGCATTTCGACGCGGCCGATCTCCAAATCGAGATATTCGTCGTCGTTATTCAGATTTGAAAAATACTCGACCTCACCACGCGTCCAGCGTCGTGCCGCGGGCGTTTCAGAAAATCTGTTGGCCGCCGAAAAATGGTGGATAACGTAGGCGAGTTTACTGTCGCGCAACGCTATTTCGGCAAGGCCGCGAGCGGCCCTGAAATTACCGCCGAATTCGTCCTGAACGCGGCGAAAGGCCCTTTCGGCAAGAGCCGGTTCGTCGGCCTGGAACAGAGATTCGCCGATTCGGGAGAGAGTTTCGCCGGCGATCCGGGGATCGCGCAGTGCCAACCGAAAGGCCGCTACGGCACGCCGCTTGAGTTTCAGATCCCGTTCGGTACCTGCTATCGACGCGAGACAACTTGCCAATCCATACAAGATCCGGCTGCTTTTTGGGTCAATAACAAGTGCCCTTCTGAAAGCCTCTGCCGCCTGCGGCAGAAAGCCGCTTATTCGCAGTTCGTTGCCGAGACCGGTCAGATAATCCGCCCGTTCGCGTTCTACGTCATTTGGAGGAGCGGCCGGCCGCGGCACTGAAGTGGTCTTTCCAAACTCCGACCGTAAAAACTCCGCCGATGGGATATGCTCAAACTCAGCTTTCATCTGGACCTCTTTCGGGTCGATCAGATGATCGCGCAGGTCTATCGATCGGTTATCGAGTATGTTGTCTGATAACGGCGGCAACAATGCTCGGATCATTCGACGATATTCGTCCCCACCCGAGGCAAATGCGAACACCAATCCGCGTCCCCTGATCGCCGTTCGATATCGATAGTAAACATTTCCGCCGCGTTTCATCGTGCGAAGCGCCTGTGTTTCGACCTGCTCGATGTCGTTGATCTTCAGCCGTCGGCGGGTCCCATTAAGTCTTGACCAAAGGAATGGTAGAATTCCGGCCCGCGTCAGTGACCGTCCGTCGAAAACTAAATGGTCATTCATCGCCAGGAAAGGGACGACGATCCAGGCAATGATAAAAAGCGATACGGCCGGCAGATCAAGCTCGAGATAAAACAGGAATGCGGAAAAGAATGATCCGAGCAATAGGGCGATGAAATACGAATGCGGCGAGACCCTTATCCTGATCGGCTCGTTCATAACGGCAACTGCCCCGCCGGCCGTTTCGCCGGCGGACCTTACATCATCATGATTAACGGTCTTTCTGAGCATCCTGGTTCGTGCGTCTGGTTGGATATACGCCTAATCGTGCGGGTTCATCAAAAATTCAACGCCAGCCTCGATAGCAAACGAAAAAGCCCCAGTTGTAACAATAGTACAGCCGGGGCTCGTTTCAATAGTTCTGTCGCTCGGCCGTTAATTGCCGAAAGGCGATTCAGGCGTCGATTCGGGGATATCCTTTGCTTTGTCCGGAGCGAGCTGCGTCACCTTCTCCTTGGCATCGCGTGCCGTTTCGGTTAGCGGCATGGCCTTACCGTCCGCATCCTTGGCTTCAGCCGCGGACTTTGCGATCGCAAAGTAAATGTCGATAGCCTCCTGCTTTTTGCCCTGTTTCTCGTAAGCTTTGGCCAACGCAAAATTGATCGTGTCCTTTGCGACGATAGGATCGGCCATCGCGGCCAATTCCTGATACAGCGTCACGGCTTCGTCAAATTTGCCATCATCGGCCTTTGTCTGAGCGAGTGCAAATTTCGCAAGTTTAGCCGTTTCCGAACTTCCCTTCGACATTGCCTCGAGTTCGGCGATACCGGCCGCCCGATCAGACATAAGCCGGTTAACGGCGATGAAGTATTTTGCTTTATCGGCGACTGAGCCGCCAAATTTATCGGCAACCGCCTGAAATTCGGCGATGGCGGCATCAGCTCGCTCTTTCTCCGTCTTGAATGTGCGATCCGTAGAACCGGCCGGCGGCGGCTGATCCGTAACGCGTGCCTGCGACGTCTCGATCGCTTTGCCGAGGGCTGCCTGTGCCGCACCGGACGAGCGCTTCATATACGAATACGCGACAACGCCTATGATCAATACGAGTACCGCAGCCGCAATTCCGTAAAGAATGGTCTTACCCTTTCCTTCGAACTTTTGGCCGACATCCTCGAGTTTCTTATTTACCTGCTGTTGGAAAGGATCCTGATAACTGATCTTTTCCGCCGGTTTAGTTGCGGCCGCAGCCAACTGTTCAAAACGTCTTTGCTTTCTTGCCATGATAAAAAAACTGCAATTCTAACTTATACAATCGTTGTATAATTGCCGAGACCGGCCGATTTCCAAAAGAGTTAATTTAGCTCAAAACGACGGATAGAGCAACTAACGGTAAATCGAAAGCCGGTATGCCTTGGCTGAAAACCATTGTCCGAGAAGTTTTTTCGTCGTTCCGGGAACTTTTTCAGATGAATGGTGTCTAAGTATTCCGGTTCGCGAAAATATGCGGACGGACAGCTTGAGGGTTCCCAAGATCGGAACTCACTAAAGGCAGGAAATGGTCTTCACACGGTCAATGACGCTTGACGACGAAGAATTCCGAAGTGCCGCCTTGGCGGCTCAGCCCCTCTCCGCCCGAACGACATACGAATCCGAACTGCTTGAAAAACTAAAGGCCAACGACACGGACGCTTTTGACCGGTTCGTCGACATCTATTCGGGCGATGTATTTTCGTTGCTCTACCGTCTGACCGAAAATGCTGATGACGCTGCCGAATTGACCCAGGAAACGTTCCTGAACGCATACCGCTCGATCGGCCGGTTTCGCGGTGATTCGGGGCTCAAGACCTGGCTGTTTCGAATTGCGGTCAACGAGTCACGAAACCGGTTTCGCTGGTGGAAACGCCGAAAGCGTGAACGAACTTTTTCGCTGGACGCGGTGATCGGTGATTCGGAAATGACGCTTTCAGACGTCATCGCCGATCGCGGATCGAGCCCCGAGGACGAAGTCCTGAGCCGTGAACGCCGGGCCGCCCTGAATGCGGCACTGCTCGATCTGCCGATCGCCTTCAGAGAGGCTGTGATACTGGTCGACATCGAAGGTCTGAGCTACGAAGAGACGGCCATCGCATTGGATATCGGGATCGGGACAGTAAAGTCCCGTATCTCTCGCGGCCGCGAAGAATTGCGGCGGAAATTGAAGGATTTTTGACAACTGAATGAATGGTTGACTCGCCCCGGTCTCATCTTTGCACACAAAAAAATCGGTGCCAAACGATAGGTCAAAAGAGAGCGAGAGTTGGGGGAAAAGGTCATCGGGAGTGGTAACAGCGGTACTTGTTTGAATGGATCAGCAACACGTCTATGCAGATATACCGAAGTTTCGACGATCGCAAACCTGAGCCGCAGCATAGCGTTGTTTTCGTCTTTTTGAAAACAGCCGGGGTCAGTGAGCCATTCATTTGGAACGGCCGGCAGTCAGTTTTGCCGGATCGGAGTTAATTCAATGAAATGCAGTGATCTAAGATCTAAATTTTCGCTCTACGTAGACGGAGTTTTGTCAGATGGAGATATGGCGTTGTTTGACGGCCACCTCTCGGACTGTCCTCTATGCCGTGAAGAATTAGACCAAGAGCGGAATGTTCGGAACGACCTCAGGGGATTAGGCAGGCCGGCGATACCGCCCGCGGTTGCAGAAAGTATCAAATTCACTCTCCGTGAAAAGATCTCCGAAGGACCGCCTTCGATCTTTTCGACCTCGGTTAGCGACTGGATGCCGATGCGGCTGATGCCGTTGGGAATCGGCGTAGCAGCCTCGCTGGTGATCGGGATCTCATTTTTGTCAATGATGTTCGCGGGTGCCCGTTCCGCGGGTGAAATAATCTCGAGCGATCGCGGGCGCGACACTCGGATCATGCTTGCTCCTGGTAATTCTGAAGGAACGAGCGACATTTCGCCGACCGAGTACGCTCGCTCGCGGATGTCGGTTGCCGGCGAATCGCCCAGTATCAACCCCAATGGTGCGATCGTCGCGCTCACGCGATCCCTGGTCGGTTCCCGGATGCGGGACGATGAGGTGGTAGTTGTGGCAAACGTGCTTTCGAATGGGCTGGCAAGTGTTACTGAGGTTGTTGAAGGCAACAGCGACGCTAAAACGATGGCGGATCTCGAGCGGGCTCTGCAGGCCGACGGCTCAAATACACCTTTCGTGCCTGCGGTATTGGACAATCGGGGTGACAATGTCCGCGTCGTGCTGAAGTTCAAGACCGTGAACGTAAGCACCAGAACGGTTTCTAAGCGATAAAAAGGGGAGCATGCCGCAAAATGACATGCTCCCATACCTGGTCATCAACTTCCGTTATAGTTTGTCGATATCTGCCTTTAGCTGAGCTGCCCGCTTCTGATCGATCTTGAGAAGTTCGTTGTACTGCACCAGAGCACCGGCCTTGTCCTTTTTCAGAACCAACGTCCGCCCCAGATTCAACCTTGCCTTTGCAAATCGAGGATTCAGCTCAAGGCACTTGTTGTAAGCCTCGACCGCCCTGTCACGCTGATTGTCGGAAAAGTAGGCATTGCCGAGCAGGTACATTGTGTCGGAATTAGTCGGGTCCGCTTTTGCGGCTTCGGCCAAACCCTTTACCGCCAGCGAATAGTTTCGCGTCGCGTCGGCCGTCCGGCCCGAAAGATCATATGCCCTGGCAAGGTAAAAGTAGGTTTCGCCGTCTTTCGGGTTGATCTTCAATGCACTGTTGCATGCATTTATCGCCAACGGATACTGTTTGGTGTCGTTATACGCACGACAAAGGTTCGTATAAGCCATGTATTCCTGCGGCAGGATCTTTATGGCCGACTGAGCGGCCTGGATCGCTTCCTCATGCCGGTCGGCAAGGCTGTAATACCAACTAATATCGGTGTAGATGTAGCCGTCATTGGGATACATCAGCAAGGCCCGCTTTTCGATATCGATGGCCTCATTGTAGCGGCTCTCACTGCGAAAGATCTCGGCAAGATTTCGATACGCTTGATAACTGAGCGGCTTTGCGGCGATCGCCCGCTGGTACGAAGATATGGCATCAGCGTTCTTTTTCTGCTTTTGCTGTGCGTCCCCGAGCAAAAAGTAGGCGTCACCCAACAGTTGGGTATTCTTTTTGATCGCCTCATCGGCAGCCGCTGCCTGAGCGGCCGTATTGCCAAGCCCAAACTGCACTCTGGCTATGCTGTAATAAAGGTCGCCATCTTTCGGTGCGACGAGCACCGCCTGTTGATATGCCCTCAGAGCATCCTCGAGCTGATTCTTGGCCAGGTACAATTCGCCTAAGGCCTTCAAAAACAGCAGGTTTCGCGGTTCGAGTGCCAGACCGCGTTGTATATCGGCAATTGCCGAATCATAGTTCTTTTGATCGTAATAAACGTACCACCTGACCGTGTAAACCTGGATCGGCTTAAAACCCTGCGACAGAGCGATCGCAAACTCGCTCAGAGCGGCGTCGTTCTCTTTTAGGTTGTAATGAGCATAGCCTTTCCAGAAATGTGCGTAACCATTATTAGGCACGAGGCGTATCGATTGCGCATAAGCATCAGCCGCCGCCCGATAATCCTTTTGGTTAAAGAACTTATCAGCTTGGTTAACTAGCTGAAGTGCCTGCTGGCGTTCTTTACGGGTTTGTGCGTTGACGGCGACACTCCCGATCAACGTCACCGTCATCAAAACCAACCCACAAATGAAAATTGAAACAAACTTTTTGCTCATAATATCGCTCTACTGAACCTATTGATCGATGACCGTTCGGTCGTTGTTCGGTTTAGCCTTAGGCGTCACCGGCGGCTTGGCAGCCGGAGTTTTGGCCGGTCCGACAGGCGGCGTTTTGGCCGGCCCCGTCTGCGGCGTTGGCCGCGTCGCCGGAGTTGATCCCGTTGTCGGCTCCGGTGTCGGCGAAACTGTAATGCCCGAGTTCGATTCGGAATTAGAGTTGGACTCAGGCGAGGCCGTCGGGCTCGGTTCCGGTGTCGGCGATGGGGTAGATGCCGGCGTTGCACTGGCGGCGGGCGACGGCGACGGAGTCGGCGACACATTGGCCGGAGCCATGAAATTATTGTAAATGAACCAAGCGGCACCTGCCGCGATAGCTCCCAAAAACAAAAGCCCGATCAATCCGCCGATTACGAGTCCCGCCTTGGAACGCTTTTTCGGCGCAGGAGCCGATTCTGCGGTGGCCGCGACGGCCGGCCCTCTTTCAACGACGGCCGACTCAACCGGAGGAGGAGATGAGACCGCCGCCGGTGTGTCAAAGAATTCCGGGGTCGGCGGTTCTGAGGCCGCGATCGCCTCATTGACATCGATGAGAGGGACCGTCGCGGCCGGCTCAAATACCGGCGTCGGAGCCTGATCGTCAGCCGAACCTTTTTCGGGCTCGGCAAAAGGTGACGGCGGAACTGCTGCCGCAACCGGTGAATCAACCCCTAAGAACACCTCGGTCTTGACATCGGCCTGACGGATCTCTTCGATCGCATCCGCTCTGTCCATTTGGATCGTCTCTTCAAGCGCCGGAGCTTCTGCGATCGGCTCATCTACCTCCGGCGATGTCGGGGCAGGGCTGACAAACGGTTGTGAGTTGGTAATGGTCGCCATCTCTGACGGTGCGACCGGCGCATTGGTATTAATCGGCGGCGACGTCAGATGCACATCCGATGTAATATCGTCCGCAGTTATCACCACCGTGTCGGCTGCCATCGCCGTTTGGATCTGAGCATAAGCGGCTCGAAGGGCCTTTTGCATTTCGCCCGCCGACCCAAATCGCTTGTCTTGACTAACTTCGAGCCCCTTGAGTATTACCGATGATACGGCAGGTGAGATCTCCGGATTAAGATCCGAAAGCGGCCGGATCGGGTCGGCCTGTCCATTCAACATTACATCCGCACGCGAAAGAGCGTCGGCCGGAACCACGTTGGTCATCAATTGATACAACGTCGCCGATAGTGAGTAAATATCACTTCGAGGGTTAGTTCCTGTTCCCCGGATCTGCTCCATCGGTGCAAAGTGCGGCGTGTATCCGACTACACTGCCGGACGTTCCCGGGGCCGAGATCACTGACTGATTGGCCGTGTCCTTGCTCAACCCAAAATCAAGCAGAACTATGTGATTTTCATCAGTTAACTTCAAATTCTGAGGCTTGATGTCGCGATGGATGATCGGCGGTTCATGCGAATGAAGGTATGATAGTGCGTCAAGCAGTTGATCGGCCCAAAACATTACCCAACTTACCGGAAATGCCTTGTTGGCGGATTCGAGACGTTTCGAAAGGTCGTCGCCCGAGATGTGTTCCATCACCAAAAACTGGTCGCCGTTCTCGGTAAAATGATCGCTGACCTTCGGAAGGACCGGATGCCTGAGGCGTGCGAGTATCTTTGCCTCGCGTTCAAACGCGGCGGCCAGGCCGGCGTCGTCGGCAAAACTGGTTCGCTTTAGTGCGACCGCACTGCCTAAACGCTGGTCAACAGCAAGGTAGACCTCGCCCATGCCGCCTTTGCCAATAAGGTGAACCACCAAATAGCGGTTCTGGATCATCGTGTTCGGAGCAAGTGGTTTCATTAGTTAGTCTGTAATTAGTTCTCGGACTTGGGTGAACGAATTCAGCTGATTCGCAGTTTACTCGCCGGGAGCATCGCCGGCATACCTTCGTGCTGATAACAGCGAACATTGCCCTTCACCTTACGCGAGCACGGCGTCCCCTTTTTGGTTTCAGCACCGCAATAATACTTTGCCTCGTCAGCTGCAGCCGGCAACTCAGCGGCGTTGGCCGGCGTGATCTTGGTATTTGCCCGATCGACGCCGCGGACATCAACGGCATTTACCGGCGCACTCGCAACCGCGGCACTATTGGCAACCGGTGCGGCCGGCCTGTTTTCCGGGGAGGCAACAAATCTCCTCGCCTGTTCGGGTAAAGGCTGCCGCTCTGGCCTTGGACCTTCAAAATAACTCCCGAGACCGACCAGGCCGGTCAGGACACCCAAAACGACAACGACCTTCGGTATCAGGTCCTGCCCCTTGAATTGCGTTTCACAGACCTGACAAAATCGCCGGCTGGTCCATATCCGCCATTCAGGCCGCTCGATCTTGGTCCCGCAGTTCGCACAAAAATTCGGTCGAAAGAGCATCCCGATCACCTTTTGTTGACGTGTCCGAGAGAGGATATTTGCCGAAAATATTTCGCCGCGTTCCTCGCCAAAGCAAATAAACTATCATTGTAGCCGATAATACTGTCAATGTTAAGAAATTTATGACCTCTAACGGCATACAACCCGGACTTCGATAAACAGCGTCTGATTGGTAATATTTTGTTATGAAGTCTGTCCAAGCGGCCGCTTTTCTTTTTCTAATTTCGATCCTCGCCGCGGTTGCGTTCGGCCAGGACGACGACCCGATCCGGGTAGAATCTTCGATCGTCCGCCTCAATGTCGGTGTTGTCGACGGTCGGGGTCGGCCCGTGCTCGATCTTGACCGGTCAAACTTCACGATCTACGAGGACGGTGTAAAACAGCAGATCACTCGTTTTGAGCCGTCATCTGCTCCGTTCAGCGTTGTAATGATCCTTGATATGAGCGGATCGACGCTCGGCTTCAGACAAGTGATGAAACAGTCGGCTTTCAGATTCGTCGACGCGCTGACGCCGCAAGATCGCGTGGCAGTCATTGAATTCTACGACAAAGTTAACCTCCGTAACGACTTTACCACCGACCGGCGGACAATAGGCACGTCGATCGAACTCTCGAACGGCCGCGGCAAGACCCAGTTATATAAGGCGATCGACCTCGCACTCGAAAAGCTGGCCGGCGAGAAAAGTCGTCGAAAGGCTATCATTGTGCTTTCGGATGGGGTTGACACGGCTCTTCGGGATCGTGATCGCGAGCAAATGGCCAACCTGACCGATGCCCAGGTACCGACCGCGATCAAACCCGAAACTAACGAAACGCTCCTGCGGGTGCTCAACCAGGCCGATCGCCAGGGTGTGACTATATATCCGCTCGCACTGCCCACAGGCGATCCTGCCAAACTGGCTGATCCGACCCCGCGGCAGGTCGCAATGTATAAGGCCGCCCGGGCAAGGCTCCAGATCATAGCCGACCGGACCGGCGGCGTTGTAAATACGATCAACCGGCTCGAAGAAATGGGAACGCTCTATGCCAAGGTCGCCGCCGACCTCCGAACGCTCTACACGATCGAGTATCAACCGGCGAATGAAAAGCGTGACGGCAAATGGCGATCGATAAAATTAGAAACGACGGACAACACTCTGATATCCCGGACCAAGACCGGCTATTTTGCAAGGTAGGTCGTAACTTGACACATCGCCGTTTGGTTTGTAGTCTATCTACTTGCTTTTGAGCACCCGTAGCTCAGCTGGATAGAGTACTTGACTACGAATCAAGGGGTCGCATGTTCGAATCATGCCGGGTGTACCACTAATTGCGAAAAGGACGGCTTTCTAGCCGTCCTTTTCTCGTTTCCCCACTCGATAACGTATTTGTTCGCTGCCGCGTAAAAAGCTACACTTCGACTAGCAGAGGAATACAATTATGAAGTCACTTTATACCGCAATTGGAGCCGTATCATTAGGCTTCGCACTTACTATCTTTATGATCAAGTCAACTGAGGTGCCCGCTATCGCATCCGTGACGGCGAATCCCGCTGAAAATCCGCTGACCGCAAAATGGACCGGCCCGCACGGCGGTCTGCCGCCATTTGACAAGGTCAAACTTGCGGATTTCAAGCCGGCTCTTGAAATGGCGATGGCCGAGAATCTTGCCGAGATCGACAAGATCGCATCAGATCCCGCCAAGCCGACCTTTGAGAACACGATAATGGCCTTGGAGCGTTCGGGACAGATGCTCGAACGCGTGTCGACGATCTACGGTATCTGGGCGACCAATATGAGTTCGGATGAGTTTCAACCGGTACAGACCGAAATGGAACCCAAACTCGCCGCACACGGCGATAAGATCACTCAAAACGCCGCATTGTTCAAGCGGATCGAGGCAGTCTATCAAGCCGAATCGAAAAAGCGTTCGGTGCGCGGCGAAAGGTATAGGTTGGTATGGAAGTATTACACGGACTTCGTCCGGCAGGGAGCGAAACTCGCGACGGCCGATAAGGCACGGCTCGCCGAGATCAATCAAAAGCTCGCGGGCCTGTTCACCAGATTCAGCCAAAACCTTTTGGGCGATGAGGGCCAACTCAGCCTTATGCTGACGTCCGAAGCCGAACTTGCCGGCCTGCCTCAATCATTCAGGGACTCGGCGGCTGCCGCAGCAACGGCAAAGGGCAAACCGGGCCAGTGGATGATCCGCAATACTCGTTCGTCGATCGACCCATTCCTCACCTATTCGGATCGTCGCGATCTGCGTGAAAAGGCCTTTAAGATGTTCATCAACCGCGGTGACAACGGTGACGCTCGCGATAACAACGGTATCATTCCTGAAATACTTCAACTGCGTGCCGAGCGGGCCAAATTGTTGGGCTACCCGACGCATGCACATTGGCGATTAGAGCCGCAGATGGCCAAGACGCCGGAAAATGCGATGAAGCTGATGGAGGGTGTCTGGCCGGCAGCCATCGCGAGGGTCAAAGAGGAGGTCGCCGATATGCAGGCACTTGCCGACAAGGAAGGTGCCAAGATCAAGATCGAGGCCTGGGACTATCGCTATTATGCTGAAAAGGTCCGAAAGGCGAAATATGACCTCGACCAGAACGAAGTGAAGCCCTATCTCCAACTCGACAAGATCCGCGAGGCAATGTTCTGGGTCGCCGGCGAGATATTTGATTTCTCGTTTTCACCGGTAACTGGCGTACCCGTCTTCCATCCCGACGTCACGGTTTATGAGGTCAAGAGCAGATCGACCGGCAAACACATTGGAATGTGGTATTTCGATCCGTACGCACGTGACGGCAAACGCTCGGGTGCCTGGATGAATGCATATCGCTCGCAGAACCGAATGGACGGCGAGGTGACGACCATCGTTTCGAACAACTCGAATTTCGTGAAGGGCAAACCGGGCGAAGCGGTTCTCATCTCGTGGGATGACGCTGAGACGATGTTTCATGAATTTGGCCACGCTCTTCATGGACTGTCATCGAACGTCACTTACCCCACCCTTTCAGGAACTAACGTCGCCCGGGATTACGTCGAATTTCCGTCGCAATTGATGGAACACTGGATGTCAACACCCGAGGTGCTCCAGAAATTTGCATTGCACTATCAAACCGGCAAGCCGATCCCGCAATCACTGGTCGACAAGATCGAAAAAGCAGGCACATTCAATCAGGGATTCGAAACGACGGAATATCTCGCCAGTGCCCTCGTCGATATGAAACTGCATCTCGCCGGAGCGAAGAAGATCGATCCGGACGCATTTGAAAAGGAGACCCTTGCGACTCTCGGAATGCCAAATGAGATCGTAATGCGGCACCGGACGCCGCAGTTTGGCCATATCTTTGCAAATGACGGCTACTCGGCCGGATACTACAGCTACCTTTGGTCAGATGTCCTGACGGCTGACGCCTATGGAGCGTTTACCGAGGCGGGCGGCCCGTATGACAAAAAGGTCGGTAAAAGGTTGAAGGATTTCATCTTTTCGGTCGGCAACACTATCGACCCGGCGCAGGCGTATCGAAATTTCCGCGGGCGCGACCCGAATGTCGACGCGCTTATGATCAAACGCGGTTTTCCGGTCACAAAGAAATAAACTACGGGAAATTCGATGAACAAAGGGCCGCATTCGCGGCCCTTTTTCTGTTGTTCCTATCAGCTCTTGATCCCCAGGTTTCTCATCCGGCGGTATAAATGGCTGCGGTCGACGCCCATGTCGTCGGCGGCACGGGCGACATTCCCGTCAAACTGGGCGAGTTTATGCTGTATAAACTCTCGCTGATAAGCGTCGGTCGCGTCCTTGAACGTCTGAAACCTGAAACTGATAGCGGGCTGCTCGTTCGCAGTTTCCATGTCCGGGAGTTCGGCGGGCGTTATAACTTCCCTGGGCGACATGATCACAACCCGTTCGATCGTGTTCTTAAGCTCCCGAACGTTTCCGAGCCAGTTATTGGATCGGAGAACGTCCATCGCGGCCTCGTCAAACGTCTTCGGGCGTTTGCCGTAATCGGCCGAGAACCTTCGGTTAAAATGCTCGACCAAAAGCGGGATGTCCTCGGGACGCTCACGGAGCGGTGGTATCTGGAACGGGATCACATTCAGCCGATAAAATAGATCAGATCTGAAACTCCCGCTTTCGATCAGGCCGTCCAGCGGCTTATTGGTCGCCGAAATGACACGTACATCAACCGTTATGGGCGTATTGCTGCCAACAGGCTCGAAGCGCTGTTCCTCCAGCACGCGGAGCATTTTGGCCTGTACCCGCGGCGACATATCGCCGATCTCGTCCAGGAAGAGCGTTGCTCCGTCAGCTATCTCGAATTTGCCCTTTTTGGCCTTCATAGCTCCGGAGAATGCCCCTTTGGCATGTCCGAAAAGCTCAGATTCGACAAGTTCCTCGGGTATCGCGGCCGAGTTGATCTCGACAAAAGCCGCATTCTTACGCTTTGACTGGGCGTGGATAGCTCTTGCGACCAGTTCTTTGCCGGTTCCGCTCTCCCCGGAGATCAAAACTCGCCCATCGGACGGTGCAACAATAGATATCTGCTTGCGAAGAGCCCTCATAGCGACCGACTCGCCAACCATAACGTATTGTTCGGCGAGTTCAGACCGGAGTTGGGCATTGGTCTGCTCAAGTTGGTGTTGCCGAATGGCGTTCTTGACGGTAAGAACCGTCCGATCGAGACTCAGAGGCTTTTCGATGAAATCATAGGCTCCGAGTTTTGTCGAACGAACCGCAGTTTCTATGTTGCCGTGGCCCGATATCATTACGACTGACGAGCCGACGCCATCGGATTTTAACCTCTGCAAAGTCTCAAGCCCGTCAATTCCCGCCCCAAGCCAAATGTCGAGCAAGATACAGCCAAAGTCGGTCCGACGCACGATCTCCAAACACTCTTCGCCGGATGAGCACGATTCGACATCAAATCCTTCGTCCTCGAGCACACCGCGCAAGGTTTCGCGGATCCCCGGTTCATCATCAACGATCAAAACTGAATTAATCATCTAAAAATCTATCCAATGGTCGGAAGTTCGATAATAAATTTCGCACCCCGGGGCTGGTTTGCCGCGACCTTGATCTTTCCCTGATGCTCGCCGATTATTCGCTGAACGATCGCGAGCCCGAGCCCGGTGCCGCGGCCCTTTGTGGAAAAATAAGGCTGAAACAACTTTTGCAGATCACTTAACGGAATTCCTGAGCCGTTGTCCGCGACCTCGGCCACAACTAGATCTCGTGCGGTCTCATACCGCGTCGAAATGCTGATCTGTCGATCGGTCGATCCCGCGGGAAACGCCTCGATCGAGTTCTGGATCAGATTAACAAAAACCCTCTTCAACTGCTCGGCGTCGGCCGAGATCTGGGGCAGGCCGTCGGCAAGATCGGCACTGACCGTAAGATCGGCGATCCGATCATGGTACATCGACAGCGACTGGCGAACGATATCGTTGATACCACACGGTTCGAGTTTGGCCGTCGGCAGTCGAGCGAATCGCGAAAATTCATCGACCATCGATTTGAGGCTTTCTACCTCACGAAGGATGGTTTCTGTGCCTTCCTTAACTATCTTACGCGCCTGTTCCGGACTGACGCTCGAGTGGATCGAGGTGTCAGCGTCAATGACAAGCGGCGTTTCAACACACTTTTTCGCTATCCGTTCGGCCGAGAGTTGTATCGGTGTCAGGGGATTTTTGATCTCATGGGCCATTCGCCGGGCGACCTCCTGCCACGCCGACGCCCGTTGTGCACTGATAAGCTCAGAAAGATCCTCGATCACCAAAACAACGCCATTGTCATCAGGAAGCGCGGCCGCCGTAAGCACCACCGGAAGATCCGAAGGCGATTCGCTGTCACCGTCACGCTGAGATCGCTTTAACACCGTCTGCTCCGACGCCCGGCCGACACGCTTTGCTCTCGCCAGCAGGCGATCAAGTATTGGCAGGTCTTCGTCACGGACTATGCGATCGACCTCAACGCCGGCGTAATCTGCTTCGTCGAGCCTCAAAATGGACATCGCCGCCGGATTGATAGTGCCGACCGATCCGCTCCGATCAAAAGAGATCACGCCATTCGGCAACGTTGCCACGACGGTCTCGATGTATCGTTGACGCTGGGTCAATTCGGTCGAGTTTGCCTTGAGCCGGGCAGACATTTCATTAAATGCCGACACCAACAGGGCTAGTTCATCCTCAGCGAAGGTGTCCACGTGATACCCGAGGTTGCCCCGGGCGATCTCATCCGCTCCCTCCGCGAGAGCCTTGATCGGAACCGTAAGGCCGCGGGCGATATAGAACGCGATCCAGGACGATGCAAAGATCAGCAAAAAGGTCAGAACCCCGAGCGTCAAGAGGCTGACAAGACGCACATTTACCTGCTTTTCCTTGAGGCGGTCAAATTCAAGCAGCGAATTTTCAACGATCTGGCCGACGTTGAGTCCGCCGAACGGATCGGGAATTATCATCAGCTTTCGGTCGCCTGACATCGGCGCTATCGCCGCGTCAAACCCGAGGCCGTCTCGCAGCTGCTGTTCGTCAAGACGTCCGGAACGGATCAGGTTGATGATCGAGTCGAGTTCGGCACGCTGTTCGGCCGCAACGTCACGGTCATACGAGGTGATCGTTTGGTTGTCGTTTGAAAGTACCTCGATGTGAGCGAGTTTTCCGGCTCCGGCGATCCTGGCGAGTTCGGCCTCGGTCGGCCGGTCCCGTTCGATCAGGGTCGCCAACATTCTTGCGGCATCATCGAGCCTCGAGGTCCGGTCGGCGATCGACTGGCTCTGGACATCGCGAGCCTGCCGAACGACGTTTTCGGGGATCTGCGTGAACCATCTTTCAAGCGCGCGGTTCATATACAAATATGAAAAACCGGCCATCGCGATTATCGGCAAGAGACTAACGATAAAGAAATACCCGAGCAGCCGCGTTTTTATCCTCGATCCGACCTGAAACTCGCGTCGCTCGCGGATCAGCTTTGCAATGCTTCGCAAAAATATGAATCCGAAGACGATGAAGGCGACAAAATTCAGGGAGGAAAGAGCATACAGCAGAAGAGTATCGCTGGCTGTCTCCGCGGAAAATGTCTTCCAAAGATTCGATGACTGTAAAAGCACCAGGAACGCCAGCAGGGCCAGAACGACCAGTCCGAGGACCCATGGGACCTTTCGCTTTGGCTTTTGCGGTGATGATTCGGCCATTTCTCTGGGCAATTTTAACATAAACGCGAAAGTCCGAGCCGTGTTTTGCCCGTCGTCACTGATTTCGCTATCATCAAAAGGCTTGAAGTCACCAAACCCGATAATTTTTGACACAGACGGCCGCATCCGCAGCGGTTGGCGGGCCGCCGTGTTCATTTTCATTTTCGGGATCGCCGCAGTGATGTTTGGCACGGTCGGTTTTATGGCATTGAGTTCGGTTGGGCTCGATGTGAGATCGTGGACCTCGCTGTTCCTTGTGGCGAACGGCCTCTTTTCCCTGATACCGGCTCTGCTCGCTGGTTGGGCGTGCGGGAAACTGCTTGAAGGATTGCCTTACAGGGCCATCGGGGCGTCTTTTTCCGGGAACTGGTTCGTCAATTTCGTGTCGGGCAACGTCCTCGGGTTTCTGACTCTCGGAACGGCGGTTGTGGTCGCGATGGTATTCGGCAATATGCACTTCCGGCTAAACGCCGACGCGGACTCAGGTGCCGTTATGCTATCGCTGATCTCGTCTTTTTTGGTCTTTGCGGCGGCGTCTGCGTTTGAAGAGGCTCTGTTCCGCGGCTACATCCTGCAGACATTCGTCCGCTCGGGACTCGCCTGGCTTGCGATCGCTATCACCGCGATCTTTTTCGGTGCGGTTCATGCGGGCAATCCGAATGCCGGTGTCATCTCGACTATTAATACAGTGCTTGCCGGCATTTGGTTCGGGATCGCATTTCTTAAGACACGGGACCTTTGGTTTGTGTGGGGGCTACACTTGATGTGGAATTTTGCCCAGGGCTCGATCTTCGGGAGCGAGGTCAGCGGAATGCACGACATCGTTACATCGCCCTTGTTGAAAGAGGTCGATGCAGGACCGCTCTGGCTGACTGGCGAAAGCTACGGGATCGAGGGCGGCATCGCATGTACCGTCGCATTGATCCTTTCAGGGCTTGCGATACACTTCCTGCCGTTTCCAAAGCCTGACCCGGAACTGCTCGCAATGACCGAACCGCCGGCGTCTAACACTGCCTAACGATTAAGCGATCTGTATCTTGAACGAAATGTCGACCGCACGAGCCGAGTGCGTCAATCTGCCCACCGAGATCAGATCGACCCCGGCCTCTGCATAGGACCGGACGCGGTCAAGGTCCATACCGCCCGAGGCTTCGATCAAAACGGACGGATTTATGTCGCGGGCCATGCCGACAAGCTTTGCCGCCTCCTCGGGAGTTTGGTTATCTAGCATGACGATCTCGGCTCCCGCGAGCATTGCCTCGCGCAACTGTGCCCAATTTGTGATCTCAACTTCGATCTTGTGTAAATGGCCGACACTTCGTTTTGCCGCCTGCACAGCCTCAGTGATCCCGCCCGCAAGTGCGATATGGTTGTCCTTGATCAAAACGCCGTCGTCGAGGCCCATGCGATGGTTCTTGCCGCCGCCGACCGTAACCGCGTATTTTTCGAGCATTCTCAGGCCCGGCGTCGTCTTTCTCGTGTCGACGATCGCGGCATTGGTGCCCTCGACCGCCTTTACGTACTGCCGCGTCAATGTCGCGATCCCGCTCAGACGCTGGATCAGGTTGAGTGCGGTCCGCTCGCCGACCAATAATACGTCCGCGTAGCCCTTGAGCGTGGCAAAGACCGTTCCCTCTTCGACCTCGTCGCCTTCGTTGTACGTCGTTTCGATCTCGGCGTTGTCCGGGTCGAGATGAAAAAAAACAGCCTCAGCGACATCGAGGCCGCAGAGAACCAGATATTCCTTGGCCAAAAAGCGGCCCATACCGCGTGTGTCCGGCGGTACCGTCGCCTTGGTAGTAATGTCCCCGCGGCCGATATCCTCTGCAAGAAACTCACCGATCGCCGCCATCAATTCACCATTTTCCAGCCAATTCATATAAACACGATTATCTGCTTTGGGGCCGATTCCCGCAAGCCTTCGAAAAATTTAGGGCGATTATGCCCGTATCGCTTTGACATACGGTCGGCGGCAAGCTATTCTCCGTAAAATCCATTATCGTTAGGGATCATTTCCCAGTATTTTAAGTCAAAAAGGAGAATCAACTGTGAAGACCAAGTTTTTTATATTTGTGAGCATTGCCGCGATCGCCGTCGCATCAGCCTGCAGCTTTTCCACGGCGAACATGAGCAGCTTTAAGACGTTCAAGGAAAAGGACAGCAAGACCGAGACGACCACCTATAAGGCCGGTGAAACGATCTTTGCCGATGCCGTTATTTCTAATTCGATGGACAAGGTTACCGTCAAATTCAGCATGACTGATGATAAGGGTACAGCCATGACCGGCGGCGATGTCAAGGTCGATCTGCCGTCGAGCGGAACCGCCAAATACTCGCTGCCGATCCCGATGGGAATGAAGGGCGGCAAGTTCAAACTAACGGCCGATATGCTCAACGACAAGGGCGAAAAGAAAGATTCGAAATCGGTCGACATCACGATCGAGGCTGGTGCAGCTCCGCCGTCCGCCGCCGCTCCGGCAGCTGACGACAAGGACGCCGACAAAGACGACGATAAATAGATCGCGTCTAAGCTAATAATAAAGAAAGAGCAGAAAGGCCCCCCGAGCCGATCCGCTCTTTTCTCTTTGTTTGCAGTGTGAAAGATCGCAGTAAGCAGCTATTCGATCAGCAACTCGATCGAAAGCCCGTTGGGGTCAGCTTTGCAGGTCGTCGTCTCGCCGGAAACGGCCTTTTGGGTATCGATCGCAAATGCTGTCCTTGAATGTTCTTTAATTGGTTGCCACTAGCTCTTGCAAGAGGCTTCGATAACTAAATCGCAAAGGACTCTAGCCCAAAATAAGATGCGGGCTTAAGCCCGCAAGAATTTTAGGTTGATCGTTGTCCACTAGCTGAAGCTAGTGGCAATTCACAAGACCGCAGCCGCGAGCATCATTACATGAAAACCACGTGCGAAAGTTCCCATATCACCCTCTTAATTGATCACGGGAGCCTTGATCTTGAGGTCTTTGGGGTTGTATTCGTACGTTTCCGTCGTTTCGGAAAACACATTTTCGGGAACCGCGAAGCTCGAATGAGTGTAGGTCTTAATGATAAGTCCTTTTTCGTTTATCCAATCATAACTAACTAAAAAACTTAAACCGTCCTTTAATTCGATCACTAGGTAATGGAAGTACAATGTTGCATTTTCATTGCCAACTTTGTCCGGCGTTATTCTGTAGCTGTTCACTTCCTTTGGCGTATACCGCTCGCCCTGAACAGTCAAGACATTTTCTCGCATGGCCATGCCTGCTTCGCCTTCCTTCGTGTCTTTGGTCCAGCCGCCCGGAAGGATCCTGGTATAACTATCACCGCCCACGGTGATCTTCGAATAACCGCAACGGTCAAAAGGCTTTTCCGAACTCATGATCGAGCTATTTTCCTTATCCGAAACATATTCTTCGACAATGTTGCATATCCCCTCAATTTTCCGGTTCGAATAATACTTGTTAACACCAATTACACGATAAGAGGTTTCTCCCATCTTTTTCCGAGCACTCTCAAGGCCCTTTTCGTATTTTTCCTTCAGGTCGTTAGTCTGAGAGAATGATGAAGTTCCGACCAAGAAAATCATTGCAACCAGTGTTAATGAGGTAGATTTCATACTAATTCAACGCCTCCAGGTTGTTATTCAGCGTGTTTATCTGCTGCGTTAGCTCAGATTGGCGTTCGCGGAGCGCATCGACCTTTTCCGCAGGGGCCCGTTCAACGAAGTTTTGGTTTGAAAGCTGGGCGTCGAGGCGTGATTTTTCGTCGGCGAGCTTGTTGATCTGGTTGTTTAGACGCGTTCGTTCCTTGTCAAAATCAATGAGGCCCTCTAGAGGGACGGCCAGTGACGCGTTTCCGGCAACAACCGCTTTTGCCGACGCCTTTGGAACATCAAGCGAATCGGAGATAACAAGATTCTCGGCTCGTGCAAGCTTTAGGATCTGTGCTTTGTTGGCTTCCATGACGTCTTGCAAATCTCTTTCGGCCGCGATGTGCACCGTAAATTTGATCGAAGGCGAGATGTTCATCTCGCTTCGAATATTCCGCACCTTTTTGATCACTTCGATAACGGCGTTCATTTCGCCTTCCGCTGAACCGTCGAGAGCTAAAGCGTCTCCCGGCGGGAATTTCGTGAGCATTATGCTGGCATCGGCCTTGGAATAGGCGGGATTATTCAGCTCTGACGACGTACCCGGAAGTTTCAGCCACAGTTCCTCAGTCAGATACGGCATAAATGGATGCAGCATTCTGAGTGCGATCTCGAGGATCGTCAGGATACGCGTTGTGGCCTCGACATCTCCCGCGTTGATCTCATCTTTTTTGAGCTCGATATACCAATCGCAGAAATCGTCCCAGAAAAAGTGGTAAAGCATCGACACGGCCGAATGAAACTCGTACTTACCGAGTGCCTTGTTGAGATCGAGCGCAGTTTGGTTAAGTCGAGATATGATCCACCGGTCGGCGAGCGGCAACGCGTCGGCCATCAAACTCGAGTGGTCTACCTTGGCCCCTTCGCTGTTGAGCAGTGAAAATCGTGTTGCGTTCCAGATCTTGTTGGCAAAGTTGCGATAGGTCTCAACGCCGACGTCATTCCACTTGATGTCTGCCCCCGTCGCGATCGACGCGAGATATATACGAGTCGCATCGACGCCGAATTTGTCGAACATCTCGATCGGGTCGACGCCGTTGTTTCGCGATTTGGACATCGGTTTGCCGTCTTTTCCCAGGACAGTGCCGGTAATGACGCAGTCGCGAAATGCCGTCTTGTCCGCGAACTTTTTCGTCAGCATCATCATTCGCGAGACCCACAAAAAGATGATGTCGCGGCCCGTTACGAGAACGTCCGTCGGCAAAAAGGTGTCGAGATCGCTCGACTCGGTAACAGAGCCGTTCCAACCAAAGGTGGAAAATGCCCATAACCCGGACGAAAACCAAGTATCGAGCACGTCGCTGTCCTGCCGCAATTCCTTGCCGCCGGCCTTTTCGCGTGCTTCATCGGCAGTGCGGGCGACATACACGTTGCCGTCGGTGTCGTACCAGGCCGGTATCTGATGTCCCCACCAGAGCTGCCGCGAAATGGTCCAGTCCTTCAGGTTTTCAAGCCAGGCGGTATAAACCTTTTCATGCGGCACCTGAGGCGAAAAATGCGGAGATCCTTCGGACTCCATCAACCCAAGCGCCAGGTCGCGCATTTCGTCCATCTTGACAAACCATTGTTCCGACAAGATCGGTTCGACGATCGTCTTGCAGCGTTCGCAGATCGGCAAGGTGATCTCATAGTCCTCGACCTTTTCGAGCAGGCCGAGCTCGTCGAACATCGCCACGACCTTTTCACGGGCGGCGAAACGATCCATTCCGTCAAACTCATTTCCGGCGGCCGCGTTCATCGTGCCGTCGTCGTTCATGATCAGCAGTTGCTCGAGTCGGTGCCGTTCGCCTATCTGATAGTCATTCGGGTCATGAGCGGGCGTGACCTTCACCGCACCCGTACCAAATTCAGCCTCGACATATTCGTCAGCGACGATCGGTATTTCGCGGTTCGTGAGCGGCAAAGCTACCTTCTTTCCAATAAGGTCCTTGTAACGCTCGTCACTCGGATTAACGGCAACCGCGGTATCGCCAAGCATAGTCTCAGGCCGCGTGGTCGCGACAGTGAGGGTCCGATCGGTTCCGACGATCGGGTATCGAAGATACGTGAGCTTGCCGTCCTTTCTGGTCTCTTCCTTTACCTCGAGGTCCGACAATACGGTCTTGTCCTTGGGGCACCAATTAACTATGCGTAGTCCGCGATAGATCCAGCCTTCTTCAAAGAGCGTGCAAAAAACGTTGCGGACGGCGAGCGAAAGGCTCTCGTCCATCGTAAAACGATGCCGCGACCAATCCACCGACGCACCTTCGCGCCGCATTTGTTCGGTGATCGTATTGCCGTACTGTTCCTTCCACACCCAGCATCGGCGCAGAAATTCCTCGCGGCCGATGTCGAGCGGTGACTTATTCTCATCTTTTCTGAGCTGTTCAACGACCTTGCGCTGGACCGAGATCCCGGCGTGGTCAGTTCCCGGCAGCCAGAGAGTGCGGTATCCCTGCATTCGTTTCCAACGCGTCAGCACGTCCATAATCGTGTGCTGAAGCGCATGGCCCATATGCAGGCTGCCCGTGACGTTCGGCGGCGGAATAACGATCGAATACGGTTTCGCGTCTGGATCTTCGTTGATCTCGGGTGCGAAAAATCCGCTTTCTTCCCAGCGTTTATAGTGACTTTCTTCGGCCAATTTCGGATCGTAGGCCTTTGCGAGTTCCATATGTGAGTTTCCGATAAATTCTATATTCTAAACCAAAAGCGGCCAGTTTTCATCGTTTTGAGAAAGCTGACCGCCGTTCAGTATTATTACAGGTCCGGCAATATCTATTTTCGCTGATTGCCTTCGAGTGCCTCGCGGATCAACTTCTCAGCGATCCTTGGTACGGCGTCGAGTGCCACTTCGCGGACAACCGCGTCCGATAGCTTGGCCACGACACGGTCGGCGATCTTCTCGATCAAGGCTTCGGATATCTCAGCCCCGGCGATGCCCGATCCGTCAACCAGATCTTCGGCGGCGTCTGTTTCGGCCGTCTCGGCAGCGTGTGACTCGTCGTCGATCGCAAATTTTACAGCGGTCGCACCCACCGGGAAAACCGGTTCGATATGGGCCGTCGACTCGTCGTTCTCCGGCGTTTCGGAACTTATCGCCTGCGAACTCTCAAACTCCTCAGCAGGAGTTTCAAACGGGTCGATAACGCCCGGTTTCGTGATGACATCTACGCTCGACGGAGGCTCATCGTCCGGCTCAGACTCCGAAATGGCCGGCGGCGTTATCTGTACCGCGTCTATCATTTCGTCGTCCATCCCGGCATCGCCGAGATCCGTGGCAATCTCGGCCGACTCAACTAATTGGATGACCGACTCCTCGGATCGGACTTCGGGCTCGATCTCCGGCATTCCCATCTCCGCCATCGCGAGAGGATCGGTATCGTGTATCGAAGTCTGAGGCACGGTTTTGTGTATTTCGTCGTCTTCGGCCTGCTCGGCATCGAGGTCCGGAGCAGCGTAAGCTTCACTTTCCTCGACATCGACAGATCCACTTTCGACCGCGTTATCCTCGATAAAACTTTCGGGGATAGTCCGCACCTCATCAGGGTCAAAATCGACAAGCTGTGCATGCAGTTGAGCTAACTCGTCGGTTTCGTCCCCGGCTTCCAGGGCCGCTGGCTCGGCGATCTGGGCGATGAGGCCTCCGGTTTCCTCACCGTCATCAGAGACAGCACCATCAGCCAGACTCTGGTGATAAAGATCGTCAATATCGACCGACTCCGGCCCGGCATTATCAAATGCGCCAAGTTCCAGATACTCCTTTACCCTTGAAACGAGTTCCCGAATAGAGGTAAACGGCTTGGTAAAGTACGAGTTGCAGCCGACACGCGAAGCCTCGGCAAGGTCAAACGGCTCAAAGGAACCCGTAAGCAGGATCACCGGAATGTCACAAGTCGATTCGTCCTGTTTGATCATCTCGCAGATCTGATAGCCGCTCATGCCGGGCATATTTACATCCGCGAGGACGAGATCGGGTTCGATCTCGACAAATTTTTTCATGGCGGCATCGCCGTCAGCTACCGAATAGACATCTATGCCTTCGTCAGCAAAGGTCAATTCGATAACTTTACGTATCGTCGCCGAATCGTCAGCAAGCAGTATCTTCTTACGGTCTGAGATGTTGATGATGTCCATTGTTGCGGGAATATATTATCAAATGAATAAGGGCGTTTACGAACCGGAAACCAACTTGGCGGCCAGATCGATCGCGGCCGTCATGCTCGAGCACTCGGCGACGCCTTTTCCGGCGATCTCAAAGGCGGTTCCGTGGTCGACCGACGTCCTGATCAACGGCAGCCCGAGAGTGACATTGACGCCGGAGTTGAACGACATCGACTTGACCGGGATCGTCGCCTGATCATGGTATAACGCGATCACCGCGTCAAATTCGCCGTTAGAGCAACGCAGAAAGACGGTATCAGGCGAATACGGCCCCGATACGGTCATTCCTTTCTCGCGGCAGGCATCGACCGCCGGAATGATCTCGGACGCCTCTTCCGAGCCGAAGAGCCCGCCCTCCGAAGCGTGCGGGTTCAAACCGGCCACAGCGATCCGCGGCTTACGTCTGAGCAGACTGGTCAGTTGCTCGTCGGCAAACGTTATAAGATCGACCAATTTCTCAGTCTTTACAAGCTGGATCGCTTTTTTGAGAGGCAAGTGTGTCGACAGCAATACGACTCGCAGGCTGCCCGCAAAAAAACTCATCGCGAATCGCTTTGTGTTTGTTAGGTGCGCGAGAAACTCGGTGTGGCCGGGAAAGTCGTACCCGCCGAGAGCTATCGCCTTTTTACTGATCGGCGCGGTCGCGATCGCATCGATACGCCCTTCCCGCCATAATGCGACGGCCCGTTCGATATACTCTGCCGATGCCCGCCCGGTCACGGCGTTATCAGTTCCGAGAACGAATTCCCTTCTCAGATTGGCCAGATCATCGACCGCCACATTTTCACGATCTAGCACCTCGTCAACGCCAAATTGCGAAGCGACGGAACGCAAATGCTCTCCGTCGCCGATGATCAGTGAATTGAATTCCGCCGAATGGCTGCCCGCCAGCGACCTGAGAACGATCTCAGGCCCGATCCCCGCCGCGTCGCCCATTGTAATGCCGATGGTCGGCAGATCGTTCGCGAAATTTACCATCGGAAAAGTCCGAACTAGTCGGCCTGACGCCGGCGGAAGGTCGGCTCTTCAAAATCCTCGTCAACGTGCAGGTCGCCGGCCTGGAAAGGTACCCGGGCAGATGACACCGCATGCGCCTCGGCCATCCGCGGCTGCGGCTGCGAGATCACCGCCTGCGAGTCAAAACCGGTCGCGATGACCGTGATGCGGATCTCATCGCCGAGATCGTCCTTGATAACACTGCCCCAGATAATATCGGCGTTGTCATCGGCCTCAGCCTCGATCATACCGATCGCGTCCTCGATCTCGCCGAGGACCATCTGAGGCCCGCCGGTGACATTGATAAGAGCAGCTTTGGCTCCCTTGATCGAATTTTCTTCGAGAAGTTTATAGTCGAGAGCGGCCCGCATCGCCTTCGACGCGGCATCTTCGCCATCGCCTTTACCGATGCCCATCAGGGCAACGCCCTTGCCGCGCATAACGGTGGTCACGTCGGCAAAGTCAAGATTGATGATCCCCGGCGTCATGATAAGGTCAGTGATACCCTGGACCGCCTGCAAAAGAACGTCGTCAGCCCGCTTAAAGGCATCCAGGATCGTGATCTTCTCCTCCACCTCACGGAGCTTTGAATTTGGGATCGTGATCAGAGTGTCCACCACACCGCGAAGTTCGGCGAGCCCCTTTTCAGCCTGCTCCATACGCCGGCGGCCCTCAACGCCGAAAGGCTTGGTCACGACCGCCACCGTCAACGCTCCGAGTTCGATCGCGAGCGATGCGACGACCGGTGCCGCACCGGTTCCGGTGCCCCCACCGAGACCCGCCGTGACAAAGACCATATCCGACCCCTCAAGCACGTCCAAGAGCTTTTGGTGATCCTCAAGTGCGGCGTTGCGGCCGATGTCGGGATTTGAACCTGCCCCGAGGCCGCGCGTCGACTTACTTCCGAGTTGGATCTTCATCGGTGCCTTTGAAGCGTTGAGAGCCTGAAGGTCGGTATTTGCAACAATGAAATCGACGCCCTTGATGCCGGCTTCGATCATACGGTTGACCGCATTTCCGCCGCCGCCGCCGACGCCGATGACCTTGATCCTGGCGCCTGTGATCGGCGGTTCGTCAATAAACATTTTGATTCCGGTGTTGCTCATTCTATGTCCTTCCATTGCTATCAAGACGGTCCATTATTAGGGAAAATCGTTAATTTCTAAGGCTTTTCGGGGTTTAGGCAATCTAACAATATATTGTGCCTTCGGCGAAAGAGTATACGACAATTAGCGTTAAAAATCCAGCCGAGACGTTACATTTACCTAAACTTATCGCGAATATTTCCAAAGAACTCAGCCACTTTCTTGCCGGGCGATTTTCCGCCGTGCCCGCCCTCTCGAAGCTGTCTGCGCATCGAGGTTAACGCCAGCCCCGCGGCGGTCGCCCATTCCGGCCCCTGAATGCGTTCGGCAAGGCCGCCAAAATATTCGGGTTCGATAAAACCGAGCCTTGTCGGAGCGTCAAATATTTGTTCGGCGATCTCACACATTCCGCGAACCAGTGAACCGCCGCCGGTCATGACAACGCCGCCGGAGATCTGTGCCCGGGCCGAGTCGGCCTCGCGGGAAATGTGCTGCAGCAGCTCGACGGCACGCGGCTGCATGATATCGCATAGGATCTCTTTCGATAGGCCGCGTGTTTCGTTTCGGCCGACGGGCTGGATCTCGATCATCTCTTCACGCTCATCAGGGCCGAGCAAAAACGAGGCGACACAGCCAAATTCATGCTTGATCTTATTGCCCTGCGGTATCGATACCCGCAGTCCGACCGCAAGATCCTTGGTAAAGTGCATACTGCCAAACGGAAAAACAGCCGTATGCTGGACCTCACCCCGGCCGAAGATCATCATGCTGGTGATCTCAGACCCGAGGTTGACGATCGCGCAGCCGTATTCACGATCGTCGTCGGTCAATGAACTCTCAGCGGCTGCCAGCGGTTCAAGCACGGTCTCCTCGACATCCAGCCCCGCGCGTTTGACGGCCTTGACAAGGTTCTGACGGGCGGCACTGGGACTGATCACGACATGGACAAGTGCCTCGAGCCTCGCACCGGTCATACCGACGGGCTCAGTTATTCCGTCCTGGCCGTCAATGATGTACTCCTGCGGAACACGGGCGACGATATCCCAGCCGGGCGGCAGCGGCATTGCGCAGGCGGACTCGATCGCCCGCTCGGTGTCGTCCTCGGTGATCTCCTTATCCGGCCCGGCAACGGCGACAACGCCATTTTTGTTCTCGCCGCGAAAATGCTCGCCCGACAGATTGACGGTGGCCGAATCAACCTCGACACCGCTCACGCGCTCGGCATCCGCCACCGCTTTTCGGATCGACTCGGAAACGGCCTCGGCTGACGTCACAATACCTCGCCGAAGCCCTTTCGAATCAGATTCGCCTACACCGAGAATGTTCAGTTTCCCGTCTTCAGAGGGCTCGCCGATCACGCATCGGACGCGGCTCGTGCCGACGTCCAAACCTACCGCAAGTATCTCGCTGCTCATTGCTCAATCTCCATTTTCAGACCAAACTAATTGCCTAGGTATTCAATGACGGGATAGACGCCGCCGGAATTTACTGAACGGATCCTTTCGCCCTTTCCGGCAACTGCCTCGATCGCCGATTTCAGGCTCTTGGCCAGGTTATCCTTGGCCACGGTGACAGCGATCGGCCGGCCGGTGTCCTCGATCACGGCGGCCGGGTCGCGCAGGTCGGCAAGGTTGACCTCCTTGACACGATCAGCTATCCCGATCCCCTTCCATTCGTCGAGCATTTTTTTGTACAACTTCAAACGGGCCAGATTATCCGGGCCGGCCTTGTCGGTCTTGGCCTCGTCCCAACCTCGCATTACAAAAGGCATTGTGCCTTCGGTCTTTGCCGCAGGTGCGAGCACGACACCTTCACCATCAACAAGATAGTCGCCTCCGGAGAGTCGGACGACCGCGACCGGCACGCGTTCAATCACATTGACGCGAATTCCCGCGGGTAAAGCCATAGACACGGCTGCGGTCTTAACAAATGGCAGCTTTTCGATCTTCGCCCGGATCTCGGCCAGATCGGCATGCCATACACCGGTCGGCTCGGCTCCGGACGTTACTATCCGCCGAATGTCGTCGGCCGCGGCCCGCTCGACCCCGCGGATCTCTACGTCACGGACCTTAAAGAACGGCGACGCGGTTGCCGACTTGTAACCCAGCAGGCTAATAAAGCCTATCGCCGCCAATAAACAAAGGCTCAAGGCGAGCGGAACCGCTATCCGGCTAAATCGCTGCGTTGCCGCGTTTCGGCGCATACTGCGAACCGATTGCGATCGCGACCGAACCGTCGTGGACTTTTTACGCTTGGATGTACTTTTCTTAGCCTTTGCCATAGTGATCGTCAATCAACCGTCAAACGTTCTCGCGTGCCTTGAGCGCCGCGACAAGATCGTCCGAAAGCCGCGTAACGCTTCCGGCACCGAGCGTGATCACGAGATCGCCCGGCTGAACATTGGGCAGCACCTGCTCGACCGCGGTGTCGATATCGCCGATATACGACACGTTCTTGTGACCAAATTTCTTGATATTTTCTGCCAGGATCTCGGCCGTAACGCCTTCGATCGGCTGTTCACTCGCCGCGTAAATGTCCAATACGTACAGAACATCCGCGTTATTGAACGCGATCACAAAATCGTCCATCAGTTCGTGCGTTCGCGAGTATCGATGGGGCTGAAATATGACGACCGACCGCTTTCCGCCCGAACTGTTCTTGGCGGCGGACAATGTCGCGACGATCTCGGTCGGGTGATGCCCGTAGTCATCAACGACCGTGACACCGCCAACCTCGCCCTTGAATTGAAACCGGCGATTCGCGTTCTTGAATTTGGTAAATGCCTCAGCAACGACCTCAAACGAGATCTCCATTTCGAGAGCCACGGCAGTCGCCGCTAACGCGTTGTAAACATTGTGTTTTCCGGGCACCGGCAAGTGCATTTCACCGAGAACGGTATCACCTTTCCAAACTGAAAATGTCGACCCGAAATTGTCATCATAGCGAATATCGTGGGCTGAGATATCGGCCTGGGCAGTCATCCCGTATGTCACACGCCGCCGCTTGATATTGGGGATGATCAGTTGAACATTCGGGTCGTCAAGGCAAATGATCGCCGCTCCAAAGAACGGTACCTTGTTCACAAAGTCGGTGAAGCACTGAACAACGTCCTCCATTCCCTTGTACGACTCCATATGTTCCTTGTCGATGTTGGTCACGACCGCGATGGTCGGGTATAACATCAGGAACGAACGGTCGCTCTCGTCAGCCTCGGTCACGAACCAATCCGAACTGCCGAGACGTGCATTTGACCCAAGTGTTTCAACGACGCCGCCGACCACGGTCGTCGGGTCTATCCCCGCGTGACCCAGGATCGTCGCCACCATCGAGGTCGTCGATGTTTTGCCGTGTGTGCCCGAAACCGCGACGGCATACGGCTTGAGAGTCATCAGTTCGGCGAGCATCTCCGCCCGCGGGATCACCGGTATTCCCTTTTCCTTGGCGATCACTACCTCGGGATTATCGCTTTTCACGGCCGACGAGTAGACCACAACGTGGGCGTCACCGACATTCTCGGCTGCGTGTCCCTCAGTGATCTTCATATTAAAGAGCGTTTCAAGACGATCGGTGTTCTTTGATTTCTTTATGTCCGAACCGGAAACCGTAAATCCGAGATTGCAGAGCACCTCCGCGATACCGCTCATGCCGATACCGCCGATGCCAATGAAATGAATATTCTTTACTTGTCGAAACATCTCTTTACCTATTTTTTTCTCAGTCCCTCGATCAGATCGACCGTCGCTTCGGCCGCATCCGGGCGTGCCAATCGCCGTGCGGCAGCACCCATTTCAGCGAGTTTGTCCGGATCGTTCAGCAGTTCGATCAGACGTTCCGCGAGGCTGTCGCCGCTGAGGTCCGATTGCAAAATAATGCTGACCGCACCATCCTTCGCCATCGCTTCGGCGTTTTTTCTCTGGTGATCGTCAGCCGCACTCGGCAGCGGCACCATCAACGACGCCTTGCCTGCTGCTGCCACCTCGGCACACGTTGTCGCACCGGCACGACTGATTATCAGATCAGCCTTTTCAAACTCAGCGACCATATCGGTTATATATGGCCGGACGTCAGCACCGTCGGCTCCGGCTTCCGCATAAGCCTGTCGGACCTTTTCAAAATCAGCCTCGCCGGTCTGGTGTGTGATCCGTAACGGAGCGCCCGTTTCACGCAATTTCGGCAGTGCGTCGATCATTGCGTTGTTGATCGCTCGTGCCCCCTGTGACCCGCCGAAGATCACGATGCCCAACGGCTCGACCGGCTTTCGCTCAGGTATCGAAAAGAAGTCACTACGAACCGGATTACCGGTCACGATACCTTTTGATCCAAAGAACGGTACAGCATCGTCGAATGTCAATGCGGCCTTGTCAACGAACCTTGCGAGACGCCGGTTCGTGAACCCAGGCAAAGCGTTCGAATCCATGACCAGCGTCGGAAAACCCATAAAATGGGCGGTCAACAGTACCGGACCGGATACATATCCACCCGCACCGACAACGACATCGGGCCGAAATTCCTTCAGCAGGTGACGCGCCTCTAAAAAACTCTTGGGCAGCACAGAAAGGCCCTTTATCATACCGGCAAGCCCGACACTCTTGAGTCCTGCACTGTGGATCAGTGCGAGTTGAAAGCCGTTGTCAGGCACGATCTTGTTTTCAAGGCCGCGGGCCGTTCCAACGAACAATACTTCATTTTCCGCATTACGCGAGATCAGTTCCTTCGCGACGGCGATACCGGGATATATGTGTCCGCCGGTTCCGCCGGCAGCGATGAGTACCTTCATATCAATTTCCCGTATCAGGCGTTCCGCGTGCGCCGGCTGTAAACTCTCGATGTTCCCGTATCCGCCTCGGTTCTCGTTCCGCCCGCATATCTCGAAATACTCAGCAAAATGCCGACCGCCATTAATGTCACTACGACCGATGAACCGCCGTACGAGATGAACGGCAGCGGAATGCCTTTTGCCGGTACGATCGAGATCACGACGCTGATGTTGAAAAGCGCCTGCGCGATTATCCCGGTAATAAGCCCGATCCCGAGCAGCATACCGAACCGGTCAGGAGCGTTCATCGCGGCCTTGGCTCCGCGCCATAGCAGTAAACCAAACGTAAGAACTACCGCCAGAGTTCCGAGCAGCCCAAATTCCTCACCGACGACGGAGAAGATAAAATCAGAGTACGGATACGGCAGATAGAACAATTTTTGCTGGCCCTTGGCAAACCCCTCGCCGAGGATCCCGCCCGAACCAATCGCATAAAGCGATTGGATCACCTGATAACTTTCGTCATCGGCGTATTTGTACGGATCGAGAAACGCCAAAACACGCTGAACACGCCAGGGAGCGATCGCGATCGCACCGGCAGCCGCGACCACCATCAGACCAGCTACCGCGGCAATATGCACCAATCTCGCCCCGGCCGCAAAATATATCGCCGAGAAAATTACGCACAGAACGATCGTGGTGCCGAGATCCTTTTCGAGCATGACCAACCCGGCAAGTAGCCCGAGCCCCGCTATACTGCGGATAACGGTCGTTTTGAGTTCGGTTACTGTGCTCTCATTCTTGGCAAGATACCAGGCAAGAAAAATCGGCAGTGCGACCTTGGCCAACTCCGACGGTTGAAACGAAAAGCCCGAAAATCTGATCCAACGTTTTGCTCCGTTGATCTCAGGGAAAAACAGAACGGCCGCAAGCGCGATCGAGGTCACGACCAGGATCCCAAAGACCACCGCTTTATTGTTGAGTATCCGATAGTCAAAACGGCTGACGACGAACATCAGTACGATACCGATCAGGACGAACATCAACTGCTTCAGGAAGTATGTGTATTGGCTGCTTTCGGTCGATTCCTTCATCGACATCATCGCGGAGGCGCTGTAGACCATTAGCGAGCCGAATAATGCGAGGCCCGCCGCGATCACGAACATGAACCAATCTGTCTGCAGCTTTTTTGCCATCGATAACTACGATTTCGCCCCACTCTGCTTTAGCTCAGCGACAAACCGCTTAAATTCACGGCCGCGTTCTTCATAACTGCCGAACATATCAAAACTTGCACATGCCGGAGCGAGCAAGACCGCATCTCCGGGTTCAGCGGCCTCAAAGCACTTTTGGACCGCGTCATCGAGCGAAGATGCCCTCACAATAGGTACATATCCGGTCAATTGTGATTCGATATTCTCGGCATCTTCACCGATCACGACGATCGACCTGACCGAGCTTTCGATCAGCGGTACAAGCGGCGCGTACGGTGCATTTTTTCCGCGCCCTCCGAGGATCAAGACGGTCTTCCCGTCGATCTCACTCAGTGCTTCGAGAGCTTTGGAGGTCGCGTCAACCGATGTTGCCTTCGAATCATTGTAAAATTGAACGCCCTCGATCTCATCGACAAATTCGATCCGATGCTCGACGCCCTTGAACTCTGCGACCGTCGCACGCATCGAGTCCGGCGAAGCACCGCACGCCAACCCCGCCGCCAATGCCGCCAGCACGTTTTCGACGTTATGCAAGCCGCGAAGAAATATCTCGTCGCGAGTCGTGAGAACCTTTTCCGAACCGCCCGACCTGCAAATGAGTTCCCGGCCGCGAAGGAACAAACCTTCATCAAGTTCGCGTTTGGTGCTGAACATCACGACGTGAGCACTCAATCCGGACGCCCATTCCGACGTGATCGGGTCATCGGCGTTCAAGACGGCGACGTTGTCCGCCGTCTGATTCATAAATATCCGATGCTTTGCCAACGCGTAATCGAGAAACGATTCATATCGGTCAAGATGATTCGGCGTTACGTTAAGGCACATCGCCACGTCTGCTCTAAAATCCTTGATCGTTTCAAGTTGAAAGCTCGAAAGTTCGACCACTGTCCATGTATCTTCATCGCTCGATTCGGCGAGACTCAGCAAGGGCGTGCCGATATTGCCGCCGACCTGCACCTTCAGACCGGAATTGCGCAGAAGTTCACCAACCAATGTCGTCGTCGTTGTCTTTCCGTTCGAACCCGTGATGCCGACAATTCGGCCCTTCACAAAGCGATACGCAAGTTCGACCTCACCGATGACATCGCCGTCTTTTCGGTCAACGTAACGGGCCGGTATCGTGTTCGTCGGAACACCGGGAGAGATAACGACCAAATCTATCTGATCAAGCAGCCACGACGGCAATTGACCGCCGATGAGCCCGACACCAAGTTCAGCCTTCAGGCCCTTAGCCGCCTCGGGCCACTGCTCAACATCCTTTTTATCGTGCAGAGCAACGACAGCACCGCGTTCGGCCAGAAAACGCGCAGCAGCCATACCGGACCGGCCGGCACCAAGAACGAGCGTTTTTCTGCCTTTCAACTCCATATAAAAAGACCGCGGCCAACAGCTATCTGAGTTTTAGAGTCGCGAGACTCGCCAGTGCGAAAAGGATCGCGATGATCACGAACCGAAATACGATCTTCGGCTCTTTCCAGCCTGAGATCTGAAAATGGTGGTGGAGCGGAGCCTGTCGGAATATGCGCTTTCCGACCCCGCCGGTCCGTTTAGTAAATTTGAAATACGATACCTGCAGCATCACCGATAAAGCCTCGAGAATAAACACACCACCGATGAACGGGAGCAAAAACTCTTGCTTGGTCAGGATCGCAACCGTCCCGAGGGCACCGCCGATCGCCAGGCTGCCAACATCGCCCATGAAAACCTCGGCGGGCGGCGAATTAAACCATAAAAACCCAAGGCTTGCCCCGACCATTGCACCGCAAAAAACGGTCAATTCGGATGAAGCGGGATTATGAGTGATGTCCAGCCGCTCGGCCCAGCGGGCATCGCTCGCAACGTATGTCAGAGCGGTCAGAGCGGACATCGCGATGAAGGTCACGCTCGAGGCCAGTCCGTCGAGGCCGTCAGTCAAATTAACGGCATTCGACGAGCCGAGCAGAACAAAGACGATGAAGACCAGATATACGAACGGGCCGACATAGCTAATACTGATCGCAGGATTGGTCTCGGCCGTCGCCTTGATAAATGGAATGCTCAGATTCCATGCGTAATTCGTCAGAAAGTAGAGTACCGCCCAGATCCCGAGTGCGGTAACCAACTGGCCGGCGAGTTTCTGCTTGCCGGTAAGCCCGAGACTGCGTTTTTTGACTATCTTGATATAGTCATCTGCAAATCCGATCGTGGCGAATAATGTCGTTGCCACCAGTGCGAGCCACAGATAAAGACTATCGAGTTTGGCCCACAAGAGCGACGACAGTATTACCGACCCGATGATAAGCACACCGCCCATCGTCGGTGTTCCTTTTTTGGCCTGATGCTCGGCCGAGAGTTCTTCACGTATTTCCTGACCGACCTTTAGCTCATCGAGCTTTTTAATGACCTTATTGCCAAGAAAAAGCGAGATAAGCAGCGATGTGATCGTCGCCAGGCCCGTCCTAAATGAGACGTACTGAAATACATTGAGGCCCTTAATGAAATAGGACTCGCTCATCGAGCCGTATTCCTTGAACAGCAGCTGATATAAAAGGTAATAGAGCATTAGAAGGTCTTTGCGGACAGCCTATCGGGTCACAGGCCGGGCATCCTCCAATTCAAATTTTTCGGTCAACTTTTCGATCACCTTTTCCGTTCTAACACCCCGTGACCCCTTTACCAAAACCACGTCCCCGGCCCTGACAATTGACATGAGCATCTCACCGGCGGCATCCGAATCGTCCGCGAAATTCGCTTCGGCAAGCCCGGCTGACCGTGCACCGTTAACCAGATCGGCAGCGAGGCCGCGAACGCCAATGAGAACGTCGATCCGCCGCGCGGCGATCGCCATGCCTGTTTCACGATGGATCTCACTTCCGTTATCGCCCAGTTCGAGCATTTCGCCGGCAACGACGATGGTCCGTGAGCCCGACGGCGATCCCTCGACAAGAGTGTCGACCATCGACAACAAAGCGTCAGGATTGGAATTGTACGAATCGTTTATTAACGTAAAGCCGCCCGCGAACCGCAATATTTCACCTCGCTGAGGCGGAGCGGTCACACTCGATAATGCAGCGGCGATGTCACCCGCCTCCATACCGAAAGCGTGTCCCGCGGCTGCCGCGGCGAGTGCGTTCATAACACTATGCGTGCCATTCAAGGGAAAGACGACCTCGGCCGAACCGGTCGGCGTGTTTAACCTAAATCGAGTTTTGCCAAAACCCTCGAAAACAAGATCGGACGCCGAAATATCCGCCTTTTCCCTGATCCCGTATGTAACGACCGAACCTTTGGACAACGGCGCCATCGCCGCGACACGCTCATCGTCGGCATTTAATACGGCCGTTCCGCCGGCTTTCATCCCCTCGACCAGCTCCGCCTTGGCCTTTGCGATGTTCTCAATGGTGCCGAGATGCTCAATATGGACCGGTAGAACATTTAGCTCAACAGCAACGTCGGGCGGCGTGATCCGGCAAAGCCGGGCGATCTCGTTGAGCGGTGTCGACATCCCCATTTCAAGGACCGCGATGTCATAGGTCGAGTCCGCCGCGAGCCTCAAAACGGTAAGCGGATGGCCAAGGCCGTTATTATAATTCTTGATGTTCCGCAGCACTTTGCGTCCCGATGCTTCCAGGACATGGGCGGTCAGTTCTTTCGCCGTCGTCTTACCGGCACTGCCCGTGATCGCCACGACCGGTCTGTCCCATTCCAGGTATACACCGTGAGCAAGCCGCTGAAATCCGGCGATCACGTCCTCGACAAAGATCAGTCGGTCGCGACGGCTCTCTAGCTGTTCGAAATGCTCCTCAAAGCGGTCACGCCTGACTACGGCAGCGATCGCTCCGCGATCCAGTGCCTCGGCGGCAAACGCGGTCGAATCCGCAAATTCACCGTTAAAGCCGTTTTGCAGGTATTCCGGCTGAGATAACGCGAAAAACACGTCGCCCGCCTTAACCTCACGCGAATCGATCACAAATGATGTGACGTCTCGTTGGAGCAAAGCGGGGGACAGATCCGGCGTTTCGCCTTTTATGTATTCGATCGCTTTTTCTAAATTCAACTTTCTACCAACTCAGCTTGATCTCTTCGCGGCAACCCTGCGGCCGCCGTCGTGTTACCCGAAATCTTCTTCCCGTTTCCCTGCTTCTTATCCGAGCCTTTCTTTACATCAGCCGGCTTTTTCGGCTCGGTCGCTTTCGGTGCGGTCAACGCCGCAGTCTTTCCGCCCTGCTTATCGGTCGTGGTTCCCTTTTCGACGTTTTTCGACGAGGCCAACTCCGGGATATCCTGTGCGACCGGTTCCTCGCGAATTTCCGAACCATCGGGCTTGACGTTCATTTCCGGCAACAGCTGCTCGGCGATACTTTTGAATACCGGTGCCGCTACCTGGCCGCCGTCACGAGCCCCGTTCCTGGGCTCATCGATTACGACGGCGATAACGATCTCAGGGTTATCGGCCGGGGCCATTCCGATAAACGACGAAATATATTTGCTCGGGTCGACACGCTTCGCGACCGGATCAAATTTCCACGCTGTTCCCGTCTTTCCCGCGGATGTATACCCATTTAACTGTGCACGGCGGCCGGTACCTGTGAGCACGACCTGACGCAGCATGGTACGCAGATTACGGGCAGTCTCGACCGAAACCACCCGGACGCCTTCGGACTTGTTGCCGGCGACCGGGGCCTGTTCCGGCTTGCGTATTTCTTTGATCAATCGAGGCTGAATCCTGACTCCGTCATTGGCTATCGTCGCAAAAGCCGATGCCATTTGCAACGCAGTCACACCAATTTCATAACCGATCGACATCGACGCCAATGAGTCGCCGTTCCATTTATCGGGCGACCTCAAAATACCCGCCGTCTCGGCCGGAAGTTCAACGCCCGTTCGGATCCCAAAACCCATATTCTGCAGCATCGAAAAGAAATCGTCCTTGCCGACACGCAGCCCGGTTTTAATCGCGCAGACGTTGCTCGAATGAGCCAGGGCCTGCGAATAACTGACCGTTCCCACGTGGTGCGAATCGGTAAATTTGTGATTTGCGACCTCGATGGTGCCGTTTCCGGCATCGATCTGATCGTCCGGCTTAAAGAGGTTCTTTTCGAGCCCTGACCCGTATGTCACCAGCTTCATGACCGAACCGGGCGAATAGACGCTCTGGATCGAGTGGTTGGTGATGCTCGCAGGAACGGCGTCCTTGATCGAATTGGGGTCAAAACTCGGATAGTTGGACATCGCGAGGATCTCGCCCGTCTTGACCGACAGTACGACCGCCATTCCGGACTTCGCGTTCGCTGCCTTTACCCCGTTCTCGAGAGCCTGATCGGCCTTGAACTGGTACGACGCCGCGATCGTCAGACTGATGTCACCGGGACGTTCCCTTTCGAACACAGTCTCGTCGTATATCCGGCCCAGACGATCGCGCTCCTGCAGCTTCTTGATAACAGCGCCGTGGAGAATGTCATCCTGCGACTGTTCGATCCCGGCCATACCGGCGTCATCCTGATTTGAAAAGCCGATGACCTGAGCAGCCATCGATCCGTACGGATAACTTCGCGTCTGGTCCTCGGAGTAATGCAGTCCCTCAAAACGCGGCATATCTGCCTTCTGGATGTTGTCGGCGACGAGTGTCTTATTGATCTTCTGTACGGTCTCTTCGTCAAGCTTTTTCAGGATCGGCACAAAGCGCTTCTTGCCGGCCTTCCCTTCGTTCAACTGCTTTGACAGTTGAACCGCGTCGAGCTTGAGCGATTTGGCAAGTATCTTGGCTGTCGCGTCAATGTCCTTGATCTCGGTCGGGTCGGCGTAGAGCGACTTTACGCGGATACTCATCGCCAATGGCCGATTGTCGCGGTCGTAGATCGTGCCGCGAAGAAGTTTGCTCTTTTTTACGTCCTGGCGTTGGTCCACGGCCTTTTCGCGGAGCCAGTCATGCTGTGTGACCTGCAGGTGAACGAGCCTTGCACTGATCCCCAGCATCCAAACCGCAAAAACGGCCACGATGAACATAAACCGGGTAAATGCGACCTGTCGTGGATTCGCCTTTTTCTTTCGCGTGGATTTACGTGCCATTGTTCTCTGAGACCTTCTCGAACGCTAACCTGACCGACCGGAATCGGTGAATACTATCGAGCGGCGACCATCGCGGTCGTCACTACACGAGGACGCGGAGCATCGTCCTTGCCGGGCTTCTCTTGCTTGGCGGACTTTGCGGCTGCGGCCGTAAACGATGCATTCACAATAGGATACGCTGATCCGGGCCTGACAGTGTCCGCAGCCTTGGCGGCAGCGGCGGGAGTGCCCGCAGGCGTCTTGGCAAGGGATGCCGTCTGCGGCGTTTCAATGTCCTGTCCGGCGATCCCAAATTTCCTGGCCGCCTGCTTGATCTGCGACGGTGCGACCGACACCTCACGTGCCAGGAGCAGGCGCCGCTTTTCGGTCTCGAGATCGTCGAGCTGTTTACGTAGTTTCGAGTTCCTTATACCGTAGTCGATCGACGCGAAATGCTGACGGGCCGCAAAGAAGAAGCCCGTGACGAGGATCGCGACGAATATGCCCATCATAACGTAAAGCTGAAGCCTGCCGGCGGGCGAGATGTTTCGGTTGCTGGTGATGGAGCGCCTCTTTTGTTCACGTTTGGTCATATGATTCAAATGTCGGTCTAATCTACAGGTCCGAGCTTTCTAAAAGCTCGCAATTTCGCACTTCGGGAGCGTGCATTCTCTTTCAACTCAGCATCACCGGGCACTATCGGCTTTCGAGTGAGGATCTCGACGGCCTTTTTGGCACCACAGACGCATTGTGGGATGCGCGGCGGGCAAGTGCACTTGCCGGACAATTTCTGAAACGCGTGTTTCACGATCCTGTCTTCGAGACTGTGAAACGTAATGATCGCCAGAATGCCGTTCTCTGAGAGCAGGCCGGCCGCATCGGCGATAAATTTTTCAAGTACCTCAAGTTCCCTGTTGACGGCGATCCTTAACGCCTGAAATGTTCTCGTCGCCGGGTGGATCTTGTCCTTCGGGCTTCGGCGGACCGAACGTTCGACAAGTTCCGCCAGCTGACGCGTCGTCGAGACCGGATCGCCGCTTTCGTTGCGTTCCACGATCCGCCTGGCGATCCGCCGCGAAAACCGCTCTTCGCCATACTGGTAAATGATATTGGCGATATCGGTCTCACTGGTTTCAAGGAGCAATTCTGCCGCTGTCTGGCCGCCGGAGGCGGGGTCCATCCGCATATCAAGCGGAGCGTCAAATCTAAAGCTGAATCCGCGGCTCGCGTCGTCAAACTGCAAGGACGAAACGCCAAGGTCGGCTATGATCGCGTCAGGCGGCCCGAAGCCGGCGCTTTTGACTATCCTCGCGACATCCGAAAAGTTGCCTTTCGTGGCCGTAAAGCGGCTGCCGAATCTTTCGAGCCTTTTCGACGCGATCTCGATCGCCGCATCGTCCTGATCGATCCCGAGGACCAAACAATCGGGCGAAAGCTCAAGCATCGCCTCGGTGTGCCCGCCCAATCCGAGCGTGGCATCGACGACATGGCGTCTCGATGCGGCGTCGATCACGTCGAGCGTTTCCTGCAGCAGGACCGAGCTATGCGAAAATTCGGTTGCGTCCTCGTGCATCTTCAAAGAGCTTAGTGACTCGCCGCGAATGGTACAGATGATCAACACCGCGCCATGTGTACCGATAGATTTTATTTTGTGTAATGTGTGCCCCCGGAGTTCGTCGCCCGCCCGTCACGGCCGATCAGATTCTTCGGGTTTGATAAACAACTTACCTGACCAAATCTAGTTATAAAGTGCTTAATCGCTTAAGCATATACTTTACATTTTCCCGACTCAGAACTCGCCTCGCCGGACTTCAATTCGATCACGCATCCATATATTAGGACTGTTTATTGATATGTGTCAAGAACTATCTTCAGTCTTTTTTTCTTGCCCAGAGTGTTTAAGCCGTTATACAAATATGCGCGCATCTCTTTTTCGATTTTGTTGTTTATGCTGCCGTTGATATACGATTAACCTTCGCTGCGGCCGCGGGCCGTGCGGCAATAAGCGTGTTGATCCAACTTCTAATTTTCGGGATAGTTGCGGCGGCGGCCAATATCGTCGGCGGCCTTATCCTATTCCCGTCAAAACTGCACTCGACATACAAGCGGTTTCTCAAGTACCTTTTGGCGCTCGGGGCCGGCTTTATGCTGTCGGTCACGATATTTGAGATCCTGCCAAAATCGATCCTGCTGTGGCAGAAGAATAATCCGGAGACATCTGACGAACTATACGTTCCGATGCTTTTGATCATGGCCGGCTATCTTCTGACCCAGTTTGTCGAACACACGATCGCACCGCACTTTCACCTTGGCGAAGAGGTCCACTCCGACGAACTCATCTCGAGCCGTTCGGCGTATACGGCTGTCGGCGGCCTGCTTGTCCACACGTTCTTCGACGGTGTGTCGATCGCGGCGGCGGCCCAGCTCGACCGCAATCTCGGCTTCCTCGTCTTTATTGCCGTGCTGATGCATAAGTTCCCCGAGGGATTTTCGATCGGGTCGATGGTGCTGGCGACCGGCAACGGCCTTCGGTCGGTATTGACCTCGACGGGCCTGATGGGGATCACGACACTCGCCGGCGTGCTGACGTTCTACTTTGTCGGCAGCAATATCACATCGGCGGTCGCGTACGCATTGCCGGTTTCGGGCGGCGTGACGCTCTATGTCGCGGCGAGCGACCTGATCCCCGAGGTCAATCATCACGGCGGCAACCGCCCGGGCGTTTCGTTCTCGGTCTTTGCCGGGGTCGCCCTTTTCTTCGCTTTTCATTTCTTCCTGCACGAACTGCTCCCGCACTGACCGAGCCTCAGAAATCTGAAACTTTTTTTCGTGCCTGTCGTTATTTATCGGTGGAGGCGCGAAGCTTACGATGAGAGAACCTTTACTGGCAGGAATACTAAGTCTTCTGATCCCGGGCATCGGGCAGATATATAACGGCAGGATCGTTATCGGCATAATATGGTTGGTTTTGACCGGCTTTTCCTGGATCGGCTCGGCCGGTCTCCTCGGTTGGGTGGTTCACCTGATCGCGGGCTGGTGTGCGTACAGTTACGCAAAGGATAATCCCATTCGCGGCTAGAGTCTCTTCATATGATCCTCCTCTTCGCCCGGTGTCGTGTGACACCGGGCTTTTTTGCGTTTCGACAATGGCCGCAAATTGTGTAGTATTATCGATTGTTCTTATGGTGCGTGAAGGCATTCCATTCGTTCTGGTCCCCGGAGCGTTCATAATATTGTTCGGCGTTCTGCAATGGTGGATACCGGCGGCGATATGCCTGTTCATATGCCTGTTTATGGCGTATTTTTTTCGCGATCCTGCACGTATTATCCCCGATGAGCCCGGGATAATAGTTTCGGCCGCCGACGGCCGCGTCACCCGCATCGACGAACTGCCCGAAGGCAAGCTGGTCAGTGTATTTCTGTCGCCGCTCGACGTGCACATAAATCGGTCGCCGATCGCGGGCCGGATCGAGACGATCGATTATGTCAAAGGCAAAAAACTGCCGGCGACGAGCAACAACGCCAGTTTTGTGAACGAGCGTAATACGCTCGACATCCGTGACGGCGGCGTAAGCGTAAAATGTACGCAGATCGCCGGAATTCTCGCTCGCCGAATTGTTTGTTGGCCTTCTAAAGGCGATAATCTTGAACGCGGCCAGAAATTCGGGTTGATCAAGTTCAGTTCGCGTACCGACCTGTTAATGCCCGGCGATGTGACCATCGAGGTCAAGGTCGGCGATCGGGTCAGGGGCGGCGAGACCATAATCGCCCGGCTGAGCGAAAAGTAACACGGCACAGGCCGCACGACGGCCAAAACACCATTCAATGGACGACGAAAAAGACACACGGCCTCCGCACAAAGGCATCAAGAAAGGGCTCTACGTGATCCCGACGCTTTTCACGGCGGCAAACGTCGGAATGGGCTTTCTGGCCGTGTTGTGGTCAGTTCGCGGTTTTCACGCGGCGGTCAGCGACCCGACGACCGCCTCGGTCTATTTCGATCACTCGGCAATCGCCATCGGGCTCGCTATCCTTTTTGATACGCTCGACGGCCGCGTGGCCCGGGCGACACGAACGGCGACCGAGATCGGCGTGCAGTTCGATTCGCTGGCCGACGTCCTGACATTCGGCATCGCCCCGACCGCGCTTGTTTTCGCCTGGGCCGTCGCACCGACGTTTCACGAGGGCAGCCCGGCGTACAACACCGGCGTCCTGCTGCTGTTTATGTACCTGATGTGCGGTGCGTTTCGTCTGGCGAGGTTTAACCTCCAGGCGACACGTCCACGCGTCCTGGCTGAGGGCTCGGCCAAAGTCGACAAAAAGAATTTTGTCGGGCTGCCGATCCCGCCGGCGGGCGGCCTTTTGGCGGCGATCGTCCATTTTTCGCCCGAGCCGCTCAATTTTTACGGCCCCGAGACCTCGCGATACTACACCATCCTGATCTATTGCCTCGTCGCGGTCCTGAGCATACTGATGGTCAGCAAGATCCGCTATTCGAGCATGAAAACGCTCGGTTCACGCCGCACGAACTTTATGATGCTGCTGGGACTGGTCGCGATGGGAATGGCGGTCTGGCTGTATTCCGGATATGCCCTGCTGGCGATCTCGGTCGTTTACGTCGGCCACGGACTCGTCTGGTGGCTGGCCCGGGCACTTTTCACCAAACGCTCCGTCACAGCATCGAGCACGATCTAAACTCCGTCCGGATGCCCGGCCCGGAAAGCCCTTTAATGCCAAAACGCCCGTATTTCGTACACTTTCCGCATCTGTCCCGACTGTCCCGGCTGTCCTGACTGCCCCGACTGTCCACGCTGTCCCGACTGTCCTGAGTGTCCCGGCTGTCCCGAGTGTCCCGAGTGTCCCGAGTGTCCTGACTGTGTCGTCCTGAAAAAAGTTTACACTTTCCTGGTGATTGATCCTCCTATTAGT